>NZ_NEWD01000023.1 GCF_002234915.1 Bifidobacterium vansinderenii | reverse complement strand
AGATTTGGGTCAGCATGCCGAAGAATATTGGCAAATAACTCTTTAATAAGTAAAGCAGTAATTGCCATGGATTTTTTGGAAGGCGCATGTCCAAACGTTCCTTGATATGCGACATCGCCGCGGAATCCAAGATTGATTAGCGAAGTTTGTTCTTCGTGTAGTAACCTGCTCACGTTATTTTCGGTTAAAGTGCGTGCTGGATACACATCTGGAGTATCGGATTCTGTATCTGCTGATAGTGTACGGATTGCATCGCGAGTTCCGGCTAATGCTTTCAGTGCATTCTCTTGAATATGATGATACAAGTCTGATTGTATTGACGTGCTTTTGTTTGATATCTGTTCGCTTGCGATGACAATATATGACAGTGCTTCGGTCGTTGAATCATGAAGAGCATTTGCGACAGCTGCGTTGTGTTGCAGATGCTCAATTTTTTGTTGCTGTTGATCCATTTGCTGCTGCTGCTTGACGAGGGAAATGTTTTTTTCCTGTTGGAGAACTAGAAGAGGTATGCAACAGGCGGCAGCATAGTAAAGAAGATTATTGAATATTTTAGCAATGGCTAATTGTACTGTTGATTCTATAGCCGTTTGGTAACAATCAACCGTAAGCGTGCACATAAGGAATGTAATACAGATTCCCAGATTGGTTTGATTGTAGACTAGTAAGGCGAATCCCAATAGTATCGTCCAAAACAGTGATGATGCAAACAGTCCGTTATTTGAAATCGTGGCAATGTTGAACAGTACGATAAGTGTGCTAATCGCGGGCTTGGGACTGATGGGAATGGTGAGAGTGACTACGGCGAATAAAAGATAAAACCACAAGGTATGCGGCGGAAGATCTCCTTGTAGATGCATATATAAAGGCAGTGCGGTACTTGATATAGCGCTAATGACCGCGGCTACAATATGAATATTTCGTTGCTTTGTTGTGAATTGTGGTGGAACACAGAATTCGCTGATGGCATTACGAATAACTCGTATCAGGATATGAGGAAAATTAGTCAAAGATTCCAATGAAATCCTCCTGCTGCCTGATCCATATTGCTATGGCCTGACTGAGGGTACGGGCTCCGAGTTTTTTATTAAGCCGATGGATATAAGAACGAACCGTGGATGGTGTAACATGCATGGTTCGACCGATTTCTATATAGGATTCACCTTTCATGCAACGTTTGATTACTTCTGTTTCTACGGCAGTTAATTTTGGCTTGTTGCTTTTCTCAGATCGAAGCCGGACATGGGCTTTTGGTGCAGTCTCAAATACAACGACAGTGCCATTATGCAATGATAATGTCATGACATTGTCATGTAGGATTCCGGCAATCGATGTAGCTAGGTCGGATATTGACTCTTTGTGGACAATGCCCTGTGCGCCGGCTTTTGCGGCTTCGGCTGCGTATCGTTCAAGGGTGAAGGAGGTGATGGCGAGCAGGGCCGGCTGCGCGGCTGATTTGCGGATATCATGACATACCTGCACGCCGCTGCGGTCGCCGAGAGACATGTCTACGAGAAGCAGACTTGGGCGGGAATCCTTGTCTAGACAGCGCGAAACGGCCGTGGATCCGCGCGTGGTAGTCCAAGCAAGATCGAATGCGGAGAACCGTTCTCGTATTACTGTAGACAACATCTCCAAGGTGTAGGGATCGTTGTCCACCACTGCGATCGAAGGTCTTTTTTCTGTGCGACTCTGCATGGCACCACTATTTGTCTGATGAGTTTTTGCTACGTAATTTGTTGCCAATGGTTGCAGGGGGGCTTGGCTTGCGGTGCGGGGAAGATGATTGGTGGTGGATGAGGCTGTCTTTTTTGGAGTTTGCCGCGAGTGGATCGGGAATGGTTGATCAGAGAATTCGTACGTGAGGGCTGGTTTTTGGAGTTGATGCCCAAAACAGATCGGCTCCCCTCAGTGAGGGGAACCAGATCCGTTATGGCCTTGAGAAGGGGTTACTTCTTCTTGGGCTTCTTGGCCGGGGGCTCGCCGAGTTCGCTGGCGGCGATGATCACGGTCTCGTCGGAGCCGTCATCGGAGGCGGAGGCCTCTTCGGCGTGCTTTTCGACCAGATCGAACTTGCCGACCACGCGACCGGCCTGCGCGATGTCGTCGATGGCGGAACGGATCGCGTTCACACCGTCGGCGGCCGCGGACAGCGCCACGGACAGGATCGGGGTCTTCATGGAGACCTTGGCCTCGGACTTGATCTTGCGCAGCTGCTCCACGGCGCGACCGGCCCAGGCCAGCGTCTCGGGGGAGACGCCGGAGGCGGCGATCACGTACGGTTCCGGCGTCGGCCAGGCGGCGCGGTGCACGGAGCCTTCGCCGTCGTGCATCCAGTGCCACACCTCTTCCGTGGCGTACGGCAGGTACGGGGCGAGCAGGCGGGCGAACGCGTCCAGACCCAGACCCAGCGCAGTGCGCGCGGACAGCACCGCGGCCTCGCTCGGGGTGCGGCCGTGCTCATCCGGCGTGCCGTAGGCGCGGTTCTTCACCAGCTCGATGTAGTCGTCGCAGAACTGCCAGAAGTAGCTCTCGATGATCTCCAGCGCCTTGGAGTGTTCGTAGGATTCGAGCGCCTCGGTGGCGGTGCGCACCACGAACGCCATCTTGGCCATGGCGGCTCGGTCCAGCGGCTCGGTCACGTCGGTCGGGTTCCACGTGGCCTCGGCGGCCGAACCCACGTGATGGTTCTCGTCCTCACGGCCGATGGCCAGCGCGAACTTGGTGGCGTTGAGCAGCTTGATCGCCAGACGGCGGCCGATCTTCATCTGGCCCTCGTCGTACGTGGCGTCCAGACCCAGACGGGCGGCCGCGGCCCAGTAGCGCACGGCGTCGGCGCCGAACTTCTTCAGCGGCTCGTTGGGCACCACCACGTTGCCCTTGGACTTCGACATCTTCTTGTGGTCGGGATCCAGGATCCAGCCGGAGAGCGTGGCGTGGGCCCACGGCAGGCAGTGGTTCTCCAGGTGGGCGCGGTCCACGGTGCTGAACAGCCAGGTGCGGATGATGTCCTGACCCTGCGGACGCAGATCCATCGGGAACGTGGCCGCGTGGATCGCCTGGTTCTCCTCGCCGGGCTCCTCCCAGCGGGTCACGATCTGCGGGGTGAGCGAGGAGGTCGCCCACGTGTCCATGATGTCGTTCTCGGCGGTGAAGCCGCCGGGCACGTCACGCTGGTCCTCGGTGTAGCCGGCCGGCACGTCGGTGGTCGGATCGATCGGCAGGATGTCCTCGCTCGGCGTGATCGGGTGATCGTAGTCGGCGGAACCGTCCTCCTTCACCGGGTACCACAGCGGGAACGGCACGCCGAAGAAGCGCTGGCGGGAGATCAGCCAGTCGCCGTTCAGGCCGTGCACCCAGTTCTCGTAGCGCACGCGCATGAAGTCGGGGTGGAAGTTGAGCTCCTTGCCGCGCTCGATCAGCTCGGCGTTCAGCTTCTCGTCGGTGCCGCCGTTCTTCAGGTACCACTGACGGGAGGTGACGATCTCGAGCGGCTTGTCGCCCTTCTCGTAGAAGTTCGTCATACGCTTGGTGGGCTTCGGCTCGCCATCCATATCGCCGGACTCACGCAGGTGGTCGACGATGATCTTGCGGGCGGAGAACGTGGTCTTGCCCTCGGTCTCCTCGAAGATGGCCTTGCCGCCCTCGTCGGTGATCCAGTCCGGCACGTTCATGATGATGCGGCCGTTGCGCTGGATGATCGAACGGGTGGGCAGGTTCAGGTCGCGCCACCACTCGACGTCGGTCACATCACCGAACGTGCAGCACATGGCGATGCCGGCGCCCTTGTCCATTTCGGCGGCCTTGTGCGCCAGAATCGGCACCTTGACCTTGAACAGCGGGGAGTACACGTACTGGCCGAAGTACTTCTTGTAGCGTTCGTCGTCCGGGTGCGCGATCAGCGCGCCACAGGCGGCCAGCAGCTCGGGACGGGTGGTCTCGATGTAGATCGGGGTGCCGTCCTCGAAGCGGAAAGCGATTTTGTGGTAGAAGCCGTCGTACTCGCGGCTCTCAAGCTCGGCCTGGGCCACGGCGGTCTGGAAGGTCACGTCCCACAGGCCGGGGGCGTCCTTCTGGTAGGCCTCGCCGCGGGCGAGGTTGCGCAGGAACGCCTTCTGGGCCACGCGGCGCGGGTGCTCGCCGATGGTGTGGTAGGTCTGCGACCAGTCGATCGACAGGCCGAGTTCACGCCACAGCGCCTCGAACTGCTTCTCGTCCTGGGCGGTGAGCTTCTCGCACAGCTCGATGAAGTTCTGACGGGAGCAGGGCACCTGATCCTTGGCCTGGATCTTCTTGCCCTCGGTGCCCTCGAACGGCGGCTTGAAGTCGGGATCGTACTTCAGGGACGTATCCACGCGCACGCCATAGTAGTTCTGCACACGACGCTCGGTGGGCAGACCGTTGTCGTCCCAGCCCATCGGGTAGAACACGTCGAAGCCGCGCATGCGCTTGTAGCGGGCGATGACGTCGGTGTGGGTGTAGGAGAACACATGGCCCACATGCAGATGGCCGGAGACGGTGGGCGGCGGGGTGTCGATGGAGTAGACGGCCTTGCGGTCGCGGGTGTTACCGAACTTGTAGGTCTGGGCGTCGTTCCACGCCTTCGTCCACTTGTCTTCGAGACCGTCCACGCCCACACGGTCGGGCAGGGCGGTGAGATGCGCGCTGATGGCGCCTTCAGCATTATCAGTCATACGCGCCAGTTTAGAAACGCTGTGTGACAAGGAATGATCGAGGGAGGTTGCGCTTATTGATGTTGTCGGTCGGGCACCTCATCCGTCACGCTTCGCGTGCCACCTTCGTCCTGCAAGAGTTGACGACCTACGGTCGACATCTTGTTTTGCGCGCCTATCGACGCGCCTTCGCCTAGAGACAGTCCACTGGACTGTCTCCTCTACGGCTCAGCCTCGAGGGGAAGGCAGAATCCCACTTTTATTCCTTCCCCTTGAGGGGAAGGTGGCGGCCGTAGGCCGACGGATGAGGTGCCCGACCGACGAGCTCAACGACGACGGATCGACAAGGAGATCGACTATCCGACGGTGACGTTGGCGAGGGGGAGGTAGCAGTCGACCATGGCGGTGGGCAGGCCCTTCACGGTGGACTTGTACGCCACCCACGGGCGTTCCACGTACAGCCAGTCGGCGGGGGAGTCCTCGCTGAGCTTGCGCGCGTACTCCTTGAGCCGGTTCGCGTAGTCGTCGTTGGTCGTGGCGGCCTGCGCCTGCGCGTACAGGCTCTCCACCTCGGCGTTCGTGTACTGCAGGAAGTTGTCGCGCGCCACGAAGTCGCCCGCGTCATGGCTGGAGTCCATGGTATAGATCGTCAGGTCGAACTGCTTGTCCTGCACCACGGTCTGCTGCCAGGTGGCGTCGTCGACCATGCTCACCTCGACGGGGATGCCCGCGGCGGCGAGATCGTTCTTGATCGTCTGGCCGATCTGCTCGCCCAGCGACGACGGGTAGACGAGCTTCATCGTGCGCAGTCGGAAGTAGCTGACCAGGCTCTTCGCCTTCGCCTGATCGAGTGGATACAGGCTGGTCAGGTCCTCGTATCCCGGATCGAGTTTGGGAATCGGCCCTCCCAGCGTTTCGGCGGCGCCGTTGGCCTGCACGATCGCGTTCTTGTCGATGGCCATGCGCGCGCTCTGGCGTACGCGGGCGTCGGAGAACAGGGAGTCGGCGGAGCTGTTGAAGCCGAGCACCACCTTGCGGGTGCTTTCGGTCTGTGCCACGGTGATGCCGTCCTGCGTCTTCAGATCGTTCGCGTTCGTGGCGTCGGTGGGCATGAGTGCCTGGACGTCGCCGGACTTCAGTTCGCTGGCTGCGGCGGTGGCGTCGTCGAAGTATTTCAGTACGACCGTGCCGATCTTCGCCTTGGTGCCCCAGTACGACGTGTTGGCCTTGAGCGTGATCGGTTCGCCCTTCTTCCATGATTCCACGGTGAACGGTCCGGATCCGATCGCGTTGGTGGTGTAGTTGACCTTCGCGGTCTCGTCGTAGATGATGCCGGCACGGCCGGAAAGTACCCACGGCAGTTGCGGCATGGGTTCGGAAAGCTTGATGACCACGGTGGAGCTGCCGGCGGTCTTGACTGACGCCAGATTGGTCAGGTCACTGGCCCCCACGTACTGCTTCTGCAGGGTCTGCTGCAGCGAGTAGACCACGTCGTCGGCGTTGAGCTGGTCGCCGTTGGAGAATGTCACGCCGTCGGCCAGATGGAACGTGTACGACAGTCCGTCGTCCGACACATCCCATGATTTGGCGATGCCGGGCTGGGCGGTGTTGTCCTCGCCGCGTTGAACGAGCGTCTCGTATACGTTGCCGAGCAATGCCTGCGCCACGGCGTCGCCGTCCTGTTTGCGGATGTCAAGAGACTCGGGAGCGGTGGTCAGGCCGATCGTGATCGACCCGCCCGGCGCGGCTCCGGGAATTGGCAGACTGGGCGCGGAACGATTCACGATCATCGAGTACGCGGCGTATCCGCCGCAGCCGAACACCAGCAGTGCCACAAGAAAAACGATCACGGATTTGACTCCGCCGGTCGTCAGCGCATGCTCGGACTGACGGCGAGCGCGGCGGGAGAGCGGCTGGGGCTGTCGGCCTTGGTCTGGAAGGTCCTCCGATGGGTTTCCGATCGATGGGCCTACCGGGGGGAATGCCTGGGGTGCCGTGCTGTGCTGGTCCGACTGTGCTCTGCGCATGTCTACCACCATACTCGGTGACGGTCCGCGGGGGCTGGTTTTCGGTCGGTCGGGCGTTCGACGGGGCGTTCGGCCTGTCTGTTCATACGGCGAAGGACGGGCAGGTGTCGGCGAGCGGGCAGTTGCCGCAGTCGGGTTTGCGCGCGTGGCAGGTGGCCCGGCCGAACAGGATGAGCCGGTGGCTCAGGTTCGTCCATTCCTCGGGCGGGAAGCAGGCGCAGATCTCCTTTTCGATCTTCACTGGGTCGGGGTGCTTGGTGTTCCAGTCGGTGCGCCAGCGCAGTCGGCCGGTCACGCGCGTCACGTGGGTGTCCACGGGGAATCCGGGGATGCCGAACGCGTTGCCGAGCACCACGTTGGCGGTTTTGCGGCCTACGCCGGGTAGGGTGACGAGCTCCTCCATGGTGTGGGGCACTTCGGAGTTGAATCGTTCGGCGAGCGCCTGGCCGAGTCCGATCAGGTGTTTGGCCTTGGAGTGGTAGAAGCCGAGCGGGCGGATGATGCGTTCGATGTCTTCGATGTTCGCGTTGGCGTAGTCCTCGGCGTCGGGGTAGGCGGCGAACAGTTCTCCGGTGACGGAGTTGACGCGCTTGTCGGTGGTCTGCGCGCTGAGCACGGTGGCGACGATGAGTTCCAGTGGGTTGGAGAAGTGCAGTGCGCACACGGCTTCGGGGATCTCGTCGCAGAGGATCCGGTATTCGCTGTGCATGCGCCGGATGCGCGCGGTTTTCGTCTCTCGTGCCATGGGATCCGGTTTATCCGAACGCCCTGACCTCGTGCGCGGCGCGGTCAGTCGGAGACGGGCTTGGCTGCTGCGGCTGCGGCCTTGGCGCTTTCGTCCTGCTCGTCGTCCTCCGGCGGGTCGAAGCGGTAGCCCACGTTGCGTACGGTGCCGATCAGATGCTCGTATTCGCCGCCGAGCTTGGCGCGCAGCCTACGGATGTGCACGTCAACGGTGCGGGTGCCGCCGTAGTAGTCGTAGCCCCACACCTCCTGCAGCAGCTGGGCGCGGGTGAACACGCGGCCGGGGTGCTGCACCAGATACTTGAGCAGTTCGAATTCCTTGTAAGCCAGATCGATGGGATGCCCGTGCAGCGACGCCGTGTAGCCGTTGGTGTCCACCACCAGGTCGCCGGAACGGATCTGCCCCTCCTGCGGTTGATCGTTGCTCTGCCGCGCGGGGGAGGCCGACGAGAACGAATTTCCGCGTTCGGAGACGAGACGCAGACGGGCCTCGACCTCGGCGGGCGAGGCGGTGGCGACCACCACGTCGGAGATGCCCCACTGCGAGGTGACCACGGTGAATCCGCCTTCGGTGAGCACCAGCACGATCGGCGTGGACAGGCCGGAGGCGTGGATCAGACGGCACAGCGTCTTGGCGGTGGCGAGATCATCGCGCGCGTCAAGGAAAAGAATCGTGTTTTCGGGCATTTTCACGAGCGACGCAGCATCCATGGGCAGCACTCGCACGCGATGGGAGAGCAATGCAAGGGAAGGCAGTACGGACGCTGGATTTTCCGCCATTGTCATCAATGTCAAATCCGTCACTGTAGTCTCCCCGATTCCTGGCCCCGACGGGCCTGAACAACAACATCCTTCATTGTACAAAGCGGATGTTATCGTGCACGACCGCAATCTTGTAACTTTCGTTACGCCTTTTGTTAGATTATTTTCCTTCTTTATAAGGCAGAAGACCCGGTATGGGAAACACGGTTCAACATTTGGGACGGTCGTGTCGTATCCATAGGACAAAGCCGCCATTACCGGCGATTTCCATCGGCATTCACTTGAGGGAGTGACGGACCCATACCCCGTCTGCGGATAAGCTGTGGATAGACATAGTGAGAACATGTTCCACAGTGAAGTGTGAATCATCGATGCGGGAGGATGCGATCATGGGCAACCAGGACAGCCAGAAGCACGAGATCGACGAAGAGGACGGCACCCGCGTGCACGGCACGGAATCGGACGTGACCCGCCGCGGACAGCTCGCCGTGGCCGTCACCCAGATCGCCGCCTACGCGCTGCTGATCGGCCTCGTCGGCGGACTCGGCGCACTGACCCAGGCCGGCGTCATCGCATCCGGCGTACTGGCCGCGCTCGCCGTGGCTGTCATGATCGTGGCATGGCCGTTCGCGAACGGCGTCACCCAGACGGTGTTCTCCCGGGCGCTCGCCGTGATCGTGTTCGCCGCCGCCGTGGTGTTTATCGTGCCGGGTGGCATTCCCGATTCCACCGCCACGTTCACGCGATGGTCGTGGTTTATGATCGTCGCGTTCCTGGTGATCATCATCGCGTCGTTCGGCCATCAGATGTGGCGTAAGGACCGCAGTCATCTGATCGTGTCGATGTCGACCGGATTGATCGTGTCGGCGTGCGCGCTCGGAGCGGCCTGCTGGCTGTTCCTGCCGTCCCTGATGCACGGTCTGCTCTCCGCTCCCGACGGTTCGTGGATCGCCCTGGTGCTGCTCGTCGTGGTCATCGCGCTGGGCGTGCTGCTGCTCGTCGCCTCCGGATCCTGGTGGAACGAGATCGACGGTCCGTCCGCATACTCGTGGCTGGGCATGGGCGTGATGCCGGTCATGCTGCTCGGATACGCGGTGTACGTGGCCGCGCTCGTGGCGCATCTGATGCTGTGATCGATAATACATAGTCGTCAATGAAAAAGCCCCGCCGAAGCGGGGCTTTTGTGTGCGTGCGGTCTTGCCGATCACCACGGCAGCATGCCGAGATGCTCGAGCAGCACTTTCAGACCGATCAGAATCAGCACCAGACCGCCGGCGATCTGCGCAGGCTTCTGCCAGCGCGAGCCGAACACGTTGCCGATGCTCAGACCGGCGGCCGAGAACAGGCCGGTGGTCACGCCGATTACGATCACGGCGAACACGATGTTGATCGGCATGAACGCGAAGCTCACGCCGACGGCGAACGCGTCGATGCTCGTGGCGATCGCCAGCGGCAGCATATGACGCCAGTCGAACGCCGCGTTTTCGTGCTCGTTCTCCTCGTCCTCGCCGAACGCCTCGCGCACCATGTTGCCGCCGATCAGCGCCAGCAGCAGGAAGATGATCCAGTGGTCCACCTCGGTGACATACTTGCTGAACGTGGATGCGGCGAAATAGCCAAGCAACGGGAACAGTGCCTGGAAGCCGCCGAACCACAGGCCCACGGTGGCGCGCTGACGACCGGTGACGTGCCTGACCGTCAGTCCCTTGCCGATGGCGACGGCGAACGCGTCCATGGACACGGAAACGGCAATAAGAAGAATCTCAACGATCACTGATGATCCTTTGAAGGTTCATTCCGACGTGCATTGGCATGCGTGGCTCGGAACACGGCCGATCGTCGGAATGGGCCTCGACACCGCCTCTGGGGCGGGCCTACGCCTTGACGAAACGATGACACAGCAAACTGCCAGATGCCGCGGCCTTGAAAAGCGGGCCGTCGGATGGCTTTGAATTCGGATGAATGCCGTTCGTCTGTCTCTCGCGAATTACAAAACGCGATGATAGCAGAGGGCGCACCCCGCATTCGGGATGCGCCCTCGTGTTGATGATGCCTTATCGTTCGAGCCGTTCTCTTGGTGCGATCACACTAGAGGAACGACTCGAACAGGCTGATGCCGCGTGATGCGGCCTGGATCACTTCTCCTCGGAAGCGGCCAGACGCTCGCGAGCGGCCTTGATCTCGGCCTCGGCCTTGTCCACGCCGGTCCAGTAGTCGCCGGGCAGAACTTCCTTGCCGGGCTCCAGAGCCTTGTACTGCTCGAAGAAGTGCTTGATCTCGGCCTTGTGGAACTCGGAGACGTCGTCGATGTCCTTGATGTTGTCGTAACGGACGTCGGCGGGCACGCACAGCACCTTGTCGTCGCCACCGGCCTCGTCGACCATGTGGTACAGGCCGACGGCGCGGCACTCGACCACGCAGCCCGGGAACACGGAGTTCGGGATCATCACCAGGGCGTCGAGCGGATCGCCGTCCTCACCCAGGGTGCCGTCGATGTAGCCGTAGTCATCCGGGTAGCCCATGGCCGTGAACAGCTCACGATCCAGGAACACGCGACCGGTCTCGTGGTCCACTTCGTACTTGTTCTTGGATCCGCGCGGGATCTCGACGACGACGTTGAACGTCTCTGCCATGTCTGTCTCCTTCAACGAGTTGACATTATTGTGTTACCGCAACCAAGGATACCGCAGAATGGCATGGATGGGGGTACCGGTTGCGTGATGCTTCCATACCTGTGTTCTCCCTCCGGGGAGGGAGATGTCATGACGGCCGTCATGACAAAGGGAGGGATCCGCACGCTGGATGGTGCGGATCCCTCCCTCAGTCCGCCTGACGGCGGCCAGCTCCCTCCCACGGAGGGAGCATATGAGTACATGAGCCTGTAGGCGGCTGACTCCTCGGGAGATCAGCGCCGACTGTGCGTCAGTACTGGACGCTGAGCACGTGCGCCACGTCGGCCCACGGGGCGAGCGAGACGAAGTTGTCCCAGCCCCAGGTGAACTCGCGGCCGGTCAGCTCGTCCTTCAGCGCCACGCCCTGATCGGTGGGCAGGCCGAGGTCGCCCAGCTCGAGGTGGATGAGCGACTGGTGGGCGTTGTGGCCGTCCAGGTTCACCACCACGATCAGCGTGTCCGGCTTGCCGGTGCCGGTGAACTCGGCCGGCGTGTGGCGAGCGAACGCGAGGATGTTCGGATCGGAGCTGCGTAGCACCGTGAGGTTGTGGTAGCTGCGCGTGGCCGGGTGCTCGCGGCGGATGCGGTTGAGGCTGGTGAGCATTTCGGCGATGCCGTACTCATCGGCCTTGGACCAGTCGCGAACCTTGATCTCGTACTTCTCGTTGTCGATCTGCTCCTCGAATCCGGGGCGCTGGCGGTTCTCGATCAGCTCGAAGCCGTTGTAGATGCCCCAGCTCGGGCTGCCCATCGAGGCCAGCACGGCGCGCACGGCGTGACCGGCGATGCCGTTGTCACGCACGTAGGCGGTGAGGATATCCGGCGTGGTGGGCCAGAACGTGTTGTGCTGGTAGAAGGCGTCGTCGCTGTTGGTCTCGCCCAGATACTCCTCGAGTTCCTCCTTGGTGTTGCGCCAGGGGAAGTAGCAGTGGGACTGGGTGAAGCCGGCGTAGCTCAGCGCGCGCATCATGCCCGGGCGGGTGAACGCTTCGGCCAGGAACAGCACCTCGGGGTGCTTCTTGGTGACGGTGGCGATCACGTCCTGCCAGAAGCGCACGGGCTTGGTGTGCGGGTTGTCCACGCGGAACACCGTCACGCCGGCGTCGATCCACAGGTTCATCAGGCGCACGACTTCCTTCTCGATGCCCTCCATGTCGGCGTTGAAGTCGATCGGGTAGATGTCCTGATACTTCTTCGGCGGGTTCTCGGCGAAGGCGATGGTGCCGTCCGGCTTGTGGCGGAACCAGTTCGGGTGCTCCTTGACCCACGGGTGGTCGGGCGAGCACTGCAGGGCGAAGTCAAGCGCGATCTCCAGACCCAGCTCGTGGGCCTTGGCGACGAGCGCCTTGAAGTCGTCCATGGTGCCGAGCAGCGGGTCCACGGTGTCGTGGCCGCCCTCGGTGGAGCCGATGCCGAACGGCGAGCCCGGATCGTCGGGGCCGGCCACCAGCGTGTTGTTGCGGCCCTTGCGGTTGGTCACGCCGATCGGGAAGATCGGAGGCAGGTAGACGATGTCGAAGCCCTCGGCCTTGGCGCGTTCCAGTCCGGAGACGGAGGTCCTGAGCGTGCCCTGCACGATCTTGCCGGTCTCCTGATCCACGTAGGCGCCTTCGGAGCGCGGGAAGAACTGGTACCAGGCGGCGAAGCTCGACTTGGGGCGCTGTACGAGCAGCTTCACCGGGCGGGACGGGCTCACGCCGTCGCGCAGCGGGTTGGAGTCGTGCAGTGCGGCGATCTCGTCGTTGTCGGCGGCGGCAAGACGCTCGACCGGGGTGAGCTCCTTGTTCGCCAGGGTCTCGGACGCGGCCTGCAGCACCTTCTTCTGGTCGGCGTTCAGACCGGCGTCGCGGGTCTTGGCCCAGCGGCCGAGCAGTTCGGCGCCCTCGTCGAGCGCGTTCTCCACGTCGGAGTCGTGGACCTTCACCTTGATCTTGGCGTCATGCAGCCAGGTGGCGAACGAATCCTCCCAGCCTTCCACAACGAGGGACCAGTTGCCCAGCTGGCGCTTGACGGCCGCGAAGCCGTCCTCCCACGGCAGCACGTCGGAGTGCTCGCCGACCTGCATCTCGCAGGTCCAGCGGTCGAGGCCGGGGTTCACGCAGGTCATGGTGCGGCTGGCGGCGGCGCGTCCGCGCGGCGTGTGCAGCACGGCGGTGGCGCCCACCTTGGCGCGGCCCTCGATGAAGACCTGCGCGGTGACGGTGAACTGCTCGCCGAGTTCCACGCGGGCGGGGTAGACGCCGCATTCCTCGTTCGGGGTGACGTCGAGCACGTTGATGCGGCCGAACTGGCTGGGATCGGTGATCTCGAGCACGGGAGCCGGAATCAGTGCGTCGGGGGTGTCGGCCGGAACGGCCTTGGTGCTACGGCGCTTACGGGTACCGGCGGCCTTCCTGGTCGTCGTTGACGCGGACTTGGCCCTACGGCGGGTCGCACCCTTGCGGGTGGTGGAGGAGTTCTTCTCTGCTTCCTCAGCTGCAGTCTCCGCTGCGGCTGATGTGACTTGGGTACTACTTGTTTCAGTCATACCGCCATTGTAAGTGGTGAGTCGCCATGCAGCGTTGCAATTTCACGGTTTTTGGGCAACGGTCGTCGTTTCGTAGCATGCGGGTAACCATTTCATAACTTTGAACATCGAAAATGAACATGAAAAATGTTCGATTTCGAATTAGAACGTGCGTGGTGGTCATTAGAACGTGCGTCATTACGAAATGGAAAATAAAACGTTGCAACTCCATGAAACGACTGGATAATCGCGGCTGTATGGGCGTACTGTGTGTCATGTGCGAATCTTCGGTAAACGATGGTGCGCACGATGAAAAAATCACAATGGGTGTGACATTTTTTGTTACATCTAACGTGGATGTGACATGTATGTGCCTCACTGGGGAGCATGCATACAGAAAGGATGACTTATGGCGGACAACAAGCAGATTGTCGTCGATACCTCGCTCTACGGCGCCTATGCCGACCGCAAGACCGCGGCCGCGAACGAGGTGGCGCGCTCCTTCGGCATCTCCGACGAGGCGCTGGCCAAGGTGGAGGACTACAAGGCCGCGCTCACCGAGCACGACGCATGGGATCTGCCCTTCCTCGGTTATGTGAACGAGGACGGCTACGGCTACGCCTTCGTTTCCGATCAGGCCATTGCCGCCGATGGCTGGGACGCCTACAAGGCGTTCCGCGCCCTGCCGGCCGACGTGCAGACCGCGTTCGCCATCCGTATGCTGTTCACCCACCGCGACGTGGACCGCTACGGCGCCAACATGTTCCTGCACTACGAGCGTGGCTTCAACGTGAAGTTCGAGGGCCCCGGCGCCAACCACTGGTGATCGGCCGCCCCGGATCGTCTGGTCTTTCGGGATGCGGCGTGCGATTCCACGACGGTGTGGCGTTGCGTGCCAATTGATTCGGGGTACCTCGCGCATAAATGCATGAATGGCGAATGCCTGCGGGCGTTCGCCATTTCCATATTGCCCGTCGTTCTGCATTGCCCTGTTTTCTGCGGAGTGCATTGCCGGCGCGCGTCGGCTGGTACTTCACTGTCTATGACTTCACCAGGCGCGCGATGGCGGCGCTGGCCTCTTTGAGCTTGTCATCGGCCACCTGATCGCCTTGCGCGCTGGCCTGCTTGACGCAGTGGCTGAGATGGTCGTCGAGCAGCAGCAGCGCCACGGACCTCAGCGCGCTGTTCGCGGCCGAGATCTGCGTGAGGATATCGATGCAGTAGTCTCCGTTCTGCGCCATCTGCTTGATGCCGCGCACCTGTCCCTCGATGCGGCTGAGCCGGGCGACGATCTTCTTCTGGTCCTGGATATAGCCGTGCGTGTTGTGGTCCGCATCTCCATGAGCGTTGGAATCGGCGCCGTTGCCGCTGCGGTCGGTGTGATCGTGGCATCCGCAGCAGGCGCCATTCGTGGTCTCGTCGGTGGTGTTGTCTGTGGCACTGACGACGTCGTTGGTCATGATTCTTCTCCGGGTAAATAAGGAATATCGCTCTTGCAATTATACCCCCATGGGGTATATGGTTATCGACGAACCATCGTGCAAACGAAAGGAAGACGAATGATCATCGTGATCGCACTCGGCGTCGCGGCGCTCGTCAGCGCGGGCGTACTCTGGTTCTTCCTCGCGCCACGCAAGGCCGCACGAGCCGTCATGGCCGACGGCGTGCAGGAGATCGTCGTCGCCGTCAAGGGCGGATACGATCCGGCCGTGATCGAGGCGGAGGCCGGCACCCCGCTACGACTCGTCTTCGACCGTCAGGAAGGCGGCGAATGCTCGTCACACGTCGTCTTCCCCGACTTCGGCGTGGACCAAGCGCTGCCGGCATTCCGCACCACCACGCTGACGATCACACCAAACGAACCGGGCGAATACGGATTCGCATGCGGCATGAACATGCTGCACGGTACGCTGCACATACTGCCGGGGAAACATTCATCGGCGGCGAGGATGACGGCTGCGGCGAACTCGGAACATGCGAAGAACGCGTCGGACAATGCGGGCGCGGCGGGCCACGCCGATACCGCGGCTGCGGACGGCGCGAACAATGCCGCACCCGCCGGACAGAATCCAGCCGAATCAACGCTGACCGACGAAGAGGAGAACGCCGCACGCGAGATCCGCACCCTGCGCATGCGACTCATCGTGGCCGCGGTCTTCACGCTACCCGTGTTTCTTTCGGCAATGTTCCACCTCTATCATCTGGCGCCCATCTGGCAGCTGCTGCTCATCCTGCCCGTGATCGTCTACTCCGGACGACCCATCTACGCCACCGGATGGTCGGCCATCATCCACCGCGCACCGGAAATGAACGCCCTCGTCTCCGTGGGCACGGCCGCCGCGTTCCTCTACTCGCTCGTCGTCACCGCGGCACCGAACCTGCTGCCGCAAGACGTACGCGAACCCTACTACGAAGCCGTCGGCACCATCATCACCCTCATGCTCGTCGGGCAACTCCTCGAAGCGCACGCCAGAGCCGGCACCGGCGAAGCCGTCCGCGCACTCATCGGACTCAAACCGAAAACCGCACGAGTGGAACGCGACGGTGTGATCACGGAAATCCCCGTCGACGACGTACACGTGGGAGACATCGTGGTGATCCGCCCCGGCGACAAGCTGCCCGTGGACGGCGAAGTCATCTCCGGCAACTCATCCGTCGACGAATCCATGGTCACCGGCGAATCCATACCCGTGGAAAAAGCCGCCGGCAGCCAAGTCACCGGCGCCACCGTCAACGGCACCGGAACCTTCCGCTACCGCGCCACACGCATCGGCGCCGACACCGTACTCGCGCAGATCGTCGCCCTCGTCAAAACCGCGCAAAGCTCCAAGGCCCCCGTGCAACGACTCGCCGACCGGGTCTCCGCCATATTCGTACCCGCCGTCGTGCTCATCGCCATCTGGGCATGCGCATTCTGGTGGGTGTTCGGCCCCGAACCGAAGATCGTGCACGCGCTCGTCTCCGCCGTATCCGTACTCGTCATCGCATGCCCGTGCGCACTCGGACTCGCCACGCCGCTGTCCATCACCATCGCTACCGGCAAGGCCGCCACGCTCGGCATCCTCGTCCGATCCGCACAGGCGCTCGAAACCGCCGCCGACGTAGACACCGTCGTGCTCGACAAGACCGGAACCATCACCCAAGGCACGCCGCAACTCGTCGGATTCGATGTGTTCGGCGCATGGCACGGACGAGAAGGGGAGCTGCTGGCGCTCGCCGCGGATGCGGAACGCAATTCCGAGCATCCGCTGGCCGCGGCGATCGTGCGGGCGGCGGATGAAGGTTCAGCCGTTGCGGGGATCGACGCCGTCGGTGCCGGCTCGGATGACGGTGCTGACGATGCCGCGGAATTCACCGCGATTCCGGGCCGCGGCATCGTCGCGACCGTGCGCGGCCATGTCGTGATCGTTGGTAACGCCGAACTTGTGGACGACCACGACGTGGGCATGCCGGATGCGGCGGGGGAGTCCGTCGACGACGTGTTCGCTTCGATCGACCGTCATGCGGCGCTTGGCCATACGCCCATGCTCATGGCGGTCGACGGGCTGCTCGCAGCCGTGATCGCCGTGGCCGACACCGTCAAGCCCGACTCGAAGCAGGCCATCGCGGCGCTGCGTGCGCGCGGTATCGACGTGGTCATGCTCACCGGCGACAATCAGGACACCGCCCGGGCCATTGCGCACGACGTGGGCGTCGATCATGTGATCGCCGAAGTGCGTCCCGACGCCAAGGCCGACGAGATCGCTCGGCTGCAGGCCGATGGGCACGTGGTGGCCATGGTCGGTGACGGCATCAACGACGCTCCGGCACTCGTGCGGGCGAACGTCGGATTCGCGATCGGCGGCGGCACCGACGTGGCCATCGAATCCGCCGACATCACGCTGATGAACGGCAGTCTGGCCGGCGTGGTCACCGCCATCGATCTGGCGCACGCCACCATGCGCAACATCGGGCAGAATCTGGGATTCGCGTTCGGATACAACGGCATCGGCATTCCGGTGGCCGCCGGCGTGCTTTATCCGTTCACCGGCATGCTGCTCAATCCGATGATCGCCGGTGCCGCCATGGCGTTCTCGTCGCTGTCCGTGGTGACCAACGCCAACCGTCTGCGCGCGTTCAGCCCCGAACGCGTGCGGCCATACAGGATTTCCGCAAGGAAAATGAAAGCCAATACAAGGAAAGGAACCATCATGGGACTCTTCAGCAGGAAGAACGATTCGCAGGACGCCGGCGCGCACGATATGCACGGCATGGATATGCACGCGCATGGCATGCACCACGCGGGTGCCGGTGCGGGCGGCAGCGAGACCGATCCGATCTGCGGCATGAGCGTGAACCCGGCCACCGCCGCGGCCAAGCGCGAGTACAACGGCAAGACCTATTACTTCTGCGGTGCCGGCTGCGCCGCCGCATTCGACAAGAACCCGGAGCAGTACGCGAAGTAGTCGGTGCTTGGTCTGAGACGATTTGGTAGTCGAAACGGGACGTAAGCCGATTTGGTAGTCGAAACGGGACACGTACGGCGATTGTTTGCGCTCACATTGTGTCGTTTCGACTACCAAGTTCGTTTCGACTACCAAATCCGGTCGTGTAGCCCCCGGATTTGGTTTTCACAGCGCCAAATGCCCGTTTTTGCACCGATTTTTCTTCCGATTGGCGCTGTGAAGAGCGGATAGATGCGCGTGAAAAACAAAAAGACCGGAAACCTTTCGATTTCCGGTCTTCGTTGGTAGCGGGGCATGGATTTGAACCATGGACCTCTGGGTTATGCGATACGACAATCGTGGATGAGGAAAACGACGATGATGAAGGCCGTCGAGGAGGCGTCGTGATCACGAGAGTGGCATGACATCACGCCCTGCATGATTGGGCATGGCAAAACAAACACAGATAAACGCGCCGGAGCCATGGCGCGAGTCCATCAAACAGTATCTCTCCTACCTCCGCGCCGCCGGCCAGTCCGACGACACCAGATCCACACGACGATGCCAGCTATCCAAGCTGGCACGCGACCTCGGCGGAGACCCCATGACCGTCAGCGCAGCGGAGCTGCTGCGCTGGTACGCCGACCAGGACTGGCGGGAGGAAACCCGCAAATCCGCTCGAGCCGCCGTGCGCAAATACTTCGAGTGGCTGCAGACTCATCAGGGTCGGCCTGATAATCCCGCGGACGGACTGCCGTCCATCAGGCCGCCGAAGCCTCATCCCAGACCCTGCCCCGAGGAATACATCGCGGCCGCCAAGGCCAGGGCCAACGACATCGACCGGCTTATGATCCGACTCATGGCGGAGGTCGGTCTGAGACGCCAGGAAGTCTGCAAGATCCACAGCAACGACATCATCGACCCGCCCGCAAGCTCGGACGGCATCGAGCACATGCCCAGACTTGTGGTTCACGGCAAGGGCAGCAAGCAGCGAATACTGCCCATTCCGCTCGACATCGCCGAGCGGATCAAGGAAAGCAACGGCTACCTGTTCCCCGGACGATTCGGCGGCCACGCCAGCTCGAGCTACATCGGCAAGCACGTATCCAGGCTCCTGCCCGACGGCTGGAGCGGACACAAGCTCCGCACCCGATGGGCAACCCGCGGATACGAGGCCACGCACGACATCTACCTGGTATCCGCAGGCCTGGGCCACGCCAGCATCGAAACCACCATGGCCTACGTGCCCATGCCCGACAGCCGCCTCGAAGAGCTGATCAAGGCCGCCCGATAGACCGCGATACCCCAATACCGCAATAGGGAAAGAACCAAAAACGGAGGGACCGCAGGGCCCCTCCCATTCCTCACTCCTCTACGGATCAGTCGGAGTAATGATCCCGCGCCGACAGGATGACAAGCCGGTCACGGTCGACGGTGTACACGATGCGGTTGGCCGCGTCGATCCGCCTCGACCATGCGCCCGACAGGCCCCACTTCAACGGCTCGGGCTTGCCGATCCCCTCGAACGGCGACCTCATCATGTCGCGGACGAGAGTATTGATCCGCTTCAACGTACGACGATCCTGCCCCTGCCAGTACAAATAGTCGTTCCATGCGTCCTCGGTCCAGCACAGCAGCATCGATCACTCTCCATCGTCGACGAGCCCATGCTCCTCGACGCGGCCGGAACGAACCTGCTCCAGACCGCGGAGGATCTTGCCGCGCAGGTATGGATTCTCGTAGATGCGCAGCGTCTCCATCAGCGCGTCATAGTCGTCGACGCCCATGACCACGACATTGTCGTCCGGGTTCGTGTTCGTGACCAGCAGAGTGTCCGAATCCTCGTTCACCCTCCTCATGTACGCCTTGAGGTTCTGTCGGAACGTGCTGTACGCCACCGCCTGCACCATGATGACCTCCCGCAATCCATATTGTACAACTTCCTGTACAAGGATATCATATGGCTTCCGGCGGCGTCAACCGTCGCCCCCGTCAGTTCTCCACGCCGGAGGGATACTCGTAGTCGACGCTGAACCCCTTCGCGTTCAGCTCGTCGCCGGCCCTGGCCGACACCGCGTTCGCCAGACGGAACCATCCCAGAGGAGCGCCGACGCTCTCGTACTCCATCTGATGGCGGAAATAGGGCAGCGAGACCACCGGGTCGGCCCGTCCGGCCTCGCGCGCCTCCCGGCGCCGCTCCTCGGCGTCCGCGACCGTCCTGGCCACGCTGCGCCACATGTCCATCTCCAGGTCCTGCAGCCAGTCCCACGCCTCGCGCGGCGGCCCGTAATGGAACCTCGGATCCTCCCATGCCTTCACCGTACGAACGTCCCGATGCATGCGCTTCGCCAGCAGCGGCTGCGTCACGCCCAGCTTCTCCCTGAGCGCCCGGAAATCCGCCTTCCCGCGCATCCTCAACGGCATCGTCGATCCCGTCATCGTTTCCACTCCTTTCCGCGATCCGATACACCACCACCGGTGGTGTTTCTGCATCCAGTCTACACCACCACTGGTGGTGAACGCAATCATTCAGGGGAGCCTGGCTTCGCTTTTCGTCGCGCGCCGTGGATCCATCCCCGTGAGGGGATGGCCCAGGGCCCATGCCGCTCGTACCGTCGCGGCCCGGGCGCGCGAGAACCCGCATGAAAGGGAACGGCCGGGCGCGGGGTGCCGGCCGACGCCCAGCATCGCGCACGCCCGCCCGCATGGCAAGGATGCGCGTGTCCCCTCCGGGCGGCTCCGGGCTCCCCCGTCTCCGGGGCAGTATCGCACGGGCCGGCCGACGGCCCGTGCACGCCCCCTCCGACTCCTCCGCCCTCCACCGCCACACCCCTGCCGTGGTGCGGTCCACGCGCCTTGCCATGCGAACGGACGCACGCGCCGCCGGTCATCGTCCGGCACGGAAAGCGATACGAAGGAGCGAACACCATGACCGACGACACCGAGACCACCACCGTCATCTGCGACTCATGCGGCACCCCATGGCCACCCGACACCATGCGCACCTGCGACTGCTGCGGCAACGGATGCTGCGAGGACTGCATGAGACGGTGCGACCGATGCGACGACGTCCTATGCCCCGACTGCATCGAGACATGCGAGCGATGCGGCGGAGAATGCTGCGACAACTGCCAGCGGATATGCGAACGCTGCCTCACCCACCTGTGCGCCGACTGCGTCGAGGTGTGCGACCGATGCGGCGACATCTACTGTCCCGACTGCGTCGAATGGGACGACATCGAAGGGCACTGCGTCTGCGAGGACTGCTGGAACACCGAACCCGACTACCGCGACCCCTACGAGGGAGTGCCCCACGCCGAACACGCCTACACCTACGGTCTCGAAATCGAGATCGACGGCCACCACGACTCGGAGCCGTTGCGAGACAGCCGGCTCATCGCGGGATGGAAACCCGACCAGAGCCTATGCGATGGCGGCATGGAATACCAGACCCAGCCCCTCCCATGGGACACGGAGACCATGGACGAGCTCGAAACCCTCATCGCGGGCATCGAACCGGGCGGATGCGGCGAATGCGCCGGAGGCCACATCCACATCCGCCGCACCGAACGCCAGACCCCGGCCCGCTGGTACCACGCCCTGACCGGCATCGACCACGCCCAGACCATCGACCTCAACATGCGCCACGCCACCAACGAGAACCGATGGTGCGAGTTGCGCCACGACGCCTACCACGGCAAATGCACCGCCGTCAACGACGACCACCCCGAAACCATCGAACTACGCACCTTCGGCGCATGGAACTCCTACTCCGCCCACCAGCTCAGACCCGCCCTGACATGGGTGCACGCCATGTGGCGATTCTTCCAGCACCACCCCCTGCACAGCCTCAAGGAGACCGACATCAGACGCATGGCGTACGTGCAGGCCCGACAGGCCACCGACCACAAGGTCCACGCCATCCAACACCTCGTAGACGCCGCGAACGGAAGGAGGAACCACTGACATGTGCGTCATCGTCACCGCCCAACCCGGCCACATGCCCGACCCCGTCAGCCTCGCCCTCATGAGCCAGACCAACCCGGACGGCGCCGGCATCGCATGGCACGACGGACACCGCCTCCACGTCCACCGGCACCCGGACAACCACCAGCTGCTCGCCTACATCCACGCCAACTGGCAGGCCATCGAAAACGGCGCCGCGCTCATCCACTTCAGACTCGCCACCCACGGCGCTGTATGCCTCGAGAACACCCACCCGTTCCCCTACACGTTGCCGAACGGGGAGACCGGATGGATGGCCCACAACGGCATCGCCCACGCCCACACGCACGGCCCATATGACTCCGACAGCCGTAACGCCATCGACGCATGGCAGAACGGCGAAGCCGACCTCACCGATGGCGTGAACGGCAAATTCGCGCTCATCACCGGCCAGGGCGAGATCCGATGGCTCACCGGTGAACAGGCCCTCACCGACGGCGTCAGCGTCTCCAACACATGGTGGATGGACCCCGCCGAATGGACCCTCCCATACGAACTCGGCTACCAGACCGCCATCGACGACCTCGAAGCCAACGGATACGACTACGACGAGTACGCCCAGACAGGCATCCCCGACTGGCGACCATGACGACCGGCCCCCGGCGCGCATCCAACGCGCCGGGGGCCGTCCCCACCCACCATCCCACCGCCGGCACGCACACGGCCGGCGGAAAAGGACCCGCCCCTGACGGGCCGGGACAGTGTCTCCATCGGTGCCGCGCCGCGGGATGAGGACGCGGCCGAGCGCGTCAAACCGGGAGACGCCTGACGGCGCCGCCACGGTTTGACCCGCCGTCCTCATTCCCGC
Organism: Bifidobacterium vansinderenii; assembly: GCF_002234915.1. Lineage (GTDB taxonomy): Bacteria > Actinomycetota > Actinomycetes > Actinomycetales > Bifidobacteriaceae > Galliscardovia > Galliscardovia vansinderenii. The sequence goes on along the minus strand of NZ_NEWD01000023.1, from coordinate 3,091 downwards.
GACACGACACCGACAGGAGGGAAACGGACCGCCGCAGGGGCGGCGGACGGTCATCCCCGTGTGGAGTCGGACTTCGTCCGACGCGATACCGGCCTCACGCCCTATGGGCGTGGGGCCCTTTTGTTTCTTGGTGACCTGCTGGCAGGCCAGCCGAGCATACCCGGCGGTCGGAACCCGTCAACGCGAGCACGCGGGGGAGCGGCTGCGCCGCCCCTCGCGCGTCGCCTATGACGGAACCCGCTGCGCCGGGTAACGCTCTCGCTGACCAGCAGGTCACCAAGAAAAAACACACGGCCTGATTCCAAGGCCCGACGGAAAGGAACACCACCATGCAGACCCTCACCATCAACGGAAAAGCCGTCACAGCCACCATCGACTGGTACGTGTTCGACCGCGCACTGGGAGCCATGTCCCACGAGGACAGGAACGAACTGGACGCCACCCGCGGCGCGACATGGCACGGCGACCCCGACAAGGGAGGCATCCCGAACGGACTCGACACCTACCACATCGAAATCACCCGATACAAGGCCGGCAACGGACTCGCCGTCCGCATCATCAACACCGACCCCGAACAGGACGACATCTCACCGATCAGCCAGAACATCGGACAGGCCACGGCCGACGAACTGACCTTCTGGGAAAACCACAACAACCTCTACGCGACCAGCGAGATGGAACGCGCCGGCATCATCGAACCCACCGGCATCGAAACCACCTTCGGCCCCCACAACACCACAAGCCGCCTCATGCGATTCACCGCACCATACCGGACCCCGGCACTCGAAGCCCTCGCCCGCCACGACGCGGAAACCCGCTGACCACCACACCGGAAACACCGCCGGCCCCACACGGGGCCGGCACCCCAAGGAAAGGAACACACCATGACCACCGCAACCCTCACCCCGGAAAACGCCACCAAGGCCATCAACGACATCCGACGCGACATCACCGGCCGACTGCTGTCCATCATCCGCCGCGCACAGCAGGGCGAGACCATCGCCACGGACGAACTCGCATGGGCCGCCGACCTCATCACCGCCAGCCATGCCAACCGCGACATGACCATTCTCGCCGCCATGCACCCCGACACCAGCGACCATGACCTGACCCACATCGGCACCCACACCGACGAACAGTCCAGAACCATCGTCGCCCGCCTCATGACCCAAGCCCCCGAACACACCGACGCACTCACCCGCACCCGCCGCCTCGCCGAATCCATGGCCGAAGCCACAAAAAACACCAAAACCAGCGCCGGCCCCCTCGCCACCGCCGCCTACCTCGCATGGGCGGACGACGACACCACGAACGCCGTCCGACGCGCGCTCGAAGCCCTCATCATCGACCAGACCGAAACGCTGCCCGCGATCATCCTCGCCATGATCGACCAGCACATCACCGCCGACCAGCTCGAACGCTAAACCACAACCGGCCGCGCCCCTGTGGGGCGCGGCACCCCACGGAAAGGAACACACCATGCCCGCCCCCATCATCACCGGGCGTAACGAACCCGACAGCGGCCCAGACGCCGACTGGACCACATGGACCGACGCCGGCATAGAACAAATGCTCGCCGACATCGGATACCGCACCGCACGAGTCACCGCCGCCATCGCATGGCACCAGCACAACAAAAACGACCGCATCGAAACCATCGAACAATCCCGCCGTATCGCACTCGACTACATCGACGACCTACGCGGACTGCTCAACCGCGACGCCACCCGATAAAACCCAGCCAGACAAAGGAAAACCCCATGAAAACCATCAACGCCATCATTATCGAACCCGGCCGACCGCCCCGCACCGCCGAGATCCCCGACACCCTCGAAGCCAAACAGCACATCGTCGACGGATACATCGAAAGCGTCCCCATCGCCGACGACGTATCCCTCTACTGCAACGAGGAAGGCAAACTCAACGGACTGCCCCTCAACCGCGCCCTACACGACAGAAACGGCGACATCTACGAGATCATCGCCGGAACCTTCCTCATCACCGGATACAACCCCTCAACCGGCGAGGACGAGAGCCTGACCGACAAGCAGACCGAACGCTACACCCGCATGTTCGCCCACCCCGAAACCTTCACCCTGACCGACACCCACATCATCGTCCAATGACACCCGGCCGCGCCGGCAGACTCCGGTCCCGGCGCGGCCCGGGCGCGGGAACGGGCCGTCGCTCCCGGAACCCCTCATATGGGGTTCGCGGTCGCGACGGCCGTGAGGGAAGACCACCCACGGTCTTCCCTCAAACTCCCTTTCCTGTCGAAGCACATGGACCGCCGCGGGGCGGCGGACGCCCATCCCCGTGTGGAGTCGGACTTCGTCCGACGCGATACCGGCCTCACGCCCTATGGGCGTGGGGCCCTTTTGTTTCTTGGTGACCTGCTGGCAGGCCAGCCGAGCATACCCGGCGGTCGGAACCCGTCAACGCGAGCACGCGGGGGAGCGGCTGCGCCGCCCCTCGCGCGTCGCCTATGACGGAACCCGCTGCGCCGGGTAACGCTCTCGCTGACCAGCAGGTCACCAAGAAAAAACACACGGCCTGATTCCAAAGGCCCGACGGAAAGGAACACCCATGATGGACGCCATCGCCACGGCAAAGACTTTGATCGACCGGGACTATGCACGCTGGAACATGGAAGAGGAGGACTTCACCCCATCCGACGCGACGCTCGAGGCCGCGTTCAGCATCCTCGCCCCATGCGCCTACGACCGCGAGGCACTGGACCGCTGGGCCCGCGACCGTGCGGACACCGCCGGATGCGCCACGTTCTTCGGCTCGGCCGAGAACGCGATCGACGAATCGAATCTCAAGACATGCGAGACCATCATCGACGAGCTCGGTGAGAACTGCCGCGAGGTCCGCGACGGGCTCGAGGTCGAGATCTTCTACGAGATGCCCATGTTCCACGGTTGGGAGCAGACCCCCACCATCGCCGCCGCGATCATGTTCGGCGCGGAACGCTACATCGAGGACGAATACGCCATCCTCGACGAGGACGACTACATCGAACGCGAGGATACGTGGCTCTGGGAGACGTTCACCTGGACCGTAGGCGACATGATCCCCAAGGACGTGG
>NZ_NEWD01000022.1 GCF_002234915.1 Bifidobacterium vansinderenii | reverse complement strand
CTGACGCATGACCCCGGTCAGCGAACACGCGACGCACATCCACCGCTGGGTTCCCGCCCTCGTCCTGCCGTTCCGCTTCATCGCCGACCCGCACACGGGGCATTTCTTCGCCTTGCTGGATTTCGTCCTCATGCATCCAGCCCACCAGAGGAACGCCCCTATTTTTTCACGCGGAAAAATAACACCCCGACACGCCTACTGCCGTAAGGCCAAACCCGGAACATAAGCAACACTCTTGTTCCTATAGCCCTCAATCCCCGGTGATGGCGCAGCATGTCGCGCAGACGCGCGTTCCATGATTCGATGAGATTGTTCGTGGACGGCACCGGGCCGTCGGCCGTGAGCCCCTCGTCGAGGAACGTGAACAGCCGGCCCTCGCGGATGCGACGGCGGATCATGCGACGCGCCTTGACGAGCCGCTGGTGCATGTCGTTCACGCTGCCGTCCGCGTGCCGGCTCTTCTCGTCGAGGAAGGCGGCGAAGTCCCGCTCCCATTGGTTGTAGGAGACGAGCCATGCGGCGGCGGAGTCCTTGTCCCTGACGCGCGCCAACGCCACGGCGATCGCGCGCAGTCGTCTGCCCGCCTCCAGACGGGGCCTCATGCCGGTCAGTTCCATGATGTTGGCCTGCACGTGGAACAGGCAGCGCTGGATCCTCGTGTCGGGCCATATCGTCTTCGCGGCCTTGAGGATGCCGCCTCCCCCGTCGCATACGAGCACGTCCGGCGGCGCGATCCTGCCCATCAGGCACTGCCATGAGGCCGCCCGCTCGCTCCTGGCGATATGCCAGCCGATCACATACCCGTCGGCCACGGCGATCAGCACCACCGCATCCCGGTGCAGGTGGATGCCGTCCACATGCACCACGCGGTGGACCTCGTCCACCAGCGGCACCGGGGGCCACAGGCTCCACATGAGCCCGCACCTGCGACGAAGCGTACGGGCCGGCAGACGGTGCTCGGCCTGCGACTGTTTCGAGAACAGCCAATCCAAACCGGACCGCAGATCACGGGCACCGTTGTCACGTGACTGAGTGTGTGAACTGCCGCATTCCGCGTTCCGGCACCGCCACCTGATCCGTCCCGCGCTCGTCCTTCCATTCCGCTTCATCGACTCGCCGCACACGGCGCAACTGGGTGTGTTCATCCACCCAATCTGCCACGCCAACTCAAAAGCCGCTCAACCCTTGTTCCACAAGGCCTTACGACCTATTCCAGACACACATTCCGGCCGACCTCAAGTTCCCCGCCCACACAACTCAAACAAGAGAAACACCAATCATCCCAAGGCCTGACAAGCCAAAACAGACACACATTCTGGCCTATAACCCCGCCATCGTCGTTAGCGCCAAGACGCCTGCGCGCCATACGCTCGCCTACACTGGCAAGCATGAGTGATGAGAACACCGAGAACACAACAACCGCACCGGACACCCAGACCGCGTACTTCGCCGGCGGGTGCTTCTGGGGTCTGCAGGAATACTTCCGCAACGTGGACGGCGTGACCGCCACGACGGTCGGATACTCACAGTCGAACACCCCGAACCCCACCTACGAGCAGGTATGCTCGGGCACGACCGACGCCGCCGAGACCGTGCACGTGGAATTCGACCCGTCCCGCGTGACGTTGCGCACGCTGAGCCTGCTGTTCCTCGAGGTGATCGACCCGTTCTCCGTGGACCGTCAGGGCGAGGACTCCGGCCGCCAGTACCGCACCGGCATGTTCTTCACGGACGACGTTCAGAAGGCCGTGTTCATCGCCGCGATCGAGCAGCTGATCGACCGCGAGCCGCGCCGCCCGGCCGTGCTCATCGAACCGCTGCGCAACTTCTACCCCGCCGAGGAGCATCATCAGGACTATCTGGAGAAGAATCCGGGCGGCTACTGCCACATCGACATCGCCAAGATCCACAACGTGCGCAACCGTCAGAAGTACGTGGACCGCATCTGGGATCTGACGCTCGAGCAGTTCGCCGTCACGCAGCACGCGGCCACCGAGCGTCCGTTCGTCAACGAGTACGACGAGACGTTCGAGCCCGGCATCTACGTGGACATCGTCAGCGGACAACCGCTGTTCCTGTCCACCGACAAGTTCGATTCCGGCTGCGGCTGGCCGGCGTTCTCCAAGCCGATCAGCGCCGATCTGGTCACCGAACATGACGACGATCGCGTGCCCGGCCGTCCGCGCATCGAGATCCGCACGGCCGAGACGCAGATCCACCTCGGCCACGTGTTCGACGACGGCCCGGCCGAGCTCGGCGGCCACCGCTACTGCATGAACTCCGCCGCGCTGCGCTTCGTTCCGCTGTCCCGTATGGCGGAGGAAGGCTACGCCGACTACATCCCCCAGCTACAGCAGTAGCCGCGCATATAACAGGGCGTTCCCCACACATCGGCAGGGAACGCCCATTCAGACCAGTGAGCGGTCAGCTCCTTTTGCGACGAACCACAAGCACGGCCACGCCGGCCACGGCCAGCACGACCACGACCACGGCGATGACCGCCACGGCCGTACCAGTGCGAGACAGCTCGCCCTGGGTCTTGCCGTTCGCGTTCGTCACAGTCTTCTTGGCACCGTCGACGTCGGCCTTCTTATCGGCATCGTTCGCCCCCGGCTGCGACGGCTGCGCACCCGGCGTGCTGTCCTTGATCGCCACGGACAGGCGCGCGCGTGCGCCACGGTTGAAGAACACCACCACGTTGCCCGTGCTGCCGGTCTCCTTGCCGTTGAGCAGACTGCTGTTCAACGTCACGCCCGCATCGGTGACCGTGTAGTCGGTGCCCTCGGTAAGCGTCCTGTAGTCGTACTGCACGGACTGCACGGTGTTGCCGTTGAAGTCGATGCCCGCAGACAGGCCGTTGGCATTCACACCATGCGCGGAAGCGTCGTACTTGTCGTATTCGAACGAGTTCTGCTTCAGCGAGGCGTTGACCGCGTCGCCACGACCGTCGTAGAGCTTCCACACCTGCGTGCCATGGAACGGATTCGCGGTGCCCACGTTGAGACCGGTGTCGGTGATGGCGAACACACGCAGACCGTGGTTGTTGTTGTCGCCGAAACCGTTGCGGGTGATGGTGCTGAAGTTCGTACCATCGCCGGTGACCACCAGATCGAAGCCGCGCTTGTCGGTGGTGGCGGCGCTCAGATACTTGAGCACACCCACGAAGTAGCCGAAGTTGTCCACGTTGGCCTGGGTGAGCCACTGGTCGAGTTCCTTGACCAGGTCGTCCGGCAGGTACTGCTTGTTCTTCTGGTACAGGTCGTACAGCTGCTGGAGCCACGTCTGGAACTGCTCACGGTCCTGCAGCGTGTACTGCCTGGCATCGGCGGCCATCGGCGTGGCCGCGGAGGAGCTTACGTCGGTCTGCTTGGATTCCAGATCGTCCTGCATGCTGCCGAGCAGGTCCTGCATCTGCTTGACGTCGGACTGCACTGCGTCGGCATTGCCGGACTCGAGGGTCTTGGCGACTGCCTTCTGATCGTCGGACTGCACATCGGTGGCATTGGCCCCGTCGGCAGCGGCAGCGTTGGTCTGGCTGTCCTCAAGCGTCTTGAGGAACTCCTCGATGTATCCGATCTGCTTCTTCCACTGCTCCGGCGTGCGGTGCAGGATATCGCCGTTGACGAACTGCGTGATGGGGTACGTCATGTCGCTGATGTCGTACGTGCCGGCGTACATCTTGCCGTCGTACGACTGCATGCGCCACACGTACTGGTTCAGGAATCGGCTGGCCTCGTCGTCGGATCCGAGTCCGGCGCGCATGGTCTTGCCGTCGATCGTGCCGATCGGGCCTTCGGGGAAGGCGTCGTTCGCCTCGCCGGCGACCATCTGGAAGTTCTCGTCGGCGTCCATGCGCCACAGGTTCACGGCACCGTGCAGATCCTTATACAGACCGTCGAACTTGTACTTCAGCACGTCGGGGATCGAGATCATCGGATCGTTGTAGCCGCCGATGTACAGATGGTTCTTGTACACCACCATGTTGGCCGCGCCGGAACGATCGGCACCGAAGCCGAAGTCGTACTTCGCGCCCTTGGACTTGTCGCCGACGAGCAGCTTGTACGACCACGTGCCGTCGCTGTTCTGATCGCCTCGGAACAGGGCGAACGAACGTTTCATCTTGCTCGTGCCCGTCACCACGGTGATGTACAGATGGCCGTTGAATGGAACGATGTCCCAGATCGCACCGCCCGCGATGTTGTCGGTGGTGTGGAACGCCGGGTAGCCGAGGAAATCATCCTGCGTGCCGATGATGTTGAACGAATCCTGACCGGCGGTGGGGTTCGAGGACGAGACGATGTAGGCGCCTGTCTTGCCCTCCTCACCGTACTTGCCGATCATGCTGGCGACCAGCTGATCGTTGGTGACGGCGAGACCGCGGATGAGTGTGGACACACCCTTGCCCTCGGCGGCCTTGCCCGTGTACACCACGCGGGTCTTGTCGGTGGCGGGGTCGATCTCCACCAGCTGCGGGGTGGGGACGGTGCCGGCCGCGAAATACAGCTTGTCGTGGAATTCGACGGCGGCACGGTAGCCGGAGCCGGCCTTGGCCGTGCTCACCAGCTTCACCTCGCCGGTCCGGGTGTTGACCTTCAGCAGCACCGGACGCATGACACCGTCGTCGAAATACAGTTCGCCGTTGAACATCGCGTCGACGCCGGCCTTGAGCGTGCTGTACTTCACGCCGGTCGTAGCGGACACCAGCCTGACCATGCTGTTCATCGGCGAATAGCAGGTGCCAATGTACATCCAGTCGCCGTAGCCAACGGACGCCCATGAATAGCTCTGGCCGCGGTCGCCCGTGGTGCCGGACATAGTCGGATTGCCGTTCGCGTCAACGTTGACGATGCCGTCGTCCTCGCCAAGCGCGGCGTTCGGATGGGAGATCTTGGTGGCGGTGTAGCCGGACTGCTGACCGACCGTGATGCCCGGCGTGCCGGCGGCCGATGCAGTGGCGCCCAGCGGCATGATCATCGCACAAGTGGCGACCACGGCGACTGCGATGTTGCGCAGACGCACGAGTGGCCTCACCGATTGCGTGAGAGAACTCATGATGTCTTCTTCCTGGATACTTCCTATTAGGGTCTTCTCTGACGAGATTTACTCGATCGGCGCCCCAGAAACACACAACATCACATAACATCCAGGAACGCCAATACCCCCTCACTGTATACCGCTTTTACGACACCCCCTATAGCGGAAGAAGACTGCGCCGCGCAGTTACGCAGGGTTTTGGCACCGTATGACTGCGTGACTACGCGTAATGCCTGCGTAACTACGCGGTACCGCACGGCATATGGGACCCACATACGACAGGGGGCGCGCTCCGTAGAACGCGCCCCCTGGACGATCTGCGGCAGACGTCGGACCCGTGCACCATCCGGCACCACCGCCGTCAACGACGATAGCAGTGGGCGGCTACTCGGATGGGAAACCGTCCATCAGCCGCACCGCCGCATGCCTCACTCGGCGATGAACTTGAGGAAGGCATCCACCTGAGCGGACAGGGCCTTGCGGTCATCCTCGCTCAGGCCGAGCTTGCCGGTGCCCCAGGCCTCGGGAGCCAGGGTCACGCCCAGCTGATCGCCAAGCAGGTCGACCTTGCCGAAGCCCAGCACCTCGGTGAGCTTGGCGCGGGTGCCGGCGCCGGCGGACTGACCGGCCACGGAGCTCAGGGCCACCTTCTTGCCGGGCAGCACGGAGGAGGACTCGGCCGGGAACGGCTCCAGCGGGCGAGACAGCCAGTCGAGCAGGTTCTTCAGCACGCCCGGGTAGCTGTAGTTGTACTCCGGGGAGAAGATCCACACGCCATCGGCGAGCACGAACTCGCGGCGCACGGCGGACACGGCCTCGGGAGCCGGGTACTCGATGTCCTGGCTGAAGAACGGCACGTTGGTGTAGTCAAGGAACTCCACCTCGGCGCGATCGCCGATCAGAGCCTTGGCCTCGTCAGCCAGCTGCTTGTTGAAGCCGTCCTTGTGCAGGGAACCCACGATGAACAGAATCTTGGCCATGTTTCCTCCTGATGGTTCGCAACGATTCGTCGTTGCAGACATGTTCGTAACCGCCGTCGCAAACGGCGGCAAAGCCTTGACGCCTCTATTGTCTCGCCGGGCCGGCGACATCCTCAGCCGGCAGAGAACCACGGACGAGAATCGTTGCAATATCGGCGAACTCAAATATCGGCGGCGTACTAACCGAGTAGTACAGTTTGAGAAAACGATGGGAAAGGTGGATTGCCATGGGCAGCGGAATTCTGGACACGTCCGTCATCAACGACGACATCACGGATCTGTTCGCCTCGTCCGAGACCGGCACGCACGACGCCGATCATGGCGACGACGATTTTCTCATCACCATCGACCTGAACAGCGCCACGCCCGCGTTCGAGCAGATCCGTTCGCAGCTCGACGGACTGATCCGCGTGGGCCTGCTCGAGGCCGGTGCCAGCATGCCGCCGATGCGCGGTCTGGCCAAGCAGTTCGGCGTCTCGCTCGGCACGGTGCAGCATGCCTACGAGGAGCTGGAATCCAACGGCCTGATCATCACATCTCCCGGTCGTCCGGCACGTGTGGCGGAGGGCAAGCGTCTGCCGTGCGATGTGCTCGCCGCGATCGAATGCCTGGCAGTGGCCGCGCAACAGAAGAACGTGAATCTCGGCGACACCCAGAACGTGCTAGGCGCCATGTGGCAGATGAAGCGCTGACGACGGTCGGAAGGGCCATGCCGACGGCTAGACTGAACGGGTTAGACGTATAATGCCGCGCCGGCGCGCGACGACCGACGCACATCAGCGCAAACCACGCGAAGGAGAACACCACATGCTGCTCAGCGATCACGACATTCTGGCCGCGCAGGCGAGCGGAAACATCTCGCTCACCCCCTGGACCCCGGAGATGGTGCAGCCGGCCTCGGTGGACGTGCGACTGGACCGCTTCTTCCGCGTGTTCAACAGCCACAAGTACACGTATGTGGATCCGGCCGAGAATCAGGGAGACCTGACCGAGCAGTTCGAGGTGGCCCCCGGTGAACCGTGGATCCTGCACCCGGGAGAGTTCATCCTCGGCTCCACGTGGGAGTACGTGAAGCTGGATTCGTCGATCGCCGCGCGCCTGGAGGGCAAGAGCTCGCTGGGCCGTCTGGGCATTCTCACGCATTCGACCGCGGGCTTCATCGACCCCGGCTTCGAGGGTCACATCACGCTGGAGCTGTCGAACGTGAGCACGCTGCCGGTGAAGCTGTGGCCGGGCATGAAGATCGGCCAGATGTGCTTCTTCTCGCTGAGCTCCCCCGCCGACAACCCGTACGGCTCCGGCAAGCTCGGCTCGCACTATCAGGGACAGCGCGGCCCGACCCCGAGCCGTTCCTACGTGAACTTCTACTGCGCCGACGTCAACGACGACGAGGGCATCGACGCGAGCGAGGCGTAGGTCTAGTGTGCTCCCTCCCACGGAGGGAGCACGCTGACAGCCTCTACCGTTCCACGTCGGCGTAGGGCGACTGTCTCCAGACCAGTTCCGGCTGAAGCAGTTCATGCCAGCGCGGCTCGTCGGTGATCGGCACGCCGGCGAGCATGTCGCGCGTCATGCGCAGCAGTTCCTTCGCCACCACGTTGAGCGGCTGGCGGATCGACGGGAACGAGAACGCGTGCGCGAGCGCGGAATCGTCGAATCCGGTCACCCATACCGGGCGTGACAGCATGTTCACGTTCGGATCGCCGTCGATCACCGCGTGCTTCACGATGTGGCTGATGCTGGAGAGCGCGCCCACGGCGAGGTTGTCGGACGGGCAGACGATGGCGTCGAGTCCCGGATGCCGCTGATAGAGTTCGGCGGCCGCGGACTCCCCGGCGCGCATGGCCTCGATCGTACCGATCGCCCACGTGTCGATCGGCTGGCCGTCGTACATGCCGTCGACGATGAGACCGGCCTCCGCAAGGCCGTCATGCCAGCCCTGATAGCGGTTGATCGCGGTGCCGGTGCCGGTGTTCCAGCCGATGTATCCGATGCGCTTGCGACCGGCGGCGACCAGACGGCCGACCATTTCCTTGATCGCGCTGTAACCGTCCACGTCCACCCACGGGATGCGCGCAGCGTCCTCCTCACTCAGGTTCCACGGGCGGCCGAACAGCACGAACGGCTGATGGTGTTCGATGAGCCAGCGCGGACGGCCGTCGTTCACTTCGAGCTCGTTGAGCACGATCGCGTCGACGTCGGACTGTTCCATCAGGCTTTGGATGTGCTTGATCTCGCTGGGTTCGTCGATGCGCGGGTAGAGCATGATCTGCTTGCCGTCGTTGTTCGCCTCGGCGGCAAGCAGGTGCAGGAACTCGTCGAAGATGGGCGACGGAGCGCGGTTCTCGCCAGCGGAGATGCCCACGGCCACCACGTCGGACCGGCCGGAGCGCAGACGGCGGGCGGATGCGTTGGGTTTGTACCCGAGTTCCTTGATGGCCTGTTCGATCTTCTCTCGCGTGGCCTGCGATACGATGCCCGGCGAGTTGATGGCGTTGGACACCGTCTGGTGCGAAACTCCCGCCTTGCGTGCCACATCACGGATACTGACCATTCCCACACCCCTTTTTCGCCGCCAGCCATTCAGGGTGGCGTTCACGTTTTGTCGAACCGTATTGGTCTTGTAAGCGCATTTCACGTCACCGTAACGCGCCTGTCTAAGCCATTATTATTCCACACAATGTGAACGTTCAACCTCCGTTGCCGAAAGATGGCGCGGGCCTGGGGCGATGCCGCCATAGGAGGCTGCAACCGTGGTCACCTCATCCGTCTCGCTTCGCTCGACACCTTCCCCTCAAGGGGAAGGCCGACTACGTCGGAGTAGAAAAACCGCTGCATGCCGGCTTCCCCTTGAGGGGAAGCTGTCGGCGTAGCCGACTGATGAGGCGATCTCGGCCGAAGGCCGCCACGGCAGCGTATCGACCGAAGGTCGATTCCATATACACCGTGACAGCACGCCGCCGAACGGCACGTCACCCGCCTACTTCCGTGCCTTATCCACCGTGCGCAGCACGAGCTTGTAGAGTTCGCTGCCCACGAGCACGAACGCGGCGAGGCCCAGGCATTCGGCCCACTGGTGAGGGTCGAGCGGCGTGGTGCCGAACGCCACGTTCAGGAACGGCACGTAGATCACCAGCAGCTGCAGCGCGATCGACAGCGCGATTGCGCCCCACAGCCACTTGTTGGCGAACATGCCACGGAACGCGGTCTGGTCGGCGCTGCGGGCGGCGAGCGCGTTGAACAGCTGCGCGAACACGAGGATGGTGAAGCCCATGGTGCGGGCCATGACGATCTGCTCGTCGTGCGTCACGTTCATCGCGGAGTCGTCGGTCAGCAGACCGCCGGGCAGATACAGGTCCATGCCGATCAGCGTGACTGCGGCCATGAGCAGCCCCACGACGATCACGTCGGTCCACATGCGCGCGTCGATCACACGGTCGGTGAGCTTGCGTGGCTTGCGGTTCATCACGTTGTCGGTGGACGGGTCGACGCCCATGGCCATGGCGGGCGCAGCGTCGGTGAGCAGGTTGATCCACAGCAGCTGCGTGGCGAGCAGCGGCACGGTCACGCTGTTGGCGCCGGGCTCGCTGATGCCAAGGAATCCGGCGAGCAGCACGCCGCCGAACACGGTGAGCACCTCGCCCATGTTGGAGCTGAGCAGGTAGCGCAGGAACTTACGGATGTTGTCGAAGATGGACCGGCCCTCACGCACGGCGGCCACGATGGTGCCGAAGTTGTCGTCCGTCAGGATCATCTTGGCGGATTCCTTCGTGACTTCGGTACCGGTGATGCCCATGGCCACGCCGATGTCGGCGGATTTGACGGCGGGGGCGTCGTTCACGCCGTCGCCGGTCATGGCCACGATCTCGCCCTGCGCCTGCAGGGCGTCGACGATGCGCATCTTGTGTTCGGGGGCCACGCGCGCGTAGACGGACACGTTGCGTACGGCGTCGGCGAATTCGGTGTCGGTCAGCTGGTCGAGCTGGTCGCCGGTGAGCGCCTGCGGATATGTGTGACCGGCAGAGTCGGTGCCGTCGGGACTCTCGTCGCTCTGCGCGATGATGCCCAGATCGGTGGCGATGCGCGCCGCGGTGAGCGGATGATCGCCGGTGATCATGACGGTACGGATACCGGCGCCATGCGCCTCGGCCACGGCGTCGCGCACTTCGGTGCGCGGCGGGTCGATGATGCCGACCATGCCTGTCCAGATCATGTCGCGTTCGATCACGTCGGGCTGATCGGCCACGTCCCTGGCAAGCGTGCCGTCGTCGTTGCGTTCCAGTCCGTCGATGTCGTCGATGCGCGCGGCGTTCAGCGGACGGTACGCCTGGCCGAGCGTGCGGTAGGCGTTGCGGGAGAGGCGTTCCACGTCGGCGAGGATGCGTGCGCGGTCAGCGTCGGTGAGGGCGCGGATGGCGCCGTTCTCCTCGATGCGCGTGCAGTAGCCGAGCAGCACGTCGGGCGCACCCTTGGCGTAGGCGGTGAGGGCGGGTGCCTCGGCAGGATCATCGTGAGCAGAGTCGGTGGCGGCTTGCCCAATCACGGTCATGCGCTTGCGGTCGGACGTGAACGGAATCTCCGCCACGCGCGTGAACCGCTCGGCATCGGTTACGCCGATCTTGCGGGCGCCCACGATCAGTGAGACCTCGGTCGGGTCGCCCACGATCGTGCCGTCGTCGTTGAGCTTGCCGTCGTTGGCAATCGCGCCGACTGACAGCACACGCTGCGCCTCGCGCAGTCGCGGGTCGTCGTCGGGGAGCGGCCTGCCGTCAAGGTCGGTCGCGCTGCCGTCGGTGGAGTATCCGGTGCCGGTGAGCGCGATCTCGCCGGACGGGGTGATCACCCGCTGCACGGTCATTTCGTTGCGGGTGAGCGTGCCGGTCTTGTCGGAGCAGATCACGGACGCGGATCCGAGCGTTTCCACCGACGAGAGCTTCTTGACGATGGCATGGTGCCTGGCCATGCGCTGCACGCCGAGTGCAAGCACCACGGTGAGGATGGCGGCCAGGCCCTCCGGCACGGCGGCCACGGCGAGCGAAACGGCGAGCAGCAGGGAGTCGATCACGTCCTGCGTGGAGTTGAAGCCGTACACCACGGCCAGCAGTACGAGCACGAGCGCGGCGATCACGCAGACGGCCAGGCCGAGCACCTTGGAGACGAACGTGATCTCCTTCTGCAGTGGCGTGGGGTCTTCTTTTTGGTCGGACAGCATGCGCGCGATCTTGCCCACCTGGGTGCGCATGCCGGTGGCGGTAACGATGAGCCGGCCGGTGCCCTGCGTGACGGACGTGCCGTTGAATGCCATATTGGCACGGTCGCCGAGCGCCTTGGCTCCGGCAAGCGTGGCTGGGTTCTTGGTGACGGGCACGGATTCGCCGGTCAGCGACGCTTCGGCCACGTGCAGCGCGGCCGTGGCGGTGAGACGTCCGTCGGCGGCCACGGTGTCGCCTTCGGCGAGCAGCACGATGTCGCCGGGCACCACCTCCGAGGTCGGAACGGATACGGGCTGTCCATCACGCAGCACGGTGGCGTGGGCGGCGGCCATGCGGCTCAATGCGGCGACGGCCTGTTCGGCCTTGGCCTCCTGCGCGTAGCCGAGCACGGCGTTGAGCACCAGGATCAGCACGATCACGATGCAGTCGAACGGCAGAGCCTCGGCCTCGGCCGGGTTGGCGGAACGTTCGATGAACCATGCGATCAGCGAGATCACCGTAGCGGCGAGCAGCAGATAAACGAGCGGGTCCTTGAACTGGGCGAGGAACTTCTTCCACTTCGGTGTGGGCGAGGCACCGGCGAGCTCGTTCGGACCGAATTCCTGCAGTCGGCGTGCGGCCTCGGCTGCGGTCAGGCCGTGATCGACGTCGGTATTGAGCGCTTCGGCCACTGTCGCGGCGTCGAGCAGTGATGGGTCGTCGAGCGTCGGCGACGTCGTCGCGATGGGCTGATCCGGACGATCGGTCCGGTTTGGGGCGGGATCCTTCATAACGCACCTCGTGGTTCCGCCGCAGAGTAGTCAGTCCCCCTTCGGGATCGAGACCCCGAATCCTTGACATTCCAAGGTTTCCAGTCGAAACCTCCGCGGAACTGTGCGGATATGTCGAGTCGTCGGACAACGACTCGTTTCCAGTCATTGTACCGATGGTCGTCCGTACAATCCACCAACAAAACCCTACAATTTGTCGCACTGCATCACCCAAAATCACATGGAACGTAACATGAGCGCGCCGACAACCCGCCGGGAACTGTTTATTGAACACGTGTTGATTTAGCGCGATACTAGCAATCACGGCGTCAACAATGGCGCTGACGCCGGCCAACTCCAAGGGCTGCGGATCGCCGCCGACCCCGCTCATCGGCCCGTCGATCCGCAGCGTCGATCCCGGCAATGCCGCGCCACCCGCCGTAGCATGGAATAAGCCGCATCGTCGCGGCCCGACCCAAGGAGGGGAACATGTATTACTCAAGCGGAAACTACGAAGCCTTCGCCCGCCCGAAGAAGCCGGAAGGCGTGGACGGCAAGTCCGCATACATCATCGGCACCGGACTGGCCGCACTGAGCGCCGCCTGCTATCTGGTCCGCGACGCGCAGATGCCCGGCGAGCACATCCACATCCTCGAGAAGGATCCCGTGCCGGGCGGCGCCTGCGACGGTCTGGAGATCCCCGGACTCGGCTACGTGATGCGCGGCGGACGTGAAATGGACAACCACTTCGAGGTCATGTGGGATCTGTTCCGTTCCATCCCAAGCATCGAGACCGAAGGCGTCTCCGTGCTCGACGAATACTACTGGCTCAACAAGGACGACCCGAACTACTCGCTGTGCCGCGCCACCAAGGAACTCGGCAAGGACGCCGGCACGCAGGGCAAGTTCGGATTGTCCGACAAGGCCGCGCAGCAGATCATGAAGCTGTTCTTCACGCCCGACGAGGACCTGTACGACAAGCCCATCACCGACTTCTTCGACGACGAGGTGCTGAACTCCAACTTCTGGATGTACTGGCGCACCATGTTCGCGTTCGAGAACTGGCATTCCGCGCTGGAGATGAAGCTGTACATCAAGCGCTACATCCACCACATCGGCGGCCTGCCCGACTTCTCCGCGCTGCGCTTCACGCGCTACAACCAGTACGAGTCGATGATCCTGCCGATGGTGAAGTACCTCGAAGGCCACGGCGTGCAGTTCCACTACAACACCAAAGTGGAGAACGTGGAGTTCGCGATCGGCGGCGGAGACGGGCCGAAGCGCGAGCGCACCGGCGTGGGGCAGGACACGATCCAGAAGATTCAGGCCACGTCCGGCATGTTCCCACGCAATCCGTACAGCACGCCCACCAAGAAGATCGCCGTGCGCATCGACGTCAACGAGGACGGCAGCGAGCGCTCGATCGATCTGACCGAGAACGATCTGGTGTTCATCACCAACGGCGGCTGCGTGGAGAACTCCACCATGGGCTCCCAGCACTCCCCCGCGGCGTGGAATCCGGAGATTCGTCCCGGCGGCGGCTGGGACATGTGGCGGCGCATCGCCGCGCAGGATGCGAGCTTCGGACACCCTGACACGTTCTGCTCCGACCCGCAGGCAACCAAGTGGATGAGCGCCACCGTGACCACGCTCGACGGCGAGATCCCGCCGTACATCAAGCGCATCTGCAAGCGCGACCCGTTCAGCGGGCGCGTGGTGACCGGCGGCATCGTGACCGTGACCGACTCCAACTGGCTGATGAGCTGGACCCTGAACCGTCAGCAGCAGTTCCGCAACCAGCCCAAGGACCAGCTGTGCGTGTGGGTGTACGGTCTGTTCCCCGACAAGCCGGGCAACTACATCAAGAAGCCGATGACCGAGTGCACGGGCGAGGAGATCTGCGCCGAGTGGCTCTACCATATGGGCGTGCCCGCGGAGAGGATCGATGCGCTGGCGAAGAGCCATGCGAACACCGTGCCGGTGATGATGCCGTACATCACCGCGTTCTTCATGCCGCGTGCGGCCGGCGACCGCCCGGATGTGGTGCCCGACGGCGCCGTGAACTTCGCGTTCCTCGGCCAGTTCGCGGAGACGCCGCGCGACACGATCTTCACCACCGAGTATTCGATGCGCACCGGCATGGAGGCCGTGTACACGCTGCTCGACGTGGATCGCGGTGTGCCCGAGGTGTGGGGCAGCGTGTACGACGTGCGCAATCTGCTCAACTCCACGGTGAAGCTGCGCGACGGCCAGCCGATCACCACGATGAAGCTCAACTTCGTGGAGAAGGCCGTGCTCGGCAAGGTACTCAAGAAGCTCGAGGGCACCGACATCGCCAAGCTGCTGCACGAGTACGGCGTGGTGTGAGCGCGGAATCTTTAGGTCAACGACGACAGAAAGGAAATATCATGGCAAATTTCGACGATCGGTATCCGCTCGACAAGTGGCGTGACGCCGACCATTCCGTGATGAAGGAGTTCTCCCTCGCCGGCAAGAAGGGCTTCGTCACCGGCGCGGCCGGCGGCATCGGACGCAGCGCGGCGGCGGCGTGGGCCGAGGCCGGCGCTGACGTGGCGTTGGTCGATCTGCCTGCCAAACTCGAACAGCTGGAATCGCTTGCCGCGGAGATGTCCGGCAAGTACGGCGTGAACGTGGTCGCGCTCGGCTGCGACGTGTCCGATCCGAACAGCGTGGCGGAGCTGAAGACCGCGCTGGTCGATCGGCTCGGCACGGTCGATATCGCGTTCCTCAACGCCGGGATCTGCCTGATGGGAGACTCGATCGACATCCCGTTCGACAAGTGGCAAAAGACGTTGGACATCAACCTGTCCGGCGCGTTCATGACCGGTCAGATCGCCCATCAGATCATGCGCGAGCATGGCCACGGCGGGTCGTTGATCTTCACGTCGTCCACGGCCGGCCACACGGTGCTCAACATGGGCGGCTCCCCCGCGCCGAACATGAGCTACAGCGTGACCAAGGCGGGCGTGACGCGGTACACGCAGTATCTGGCGGCCGCGCTCGCGCCGTACGGCATCCGGTCGAACGCGATCACGCCCGGCTACATCTGGTCCGGCATCTTCGGCGACTCGGTGACCGAGGAGGGGCATGATGCGATGCTGCAGATGGTGCCCGAACGCCGGTTCGCGCGCAACGACGAGCTGCAGGGGCTGCTGGTGTTCCTCGCGTCCGACGCGTCGTCGTACGTGACCGGAACCGACACCCCCATCGACGGCGGTCTGCTCGTGTACTGATCGCATGAGGGGTTCCGCGGCATCGGGCGCTTCGACGCGCTGCGTGCGTTCCACGCATTCCATGCCGCGGAACCCCTTGTGGGACAATGGAATCTATGGCTATGAAGAAAGGACCGACCAAGGGGTCGGGTGGAAAGCATCGTAACAAGCTGCGCGGGCACGGACCTACGCCCAAGGCCGAGGACCGCGTGTATCACAAGGCATATCGTGCCAAGAAGGCGGCCGAGCGCCGTCAGATGGCCGATCCGCGACTGGCCGCCAAGCGCCGCGTCGCCAAGTTCACGTCGGATTCCGATGATCTGGTGATCGGCCGCAACGCGGTCGTGGAGGCGCTGCGCGTAGGCGTGCCCGCCAAGGAACTGTACCTGGCCGCGCGCATCGAGCACGACGACCGCACGCGCGAGATCGTGCAGCTGGCCACGCGTCAGGGCCTGCACCTGCTCGAGGCGGATCGTCTGGAGATGGACCGCATCGCCCGCTCGTCGAACCATCAGGGCGTGGTGCTCAAGGTGCAGCCGTACCAGTATTCCTCGCTGCAGGAGCTCGTGGACCGCGCCGACCGCAAGGCCCGTGCCATGGAGGCCGCCGGCCCCGAGGCGCAGATCAAGGCCCGCCCGCTGTTCATCGCGCTCGACGGCGTGACCGATCCGCAGAACCTGGGCGCCGTGATCCGTTCCGCCGCCGCGTTCGGCGCGAACGGCGTGATCCTGCCGGAGCGACGCTCCGCTTCCGTGACCGCCGCTGCGTGGAAGGTGTCGGCCGGCGCGGCCGCGCATCTGCCGGTGGCCCGCGTGGTGAACCTGACCAAGGCGATCGAAAGTCTCAAGGAGCGCGGCTACTACGTCGTGGGTCTTGACGGCGGCGGCGACGCGCTTGTGGGCGAGACCAACTTCGAGACCGATCCGCTCGTGGTGGTACTCGGCTCCGAAGGCAAGGGTCTGAGCCGTCTGGTGCGCGAATCCTGCGATTCGATCGCCGGCATTCCGATCAGCTCCATGGTAGAGTCGCTCAACGCCTCCGTGGCCGCGGGCATCAGCCTCTACGCCGTGGCCCGCGCCCGCCGCGAAGCCGCCGAGGCCGCTGCGAAGAAGTAGGTCGCATGCCTTCCCCTTGAGGGGAAGCTGGCAGCCGTCAGGCTGACTGATGAGGTGCCAGTGGCCATACGCCACAACAACCAGGAGTCGGTCTACGACCGACTCCAATTTTTTTGGCCTACGGCCATCGTCACCTCATCAGTCGACTGCGTCGACAGCTTCCCCTCAAGGGGAAGCAAACGCGTCTAGTGCGATGGGATCAGCTGGCCCAGACGGCGGCGTCGGGATCGTAGTCCGGGTTGTAGTCGCTGCCGTAGCCGTCGTCGCCGTACGAAGCCTCGTCATCGACCACACCGGCGTCGGCGTCCGCGTTGATCGCGTCCATCACCTTGGCATCGAGCTTGTACTGCGGTAGCACGGTGTCGATGTAGCTGTTCACGGCCTCGGCCATCGGCACGTCGTGGCCCACCTTCTCCGCCAGATACCAGCGGTGCGTGAGCACTTCGTGGAAGAACTGCGCCGGCTCGATCTGGGAACGGTACTCGGCCGGGATCATGCGCACGGTCGGCTCGAACACCTCGCGCATCCAGTCGGTGGCCACGATCTCCAGATCCTCGCCCTGCCGCCACGTGGACGTACGGTAGGCGTCCAGATCGTTGAGCAGTCGACGCGCCTGGTTCTCCTGCACGTCGAGGCCGGTGAGGCGCAGCAGCTTGCGCGACGCGTAGCCGGCGTCCACCACACGCGGACGCACGCGCACGCGATTGCCGTCCTCGGACGTGTTCATCTCCAGCTCGTCCACGTCGAAGCCGAGCTCGTTGAGCTTGTTGACGCGCTTCTCGATCTTCCACATCTCGTCGGGGCTGAAGCTCTCCACGTCGGTGAGCGCGCTCCACAGCGAATGGTAGCGGTCGACCAGACGGTTGCCCACCTCGACCTCGTCCACGTCGTCGGGCAGCAGCTTGCCGGAGCTCAGATCCATGAGCTCGCCGATGATGTTCGTGCGGGCCAGGTCGATGTCGTACTCGCGCTGTCCCTCGGTCAGCTGCGGGTAGAGCTCGCCGGTCTCGGCGTCCACGAGCACGGCGGCGAAGCAGTCGGCGTCGCGCAGGAACAGCACGTTCGACAGCGACACATCGCCCCAGTAGAAGCCGATCAGGTGCAGGCGCACCAGCAGCACGGCCAGCGCGTCGATCAGACGGTCGGCGGTGTCCTCGCGCAGGTTGCGGGCGAACAGCGCACGGTACGGCAGCGAGAACTTGAGATGCTCGGTCACGAGCATGGCCTCGAGCGGCTTGCCGTCGCGGTCGTGGCGACCGGTCACCACGGCGATCGGCTTGACCGACGGCACGTCGATCTTCTCGAGCTGGCGCAGCAGCTCGTACTCGCGCTGGGCCACGGACTGTGTGATCTCCTTCATGGCGTACACGTCGTTGCCCACGCGCACGAAGCGCACCACGTGGCGGGAGATGCCTCGCGGCAGGTTGGCGAGCAGGTCGTCGGGCCACTGGGAGAGCGGCTTGTGCCACGGCAGGGTGAACATCTTCGGGTTGGAGCTTGCGGCGGTGATCTTCAGCGCCTTGGGCTGCGCGGCCTTCCGTCCGGGGACGCCTTCATCCGCGGACTTCACGGAAGTCGCCTGTACGAGTCTGGGGTCAAATTCCACGTTTTCCATAGTCACCAACTTACTGTGAGGGGCGCCCGACATGAGGCGTTCCCCATGGGATGGTTCATGATCGAATTCTGTGGGGTTTTGGGAGTTTTTGTAGGAGGGGAAATGGGCGCATGAGGGGTCTCGGCTGAAGCCGGTTCACAAATCGAAGATACCGTCGCTCGTCCCAATGAATCATTGGGCTCCTCATCGGCATCTTCGATTTGTGAACCGCCTACGCGCGAACCCCATGAGAAAAAGGGAAGCCCCGCAACCAGCACTGGCTGCGGGGCTACACTGCAAAACGAGATGAGACAGAGAGGAAGAGAGGGGAACTCACCTCGTTTTATCGGCGGGAATGGAATCCCACAAACCTTCTCGCCGACGTTTGTTTATTAGTTGAGGCGCAGCTCCGTGCTCGGGGCGAACAGGTGCATCTTGGTCGGATCGATCTTGATGCGCACGGTGGAGCCCACCTTCGGGAGCTTGCGCGGGTTGACGCGCACGGTGGTCATCTTGTTCTGGTCGCCCATCACGGAACCGGCCTGCTCGGCGGCGGAGCCGTCGGTCACGATGGTGCCGTAGATGTAGCCGTCGGAACCGAGGTCCTCGACGTTGGCCACGTGCAGCTGGAATGCGTTCTTGTCCTCGGAGGTAGCGAGGTCGGCGTCCTCCGGACGGAAGCCGACGACGATCTGGCCCTTGTCCTCCGGGGTCAGCTTGGCGACCACGTCAGCCGGCAGCTCAACGGTGTCGTCGCCGATCTGGGCGTGGCCGTTGACGACCGGGTGCGTGTTGATGTTCATGGACGGGGAGCCGATGAAGCCTGCGACGAACACGTTGGCCGGGCGATCGTACAGCTCGGTCGGGGCGCCGACCTGCTGCAGGATGCCGAGCTTGATGACGGCGATGCGGTCGCCCATCGTCAGAGCCTCGGTCTGATCGTGGGTCACGTACAGGGTGGTGACGCCGAGCTGGCGCTGCAGGGCGGCGATCTGCGTACGGGTCTGCACACGGAGCTTGGCGTCGAGGTTCGACAGCGGCTCATCCATGAGGAAGACCTTCGGCTTACGGACGATTGCACGACCCATGGCCACACGCTGACGCTGACCACCGGACAGCGCCTTCGGCTTGCGGTCGAGGAACTCGGTGAGGTCGAGGATCTTGGCGGCCTCTTCCACGCGCTTGCGGATCTCGTCCTTGGGGGTGCCGGCGATCTTCAGGGCGAAGCCCATGTTGTCGGCGACGGTCATGTGCGGGTACAGAGCGTAGTTCTGGAAGACCATGGCGATGTCACGGTCCTTCGGCTGCATGTTGGTGACGTCCTTATCACCGATGAGGATGCGGCCCTTGTTGACCTCCTCGAGGCCGGCCAGCATGCGCAGGGTCGTGGACTTACCGCAACCGGAAGGGCCAACGAGCACAAGGAACTCACCGTCCTTGATGTTGAGGTTCAGATTGTCCACCGAGGGCTTATCGTTGCCCGGGTAGATACGGGTGACATGGTCAAATACCACTTCTGCCATGGTAATCAGTTTCCTTTCAGAGGCAGGTACGTGCCTCACGATCCGTTGTAAAAGGGGTTGTTCATTGGGTATTCAGTTATCACCGTTTTTGGATTCACGTGTCCTGCATGCCCCTGCATCCCTGCATTGGGTTTGCCGGTCGGTTGCACCTCAAACTGCATTGTTGGCGGTTGCGGAAATCACTCTCCGATGAGCCAAGATTCAATATACACCACGAAACGCTAGGCAACGTACCATCTTCGCAATATCCGATAGTTGTTAGCGCGCTCATGACGACTGCGACGCTGCACAAACGTTTGCATTCGACAAACGCTTCGCGTGTCGCAGATCACATGCCATGCAAACGACGGGCATACGACATGCGTGAAACGTATGGGAGGGCATGCTTGATTCGCAATTGTAATGACATGGAAACGGGCCTAGTGTGAAAGTCGATCGGCCGGCCATGCCATACGATCGCCGGCCACCGAATCGTCAGTCATTCGTCAGCCATCGAGGAAAGGACCGATCATGGCAATCGAGAATCCCAGCGTCTTCCCGCTCGGCGAGCCGAACACCGGCTACGCGCAGTACTTCGTCGGCCAGAGCTACCTGGCGCCGCTGGTCGGCGGCCCGGACAAGGAGGTGAGCGTCGCCAATGTGACGTTCGAGCCCGGCTGCCGCAACAACTGGCATATTCATCACGGCGTCTGCCAGATCCTGATTGCCGTGGGCGGTCGCGGATACTACCAGGAATGGGGCAAGGAGCCGCAGGAGCTCAACCCCGGCGACGTGGTGTACGTGGCGCCCGGCACCAAGCACTGGCATGGCGCGGCGCCCGACTCGGCGTTCTCGCACATCGCGATCATGAACACGGCCGAGGGCGCGTCCAACGAATGGCTCGAGCCCGTGGACGCCGACGACTACAACGCCCTCGCCTAAGCCCCCCTACTGCATACCCCACTCCCCTCTTACAAGGAGCATCATGGACATCACGCCCGCGGCGGAGGAATACCACCGCCACTTCTTCCCCAACACCGAACTGCTGCGCGAGGACGACCCGGATCTCGCGCAGATCATCGAGAACTTCGCGTTCGACGAGGTGCCGAACGAGCCGGGCGTCAATGATCTGGACGACCGCACCCGTTACATGGCCATCCTCGCCACCCTGCTCGGCGCGCAGTGCCTCACCGAGTTCCGCGGCATCGTGCCGGCCGCGCTCACCGCCGGCGTCACGCCCGTCGAGGCCAAGGAGATCACGTATCAGGCGGTGGCGTATCTGGGCATCGCCCGCGTCTACCCGTTCCTCGCCGCACTCAACGACGTGCTGCGCGAGCGCGGCGTGAAACTGCCGCTGGAATCGCAGTCCACCACCACCGCGGAGGATCGCCGAGAAAAGGGCACTCAGGCGCAGGTCGACATCTTCGGCGACGGCATGAAGGACTTCTATAAGTCCGGCCCGGCGGAGAAGCGACACATCAACCGCTGGCTGGCGGCCAACTGCTTCGGTGACTACTACACGCGCACCGGATTGGATCTCAAGCAGCGTGAGATGATCACGTTCTGCTTCATCGCGGCGCAGGGCGGATGCGAGCCGCAGCTGACCGCGCACGCGGCGGCGAACATCCGGCTGGGCAACGACCGTGCGTTCCTGATTTCGGTGGTGTCGCAGTGCCTGCCGTACATCGGATACCCGCGTTCGCTTAACGCTCTGCGATGCGTTGACAACGCCGCGCAGAGCGCCGCGTGACCGACACCACAACCGAATACGACGATCGCCGCGGACTCCCGAGATGATTCGGGGGTTCGCGGCGATCGTCGTATTTAGGGGGTCTCCCCTCAGTCAGCTTCGCTCAGTGAGGGGAAACGGAGAACCGCTCAGGCTTCCTCCTCGGAGGCCATTTCCTTGAGCTGGGCCGGGGTGTACTTGTCGCGCTTGAACTCGCTGAGGAAGTACAGGCCCACGATGGCGAGCTCGATGGCCGGCAGGATGAAGGAGAACTGCATGGTGGTGGCGTCGGACAGGGCGCCCTGGAAGGTCGGGAGCACGGCGCCGCCGACCAGAGCCATCACGATGATGGCGCCGGCGGTCTCGGTGTGACGACGATCCTCGACGGTCTTCAGGGTGCGGGAGTAGATGGTCGGCCAGCCCGGTCCGAGGAACAGGCTCACGGCCACGGCAAACCACACGGCGGTCATGCCGGGCAGGAACGCGGTGCCAAGCAGCACGATCGCGCCGACGATCATGAAGGCGGCGAGCACGCGGGTCTCACGGAACTTGGACAGCAGGTAGCTGGCGAGCAGACGGCCGACGAAGAACACGATGTAGCTGACGATCATGAAGTTCGCGGCGTCACGGTCGGTCATGGAGGAGCCGCCCTGGTTCAGCGCCAGACGAATGGTGAAGGACCAGATGCCGGTCTGGGCGCCGATGTAGATGAACTGGGTACCGATGCCCTTCCAGAAGCGGCCGTTGTGGAACAGGTAGTTCATGGTCTCACCGAGGGTGGCCTTGGCGACGCCGCCTTCCTTGGTGGCAGGACGGCACTTCGGGAACTTGGTGAGGGCGAACAGGATGATCAGCACGGCGAGCACGATGAGCAGGTACTTGTACGGCTCCAGCGTACGGCTGAGCTGCTCGGCGCCGTAGGCCTTGGCGGCCTCGGGGGTCATCTTGGCCATCTCGGCGTGCAGGTTGGAGTCCTGGAACACGAGGTACTTGCCGAGCAGGATGCCGGTGATCAGACCGAGGGCGTTCATGGTCTGGGCGACGTTGAGTCGCACGGTGCCGAGGCGCTTCGGGCCCATCAGGGTGGCGTAGGTATCGGCGGAGGTCTCAAGGAAGCTCAGACCGATGGCCTCGACGAAGATGGCGAACAGGAACACCTCGTAGGTGACCAGTCGGGACGCCGGGAAGAAGATGAAGCAGCCGACGGCGAAGAACGACAGGCCGGCGATGATGCCCAGCTTGTAGCTGGTCTTCTTGATGAACAGCGAGGCCGGGATGGCGATCAGGAAGTAGCCGCCGTAGAACGCGCTCTGCACGAACGCGGTGGCGAGATCGCTCAGCGAGAACACGGCCTTGAACTGCGTGATCAGGATGTCGTTGAGGCTGGAGGCGATGGCCCAGATGGCGAACAGCACGGAGGTCATCGCGAACTGCAGTACGGGGGTGCGATCGAGGTAGCCGTTGGAGAACTCGATCCACGGGGTCTTCTTGCCGCCGTTTTCGGCGACCTGACCGGCCTCGGCGCCGGTCTTGGTTTCGGTTGCTTGTGCCATGATTCCTTCTTCTGGAAAACCGTGTGCAACCGTTGCGTACATACATGGGGGCGGAAAGATCGCCCGGCGGCCGGCGGGACATGCCGCCGGCACGGCTTCGTTGGTCTTGGCCCCTGCAAACACAGGCGGTTACACGGATGGATAATCGACGAGTCCGCGTCGCTTCCGTACGACATGTCACGACATCCTTGGCGTGCCGTACGCGGATGCATGCGTCGCATCCGCGGTACCGCCGTGCCGGTTGCAGTGATCGGACCCGTTGGATTCGCCGTAACCCGCCGAAGCTAAGGCCAACGAAGGAAAAGGGGATTCAGTTATGTATTCGGTTATGCGTATTGAGTTATGGATGTCGATTGGTGATCGGTTCCGCTCGACGGTGAAGTGTTGAGGATTTGCGAGTGCCGCGCCGGACCTTACAGGACCTGGCAGTACTCGATGGTCTCGTGGTTGGGGCCGAGCACGTTGAAGTAGCGGATGCCGTTCTCGTGGAAGGTGTCGATGTGCTGAACGGAACCCTCGACCAGGTTGAGGCCCAGCTCCACGGCCTGTTCGAACGCCTTGTCGATGTCGGTGACGTCGAGGGCGAAGTGGTTGATCGCACCGGTGACACCGGCCGGCTCGGCCATGGTCCACACCTCGAGGGTGAGGTTATTCAGGTGCAGGAAGGTGCAGCGGTCGTCACCGTTCGGGTAGATGCCCTCGCATTCGAAACCCAGCTTCTCATAGTAGGCGATGGTGCCTTCGAGATCGTTGGTGGGGATGCCGACATGTCCGACGCCGGTCACGTAGTCGCGGATGCTCATTTGCATAGCTCCTTTGCCATTAAGCATGTTGTGTTTGCGGGATTAACTATACGTTAATGCCGTTAATCAATCAACTCGGGAAACCCTTTGAGAGCGTGCACATTACCGACCGGTAACCACACCTGTCTTCGTCAATCGTTGCACGAGTTGGGTTAGATCGATCTAACAAAAAATTTCAAAATTTGCCGGATCCCATGCCGCGCAACGCCTCCATCGGCGTGTCGCGGCAGGTTTCCGGCACTCCCCTACCCAGCGACTACTCGATTGCGGTGTCCTTGATTTGACGGGCG
Source organism: Bifidobacterium vansinderenii (assembly GCF_002234915.1). Taxonomy (GTDB): domain Bacteria; phylum Actinomycetota; class Actinomycetes; order Actinomycetales; family Bifidobacteriaceae; genus Galliscardovia; species Galliscardovia vansinderenii. Next base: position 34,398 of record NZ_NEWD01000022.1, on the reverse strand, counting down.
ATCCTCGCCTCCTCACGGGCGTCCTCATGTGCCTCGCGAGCCTCGCGGATCGAACCGCGCCAGCTGGCGCTGATCCTGCGCCACTCCTCGCGCATCTCCTTGAAGTTGTCGGCGAACCCATCCGCCACGTCGTCGGCCAACTCGGCGGCGGCACCCGGCTTCACCACGGCGCGCAGCATGTCGATCAGCTTGCGCGTGGACTCCGGCACCTCCTCGCCCGCGTCGGCAACGTCGTGCTCCAGCCCCTCGATGCGCCGGCGAAGCCGGTCGGCCTCCTCCGGATCCACACCCAGACGCGCGCCCAGGGACTGACGGATCGTCTCGTAGTCCAGATTCGCGAAGAACGTCAGCTGCTGCAGCTTCATGAACGTCTTCAGCTCCGGATAGCGAGAGACGATGTACTCCTCACGATCGTCGGCCGCCTTGGACCAGTCGATCGACAACTGCGGCGTCCAACTGCCCATGATCGACCCACCGCGCAGACGATAGTGGTACAGCACCTCCGGAATGCGCACGATCAGCGTGGCCTCGCCGATCACATTGCAGATGCGTGCCAGGTCCTCAATCTTGCGCCCTACGGGGAACGAGAAATCATGGTCCTTGTAGATGTTCGCCGTGGCCATGAACGACCAGAAATACCCGTCGATCTCCGCCTTCACCTGCGCTTTGATCGCCTCCTGCGGCGTAAGCACCATGATCTCGTCGAAATCGTTGTGCTTGTAATCGGAGAGCAGCGGCTTGTCATTCTCGGAGATCGTGTCGAACTTGAACATGACCAGATCGGCCTCGTACTCACGCATGGTATCCAGCGCGCGCTCCACCAGATTCGGCTCCACGGTGTCGTCGGAGTCGACGAAGTAGATGCAGTCGCCCGTTGCCTGCGCCAGTCCGGCGTTACGCGCGTCGGACAGACCGCCGTTGGGCTTGTGGATTACGCGGATGCGACCGTCACGAGCCGCCCATTCGTCGCACATCCGCGGGCACGCGTCGGGCGAGCCGTCGTCGACGAGAATGATCTCCAGATTCCGATACGTCTGGTTCACGATGCCGCTCACGCATTCGTCGAGATAGCGCTCGACCTTATATATGGGCACGATCACCGACACGAGCGGCCGCCCCCCCAGCCTTGCGGACACGAGCGGCGCCGGCTCCTGCAGATTCAGGCCCTTTGAGGCCTTTGCCTTCCCCATCTTCGTGTTTCTGAGCTCCGGCACCATCAGCTTCGGCATCGACAGCTTCAGTTCCCGCGGCTTGCCCGACATCAGCCGCCTGACCCTGCGCGCCCCCTCGTCGCCCGCGTCTCCTTCGCCGCCACTTGTCGCAGTCGCAATACCATCCCGGCTCATAACATCCTCCACACGTTCTGGTTCGTTATCAGTGTAAGTGGCGAACGCTGGATTCGGTAGGAACAGGGCCGGTTCCGACACGGACGGCATGCGGACGACACCCGGGCAACGCCGCGTGCGCAACCGCTTCCGCGCATGAACTGTAACCGTTTCGCGCCCATCGAACCGGTCGTAGGGCACGGGTGTCACAATGGGGCGCATGAGTGATTTGACTGCGCTGAATCTGGCACCGGGGAACCTTGTGGGGGGCTATACCCTCATCTCGCGTCTTGGGGGCGGTGCCATGGGTTCGGTGTGGCGGGTCAAGGACGACGGCGGCAACATCTACGCCATGAAGATCCTGCGCGATTCGTTGAACGACGACGGCGACGAAAGCACCGAAGGCTTTCAGCAGGGCGGCGAGGACACGGCGGGCATGGCGCGCGAACGACTGCGCCGAGAGGCCGCCGCGCTGCGCCGCGTGAATCATCCCGGCGTATGCCAGATCGTCGATATGGAGTTGGACGACTCGCTGGCGTTCATCGTCACCGAACTCATCGAGGGCAAGAACCTGCGTGAGGACGTGCTGGCGAACGGCAAGTACGTGGCCGGCGATCTGGAACGACTCACACGCAAGCTGATCGACGCGGTGACCGCTGTGCACAGGGCGGGCATCATCCACCGCGACATCAAGCCGACAAACGTGATGGTGTCACGTACCGGCCCGGTGCTGGTGGACTTCGGCATCGCCATGGGCGAGGGCGAAAGTCATGTGACGCGCACCGGTCTGGTGATGGGTACGCCGGGATTCATCGCCCCGGAGATCATCGACGGCGCGGAATCCGACGAGACGACCGACTGGTGGAGCACGGCCGCGGTGCTCGCGTTCGCCGCCACCGGCCAGCCCGTGTTCGGTTCCAAGCCGATGATGGCGGTGTTGGAACGCGCGGCCGCGGGCAATGCGAACCTCGCCGGACTGCCGCCGCGTACGACGGCCGCATTCCGCAGCGCGCTGAGCCCTCGCCGCGAGGACCGCTGCACGCCGATGGAACTGCTGCAGACCATCGAGCAGGAGGCCATGGTCCCGGAACTGTGGACGGGCTTGGAGTCCAATGCGGCAGGCTCCGCCGCCGCAACCGCAACCGCAACCGAACCGGCGACCGCACTGCCCGGCAAACCGATGCTCAGCGGTGCGATGCCGACCGCCATGCCGCCGTCGATCTCGCCGCAGACCGGGAGCGCCGGCGAGGAACCGTCCGAAAACCGCGAGACGAACGAGGGCGGCGAAACCGGGGTGGTGCGCCCTTTTGGAAAAAGCTCTTCAGATAATCCGCGCTCGCTGTGGAAGGAGCTCGACGAACGCCGTGCCGCACTGACGCAGGTGATCGGCGTGGGCTCGCTGTCCACAAACAACACGTCGATGGAGGCCGGCGAAACCGAGTCGATCTCGCCAATGCGATTCGGCGACCCGGGCAACACCGACGACGCCGACAACATCGACGACGTTGACGACGGCTTCGGCACCGACGACGAGTGGAACACCGACAAGCCGTCCATCGTGCTTGCCGGGCAGACCCGCGTGGTGCCGGTCGATCGCGCGCCGTCCGACAGTCCGGCGTTCCAGCCGGCCGATCCGCCGCTGCCGCAGTCCGCCGCGGATGAGCTCGAATCGCCGCAGCCTGCGTCCGCCTCCTCGACGTCAGCGGACTCCGCGGATGCCGATGACCCGTTCCACACGGCGCCGAAACCGCCGGTCGCACCTGCACCGCAAGCACCACCGGCCACCCCGCGAACGGTGTCGTCGTCGGCAGCCGCCGCAACACATGCCGCAGAAGTGCCGCCCACGGCGGCCACCACGACCATGCCGGCGAGCTACCCCACACCCGTGCACTCATACGATCAGCTTGACTGGCTGAAGGACGATACCGGCGAATCGGCGGCCGTGCCCAAGTCGGCGAATCTGCTGCGCGATCTGCATACGCTTGGCGACGAACCGGCCGAATCGAACGACGAACGCGACGAACTGGATCACCTGTTCGACTCATTGCCGGTCACGCCCGGCGGCACTGAACCGGCCAAGCCGGCCGACGTCGCCGAAACGGCGGTACAGACGCCAATCCAGTCGGACGAGACACGATCGCTCTCCGCACCGGCCATTCGCCCCGTCGGCACGCAGCCGAACCTTGATCAGACGCGCATCATCGGACCGGATCCGACACTCGGCACCACCACGCTCGTGCAGGCCCCGACCATCGGAGAGCCTCCCGAAGAGCCGCCGATCACCGGGGTTCCAGACATGGACACCACGCTCGTATACGGGCAACCGCGTCAGGCGAGGTCGATCCAGAGCCAGGGATACCAACAGCCGGCGGAGTCGATTCAGCAGACTCGGACGTATCCGCAGGCCACGGCATACCCGCAACAGCAGCCCGCATACGGCACTGATCCGTATGAGGCTCAGTACGCCCAGCCGCAATACGGTCAGCCACAGTACGACCAGTACGGTCAGCCCATCGCGCCGCCGTACCCGCAGCAGCAGCCGTACGAACAGAACCAGCCGTATCCGCCACAGCCGCGCAGGAATCACGCCGACGCCATGCGTGACTGGTACATTCCGCGCGGACGCATGATCATGTGCCTGCTGGCCGCGCCGCTGTGCCTGTTCGCCGCGAGCACACCGGCGGCCGGACTCATGTCGGCGTCGTTCCTGCTGTGGGCGTTCACGGTGATGGGCCTGTCGCGCAATTCGCAGCTGGATCGCGAGGACAAGCGTGGCGGCCTACGCAAGGGAACCGACAGCGCGCTGATCATCGGATCCATGCCGTGGCATCTGATCAAGGGGCTGGCGCTCACCGTGGTGCCGGTACTGCTCATGCTGGCCCTGTTCGCCGCATTGACCGCGTTCCTCACCACGGCGTTGATGCTGCCGTCGGCCACCGGCGTACTGACGCTGTTCGGCAAGCCACTGCGGTTCCCGCTGCTGGCCGGCAGCTCGCTGTCGTCGTCGGGCTTCACGCTGATGGTGTGCATGGCGGCCGGATGGTTCACGGCGACACTCGGACCGTATTCACGGTTCGCAAGGCTCGGCGCCGGTACGCTGCGAGGCGATTTGGGGGCGCCATCGCCGTCGATTGACGCAAGTCTGGCCGGGCCGAGCGGGCCGGGATCGTTGCCGCCGGAAGAGCAGGAGCGACTGGAACAGTCGGCGCATCGGCGTGGCTGGACACTCACGTTGATCTGGCTGGTGCTGATCCTCGCCGGCGTGGCAATGCTGCTCGCCGGAGGCAGCATCGACTGGGCGCCGATCATTCTGGGCTGAGGGCACAGGGCCGGCGCCGGATCGGTCCCCCTCCGGCCCTGACAGCAAACCTAGCGAACCGTATACCCGCTCCATACGGCAGCCGTGGATCGTGGGCATCATCACCGTTTATTTACCCTCCGCTGTTATATTGAGGCTGCTACAACGAGCCGGCAGCATCGTGCCGGAACCATTGAAAACCAAGGGAGCACGAGGCGATCCATGGCCAACAAGACGAAACCCACCAACCGCAAGGCGCGTCAGGCCGCCGAAGCGGCAGCCGCCAAGGCACGTGAGGAACAGGCGGCGCGCGACCGCCGCAATCAGACCATCATCGGCGCGGTGGTGGTGGCCATCGTGGTGATCCTGGTGGCCGTGATCGGATTCAACGTGTGGAAGTCGCACAACCCCACGGCGAACGCCGACGACGTCAACGCCGCTTGGGCCAAGGTGGAGAAGGCCTCCCCCAAGCCGACGGACGCCACCGACAAGGGCGGTTTCATCCTGTCGAAGGACGGCGTGAACAAGCCCGTCGACGGCGTGCCCACCGTGGCCGTATATATGGACTACATGTGCCCGGGCTGCGGCAGCTTCGAGCGTTCGATGGGCGAGACCTTCACCCAGCTGGTGGATGCCGGCCAGATCAATCTGGAGATCCATCCCAACGGATTCATGGACCGCTACTCCACCGACGAATACTCCACACGCACGGCGAACGCCACGATCGAGCTGCTGGAGAACGACAACGACACCGACCACATCCTCAAGTTCATCAGCCTGATGTATGCGGAGGACTTCCAGCCGAGCGAGTCCGACTACCAGTCGGTGAGCGACAACGACATCAAGAAGCAGATGATCGCGGCCGGCGTGAGCGAGGACGTGGCGACCAAGGCCACCGACAAGGACTACGAGTACAAGAGCTGGGTCACTGCGATGGCCGAGTACACGCCGCTGCGCAGCGAACTGTGGAACACCGAAGGCTCGCTCAAGGGCCAGATGACCACGCCGACGGTCACGTTCAACGGCAAGTACTGGAACCGTCAGGGACTGGATTCCAGCGTGGATACGCGCACCGCGTTCCTCAAGGCGATCGGTCTCGACTCCGCTCAGGTGGGGCAGTCCGGCGCGGTTCCGGAGATCGGCGACAGCAAGGGCCCGCTCTACCCGTGAGCGTCTGCGACGTATCGCTAAATCCAGTTCATTCGTTATACTGAATCCTCGTCTGCCACGCGTCGCGTGGCAGACACGCCTCCTTAGCTCAGTTGGCCAGAGCAGCCGCCTTGTAAGCGGCAGGTCGTCAGTTCGAACCTGACAGGAGGCTCCAATACCCCCGTTATGAACGGTTCGCCGGCGGTTCACCGGCCGACGTTCTCCATCGATCATCGATAATCTTTAACACTCCTTTGCGGTCGTCGGCGATCATGCATGGTCGGAATCGCACGCGATAATCCCGCAATCATCATGTACGAACTACGTACGAGCCGCATGTGAACCCGAACATCCACCCCATGCCGAGCCGACGCCGAAACCCCTGTCTCCCCTACTGTCCGCAAGGAGAACACGCCGTAGGTGTTTCCATATAAAGAGTGATATGGTTTACACGTTGAAGGTTTACGATGCCTGTAACCGAACGGGGATTTAAGACTTACCGCGAGTAAGAACTCAGGAGCTTCCCCCATCAAAAACAGCTTCTGAGACATGGGACGGAGCATCCCCCAACCCGCTCCGTCCGTTGAGAGGGGCCGGAATCATCCCCCTTCTAAGCCGGCCCCTCTCCTTTTTCTTTTATCATTCGTCGACTTTTCTATTCCCCTGTTCCCCATCCTGTCATTTCTGTCATCCCGGTCGGCCACCTCATCCGTCGGCTGGCGCCGACACCTTCCCCTCGAGGGGAAGGATTATTAGAAAAACCTGCCTTCCCCTTGCCTCGGAAGGCCTTTTTCGTATCTGGGGGGGGGAGGATTATTAGGAAAACCTGCCTTCCCCTTGAGGGGAAGGTGGCAGCCGAAGGCTGACGGATGAGGTGATCAACCAACCACCGAACCGTCGCTTTAGATCTATCAAAACTGATATCCGGGTATATCCAGACCAAGGTCTTGGGTCTATCGGGACTGATATCTGGGTATAACCGGTCGAATATTTCTGGGTCAAACCGGCCCATATAGGCGGATCTGGGTATACCCGCATCATGAACCACACCAATCGGGGGTCCTCATGATGCGGATATACCCAGATCCGTCTTGAGAGACCGACAATCAACTCTGAAATTGTGCGGATTCGGCGCTGGCGGGCTACGAAACACGGGCTGTCAAGGTTGGCACCATACAATGAGGGTTGGTTTTCAATAGTTCTTCAGGAGGATTTGATGGCACGTAGGTGGACTCCGCAACGTTTTCAGGCGCGTCGCCGTATTCGTGTGGCAGCTTGTGCCGCAGCGGTGACCGTGGCGTGCATGGCAAGCTTCCTGGTTGGCACGCACAAGACCGTCGCGCTTGAAGTGAACGGCAAGACCGAGACCGTGCAGACGTATGCGATGAGCGTCGACCGTCTGCTGCAGGAGCAGGGCGTGGATGTGAAGACCCACGACATCGTCACGTCGTCGAGCGGCAACGCGTTGGCCAATCATGCGGTGGTGAAGGTGCAGAGCGCGTATCAGGCCACCATCACCATCGAGGGCAAGGACGTGCCGTTCTGGACGATCGCCACGAGCGCCGACCAGCTGCTCGGATTCTTCCAGGACAACGAGAACGCGGCCAGCCAGGTCACGGTGAACATTCAGAACGTGTATAACCAGCTGACGGGCGGATTCGTGATCAACGCCAACGGTCCGGTGACCGTGGTGGCCGACGGCCAGTCCAGCGAGGCGCCGAACGGCAAGCTGCCGGCCGCGTCGATCCTCGATTCCAAGGGCATCGTGCTCGGCAAGGAGGATCGCGTGAGCGTGGAGAAGAACGGCGATCAGACCGTGCTCCGCGTCAAGCGCGTCACCCACGGCGAGACCACCAAGACCGTGGAGATCCCGTTCGTCACGCAGACGATCGTGGACGATACGCTGCAGCCCGGCGAGACCGTGGTGCGTCAGCAGGGGCAGAACGGCGAGAAGACGCAGACCTACAACACCACGTTCGTGGACGGTCAGGCCGAATCCGCGGTGCTGCTCAAGGAGACGACCACCAAGGAGGCCGTCAACCAGGTGGTGGCCGTGGGCCCGGAGAAGACCGAGGAGACGCCGAGCGACAACTCGAGCAGCGACTCGAACTCCAACGACTCCAACAAGTCGGACAACAAGTCGGATTCCGACAAGACCGACTCCAAGTCGGACAGCTCCGACAAGAACTCGTCCGATTCCAGCTCGTCCAAGCCGAGCAGCAAGCCCAGCTCGTCGTCGTCCTCGTCGGCGTCGTCGAAGCCGAGCGAGTCGGCGTCGTCCAAGCCGTCGAGCTCCCCGAGCCAGTCGGAGACCAGCAAGCCGGCGGAGACCCCCACACCCACGCAGAAGCCGACCCAGAACACGAACAACAATTCGTCGAACAATTCGGGCAGCTCCAGCAACAACTCGAGCTCCTCCAACTCCGGCTCGTCCAACTCGAGCAGCAACAGCTCCAGCAACAACTCGAGCTCGAACTCCGGCAGCTCCTCCAGCTCCGGCAGCACGAGCGGCCTGTGGCACGCCTCCCCGTCCGCAGCGCAGACCTACGCCCGCGGCGCCGTGGCGCAGTACGGCTGGGGCGGCACCAACTTCGACTCTCTGGTGAAGCTGTGGAACAAGGAGTCCGGCTGGAGCTGGAGCGCGGAGAACAAGTCCTCCGGCGCGTACGGCATCCCGCAGTCGCTGCCCGGCAGCAAGATGGCCACGTTCGGCGCCAACTGGAAGGACGACGCCGCCATCCAGATCAACTGGGGCCTGAGCTACATCTCCGGCCGCTACGGCAACCCCGACACCGCCTGGGCACACTCGCAGAAGACCGGCTGGTACTAAAGAGCACAGAGCCGATCGACACCGACCCTGACCACACCGACATCACGTAGTACGAGAGCGATATGACGAACACCACGGCCGACAACCCCGGCAACGCGCACACCACCGAATCCGCCGCCCATCAGGCCGACATCGACGACAGCGGTCTGCTCGGCGCGGCCGACATCCGCCGCATCGCCGCCGAGGCCGGCATCACGCCCACCAAGAAGTTCGGCCAGAACTTCGTGATCGACCCCGGCACCGTGCGCCGCATCGCCCGCACCGCCGAGATCGGCGAAGGCGATCAGGTGATGGAGGTGGGTCCCGGCCTCGGCTCGCTCACCCTCGCACTGCTGGAGACCGGCGCGCACGTGACCGCCGTGGAGATCGACCCGCCGCTGGCCGAACGCATCCCCAACACCGTGGCCGAACGCATGCCGGATGCCGCCGCGCGGTTCAGCGTGATCAACAAGGACGCGCTCAAGGTCACGCCCGACGACACCCCGCAGCTCGCGGACGCCGAATCGTTCACGCTCGTGGCCAACCTGCCGTACAACGTGGCCACGCCGATCATCATCACCCTGCTCGAACGCTACCCGAACCTGAGCAGCTTCGTGGTGATGGTGCAAAAGGAAGTGGCTGACCGCCTTACCGCGCAGCCCGGCAGCAAGATCTACGGCACCCCCACCGCCAAGCTCCACTGGTTCGGCACGTCCGAACGCGCCGGCATCATCGGCCGCAACGTGTTCTGGCCCGCACCGAACGTGGATTCCGCACTCGTCAAGTTCACGCGCACGCACACCGACCGCACCGACGCCGACGTGGCCGCACGCAAGCGCACGTTCGCCCTGGTCGATGCCGCATTCGCCCAGCGCCGCAAGACGCTCAACGCCGCATTGAAGAAGATCATGCCCAAGGAGGCGTTCGCTCTGGCCGGCATCGATCCGACGCTGCGCGGCGAGACCCTGACGATCGATCGGTTCGCCGCGCTCGCCGAGGCCGCGGCCCGCGTTGAAGAAGGTACGGACGGCAAGGAGGCCTGATGACCGCACCCAGCATCATGAACAGCGTTGATTCCACCGAATCGGCGGGCACGCCCACGCCGGCGGTGGTTCCCGCGCGGTCGCCCGAATCCGGTTCCGCGGAACCGGTGAACTCCGTGCGCGTGGAATGCCCGGCCAAGACCAACCTCACCCTGCGCGTGGGCGAATCCCGCGCCGAATGGGGCGGCCGGCACCGGCTCGACACCATCTACTGCGGCGTGGGCATCTACGACACGGTCACCGTCACGCGCAAGGCGCCCGGCACCGGGTTCAGCCTTGAGCTCGCCGGCAGCCATCTGGGCGATCTGGCGCTCGATCATGCCGACATGCGTCGCAATCACGCCGTCATGGCTCTGTTCGCGCTCGCCGAGGCCGCCGGTCAGTCCACCGACGTGGGTATCACGCTGGAGAAGCGCATTCCCGTGGGCGCCGGTCTCGGCGGGGGCTCCAGCGACGCTGCGGGCACGCTGCTCGCGCTGAACCGCCTGTGGGGTCTGAACTGGCCGGTCGAGCGTCTGCGCCCGATCGCCGCGAAACTCGGCGCGGACATGCCGTTCTGCCTTGCCGGCGGACTCGCGCACGGCACCGGCTACGGCGAGGTCATCGAAACCGTGGACGCCAGCCATCCCGACATTCTGCCCGGCATGCTCGGATGCATGGTCGTGGGCGCATACAACACGCAGCTGAGCACGCCCGACGTCTACCGCATGTTCGACGCGATCGGCGCGGGAACGAGCACGGACTCCGCCGCGAGCGCCGGCGGCATGGGATTCACGGCCAACGATCTGCAGAACGCCGCCGTCACTCTGCATCCGCGTTCCGGCGAGGCCATCCGCGCCGCGTTGGAGGCTGGCGCCACCGCCGCGTTTGTCTCTGGCTCCGGCCCGTCCGTGGTGGCCTGCGTGCCCGACGAGACCGTGTCCGCCGCCGTCTGCCGCGCCTGGATCAACGGCCGTCATGTCGACCGCCTCTTCGAGACCACCGCCCCGGTAACGCCCATCATCTCCTAGTTTCGGATTCACTGCGCGCCTGTTCCCATACACCCCGGGTGTTCCCCTCCGAACGAGTGAGAACACCCGATATCGTTGCAGAACCGCCATGTTCGCCGTGTCTTCCCACACGTTTGCATAACGTCGTACGTCCCACCGGCGTGTGGCAAAACCGGCGCGCCACCAAAGTGGAATCCTGATCGTGGAAGAGTATCAAACCTTGCGGAAACGCCGCCAATGACGCAGCCGCAAGACGAACCCCCACGGAAGGATTCACCCATGAGCGGACTACAAGACCGACTCACGACAGCCGGCCGGTCATTACGAAAAACATGGGCCATGGCCATTACCGGAGCCATGGTCACCGCACTCGCCGTAGCCGGCACCGCCGCCACAGCAACCACCGCATCGGCCGAACAGACGATCAGCTCTGACTCGGCCTTCAAGAACGTGGCGAACCGCGTTGCCGCAGGCCCCACGCATATGCTTGCCGTGCAGAAGGACGGCACGGTCGTCGCGTTGGGCGACAATTCCAGCGGACAGCTGGGCACCGGCAATCTCAATGATTCGATGTATCAGGCGACCAAGGTCTCCGGCCTGTCCGATGTGGTTGCCGTGGCCGCCGACCAGGATCAGTCGTTCGCGGTCAAGAAGGACGGCACCGTCTGGGCGTGGGGCAAGAACAAGGGAGCCGATCCGTATGTTGGTCACGACACTGCCGGCACGCTCGGCACCGGTTCCTCCGAAGACACGGTGACCACCCCGCAGCAGGTCAAGGGACTCTCCGACATTCAGTCCATCAGCGCCGCAGGTAACTCGGCGTTCGCGGTCAAGAAGGACGGCACGCTGTGGGCTTGGGGTCAGGATGGCGTTGCCCAGGGACCGTCATGGGTCGGCTGGCTGAGCGTCAAACGCGACGGCTACGGACCGACGTTCTCCAATTGGATTACCACCCCGCAGCAGGTCGTGACGAATCTCACCGACGGCACCCCGATCACGGACATCACCGCGGTCGCCACGGCCGTGGACAGTGAGGCTGGCGTCAACGAGACTCTTGCCCTCAAGTCCGACGGCACGGTATGGTCATGGGGATTCAACGGCCGTTTCAAGGGCTGGAACGGCGTATATCCGTATGACGATCAGGGACTGTTGGGCACCGGCAGCGAAGACGGCCCCATCGAATACGCCAAGCAGGTGAAGTCCCTGAGCAACATCACCTCCATCGCCGCCGGCTCCGGCCAGTTCTACGCGGCCAATAAGAGCACCACGACCTATGCGTGGGGCCGCAACAACGATCACATCATCGAGAACGATGCCGATATGCTGTCCACTCCGGCAAAGGTGACGTTGAGCAATGCCAAGGTTCTTGCCGTGGACGGCCGACACACCGTGATCGTGCACAATGACGGCACGCTGTCCGAACGCATCAAGGGTTCGGATTCCAAGGTCGCCACGACCAAGATCGACAAGGATGCTGATGGCGAGGACTTCACCAAGGTGGTGTCCGCCACGGTCAGCGGCAACGACTATTACCTCGCGGTGAAGGCCGACGGTTCAGTCTGGCTGCATGGCGAACTCGGCAACAAGGTAAAGTTCACCACCACCGCCCCCACCAAGATCAAGGGCGTAACGGTGGAAGCGCCGAATATCGACGACTCCGACAACAAGCCCGGTAACAGCGGCAATACCAATTCAGCGAAGACGGCCTCCTCATATATCGCAACCGGTCGTAACCATATACTCGCCGTCCAGAAGAACGGCGTCGTCGCCATGGGCAAGAACAACAGCGGCCAATTGGGCAACGGCACCACCACGGACCCCCAGACACCAATGACTCCGGTCACGGTACGCGGGCTGTCCGACGTGATCTCGGTTGCAGCCAATGATGACCAATCATTCGCGGTGAAGTCCGACGGCACGGTCTGGGCATGGGGCAACAACACCGGAGACGACCGCTATGCCGGAGACAAAGCCGTCGGTATCCTCGGCACTGGTTCATCCCAGGCACAGGTGTCGACCCCGGAACAGGTGAAAGGACTGACCAAAGTCAAGTCCATCAGCGCTGACGGGCATGCCGTATTCGCACTCAAGTCCGACGGCACGGTCTGGGCATGGGGTCTCAACGGCACCAGTACGAACTCACATCCCATTCAGAACCTGCTGGGAATCAAGAAGGACGGCTCCTCCAACTGGGTGACCTCACCGCAGCAGGTACAGAACCTCGATAACGTAAAGTCCATCGCAACCACATCCTTTGACGTCGGCTGGAACGAGACTTTTGGCGTCAAGTCCGACGGCACTGTCTGGGCCTGGGGATTCAACGGTTTCGAGAAGAACACCGATGGCGTGTATCCGCGCGACGATCGTGGACTGCTCGGCACGGATGACGAAACCAACTCCGTAGTGGCCGAACCCAAGCAAGTGCGAAATCTGACCAATATCACGTCCATCACTGCAGGAACCGGCGCTTTCTACGCGCAGGATGAGAGCGATAATCTTTGGGAATGGGGACAGAATAGCGATCATATTCTCGATACGAACGAGCTGGATCTGATCAAGACTCCTACTAGGATGAGCATTAAATCTGCAGATAAGTCCATTCCGGTACGGTCCATAAACGCAGATGGTCGCCGCGTAGCATTGACGACAACAACCGGTACGGTATATGAGTGGGGTGATTGCACCAAGAGTACGACCCCCCATCACGTTGCTAAAGACGCGGACGGCAGCAATTTCAATAATGTGACTACCGTTGACGTAGGCGGCTCAGATTATGCCGCTGCCTACGATCGTATGGCCTACACGATTGCGGTCAAGAACGACGGTTCCCTCTGGGCCTGGGGTAATTTCGGAGAAACCGATTGGCAGTCCGAAAAGCCTATTCAGATCAAGGGCGTGACGGTGGATGCGCCGGACACGGGCGTTCCCGTTTCCTCGATCAAGATTTCCGGCGACGGAGTGAAGGATGGCAAGCGGAGTCTGGACGTCGATAAATCGGTCGAGCTGACCGCCACTGTCTCCCCCACCAACGCCACCGATAAGTCGGTACGCTGGACGTCCTCCGATGAGAGCGTCGCTACCGTATCGAACAAGGGCGGCAAGGTCACCGCCGTCAAGCCCGGCAAGACCACGATCACCGCCACATCAGTGTCCAACCCGAAAGTAACCGCCAGCATTGAAGTCACCGTCTATAACGAGCTTCAGATCACCGGCGATGGCGTTCAGGATGGCAAGCTGTCATTGAAGAGGGACCAGTCCGTGACGCTGACCGCTTCGATGTCCGGCTCCCCGGTGAACAACGAACGACTCGAATGGAAGTCCTCGGACACCGACATCGCAACCGTGGATGCCGAAGGCAAGGTGACAGCCAAGACCAACGGCAAAACCACGATCACCGCCACCCTCAAGGACAACGGCAGCACCAAAATCTCCGCCAAGCTGGAGGTCACCGTCGCCGGCGGCGGCTTCCTTGTCGAGCGGGATGGATGGCAGTTCGCGAATCCCGACAAGAAGATGAAATTAGAAAAGGAGCAGTCGCAGCGCCTAGACGCTCTCGAGCAAAAGAACCCGGCCACGGGCAAAGTGCTACGAGATGCGTACGAGAAGGAGAATAACGGCGGTGGACTGTGCTATGGCATGTCCGTGCTCTCCATGCTCATCTACACGGGCCAGACGCAGGTGCAGTATCTGCAGGGCAACGCCAAGGCCACACATGACGTCAAGGAGGCAAACGCATTCCCCGAAATCTCCTACTACCATCTCCTCAAGTACCTGCCGAGTGTGGTCGCGGGTTGGAACACGGACTATGGAACCCCTAACCAGATGCCCAACTTATGGAGCATGGCGGAAACCGCTGAGTCCGGAGGGGAACCCTTCGGCATCCTTCTCGCCTACTACCACATGGGCAACAACAACGAACCTGATTTGAACACGGGCAGCTCGCATGAAATCGTGGGTATTGGAGCTGAAACTAACGGCAAATGGACCATCAACAACCGCACTTACACCAAGAGGGTCCGCGTCTATGATCCCAACTGCCCCACAGGTTTCCACCCCAGCCTCACGTGCCACGACGCGCAGTATCTCTATGTCGATACGGAGACCGGATACTGGGATTACCCGACCATGAACACATCCAAGCCTGGCACGGCGGCAGCTTCAAAGGAACTTGGCGCAAAAATCGTGGCGCAATCACTTGACACGCTAACCGGCCGTGGAATCACGGATAGCAACGGCATAGTCCTACATACCGACGATAAGACGGCCCACGGTCTGAATCTCTCTGTCGGTTCCGCGGGCAGCTGGTCCTACAGCGATCTGGCGCTGGGCAAGGCGTCTGGCATCAGTCTGGTTCCCGACCCGGATGGTGACGGTCAGAGCGGCCAGAACATCGTTCTGCCGTCCGATGGCGGGGACTACACGCTGACGTCCAAGGCCGAGACCGTGAACTACTCCCTGAGCAACGGCAACCGGTATCTGACTGCCAACGTCACCAACGCCGGCAGCGTCACCTTCACCAAGGATGCCAACGCACGTATCAACGCCAGCAACGGCGATTGGACGCTCGCGGCAACCGACAACGCCGACAAGGACCGCCTGTACACCTATCAGGCCAGCGGCAGCAACGGCGGCAACGTCCAGCTCGCCCGCGCCAAGGACATCGGCTACATCCTCACCGCCGACAATCTCCACAACGTCAAGGTTGAGGCGTCCAACATCAGCGACAAGAAGGCGCTGACCATCGACACCGACGCCAAGGCCGTGCAGATCAAGCAGGACGGCAGCCAGATCCAAGCCCTGATCGACAAGGACGGCGACGGCGTCTACGAGACCGTCATCGCCCGCAGCGGCGACAACGGCGGCGATAACGGCAAGGACGATAACGGCAACACCGACAACCCCGGCGACAATAAGCCCGGAGACAACAACGGCGGCAACGATTCCAAGAACGATGGCGACCACACCGCCAACAACAACGGAACCGGCACCACCAACGGCACCAACGGCAACTCCGCCAACGCCAACGGCCAGAAGCAGGACAACGCCAAGTCCAAGGCCAACACGAACGCGACTGCGAACAGGATTAGGAAACTCGCCAGAACCGGCACCCCGATCCTCGCCCTCGTCACGCTCCTGACCTGCCTGACCATCGCCGGCGTCGTCACCCTCCGTCAACGCCGCACCAACCACTAACCACTAACCAACCCCGTGGCTCCTCTCCTCCGAGAGGAGCCACTTCTTTTTTTGCCTACCCTTACCCAGCCCACATAACAAAACCGCACCTTGATTTACATCGGACTTTCTCCGACCTAAATCGAGGTGCGGTCGTGTGAGGAAGCGCTCAAAAAACGCTACGTACAAACCACTACAGACTCGCTACAGCCTCACGCCAACCTACAAACTATTAAGGGCGTCTTCGAAGCTATAGATGCTCTGCCGATACACCCACTGGTTGCATCCGCGGAACCATTCCGCCCAGTCGTCGTTGAACAACCCTAGGAATCGCACCGGCAGATCCGTGAACGTGGTAAAGAACGGTCCCCACGAATCCCACCACAACGAGGTGAACGCCCACGCCAGAATCGGAATGATGATCAGCAGCGCCGGAGACACGATCAGCAGATACATAAGCCATATCAGATAGTTACCGGCGCCGCTCATGCCCGCATTGGGCTCCAGAAGTCTCATGAACAGATTGGCCAGCAGATTGACCGGAAGCAGCAGCACGGCGATCCAGACGAGCACCACCAAGCCCAACAGCAGTTTCTGGAACAGGAACACCACCGCGGCCAGGATCAGTGCCAGCACGCCCCCGCAAACCAACACCAGGCCAAGGACGTCATCTTCTTCTTCCTTTACGAATACATATCGCGCCATATCTTCTCCCTACTCTTCTCCCCGCAACGGTTTGTCATATAAGAACGGCTACGCGGCGTAGGAACGACTCACACGTGGCGGGTGTTGCCGGTGTACTGGTCCACGATGTCACCGTGTACGACACGACCAGTCTTTGCATCTCGCGCCTGTCCGGTGCTTTCGTCGTAGATGACCTCACCGCTGTACTTGTCGGTGCCGATGCCCCTAGCTCCCAGGAAGATTCCGATGATGCTCACATACAGGCAGATCTTCACCGTAACGAGCAATCCCTGCATCCAGCAGCGGAAGAGCGTACGCCCGAGCTCATCCGCAGGCGTACGGACTTTCACCCACAGGAAGCAAAGGACCGTTATGGCGAGGCAGCCGATGCAACCCAGCAGACCGACGACCGCTCGGTTTGATTCCTCACCGATGAAGATGTATACGATGCTCATAACCGCCGCGACCATGCTATAGAAGAAGCAAAACGCGACGAACTTGTTATAGCGACGCTTGACCATGACGATACCGAACCTTTCTCTCTCATGTACGGGTACGGTTTCATTGTCCGGAACTGTCTATGCTCCATCCAGCCGAACACGCCGCCGCATGCACCTTCCTATTCCAACGTTGCGCGCATCTATATGTACGTGTACGCGTGTGTATGCACGTGCATGTGTGCGCCCGATCAGGCGATGCCGGCCGCACACGGTTTATCGATATTTCACGGTCTGTTTCATATACCGCTGATATTCAGCCACGACTTCGGATTTGCCATTGATGCGGATCGGCACGGTACTGCCGTCGTCAAGCAGGAATACGCAGTCAACGATTTCGGCGACATGCATCGGATTAACCAAGTAGCTCCGATGACATCGAAGCAATCCCCCCCCCTGAGGCTTCAAGCCGAGAGAGCGGCATATATGTCGGAATATCCTGATTGGAGGTATGAATGACGATCCGATTGCGTTTCGACTCTGCGTAGAGGATGCTGGCCACGGGCACACGTAGCGTCACGCGTTCCGAAACCACCGTGATCGCGGCCGAATGATGGCGCCCGGAGTCAAGCACCATGCCCAGCAGCTGCGCCGCATCGGCAACCTTGACTGGTTTGACCAGAAAATTCAGCGCCTGCACGCTGTATCCGTGAATCGCATAGTCGCTGCAGTCGGAAACGAAGGCGAGCGGCAGTTTCACGTCCCACCGCCGCAGCTGCTGCGCCACGGTCAAGCCATCCAGCTGCTTGCTGTTCTTGCGAATGCTCAGTATCACCAGATCGGAACCATGTTCCTCGATCGACTCCATGAGTTCTCCCGCACGTGTATGCACGGTAATCGAAAGAGTCACGGACCGACCAAGCGCCGCATGCCGGAACGCATCGGCGAGATGCCCGGCATCCGTACGGTCTTCCTCATATACGTCGATTCGCAAAACATTCATAATTTTCAGCGTACTTACTGGAGGGTCACTGCGCACTCCCAGAATCGCACGTTTGCAACGGAATAGCGCACGTCTGAATCGACTATGGCGCAGGTAGGGGGCATCATGCCACCCTGACCGGCAATCGGCCCATAAAAATGTAAACATCCGGGCAAACGCCAAAGGACCGTCAGGCAGTCGGGTTAATGTGTAATGCAATCACAGACAGACAAGGAGCTAGGACCGTCATGACGACTCCGGAAGCCTTCG
The DNA here is from genome assembly GCF_002234915.1 of Bifidobacterium vansinderenii. Classification (GTDB taxonomy): domain Bacteria; phylum Actinomycetota; class Actinomycetes; order Actinomycetales; family Bifidobacteriaceae; genus Galliscardovia; species Galliscardovia vansinderenii. The sequence goes on along the minus strand of NZ_NEWD01000022.1, from coordinate 16,240 downwards.
ACGAACGCAAGGCACGTCAGCAATTCGTACGCGACCGCCAGAAGATCGTGTTCACCGTCGCCATCGGCGCTCTGGCGATCGCCCTGGTCGTCTCGTTCCTCTTCTATTTCGGCGTGCTCGGCAAGACCGCCACGACCACCAACGCCGCGCAGCCCAACTACGGTGTGACCGCCCCGTGCCCCACCGCGGCAGACGGCGCCACCGCCAAGGCCCTGAACCCGAGCACCATCAACGTGCGTGTGCTCAACGGCACCGACAAGGCCGGTCTGGCCGACGCGGTGAGCGAGTCGCTGACCAACCGCGGCTTCGTGTCCAAGGGCGTGTCCAACTATCCCGGCACCGCCACGATCAAGCGCACGGAGATTCGCTTCGGCAAGAACACCATCAACGAGGCGTACACACTCGCCGGTCATTTCAATGACGCGATCCTGCGCATGGACGACCGCGAGGACAAGCTCATCGACGTGGTGATCGGCTCCACGTTCTCCGACCTTGTGGATGAGGACAAGATCGCGACCAAGACCGATGCCGATCTGACCGCGATCGAGGGCTGCAAGGCCGCCGACCAGATGGGCGACCTGCCCAAGGCCGTGGACCACGAGGCCGTGAACTAGGCCTCGGCGCCCTCCTCCTCATACCAGCGCTTGAGCTCGGCGACGGCCACGTCATGCTCCACGGGGCCGTTGTCGAGTCGGTAGTCAAGCATGTGCTTGCGCGCGCGGCCGACCTCGCGGCCGGGCGTGAGTCCGAGGATCTCCATGATCTCGTCGCCGTCCAGATCGGGGCGGATCGCGTCGATGTCCTCTTTCTTCTTCAGCTCGATCACGCGCGCCTCCATGTCGTCCATGGCCTCGGAGAACATGCGCGCCTTGCGCTTGTTCTGCGTGGTGGCGTCGGCGCGGGTAAGACGGTTGAGACGGTGGTACAGATGCCCGGCGTCGCGTACGTAGCGGCGCACGGCGGCGTCGGTCCACGGCTCGTCGATGTAGCCGTGGAAGCGCAGGTGCAGCGCCACCAGATCGGCCACGTCCTCCACGATGTGATGGTCGAAGCGCAGCGCCTTGAGCCGCTTGCGCGTCATCTTGGCACCCACCAGATCGTGATGGTGGAAGCTCACCTTGCCGCCGGCCTCGAATCGGCGGGTGCGCGGCTTGCCCACGTCATGCATAAGCGCGGCCAGGCGCAGCGTCAGATCGGGCGCGGGCACGGGGCCGTCCGGGCCGGTTTCGAGTGCGATCGCGCGATCCACCACCATGAGCGTGTGCTGGAACACGTCCTTGTGGCGATGATGCTCGTCGAGTTCGAGCTGCAGCGCGGGGATCTCCGGCAGCACGATGTCGGCCAGACCGGATTCCACGAGCGCCTCGATGCCGGCGTGCGGATCGTCGCTCATGAGCAGCTTGGTCAGTTCGTCGCGCACGCGTTCGGCCGACACGATCTCGATGCGGTCCACCATGGCGGTGATCGCCTCGGCGGTCTCCGGTTCGATGCGGAAGCCGAGCTGCGCCACGAATCGCACGGCGCGCATCATGCGCAGCGGATCGTCGTCGAACGACTGTCGCGGATCGACCGGCGTGCGCAGAATCTTCTTGTTGATGTCGTTGGCGCCGCCGAACGGGTCGACGAACTCGCATTCGGGCACGCGCAGCGCCATCGCGTTGACGGTGAAGTCGCGGCGCGACAGATCGCCTTCGAGACTGTCGCCGTAGTTGACCTCCGGCTTGCGTGATTCGGGATCGTACTTGTCGGAACGGTAGGTGGTCACTTCCACGCCGATCTCGCTGCCGTCGGCGCGCTTCTTCATCGCGCCGAGCGTGCCGAACTTGCGTCCCATGTCCCAGAACCCGTTGCCCCACTTGCGCAGGATGGGCTCGAATTCCTCGGGACGCGCGGAGGTGCAGAAGTCAAGATCGTGCGAGGGACGGTGCAGCAGCAGATCGCGTACGGGCCCGCCCACAAGCGCCAGTTCATAGCCCTGTTCCTTGAACAGCTCACCCAGTTCAATGGCCTCAGGCCAAACCTCGAATCCCACTCCGTGCTCCTTTCGCTGTGCGCAATCAAGCTTACCGTTACCCCACCTGCACATTGTTTTGCGTATTGTAGAAGGTATGACTACTCCCGGGGATGTTGCGCGCATGATGGCCCGTGCCGCCAGTTCTTCGGGCAATCATACCCAAAATGACGGGGTTTCCGACCTGTTCGACGACGCCTTCGACGAGTGCGAACCGCGTCCTCTGTACAGCTCTCAGACCCCGAAATATGGACAAAGTATCACATTGCGACTGCCTGAGGGACAAGTTGAATACGTCGAGGCGCAGATCGACGTGCGTGAGGTGTCCGACAGTCCGATTCCGATGCGTCCGACGCCCGCGATCATGGCGAAGAAGCAGACCCAGCCCACCACGTTCGCGTCGCTCGACGCCCGCGAGCTGCCCGTGGTGCGCGAGTATTCCGCAGGCGGACTGATCTTCGACGACAAGGACCGCGTGGCGATCATCGCCCGTCATTCCCGTTCCGGCCATTTGGAATGGTGCCTGCCGAAGGGGCACATCGAAAAGGGGGAGACCCCCGAGCAGACCGCCGTGCGCGAGGTGCACGAGGAGACCGGCATCCTCGGCGAGGTGATCACCTCCATCGCCACGATCGACTACTGGTTCACCGGCACCGCCCAGCGCGTGCACAAGCTCGTCCATCATTACGCGCTGCGTCGCGTCAGCGGCGAGCTCACCGTGGAGGGCGATCCCGATCACGAGGCGGAAGACGCCATCTGGGTACGTTTTGATGACTTAAGTGACGTCCTGAGCTATCCTAACGAACGTAGGATTGCGTGGCTGTACGCGCGAAAGCATAAGAGCAACGCTAAGAAGTAACGCTGGAAGTCACTAGAAGTAAGGGCCGTTTTGCTTGTGAATACCGGAGGCCATACCGGCCGCAGCGGAGGCACTATGCCCGGCAGGGCGTTACGACGCCTACGTGTGTTCGTTGATGTCTGCCTTGCCATGATGATCGCGCTGGCGATGGTGTTCGCCGGAGTCACGCCGACATACGCCGCCGACGATGCGACGGGCAAGGTATCGGTCAGCCTTGAATCGGGCACCAGCGCCACGATCAACGGCACCGACGACTACACCGCCGTCGTGACGATCACGAACGGCACCAACAGCATGCTCGCGTCCGGCGAAGTGAAGGTGCTGACCAATCCGAAATACTCGTTCAACTCCAGTTCGCTGATGCAGTCATGGGCCGACGGATCCACGTCCGACGCCCGGCTGCGCCGACTGAACACCACGCTCGCCACCGCCACCGTGGACTCCATCGAGGCGGGCGGCAGCCGCACCGTCACGCTCACCGCGCACGCCAAGCCATCATCCGACTCATCGTCGTCGGACTCGAACGGCTCCGACAGCGTGCTCGACCAGTTCACCTCATGGGGCGCCAAGCCGCTCAACATCACATACGCGTCGCAGAACTCCGACGGCGACAACGTAACAGCCAACATCCACTCGTTCGTCACGCGCACGCAGGACGGACTCAACGTCGACTCCACACCGCAGCTGGGTCTGACCATGGCGCTGCCGCTGGCGGGCTCCGACTGGCAGGTCAGCACCAACGACGTGCAGAACCTGCTCACCCACGATCAGAGCGCCAGCGCCACGTCCGACGGCAACGGTTCCGACGCATCCGGCAACGGCAACGACTCCGCCGACGCCGCGGCGAAGTCCGCCACCGTCACCTCGCTCACCGCCAAGCAGCGGCGCAACCAATCGGCGCTCGCCTCTGCACTGCGCCGCCACACCGCCGTGCAGACCGTGGCCGATTCGTCGTATCTCACCACGTTCTCCGGCACCCCGCAGATCGCCGCACTCATGCAGCCGCGCGGATTCGACCTCGCATTCCAGTCGCAGACCGCCGACTCCCTGCCGTGGAAGGACGCCGGACTGACCGACGACCTGTGGAAGGCGTCCACCGCCACCGACCTCTACCACAGCGTCACCGGCGACGAGAAGACCACGCCCGCCACCGTGGCCTGGCAGTCCACCGCATCCTGGACGACCACGGCGCTCACCGCCGCCAAATCGCAGGGATACTCCGCCGTCGTGGCCGAAACCGACTACGACACCGACTCCCCCACCGCCGTACACACGTCGAAGATGGTCGTGCCCACCAACGCCGGCGACATGACCGTGCTCACCACACAGCGCGACCTCAGCGCACTCGCACAGGACTCCGCCACCTCAACCGACGCCAAGGCGCAGGCCGAAGGCACCACGGCCGGCCGCATGGCCCGATTCGTGGCGCAGAGCGCGTTCTACCAGATGGAGCGCCCCTACGAGGACCGCACGCTACTCGTCTCGTTCGGCACGAACGCCAGCGCCACCACGGTGGAATCGCTCATGACGCAGCTGGAATCCTGCTCCTGGCTCAAGCTCGCCAGCCTCGACGATCTGATGCAGGCCCAGCCGTCGATCAGCGGCGACGACGCGGCCGAGCGCGCGTCGGAAGTGCCCTCGATGGCCGAAGCCGCCAACACCGACGCCGACTCAAACCCGTCCGACTCCGACAACGCCAACGCGACCGCCGCCACCGCCGAACGACTGAGCGGCCAGGTCTCCACGCTGCGCGACGCCTACGCCGAGATCACGCGCTTCGCCGACAACGTGCTCGCCAAGGACAGCACCGGCGACTCCGGCAACGGCACCGACGGCACCGCCAAGCTCAGCGACTCCGCAGCCCGCTGGGTCACCTCCCTGCGCTCCGCCTACGCCGACCTGGCACTCAAGGCATTCAGCAGCTCCAAGACCAACGACCAGCGTCTCGTCAAGGCCGCAGGACGCATCGCCAACGGACTGTTCTCCGGCGTCAGCGTGGCCAAGCCCGACTCGATCAACATCGTCAGCCAGAGCGCGAGCATGCCCGTCACCATCGCCAACAGTCACCCGTACGCCGTACGCGTCCGACTCATGGCGGGCACCGACTCCGAACAGATCGTCTCCTCCTCCGGCGAGGAGCTCACCATTCCCGCCAACTCCGAAGTGCAGTCCACGCTCACCATCCGCGTGCTGAGCTCCGGCACGGCCACCGTGACCATCCAACTGCAGGACGCCAACGGCCAGCCCATCAGCGACACCGCCGAGGCGAAAATCACCAGCGTTCTGCAGATCAATGACTGGAGCGGCTACGCGATCCTCGCGCTCGCCGTGCTGCTGGGCCTGCTCGGCCTGTGGCGACAGTTCCATCGTGTAAAGGACCCCGACGAATGAGTTCCCAGAGCTCCGAACAATCGAATTCCGTAGGACGCAACTCGTTGATCATGGCCGCCGGCACGGCGGCCTCGCGCGTTACCGGCCAGATTCGCTCGATCCTGCTGGCCGCCGCAATCGGCACCACCGGCATCGCCGCGAACGCCTACCAGACCGGTTCCATGATCCCGCAGGTCATCTTCACGCTGATCTCGGGCGGCATCTTCAACGCCGTGCTCGTGCCGCAGATCGTGCGCACGCTCAAGCACGAGGACGCGAACGAACGTCTCAACAAGCTCATCACCGTGTCGATCGCGCTGCTCATCGCCGTCACCGCCGTGATGATGCTGGGCACGCCGCTGGTCACCCGCCTGTACGTGAACCCGAACTGGGCGCCGGAACAACGCGCCCTCGTCAACGCGTTCACGCTGTGGTGCATGCCGCAGATCTTCTTCTACGGCCTGTATCTGGTGCTCGGCCAGATCCTCGCCGCCAAGGGACGGTTCGGCATGTACGCGTGGAGCTCGGTGGGCGCGAACGTGATCAGCTGCGCCGGCTTCACCGCGTTCATCATGCTGTTCGGCAAGGCCGACCGCGCGCCGATGGACTTCTGGACCGAGGACAAGATCCTGCTCACCGCGGGAACGTGGACGCTGGGCGTGGCCTTCCAGGCGGTGATCCTGTTCCTGCCGCTCATGCGTCTGGGACTGCACTACCGGCCCAAGTGGGGCCTGCACGGCATCGGTCTGCGCTCGATGGGCAAGGTGGCCGCGTGGAGCCTCGCCATGACCGTGCTCAACCTGATCGTGGGCATGGTCACGTCGCAGATCAACACGGGCGCCCCGCACGCCGGCCATGACCTGTACAACATCGCCGGCAACGGCTCGTACCAGTACGCGTACTCGCTGTACATCCTGCCGTATTCACTGATCGCGGTGTCGATCACCACGGCCGTGTTCCCCAAGCTGTCGCGTGCGATCAGCGATCACGACGTGGCCACCGCGCGCGAGGATCTGAGCTCGTCGCTGCGCACGGTCGGTCTGTCGATGGTGTTCTTCTCCGCCGCGCTCATCGCCATGCCCGTGCCGATCACGCGAGCGCTGCTGCCGTCCGTGAACGTGCATGACGCGCTGCTGATCGCCGGACCGTTGGTGACGCTGTCGATCGGTCTGGTGCCGATCAGCGCGTTCCTGCTGATCCAGCGTACGTTCTACGCGTACGAGGACGGCAAGAGTCCGTTCCTGTTCGCCCTGCTGGAGAACGCGGTGCAGATGGCGCTGCTGCTGCCGGCGATCATGATCGCGCCGCCGCAGCAGTGGGCCACGCTGGTGGGTCTTGCGCTGAGTCTCGCGTACATTCTTACGATTCCGTTCATCTTCCTGCGTCTGCGCAAGCGCATGGGCGGCAATCTCGACGGTCGTCGCATCATCGTCATGCATGCCAAGGCGATCGTGGCGGGCGTGGTGGCGGGCGTGGCCTGCTGGCTGGCGTGCAAGCCGGTCATGCGTCTGCTGCACGTCGACGTCGGCCCGTTCGACGGTCATATGGGATGGATCGATTCGCTGATCATCTGCATTGTGGGCACGATCGTGACGGGCGTGGTGTACGCGCTGCTGCTGATGGTGCTGCGCGTGGACGAGTTCACGTCGCTGGTCAACGCGGTCAGGGCACGATTCCTGCGTCGCGGCGGCGCGAGCACCGGCGCGAACGCGGCGAACACAGCCACCGAGCCGGACTCCGGAGACGAGGATGCGAGTTTTGTGGCCCCGTCGCCCGACGATCAGGTCAAATCCGGCAATGCCAACGATAGCAACGCGGATCAGGCGTCTACCGGACGCGACGAAACCACAAAACTCGGGGCATCGTCCGCAACACCGACTGCCGCGCCTGCCGTAACGCCGCCCGCGACACCCCCGTCCACCCTTTCGACGTCATCGAAACCTTCACCGCAGACGGTCGCGGACCGCATCCCATCGGGCAGTCCCACTTATAGAATGACTAAGGCCCATCAACAGCTTGATTTATTCGCAGGGAAGAGCAACACCACTATGAAGCCAGGACTTGGAGATACCCTCATCGACCGCTATACGCTGGTGCAGATCCTGCGTGAGGAGCCCGGCATCTCGGTCTGGCGGGCGAACGACAGCGTGATGGCCAAGGACTGCCAGCTCTTCCTGATCACCGACTCCACCATCGCCGGCATGGCCAACGATGTGGCGAGCGCGCTCACGCTGAGCCGCAACAAGCACTTCACCCCCATTCAGCAGATTCGTTCCGACGAGGGCGCGTGCATCATCGTCACCGATCTGGATCACGGCATTTCGCTCGAACGCTATCTTGCGCACAACGCCGACGATTCGACGCATGCGCTGAGCGCGGAGGCCATCCGCACGATCATGGGCGAGACCGTGGAGGCCGCCAAGTCGCTGCGCCAGTCCGGGCTGAACCATCGTGCCATCTCCGCCGCCACGATCCGCATGACGTCGCAGAGCGTAACGCTGGCCGATGCGCCGATCTCCGCCGCGCTCGTGCCGCCGCTGCTGCGTCACGCCGGCGAGAACCCCGATTCCGAATCCGTGGTGATCCGTCAGATCGCCGCCGTGCTGTATCAGGCGCTGACCGGTCGTGTGTTCGATCCGGCCGACGAGAACGCGCTCGACAGGCTGCCGGCGGGTACCCCCGACGAGTATGCGATCCTGTGCGCGCGTGGCCTTGGCATTCACGACCGCGATCATGATGCGCCGATCCCGATCAGCACACTCGACGAGTTCGAGGCGCTGCTCGGCATGTGGAAGCCGATGACCGAGCTGACCCGTGACGACATCGTCATTCCGTCGCATCCCTCCAGCCCGTCGGTGAAGCTGGCCGAGTTCCGCCCGGCCAACGAGACGAGCATCGTGCCGATTCCGCAGTCGTTCCTTGCGGTGAGCGAGCCGCAGATCGCGCAGCAGCCGAGTGAGCTGACGTGGCGCCCGAACCAGCTGTTCTCCAAGAGCGAGGTGGACAACGTCGATCCGAGCGACTTCGAGGACGACGGCGTGCCGCTGGGCGTGATGCCGCAGGGCGGCAAGGACTTTAGCGGACGCCCGACGATGGGTCTCGATGTGGCGTCGATTCGCGCCGCACGCGGTGCGCACGACTTCGGCGACGAGGACACGTGGGAGGGTGATCCCGAGAACGTGCCGCTGCCGGGTGGCGTGACCGGGCAGGTGGCGCCGCCGAGCTTCACTCCGGCCGAGAGCGCCGCGCAGCGTTCCGAGAACGGCGCTGCTGCCGGTGCCGAGGAGGATCCGGAGACCACGATGGTGATCGAGCCGCTGCCCGCGAGCTTCGAGCCGCAGGTGCCGGTGAATCCGCCGTCGTACATGGAAACCCCCGAGCCGGCCGAGACCAACGCCACTCCGGAGACCAAGCGCAAGCTGGGACGCAAGCGCATCGCGATCGTGGTGGGCACCGTGGTGGCGCTGTTGGCGATCTTCCTGGGATCCGCCGCCGCTCTGGGCCTGTTCTCCCCCAAGGGCGAGAGCCAGAAGTCCAGTGCGTGGCCGTCGTTCAATTCGTCCGATGTGGCGTTCCCCGGCGCCACGCAGTCGGCCTCGCCGTCCGCTTCCGCCGGTTCGAGCGATTCGGCGAGCGCTTCCGGTTCCGAAAGCGCCTCCCCGTCCGAGTCGGCCTCGTCCCCCGCGTCCACGGAGAAGAAGTCGGCCGAAGCCACGCCCACCGTGATCACCGCCGACAAGAACGCGAAGAAGGTGCCCGATCCGAAGCAGACCGAGGCACCGCAGAACACCACGGAGTACGCCACGTCGTCGCAGACGTTCGTGAACCGTACGAGCCAGTACAACGGCCGTGGATGGCACATTCGCCTCACGCAGCCGCAGGACGTGTCCCGTCTGGTCGTGTCGATCAGGCAGTCGGGTGGCAAGGCGCAGGTGTACGCGGGCGCCACGAGCAGCGATCCGACGGGCGGCGAGCTCGTGGGCGAGTTCTCGTTCGACGCGAGCGGCACCACCGAGGTGAAGCTCAACAAGACCGTGAACACGCAGGACATCGTCATCTGGGTGCCGGTAGACACCACCCCCGAAGGCGGCCTCTACTTTAACGGCGTCAAGGTCTACTGAGTCCTACGCGCTCCCCTCGGAGAGAGAACCCGTCAGGCGCGCGACAAGGCAACGTCGATGTGCTTCAGCTGAGGGGAGGGGTGAGCCAACCCCATACAGCGCATCTACAGAACCCGTCCGAGGCCACATACCCGGGCGGGTTCGTTCATATCCGACTCCGTTCCGCCCCCGTGAACCCACTTTTGACACTTCCAATGCTTATTCGCCGCACGCGTGCGTCCGATGAACCTCGTATGCCGTGCCTCCGTGCTTATTCGACGCACGCACGCGTCCAATGAGCACCGTATCGACCCTTCCCGTACGTATCTGACGCATGCATGCGTCCAACAAGCACCGTACTAAGTTCTTCCGTGCTTATTCGACGCACACATGCGTCAGACAGCCCCCGCAGCCACTCGTTGCAGGCGTATCCGACGCACGCATGCGTCCGATGAGTACGGATCGCAAATCATCCTGATTACAGCCAGCCGTCATTCGGCAGCAAGCCGTAGTCACCCCGGTTTGATTACGATCCATCAGCGATTCGTCACGAACCGTAATCAAACCACGTCCTTCGAGTACGATCCGTCAGTCATGCGAAACACAACGTAATCGCAAACCCGGCTACGGTTACGATCTGCAGATAAACCGTAACGGAACGTAACCGCAGCTCCCTCGCCGAGTACGTTCTGTCAATCACACGTAACGGAACGTACTCGTAGTGCCGTCTTCGGTTACGTTCCGTCGCATCGTCGCAACCGAACGTAACCGCAACCGTACGGCACCCCGCAGCGTGTTAGCCCCACGTCCGCGTTACATATACCCTTCCCAGATCGACGCGGGGAACAGCGAGCGCTCCACCGCATCCCACCGTTCGAGCAGCGTGTGCTCCGGATTGCGCAGCCAGCTGATCTGGATGCCGTCCATCGCCCGGTACGCGGTCATCATCACCTCCGGCGTCGCCACGCCGTCCGGCGCATACCAGATGTCGGCGTACGCCACCTCGGTCAGTGCGGCGTCGCGCTCACGGAAATACTCGTACGCGGGATGATCGGGGTTGAGCGCCTCGGCGTTCATGGTGGTGAACAGTCGCACGAGCTGCGGCCGCTGCTCGTTCACGGTGGCGAGCTCGCGGAAGTACGAGGGGATGCGCAGTCGTTTGTCGGCCGGCACCGGGCCGTCGTATTGCAGCAGCTCGCGCACGGCCATGTTGACCCGGGTGGGCTGGTCGTAGCAGTCGTTGAGCACCATGCACAGCAGGTTGTCCTTGCTGGTCACGTAGTGCAGCAGCCCGGCCTTGGAGATGCCCACACGTTCGGCGATGTCACGCAGCGAGGTGCCGTAGTAGCCGGATTCGCCGAACAGCGTGGCGGACACGTCCTCGATCTGCCGAACGCGCGGATGGATCTCCCGAATGGGCTTGATATGCGATTCCATATGCGGCCTTTCGTGTTGCGTCGTGCATACCGCCGTCGGTGCGCGACGCTCGCTGCCGGCGTGCATCACCCGTTCATGCGGCATCCGTCGACGATGCATTCGTACGGCACGACGACGCCTTCTTGCTCTGTCGGATATTCTCTGCTGGATATTGTACGACCGTACAGCAGCCCGAATCGTCCGGCGCCACGTAATCACATACTCGCGTACCCTACGCTGCGGGTTTATTGCAGTCGCGCGACAGACCCGCAGTCTGGCGACTCCCCCGCTGCAGGTTTGTCACGCGTACAGACGAACCCGCAACGAGTCACACACGAATAACCCGTGATCACGAATTCCGCTAACGGTGATACATGGAATCGGCACCCGCACGGTAGGGTGGGGCGTATGAGTGACATTCGCGACGCAATCATCATCGGGTCGGGCCCTGCGGGGTACACGGCCGCCATCTATCTCGCCCGCGCCGGATATCAGCCGCTGGTCATCGCCGGCGTGCTCAACCCCGGCGGGCAGCTGATCAACACCACCGAGGTGGAGAACTTCCCCGGTTTCCCCGAGGGCGTGCTCGGCCCGGATCTTATGGACCGCATGCGCGAGCAGGCGGAGAAGTTCGGCGCCATGATCGAGTATGACGACGTGACGTCGGTGGACTTCTCCGATGCGACGCCCGGTGCCGTCAGGACCGTGCGCACCGACGGCGGCAACGAATACCAGTCCCGCACGGTGATCGTGGCCACCGGTTCGGAGCCGCGCAAGCTGGGTGTGCCCGGCGAGAAGGAGTTCTCCGGCCGTGGCGTCTCGTACTGCGCCACGTGTGACGGCTTCTTCTTCCGCGACAAGCCGATCGTGGTGGTCGGCGGCGGCGATTCCGCCATGGAGGAGGCCGACTTCCTGTCCCGTTTCGGTTCGTCGGTCACGCTGGTGCATCGTCGTGACGAGTTCCGTGCGTCGCGCATCATGATCGAACGCGCGCAGCAGAATCCGAAGATCGAGTTCGTGATGAACGCCGTGGTCGATGAGATTCACGGCGATGATGCGAACGGCGCGACGAGCGTGACGCTGCGTAATGTGACGACCGGCGAGACGCGCGACATTGACGCGAACGGCGTGTTCGTGGCGATCGGCCACACGCCGCAGACCGCGTTCCTCGACGGTGCGCTCGAATTGGCGGCCGACGGCACGGTGATCGTGGACGGCGGTTCCACGCGCACGTCGGTGCCGGGCGTGTTCGCGGCCGGCGACAACGCCGATTCCGTGTATCGTCAGGCCATTTCCGCGGCCGGTATGGGCTGCCGCGCCGCGCTTGACGCGCAGATGTATCTGGTGGAGCAGGAGTAGGCGCGGCAGCGTCTGCCGTGAGGCTCTCACCGGGATCCCCGCGTGGAACAGTGCTCACTCGATGTTTCGCATGAAACATTCGATATCTGCTGTTCCACGCACTGATTCAGATAAGAGTCACATTCATCAACAGGGGGAAGAGAAGACCATCATGCTGTCTTTTGAGAACGACTACAGCGAGGGCGCGCATCCGGAGATTCTGCGCCGGCTCGCCGAAACGAACATGGAGCAGATCACCGGCTACGGCATGGATCATTACTGCGAGTCCGCCAAGGCGCGCATCCGCGAGGCGTGTGGGTGCCCGGACGCCGAGATCTGGTTCCTTGTGGGCGGCACGCAGACCAACATGACCGTGATCGACACGATCACCCCGCCGTACGCCGGTGTGGTGGCCGCCGAATCGGGCCATGTGAACGTGCATGAGGCCGGCGCGATCGAGGCCACCGGGCACAAGGTGCTCACGCTCCCCCAGCACAACGGCAAGATCGACGCAACTGAACTGCGTGACTACATCGCCACGTTCTACGCCGACGGCAACTATGAGCATATGGTGTTCCCCGGCAGCGTCTACGTTTCACAGTGCACCGAGTACGGCACGATCTACACCAAGGCCGAGCTGGAGACCATCGCCGACGTCTGCCATGAATACGGCATCCCGCTGTTTGTGGACGGCGCACGACTCGGCTACGCGCTCACCGCGACCGGCAACGACGTCACGCTGAAGGATCTGGCACGCATCGCCGACGTGTTCTACATCGGCGGCACCAAGGTGGGTGCGCTGTTCGGCGAGGCCGTGGTGTTCCCGCACGGCAACGCGCCCAGGCATTTCCTTACGCTCGTCAAGCAGCACGGCGCATTGCTGGCCAAGGGCTGGCTGCTCGGCCTGCAGTTCGACACGCTGTTCACCGACGACCTGTACACGCGCATCGCCCGCAACGCCAACGAGGCGGCCGACCGCATTCGTACGGCGCTGCGTGAGAAGGGGTATCGATTCGCCTTCGAGGCGCCCACGAACCAGATCTTCATCGTGCTTGACCAGCCGACCATCGACCGACTGAGCGCGCATGTGCGGCTCGGTTTCATGGAGAAGTACGACGACGAGCACTCGGTGATGCGCATCTGCACCAGCTGGGCCACCACCCCCGAACACGTCGACGAACTGATCGCGCTGCTGTAGTCGTTGCAGTCGTCGCAGTCGATCGGCGGCTCTGCCCGACTCTGTCTGACCGTGTGGAACATCGGTCTTTATGGTTCCACGTGAAACCATAAAGATGACCGAGTTTCACACTTGGTGTGGTCACACCAACGAAAAACGGCTCTCTATGTGAAACTAGAGAGCCGTTATGTTTCATGTGAAACGTTGGGGACTGTGTTTCTGACGAACTCACACCCAACCGTCGTTGCCAGCGGCGCCGGCGTCGTCACGACGGGCGATGGACAGCAGCTGCACGATGCGGTCGAAGTCCTCCTCGGACGCGAACGTAATCTCGATGCGACCCTTCTTCTTGGTGCCGCGGATCGCCACCTTGGTGTCGAACTGGTTCTCCAGCGAGTGCACCATATCGGAGTCGGACCACACGTTCTTGCGCGGCTTACGCTTCTTCTTGCCCGGATCCTTGGCAGCCTCGGTGGCCACGATCTCCTCCACCGAACGCACGGACAGGCCCTCGGCGATGATGCGATCGGCCAGCGCCTCCATCTGCTCGGACGTGGGCAGGCTCAGCAGCGCACGCGCGTGACCGGCCGACAGCACGCCTGCCGACAGCTTCTTCTGCACCGAGGCGGGCAGCTGCAGCAGACGCAGCGTGTTGGCGATCTGCGGACGGGACTTCGACACCGACTTCGACAGCTGCTCCTGAGTGAGGCCGAACTCGTCCAGCATCTGCTGGTAGGCGGCCGCCTCCTCGAGCGGGTTCAACGCCACGCGGTGCAGGTTCTCCAGCAGGGCGTCACGCAGCATGTCGTCGTCGGACGTGGTCTTGACGATCGCAGGGATCTCGGTGAGCCCGGTGAGCTTGCTGGCGCGCATACGGCGCTCACCCATGATGAGCTCGTAGGCGGCGGGCTTCTCCGCGGTGATGGCCTTCGCCGCACGCCTACGCACGACGATGGGCTGCAGCACGCCGACCTCCTGGATCGAGCGCGACAGCTCCATCAGCTCGTCCTCATCGAAGATGAGCCTGGGCTGATGCTCGTTGGGCATGATGTCCTTGATCTGCAGCTCGGCGAGGTAGCCGCCTTCGACCGGCTTGATGTCGCCGTCGGCCGCATCAGAGGACGATGCCGGCGCGGACACGGAAAGCTTCACCGCAGATGCGGGCACCTCGGCGGGAGCGGGGGCGGCAGGAGCCTCGGAAACGGCAGTCGACTCCGCGGCAGCGGACGGCTCCTCGTTCTTCTCGGCGGCCTGCGCGGCCGGAGCGGCCGGGGTCTCGCCGAAGAACATATCGCTGGGATGATCGCTCGGGTTCACCGAATCCACCAGCGACGGCATGCTCGGACGACGGGTCTTGCCCGTACGCTTCGCCGGGCGGGCAGGAGCGGCACTCTCACTGGATTCCTCGGCCTTGGACGCACCGGCCGACGGCTTCGGCTTGGAGGCGGAGGGCTTTGCCGCGACTTCCGACTTCTTCGCCGGCGCGGCTGCCTTCTTCTCCACCGGGGTGGGAGCGACCGGAGCCGGTTCGGGCTTCGGCACCCCCTGCAGTTCGGACTCGTCGGGGATGGTCGGGAACAACGCTCCCAGTCCCTTGCCCAAGCGACGTGAACGCGTTGCCATGTCAGTCACCATTCCTTCGTGCTGCGATAGTCTTCAGAACCCTTTCGGAACGCTTGGCGATCTCCAGAGCCGCCTCACGGTACGCCACCGCACCCGCACCGTTCGCGTCGTATGCAATAACCGACTTGTTGAAGCTCGGCGCCTCCGCGATCTTCACCGCACGCGGAATCGTGGTGTCGAGCACGATGTCGGGGTAATGCTCCTTCACCTCATCGTACACATCCTGACTCAGGATCGTACGACGGTCGAACATGGTGATGAGCATGGTGGAGATGATCAGATTCCTGTTGACCGTGCCCTGCACCAGACCGATGGTCTTGAGCAGCTGTCCCAGACCCTCCAGGGCGTAGTATTCCGCCTGGATCGGGATCAGCACCTCGTGCGCCGCGCACAGTGCATTGAGCACGAGCAGGCCGAGGCTCGGCGCGCAGTCGATGAAGACGTAGTCGTAGTGATCGCCGGTGTTCTTCAGATATTCGACGATGCTGTCACGCAGCAGGAACGTGCGGTTCTCCAGATTCGCGATCTCCAGTTCGGCGCCGGACAAATCGATGGTGGACGGCACGATCTCCAGTGTCGGGAAGTCCTCGCACGGTTGTTTCACGTCGTTGATGTCCAGACGGCCTTCGAGCACGTCATACACCGACGGGCTGCCGGAGGAATGTTCCGCACCGAACGCGGTGGAGGCATTGCCCTGCGGATCCATATCGACGACCAGCACGCGGGAACCGGAGTCGGCGAGCGCCGCGGCCAGATTCACCACGGTCGTGGTCTTGCCCACGCCACCCTTCTGGTTGGCGACGGCGATTACACGGGTTTCGGAGGGCTTGGGATACTGCGCTTCGCTGAGCTGCTGGCGCCTACGGGCGAGATCCACCAGCTGGGAGCCCATTGAGGAGGAGGATCCATCGTTGAAGATGCGGCTCAGCACATCGGTCGTGGATTCGATGTGCTCCCCCTGCTCCTGACCATCGGCCTGTGTTGTTTCACGTGAAACATTCGCCATGGTTCACCTTTCTTCGTTCAAATATTCTTCGATTGTATCCGAATCGGATTCCCATTGTGGTCATCACACACCGACAACGCAAGTCAAATCGATCGTTGTGGACGAATGTGGATATCTGTGGACAAAAATGTGGAAAACTCGTCGTTGATGCCTTTTCTTGCCGACCAAGCAATCGTTTGCCGAATCCCTAACATCGGCATGATTGCAACGATTAGACGACGTCTAAAAAGTTATCCACAATTTTACTGAGGTTTTCCACAATCTATCCACCGCACGGTGTGCATAACACGCACTATTCATGCATCAACGACATCGAAAACCGCAACACCGACGATCGGTG
>NZ_NEWD01000021.1 GCF_002234915.1 Bifidobacterium vansinderenii | reverse complement strand
CGTGCATGGCTTCATTATCCGGGAAGTCGCGCCTCAGCCTCAACATGATCTGTTCGGGGCTCCACTCGTCGGAGAGCCTGCGCCGGATGTAGTCGAGCAGGCCGGGCACCGCACGCACCTTCGCGGTCTTGGGCCTCGAACGACGTCCGGCGCTCATCCGCTGGGCCCGGTTCGGCTCATACTCGCCGGTGGATGGATTCGTGTTGCGCGCGAGCTCCCGGGACACGGTCGACGCGGGACGTCCGAGCCGTCTGGCGATCTCGCGCACGCCCATGCCGGCATGCCGCCAATCGGCGATGCTGATGCGACTCTCCAGATCCAGGAACCGTGGGCTGATCGTCTTCGACTCATGCATGACGGGAGCATACCGGATCACCACGGACGGCTGCACACGACGACCGCCGCTGGCGCCCCCGTTACGCCATACCTTGCCCGTACGCTTCGAGACCCCGACCGCTCTCGCGGCCTGCGTGTAGTTCATCCCGCCGGCTATGAGCTCCACGTACCGATCCCGACGCGCCTTGCACATCTCGCCACGAGTCGCGTACCCAACACCATCGAACACCCACCTGCCCACCCGAAATCTCCTCCCGGATCACCAGGTGTTGCAACGATCACTAGAACCCGCGATGATTGGGCTCCCCCTTGAGGGGAAGGATGAAGGAGGAACGCCCTGGCTTCCCCTTGAGGGGAAGCTGGCAGCCGAAGGCTGACTGATGAGGTGGGACTGAGGGAAGGAAAGGACGCGAGTCCTCCCTCAGTCCGGCTACGCCGGCCAGCTCCCTCCCCCGGAGGGAGCACACAGGCATCGAGCGGAACGCGCGGTCACCTCATCCGCCGGCTACGCCGGCCAGCTCCCTCCCCCGGTGGGAGCACAAGGCGGAGAAGCTACATCTTGACGAGGTCGTTGATCGCGTAGTTGACGCGGATCTCGTAGTCGCCTGACGGGTTGGCGTACTTGATGCGCGTGGTGCGCGTCTCCATGTCGTACAGCCATCCCTCGTCGGCGACCTCCCACTTGGCCGGGTCGAAGAACTTCTCGATGAAGCGCTCGCCGGACGGGCCGGCCATCGCCACGGTGAATGGCTGCACGTTGTGCGTGAACACGTCCATCTCCACACGCTCGACGCGGCTGGCGTACGAACCGTCGCAGGTGGCTCGGATGACCGTCACCTCGTGGCTTTCGTCGCTCGCGGGGAACGTGCCGGCGTTGTTCTCACCGTCGGTGCTGTACGGGTTGGCGGCCGCGCCCGGCGCGATCGTGAACGTGGTGGCCAGGTACTTGCCGTCCTTGTAGTCGTTGGTCTCGCCGTCGTCCTCGTACAGCGTGAACGAACCGGCCGCGCTGGGCTCGACCAGCAGCGTGAGATGGTCGATCGTCTGCGTGTGCAGGTTGGTCACGCCGCTCGTCGTCGGCACGATCGCGCCGGCGCGCAGGAACATGGGGATCGTGTCGAGATCCACCGGCACGCTGATCGTCTGACCGCCCTCGTAGCGCTTCTTGGAACGGAAGTCGTACCAGTCGGTGCCGGCAGGCAGGTATACGCTCTTCTCGGTGGCGCCCGGATCGGTCACGTTCGCCACGAGGATGTTCGGGCCGAACATGAACTCGAAGCTCTCGTCCCAGCAGTTCGGATCGTTCGGGAACTCGTAGACGAGCGGACGCATGACGGGGCTGCCCTTGACCGACGCCTCGCGCAGCAGCGAGTACATGGTGGGCGCGAGCGCGTAGCGCAGCTTGACGGCGCGGGAGATGTACGGCGTGTAGTTCGGGTACATGAACGGCTCGGTGACGGAGTTGTCGGTGTTCGACGAGTTCGTCATGAAGCGCGGCATAAACACGCCCTCCTGGAACCAGCGGACTAACAGCTCCGGCTCGGGCGCGGGGCCGAACCAGCCGCCGATGTCGCAGCCGTGGTTGGCGGCGCCCGACAGGCCCATGTTGAGGATGGTGGGAATGTTGTACTTGAGCGTCTTCCAGCAGGTGTAGTTGTCGCCGGCCCAGGTCTGCGCGTACCGCTGGATGCCGGCGAATCCGGCGCGGCTGATGATGAACGGACGCGTGTTCGGACGGGCCTGGGTGAGCGCATGGTTGGCGGTGTAGGCCATCATGTTGCCGAGCACCGGCTTCATGCCCTCCACGGTGGTGGGGCGGCCGTCGCCATCGACCACGGCGTCGGCGTTCTGGATGTCGAACTCGCAGTTGTCGTCCCAGATGCCCTCGATGCCGTTGTCCAGCAGCGCCTCGGTCATGTGACGCTCCCAGATCTCGCGACCGGCCTTGCTGGTGAAGTCCGGGAAGCCCGCGAAGCCGCCCCAGTAGCGTTCGTTCTCCGGCTTCTCGCCCGTCTCGTCCTTGACGAACGCACCGGCGTCGGCGAACTCGTCGTAGTCGGGGTGCGTGGTGAGAATGCCGGGCTTGACGTTGGGCGTTACGGCCACGCCGCGCTTCTTCATCTCGGCCATGAACGCGGCCGGATCGGGGAACTTGGCGCTGTTCCAGTGGAACTGGTAGCGCTTGCCATTCGGCATGCACGTGTAGCCGGACGCCATGCCGAACATGTCAAACGGGATGTCGTTGGCCTTGCAGCGGTCCACGAACTCGAGGATGGCCTTGTCCACATCCTTTTCGAGCTCCGTGTAGAACATCGTGGTGTGCGTGTAGCCGGTATTGCCCAGCGGCGGCAGCGCGGTCTTGCCGGTCAGGTCGGTGTAGCGTTCCACGACCTCGGGGATGGTCGGGCCGTTGATGAAGAACATGTCGACATCGCCGCCGTCGGTGCAGTAAAACGAGTACTTGTCCCAGTAGCCGCTCCACTCGCGTCCCAGATCGAACGCGGAGTCGAACGGGTTGTTGTAGAACACGCCGATCGCCTTGCGCGTGTGGTCGTTGAAGCGCACGTAGAACGGGATGTGCTTGTACAGCGGGTCGGACAGCTCGGCGTCGTGGCCGCAGGTGTCGGTGTTGTGCATGCGCAGGTACTGCAGACGCTTGTTGAGCTTGCCGGTCTTCTCGCCGAATCCGTAGAAGTGGTCGCCGGCGTTGATCACGGAGTAGTGGTAGCGGCGGCCGTGCGAATCCTCCATGAACGTGCGTTCCTTGAGGTCCTTGTACAGCAGGTTGCCGTCCGTGTCGTAGATCTCGATGCCGAACGGGTCCTTGGTCAGACGGATCTCGAGTTTGGCGGTACGGGTGACGTAGTAGTCGTCAGCCTCCTCGACGTTCGGCGCGATGGGCGTGACGCGGGTGCGCTCGGCCGCGAACAGTTCGTCGAGATCGTCCTCCCACGCGGTCTTGACCAGCGCGTACGAGTGCTCGGGGGCGAATTCCTCGTCGAATGTGCAACGGAAGCGGATGGTGTCGTCGTCGACCAGGTAGACGCGCAGCTGGCTGCCGCCGGTGGTGATGTGGATGTAGTCGTTGTTGGATTCGAGTGCGATGATCTTGTCGGATTTCTTCATTGAAATATCCTTTGGGTTGAGAGTGGGGTGGGTGCGGCCGCCGCCGGGGAGAGAGGGCCGGCGGCGGCCGGAGAGTCAGACAATCGATGCGATCACTGGTTGGGGTTGGTGGCCCAAATGTGCTCCCACTTGGTGCCGGTGAGCTTCTCGATGAGCTCGCGGGTCTCCTTGGGGGCGTCGTCCTTGTGGCCGCCGTTGCGCAGACGGTTGAGCTCGTCCTTGACCACGGTGTGCGTGGTCTTGTTCAGACGGAACGTGACCGCGGTGAGCAGGGCGACGAGCAGCAGCGCGCCGGTGCCGAACACCAGGATGCCGGTGATCGTGTGCTGTGTGCCGACCGACTGCTCGATCTGCCCCTCGACGTAGCCGCCTTCGGTGAGCACCAGGCCGACCACGAACGTGGCGACGGCGACCGTGGACTTGCGCACGAACGTCATGACGGAAGCGTACAGACCCTCGTGATGCTCGCCGGACACCAGCTCGTCAAGATCCGGGATCATCGGGAACACGTTCCACGGGGTGGCGATCACGGCGCCCAAGCCGATGTTGTAGACCAGGCCGACCACGTACAGCCACATCGTCAGGTCGTTCATGCTGGTGCCGGAC
This sequence comes from Bifidobacterium vansinderenii, assembly GCF_002234915.1. Lineage (GTDB taxonomy): Bacteria > Actinomycetota > Actinomycetes > Actinomycetales > Bifidobacteriaceae > Galliscardovia > Galliscardovia vansinderenii. The sequence goes on along the minus strand of NZ_NEWD01000021.1, from coordinate 89,459 downwards.
AGCACCCAGAAGCCGACCAGGGCGACGAGCTCAACAACGATGCCGACGCACCACACCCAGCGCGGGCTGAACTTGACCAGCAGGTAGCCGACGAGGATGGTCAGCGGCAGGCCGATGATGTTCAGCGACAGCACGCCGCTGGAAACGCCGGCGGACAGGCCGAGCACGGAGACCACGAAGTAGGCGAACACGGCGTTGAACGTATCCTTGGCGGTGAACGTGCACAGGTAGACGATCAGGTGCTTGCGGAACGTGCGCAGCTTCACGGTGGCGATGTAGGCCTTGAGCTGCTCGCCGAACGTGCGGCCGGCGCCCTCCTTGGCCTTGGCTTCGAGCTTGGCTGCCATCTCCGGGGTGATCTGGCGCTCCCACGTGGTCTTGTAGGCGATGAACACGGACACCATGTAGATCACGGCGAACACGATCGCGTTGAACGTGTACGACATCGGGTTGTCCTCGCCGAAGATCTTGAACAGCTGGCCGGGCAGGAACGTGGCCAGGAACGAGCTGCCGGAGGAGATCACCAGACGCGCGGTGGACAGCATCGTGCGCTTGTTGTAGTCCTCGGTCATCTCGGTGGGCAGCGTCTCCCACGGGATGAGCACCATGGCGGCCACGAGCTCGAACAGCACGTAGCTGATCAGGTAGTACCAGTAGTTCAGGCCCGTGATCCACAGCAGGATGAACTCGAGCATGAGCGGGGAGCCGATCAGCAGGAAGAAGTGGCGACGGCCGAACTTCTTGCCGATCTTGAAGCGGTAGAGATTATCGGTGATCGCACCCATGAACAGGCTGATCACGGCGTCGGCCACGCGGGCGATGGCCAGAATGGAGGCCGCCTCCATGGCGGTCAGACCCGCATAGGTGGTCCAGAAGAACAGCAGCCACGCGCCGATGAGCGTAAATGCACCACCGCCCATCATATCCGGCATACCGTAGCCGATGGCGCGTGCGACCGTGATCTTGCGCGGCCGATACACGCTGGGAATATGGTTGTTATTGTCTGCCATGACTGTTTCCGTTTCTTCTCTGCGGCAAACCGACGTCGTTGCCGGTTGTTGCATGATTTCAGTGTGGCCTGCGCGAGCTTGGCGGAATCTCGTTTGCAGTGATTTACATCGTCGGGCGACGGTTGACGGTAAATGGTCGGGCTTTATGAAAACAGGTGGGTGTATAGGGGGTATAACGGGGGCTATCGGCTGCAGATGGGTGCGCACGGATGAGAATAGGTGCAAAAGGGCGCTGCTACGATGACGGGCATGAGACTGGTACTGGGGAAGAACGAAAATTCGGGAGCGAACGCCACGGCGGCGACCGCGGTGGGCATGATGGCGATCGTGCTGTGGAGTCTGATGATGGGACTCGTGCGACTGGTGTCGGAATCGTTCGGCGCCACGCTCGGCCCGGCGCTGATCTACACGTGTGGTGCGGCGCTGCTACTGGTCTTCCGCCGACCGAAACCGTTGAGCCAGGCGCCGCGGAGGTATCTGCTGATCGGCGGCGCGCTGTTCGTGTTCTACGAGACGTCGATCGCACTGTCGATCGGTTTGGCGGCGTCGGCGGCGCAATCCGTGGAGATCAGTCTGGTGAACTATCTGTGGCCCACGCTTATGGTGCTGTTGGCGGCGGCGGTCTCGCACCGACGTCATGCGGTGCCGTATGCGATTCCGGGAGCCATCGTGGCGACCGCGGGCGTGATCGTGTCGGTGGGTGGCAACAGCGGACTGGACTGGCAGGTGGCCGCGCACAACGTGTCGACCAATCCCCTGCCGTATCTGTTGTCGTTCGCTGGCGCGTTCGCATGGGCTGTGTATGCGGTAGCCACGCCGTCGATGGCGAAGGGGTATGACGGGACGAGCGTGTTCTTCCCGCTGGTGACGTGCACGTTGTGGATCATTCACTTCATTACGGAGGCGGTCGGCGGCTCGCAGGATGGAAGTGGAAGGTCCTGGATTTCGGGGCTGGAAGCCGCATTCGGCAATCTGGGCGGTCAGCTTGGCACACAGCCGGTGACGGCGTGGCTGTCGGTGTTGTTCGCCGCGATGGCGATCGCCGGCGGCTACGCGTGCTGGGGGTACGGCATTCTGCACGGCAGCATGGAGAAGATGGCCGTGGCGTCGTATGCCACACCACTGCTGTCGGTGGCGGCAAGCGCGGTGCTGCTGCATGTGAGCCTGTCCGTGCCGTTCTGGGTCGGCGCCCTGCTCGTGGTGGCCGGTTCCATAGTCAACTGGCTCCTGCAGAAGCGGTGATTTAGCTGATTCTGATTCACATTTTTTTGGGGAGCAGAGCGTGAACTGGAAAATGCGAAAAGCCCCTTCCGCAGGGAGGAACGGAAGGGGCTCGAGTAGGGGTGGCTCTCCTCTCTGAGGGGATCCAGATGGGCTAGGCTTCGGCGGGCTCGGCCTCGGCCGCCACTCGCTTGGCCTTGAGCACGGCGACGTTGGAGTCGACGCGCTTCTTGTTCAGCGGGTAGATGAAGATCAGCAGTAGCACGCCGATGACCAGAGCGGCAGCGGGGATCGCCGTGCTGAAGTTGTAGATGTTGTTGCGCACGGCATCGGTCTGCACCGCCTCAGCACCGGCCTTGTAACCAACCCAGGTCAGCGCGTTGCCGGAGATCCAACCGGCAATGGCCTGACCGACCTTGCGGCCGAAGGAGTACACCGAGTACACGGTGGCATCCTCGCGCATGTTCTGCGTGACCTCGATGTCGTCAATGGTGTCGGTCGCCATGGCATAGCACACCATGTTGCTCATGCCCACGCCAAAGAAGATGACCACGTAGCCAATGGTGAACACCATCGGCACGTCGGTATGCAGCACGAAGAGCACGATCACGGCAGCACAGGCGATCAGCTGTCCGCACACCGCGCAGCCCTTATGGCCGATGCGCTTGGACAGCGGCTTCACCAGCGGAGCGCAGGCGAGCATGGCCAGAGAACCGCACATCACGGTCAGGGAGATCATGCCGGCGGAACGGAAGTAGTCGGCGTAGAGGTAATTGACCATCTGCATGAGGAACAGCATGGCAATGGTTGCCGAAAGGGACATGAGGATCAGACCCCACAGGGAACGGCTCTTCAACGCGTTGCCGATCATGTGCAGCGTGGACTTGCGCTCGCCTTCCGCGGTATCGGAGTGATGATCCTCCGGCTTCACGCGCTCGGTGCACATCTTGTAGCAGGCGAAGAAGCACAGGAACGCGCACACGGCGAAGATGCCGGACACCAGAGCGAACACCTGCGTGCCCTCGCCGCCGCGGATGATCTGGTTGCCATTGGCATCGGCCGAATAGATGATCAGCGGGGCGACCACGCCGATGACCAGCGAGGCGCAGGTGGAGCCCACGGAACGGTAGGTGGACAGGCTGGTACGGTCGTCGGGTTCGGGCGAGATCAGCGACGCCATGGAGCTGTAGGGGATGTTCACCGAGGAATACAGGATGCCCCAGATGATGTATGTCACGTACATGTAGACGATCTTCACGCCCATCGATGCTCCGATGGCGAAGGTCTGGTACATCAGGAACGAGAAGATGACCACGGGCGCGGCCATGCGCATCATCCACACACGGTACTTGCCGTTCTTCGTGGCCGGGGCCTTGTCGACGAGCACGCCCACGGTGACGTCGGCGAACGCGTCGACGATTCGTGCGATCAGGAACAGGGTGCCGACCACGGCGCCGGGCACGCCCATCACCTTGGTGTAGAAGATCATCAGGAACGAGCTGGCGAACGTGAACATGAAGTCGTTGCCAAAGTCGCCGAACAGATAGCCGACCTTGTCTCGCATGCCGAAGGGACGCACGGCGGCGCCTCCGGTAGTGGTTGGGGAACTCATGGTTTTTCTCTCCTTTGAGTGGATTGAGTTGCAAGGGAAGTATTGAGTGGAACGCGCCCGAAACACCCTCCCTCAGTCCGGCATTCGCCGGACAGCTCCCTCCCAAGGAGGGAGCACGTAGAGGCGGAAGATGGGTGTCAGAGGACGATGAAGGAAATGGATGCGGGCGGGAGCGTGATGGAATCGCCGGAAATGGTGGCGGGATCCAGCTCGGGCAGTTCGTCGTTGGGGCCGAGTGCCAGCACGGTGCCGTTGAGACGGGCGTCGCGCGAATGTGGATCATCGGCGGTGAGCTGATAGAGCCATCCACCGTTCACGCCATCGATGGTGATCGCCTCGGTCTTGGAACTGTTGACAAGCAGCCAGACTGTACCGTCACGTCCATCCTTGCGCGAACGGACGTACACATGCATGCCTTCGCGCGTCTGGTCGTCGGCCCGGTACACGTCCGCGCCCATCAAACGATTCCACAGCAGCACGAACCAGTAGTTCGGACGCGGCGAGAAATCAGCGAAATCAAGCCAACCGTAGTCGGACGAAGCGAGTGTGTTGTGGAAGATCACACCGTTGGTCAGTTCGCCGAACGAACCCAGTTCGCAGGCAGTGCGGAACACATCCAGATACGTGGACGCCCAGGTGTCGCCGCCGAGTCCGGCGTCGGCGCTCTCTGTGATCCAGATCGGCGCGTTCGGCAAATATTCGTCGCGCATCGGCAGATATGTACGGCAGGCGGACTCGGCGGAGGCCAGATAATCGTCGTTCATTGCCTCCGACGCATCCCAATGGTGGCCGAGCACGCTGGCGCCGCGCTCGGAGATGCCGTTGTACCAGTGGTAGCTGAACACGTCGGCACGTTCCTTGAGATGCGGCATCAGATCGGCGGCCTTGAACGCATCCAGAGAGGCGAGCGCGTCACCCGCATCGGCGTTGGCCTGTGCGTTGACCGTGCTATGCGGCGTGCCGGGAATGCCGATCTCGGATGCGCACGGTCCGACGCACAGCACGTTCGGATAGTTCTCACGCAGGAAACGGAAGAACGCGTCCTGATCCCGCGCATACTCGGCCATGCCATAGCCGGCCGGGGAGTTGTCGGGCGTCAGAATGTTCGGCTCGTTCATGAACTCGGCGGCCTCGATCGGCACGCCATAGTCGCGACTGAAGTCGAACAGCAGCTTGGCCTGCGCCGGATCCCAACTGCCATCGGGCGTGTTGTGCACTCCGGCGCTGTTGGCCACGGACACGAGCAGATGGCCGTTGATCGATTTGACGAAGTCGAGCACGCCGACCCACTGGTCGCGGGTGAGCACGCTGGAAAAGCCCTCGGGCGCCTTGCCGCCGGTCGTACCGTCGAAGTCGTAATAAGTGTTCGATGCCCAGCTTCCGGACACGCGCACCCAAGCCGGGCCGAGCGCCTTGGCCAGCGCGACCAGTCGCTCGTTGCGCAGGTTCTTGGGCGGGTAGGGTTCCATGCTGTTGCGCATGTCGGCCATGCCGCGCAGAACGAACGGCTCGGCACCGCTGATTTGGCCGGGCGTGTAACGTTTCCAGAAGGTTCCGCCGGTCACCTCGGTCATTTCGATGTTGTACGACGCCATCAGCGGGTCGACCGCGCGAACATGACGAAGCCTCGTCGCATCCAGCGATATCGTTGGCATGATTCTCTCCTTGTTCGGTATCGGCATCCTTGCCGATGCAGCTTCTCACTGTAAGGAACTCGCGAACTTGGATTATTTTCTTTCCATGTTTTGCAGTATGTATTCTCAGCGAGCGAGTAGCATATTTTCATCAGACGAACGACGTCTGCCCTCTTGGCGGAAGCGTGATGACACAACGATTCCTCAATACAATTGACACCTATGAGCAAGCGCAATGACGGTGACAACGGCATGGAACGCACCGGCCGGAAGAAGGTCACGCTTGAAGAGGTCGCATCCGCGGCCGGTGTCTCCCCCGCAACCGTGTCACGTGCACTGTCACGACCCGGCCGAGTCAACTACAAGACCGCGCAACGCGTACGACTCGTGGCCCAGGAACTGGGATATCGTTCAGACAAGGTAGACGCGTTCACCGAGGAAAAACTGCATGGCATGATCACGGCCATTGTGCCGGATATCAACAATCCGGCGTTTTCCACCGCCATTCATACCCTGCAATCCACCGGCATTCGACGTGGATTCTCCGTCACCGTCAGCGACAGCGAGGAAGATACGGATCAGGAGCGACGGCTGCTCAGCAATGCGACGCAACTCACCGACGGCGTAGTGATGATCTCCCCGAGACTGTCCGACACCGTGCTACGCAAGGCAGCACAGATCAAACCGATCAGTGTGGTGAACCGGTTCGTCGGCGGCCTGCCCTGCGTGACACCCGACCTGACCGAAAGTCTGACGGAGGCGATCAGCCGGCTCGTCACGCTTCGGCACCGACAAATCACCTATCTCGGCGGCCCGAAGCTCTCATGGCAGGAGGGGCAGCGATGGCAGATCATCGCCAGGCTCTGCGTACGATACGGACTCAAAGTACGACGCATGCAGTGCGAGGCGCCCACCTACCGCGGCGGATGGCATGATTTTCAAGGATTTCTTGATCATCCCACCACGGCGGTAATCGCCTACAACGATGTAATGGCATTGGGATTCATGGCGTTTCTCAAGCAGCACGACGTGAGCATTCCGGAGCAGGTGTCGGTGCTCGGCATTGATGGCACGCGACTGGCGCAGATGTTCGAGCCTCCATTGTCGAGCATCATCATTCCTCGGCGGGAGATGCTGGAAATCGGCACCACCATGTGCATCGACAGGATTCTGCACACGGCCGACCCGAATGAGACTCCACTGCAGCGACGGTGCGCCACATCATTCCTACCCCAGGCAAGCATCGGAATGGCAAATTCAGCCGATTCCAGTTCACGAGTTTGAAGGGGGATCAGAGCGTGAACTGGAAATCGGGTGTGGATCATTGGCATCATGCGGTTTTTGCGCCGAGTCCCAGTTCACGATTTTGAGGGGGTTTCATAGCGTGAACTGGCTATGCCCGGAAACTACGCAATGGCGGCGAATTCGGGGTCACGGTGCTTGCGGCGGATGATCACCGTGACCATCACCATGCAGTAGAGCAGCGCCAGTCCCCAGGCCAGCGGGTTCGAGTAGCAGACGGCCAGGTATCCGCCGCCGATGATCGTGATCCAGCCGCCGAGCGAACGGCCGATCAGCTCGCCCACGCCGGAGACGATCGCATGCGTGCTGTAGCCCATGCCCTGCAACGTGTTGCGGAAAATCATCAGCGAACCATGGATGATGAAGAAGCAGCTCATGATGAACAGGTACTCCACCGCGCCGTCGAACACGGCCGCGCTGGTGTCGCCGAGCACGAACCGGCACATCGGCGCCTTGAACAGGAAGATCACCACCCACACGATCACGCAGTACACGCCCTGGATGATCACACCGTCACGCAGACCGAGCTTGATGCGGTCGAGTCGGCGAGCGCCGTAGTTCTGTCCGGCGTACGTGGCCATCGCCATGCCGACGCTTTCCATCGGCAGCGTAAACATCTGACGGATGCGCTCGCCGGCGGTCTGCGCGGTCACCATGGCGGCGCCGAGCGAGTTGATCGCGTCCTGCATCACCACGGCGCCGATCGCTGACACCGAGTATTCGAATCCCATCGGCAGGCCCACGTAGCAGAGGCGTCCGATGTGATGGCCGGACCATCCCATCTCGTCACGATGCACCTGGAAGATGTCGATCTTGGCGAACGCCCACCAGCAGTTGAGCACGGCCGACAGGGTCTGACCGATCACGGTGGCGAGCGCGGAGCCGATCACGCCCATGCCGATCACTCCGATGAACGTGTAGTTGAGCACGATGTTGACCACGCATGCGACGAGCAGGAAGTAGAACGGATGCTTGGAGTCGCCCACTGCGCGCAGCAGGGCGGCGGAGTGGTTGTAGAGGATGGCCGTGGGGATGCCGAGGAAGATGACGACGATGTATTCGACGGCCATGTCGAGCAGTTCGGCGGGGGTACCGATGAGTTCGAGCATGGGTCGGGCGAGCAGGACCATGGCGGCGGTGAACACGACCGAGAGGATCACGCCGAGCCAGGCGCCGTTCCACATGAAGCGACGGAAGTCGCGCTCGTCCTTGGCGCCGAAGCTTTGCGCGGCGGGGATGGAGAAGCCGATGCATGCGCCCTGCACGAATCCGAGGATGAGGAAGTTGAGCGGGTAGGTGACGCCGACCGCGCCTAAGGCATCGTCGCCGATGAGTCGACCGACGATCACCGCGTCGGCGAAACTGTACATCTGCTGGAACAGCGTGCCGAGTACGAGCGGGATGGAGAAGATGAGAATGCGCAGCAGCGGGCTGCCGACAGTGAGATCGGTGGTGGAGTCGTCGTGCTTGTCGGAGCGGTCGGGGCCTGCGGACTGAGCGGGCTCGATGGGCTCGGTCGACTCTGAATCAGTGAGCTCGGGGACGGATGATGCATTTAACGGCTTGGCTGGCTTGGACATGATGCTCCCCTTGCGTCTCCTCATTGAGTGCCCGATCGCCCGTATGTCGCTCTTTTTCCTCGGACGCTCCCGCCGTCCGGGTCAAGTTTAAGACGATCGTACATCGTTATATACAGTATCTTGTCGCACGTTCCACTGCCGAAGTCGTCATTTTCCGTGATTTTCCATTTTTGCGGCGTGAGTGAGCCCGGTTCGAACTTGTTCTCATGCGGATTGCCGAGTTTTGTGGTTTTCTCCCGCCGCTCTCCCCTCTTTTGAGTTGAATAACCGCGGTTTTTCGGCGGAATCATTCCTTGGAAGCACATGAAAAACCACAAAACTCGGCATGACCGCCCCAGAGCATGATGGTCAACGACCGATCCCAACCCCGGCGAGAATTAAGAGGGGAATCAGAGGAGGGGAAAAGGAGTGTAAATCCGGTACGAACCACCGGTACGCCCCGGAGAATGGGAGACAAAGAAAGACCGACCGGATCGGCATCCGCTCCGGAACGGCGCATCCGCCATAGCGCGTTTCCTACGATGACGAAAGGAACCCTCATGCGCAACAACACCATCATCCGTGTATTCGACGACTATCACGACGGCATGAGTCCTGCCGAATTTGCAAGCCTTGTACAGCATGCCATTGATGCCTGTTCGGAGGCCGGCGGCGGCCGGGTGCTGCTCGATCGTCCAGGCACGTATCTGTGCGACGGCCTGAATCTGCACTCCCGCGTCGATCTGCATATCGGCGCCGGGGTGACACTCAAGGGCAGCGGCAACGAAGCCAGCTACACACATCGACCGGGAAGCTTCGAACTGCTACACAACGAGACCCCGATCTGCGCGTTCATCCATGCAATCGACTGCGTTGGCGCCTCGGTCACCGGCGAGGGCGCGATCGACGGCAACTACGAGGTGTTCATTCTCCCCGATCAGGGCGATGAGCCGCATCTCAAGTTCTACGCGTATCCCCGCCCCATGACCCTGTACTTCGAGAACTGCCGCAACACCACCATCACCGGCGTGACCGTGCAGAACGCTCCGTTCTGGACGATCCATCTGGTCGGCTGCGCCAACACCATCGCCCGCGATGTGAAGATCCACAACGAGATGCGCATGCCGAACACCGACGGTTTCGATATCGATCGTTGCGACAACACCCTGATCGAACGCTGCGAGATCATCACCGGGGACGACGGCATCTGCCCCAAGTGCACGGAGGAGACCGCCCGATACGGCAACTGCACGAATCTGACGGCCCGAGACTGCATCATCGAGTCTCAATCGTCGGCGGTGAAATTCGGATCGAGCAGCTTCGGCGATTTCGAGAACTGCGTATTCGAGAACCTGACTATCCGCGACACCAACCGCGGTCTGGCCTTCCAGCTGCGCGACCCCGGCAGCGCGCGCAACATCGTGTTCCGAGACATCAGCATCACGACCAAGGGGTTTAGCAAGGAATGGTGGGGGTCCGGCGAGGCGATCTACCTGACGCTGCTGCCGCGGGATGCCAACACCGACCTCTCCGGTCAGGTGATCGAGAACGTCCGGTTCGAGCGGATTCGCGGCACGGTGGGCGCCGGTGTGTTCGCCTGCGTAGAAGAGCCGGGGATCATCAACAATATCGTGATGCACGATGTGAATCTGCGGGTGACTCGCGCATTCGACGGCGAGCAGGAGTTCGACGTGCGCCCGTGGAAGCATGGCGACGAGAAGATCACATGCCCTTGTTCCGGCATAATGACCAGTGGAGTGTCCACGACGCAGATCGTCACGGACGACGTTTCCATCACATCCGAACCACAGGCATAGTGCACAGATAACGCGCAGAGCACCCCGGCCGGCACGACACCGCCGGGATCCATCTGGCCCGGTTCCCGATCACCGCGTTCCGTCGTGATCGGGAGCCGGGCCGATGCTGTTGCGCGGCACGAACGTGGCCCCGACGGAAATGGGCGCGGCGTCGATCACCTCGGTGTGCAGGATCTGCCCAATCAGCGTAGTCGCAGCCAATCGTCCTGTCTCACGCCGAGGAATGCCGATGGTCGTCAGACTCGGCGTGAACAGGCGACTCATCGGCACATCATCCACACCCACAACGGACACATCGCGCGGTACCCGAATGCCATTATCGATCAGGAACAGAATGAACTCCATGGCCACGGCGTCGTTGAATGCGATCACCGCGCCGGTCGGTCGTTCCATGAACTGCGAGAAGCTTTCCTTTCGATGACGTTCCACAGGATCCACCACACGTATACGCTGAAACGCCATACCGCACGACTCGCATGCGCGCATGACGGCATTACGCCGCAGACCGTTCTGCCACGACCGATCCGGTCCACTCAGATAGGTGAGGCTCCGATGCCCCAACCGGTACAGCGCGTCCACGGCCTCGGCGAGTGCCGGCCCCTCATCCACCACGATGGATTTCACCCCGCCCACCTGACGGTTCTGCGAAATCAGCGGCTTGATCTGTGCGGCCTTGCGGATGGCGGCATCCGACAGCCGCGACGATCCCAGGATCACGCCGTCCACATGCGCCAGACTGCGGTGGACGATCGCCAGTTCACGCGTGACATCGCCTTCCGAATCCGCGATCAACAGTCCGAAGTTCTTCGATTCGCACTGCTTCTGCACGGCTCTGGCCAGCTGGGCGGCCGCGGGATTTTCCAGGTCCGACACCACCAACGAAATCAATCCGCGCAGACGTTCGTCGTCCGTCCTCACCGGCTCGACCAGATCCGTGTGATAGCCGAGCCGATCCGCTGCCTGACGAACCCGCTCCAGAGTGCGCGCGTTCACCCGGTTCGGCTGTCGGAACGCACGCGACACCGTGGCGATCGATACGCCGGCCGCCTGCGCCACATCCCAGATCGTGGCCGCACTGTGATCATCGTTGCTCATGATTTCCATCGTACGCATAATCAAACGTAACGGAACAGACCAAAAACATAGACACGGGCATGACGAAGCCGGGCCGTCGATGGGAAGGAGAGAGAATTCCCATCGACGGTCCGGCAAGGATCATGCAAAACTGGTCTTCAGACCATCGCTCTACTCGCCCGCCGCCGCACGCTCACGAAGGATGCGCGCGTTCTCGTTGACCTTCTTCTTGCTCAGCGGATAGAAGAAGAACATGATCAGCGCGGCGATCGCACAGCACGCGGTCGGGATGCCGAACGTGAGGTAGTAGATGCGATCGACCACCTCAGCGGTCTGCTGCGCACCGCCCGTGGTGGACGACTGGTAGCCGATCACGGTGAGCATCACGCCGCCGAAGCCACCGGCGATGGCCTGCGCCATCTTGCGGGCGAACGAGTTCATGCCATACACGATGCCGTCTTCGCGAGCGCCGAACAGCACCTCCTGATTGTCGATTACGTCGGTGATGAACGCCCAGACCATGAGGTTGAACATGCCGGCGCCAAGCGAGCCGAGGAACAGGATCACGATGCACACGATCGGATTGGTGGTGTGGATGATCAGACCTGCACCGTACACGACGGCACCCCAGGCGAGCGTGGCCACGCAGGTGGCCTTGCGGCCGAACTTGTCGACGAGGATCGACGCGAACGGAGCCAGCACGAGCACGGTCACGTAGTTCATGATCAGTGCGATCGACAGCGCGGTCTTGTTCTGGAAGTAGTCGTTGAACAGGTACGAGAGCGTGGTGCCGGACAGGTTCTGGTTGATCACCACCACGATGTCGATGACGACGAGCACGACCAACGCCTTGTTCTTGAACATGTCGACGAGCATCTTGCCCAGCGGGATCGGCTTGCTCTTCTCGGTTCGCACGCGCTCGGTGCTCATGTAGTACAGACCCACGTAGCACAGGAAGCCGAGGCATGCGCAGATCGAGGCGACGATGAAGAAGCGATTCGGGTCGATGGTGGTGGAGTCGCCCACGTACATGAAGATCGGCAGGCAGTAGCTCACGATGGCGGAGCCGACGGCCGCACCGATGCTGCGCCACGTGGACAGCGACGTCTTGTGCTTCGGTTCGTTGCTGATCACCGACGCCATGGAGCCGTAAGGGATGTTCACCGACGAGTACAGGATGCCGAACGCGAGGTACGTAATGAACACGTAGACCAATCGGCCGGTGTATGGCAGGAAACGCACGGCCGGTACGAACAACAGGATCACGGCGATAAGCAGCGGATACTTCATGCGGAAGATCCACGGACGGAAACGTCCCGCCGCGGTGAGCGGACTGTTGTCGGCGAGGCGTCCGATGGTCACGTCGGCGATGGCGTCGATGAATCGGGCGGCGAAGAACAGGCCGCCGACTGCCGCGCCGGGCAGACCGAACACGTTCGTGTAGAAGATCATGAGGAACGTGTTGACCATGTTGAACGAGAAGTTGTTGCCGGCGTCGCCGAGCGCGTAGCCGATCTTGTCGCGCAGGCCGAACGGGCGCTTGTTGTCGATGGTGACCTTGAGTTCGGCTTCCGCCGGCGCCGACGCCGATGCCGTCTTCGGCGAGGTCGATGGTGTTGCTGCCATGACTTGTTCCTTCCTGATGTTCCGGTTTCCTCATCGAAAGCACACCCACGAGATGCATCCCTCCTCATTGCGGGGATGCCGGGCGCACCGGATGCGATCTGATTCCATTGTTGGCGGCTGTTGCCATACGCATCGGGGATTTACAGTCGTTTTCCACTGCCATTGGTTACGATGGCGGGTATGGGTAGCGAACACGATGGCGTGATGAACGACGACGCGATGAAAAGCCGTGTGAACGATGACGCGAACGACGGCAACGACGGTATGAACGGCAACGACGCGAATGCGAACGGAGCTCAGGAGGCGGCACCGGCGACGATATGGGACGTAGCGGCGGCGGCCGGGGTCTCCCCCACCACGGTGTCGCGCGCGTTTCGGCAGCCGTCGCGTGTAAATGTAAAGACGCTGGGACGCGTGCTCGACGCGGCGAAACAGCTGGGATACCGCAGCGAGTCGATTATCCCGCGCGAGGAGGAGCATCTGCGTGGACTGCTCGCGCTGGTGGTGACCGACTTGGAGAATCCGGTGTCGGCGCAGTTCGCGCGCAGCATCCAGCGCGAGTGTGCGGAACGCAATTTCGGGCTCATGGTGTGCGACACGGAGGAGGACAAGGCGAGCGAGCTGGCGATCATCAAGCGCAGCATCCCGCACGTGGACGGCATCATTCTGAGCGCGTCGCGACTGTCGGACGCCACGATCCGCAAGGTGGCGCAGGTGCGGCCGCTGGCCGTGATCAACCGCATCGTGGGCGGTGTGCAGTCGGTGTACGCGGACGACGGGGACAGCATCGCCGACGCGGTGCGCGAGCTCAAGCGGCTCGGCCATCAGCAGGTCACGTACCTGCCCGGTCCAGACAGTTCATGGCAGAACGGGCTGCGCGCGAACGCGATCCTCACCGCGTGCAAGCGCGAAGGGCTGAGGTTCCGCCGCACGCCGTGCGCGTACCCGGTGGGAGAACGGTCGGCGGATGCGTTCGCCGCATATCTGGCACGGCCGACCACGGCGGCGATCGCGTTCAACGACGACGTGGCGTATGCGTTCATGCTGTTTCTGGAGGCGCATCGACTGCGCGTGCCGTGGCAGGTGTCGCTCGTCGGCATCGACGACACCCCGAAATGCGAGATCTGCACGCCGAAGATGTCGAGCATTCGCGTGCCGCGGCGCGAGTTGGGCGCGGCGGCCGCGAATCGCATCATCGACCGGCTGCTGCACGTGTCGGACGGTGATCTGACGCCGATCCGCATGCAGTCCGAATTCGTGAAACGTGATTCGATCGCTGCGGCGCCGGCGTCGTCGATGATGTAGTCACTGTTTGTCGATGGCGGCGAGCGCGGCGGCGAGATCGGCCGCGTACCCGCTGTCGAACGGGGTGTTGGCGAGGATCTCGTGCATGGTGCGGGCGTCGCCGAGCGCGTAGAAGCCGGGCTTGCCCTGCGTGGTGGCCATGTGCAGCATGGCCGGGCCGATGCTGGCGGCCACGTCGAGGTAATGCTCGTCGAACCAGTCGAGGAACGGCTTCATCACGCCGGCCACCTGCTCGTTCTGTCGCAGATAGCCGAACGTGCAGTCGAGCGAGAACGTCGGTTCGTAGTCGGCGCTCACGTGCGGCAGGCAGCGCGGCTCGGTCATGCCGTTTAGCGTGAGCGTGCCGAAGATCTCGCTCAGCCAGTCGATCGCGTCGTCGAGCCAGCGGCGGGCGCGGCCGGACAGTTTGCTCACGTCGGTCACGCTCGGCGATGCGGAGCCGAATCCGTGCGGGCCGAACGCGTAGATGTGCGATTCGAACGAGATGCCGTTGTCGGCGAGCGCTTCGATCATGCATACGAGGTTGGTGACGGAGATGAGCGCGTCGTCGCGCGTGCCGAACACGAAGCAGGGGCAGGTGGTGACGTCGACGGCGTCGACCACGTCGGGTGCGGCGGGATCGCAGCCGCGGATGGAGGATGCGAGCAGCGCCGGGTAGCCGAGGATGGCGGCGTTGGGGCGGGTTGCCGGGCTGGACATGGTGGCCGCGCAGCCGGCGAGGTGGCCGCCGGCGGAGAAGCCGCATACGGCGATGCGGTCGGGGATGATGCCCCAGTCGTCGGCGTGCGCGCGGATGAGTGACATGGCCTGCTCGTAGTCGTCGAGCTGGTTGGGCCAGCCGGCGTGTTCGGCGACCGAGTAGCGCAGCACGAACGCGTGGTAGCCGGCGCGCATGAAGGCGAGGGCGACGGGCTCGGCCTCGGGTTCGGCGCAGTACTGGTAGCCGCCGCCGGGGATGACGATCACGGCGGGCCTGCGGTCGATGTGGAACTGGCCGCCCACGCCCTGCAGGTATGCGGACAGCGTGACGTTGCGGTCCTCGTTGAGCGTGATGGTCTGGGATTGCAGACGCGTCTGCGGGGTCTGCGAGATTCGCGGAGACTGCACGTTCGGATCCTGCTGTGCGTTTGGATTCTGCTGGTTCATGATCGTTCCTTTCCCGAAAAACAATGATGGCTTCCCTCGTTGGGAGGGAAGCCATGTGCATGGTGTTGACTAGCGGACCTTCTTGATGAGGAGCACCGAGATGATCGAGAGCACGCTCATCGCGATGGCGATCGGGAAGATGTAGTCGTAGGTGCCGGTGGCGGTCACGATGGCGGAGGTGAGCGCCATGCCCGCGGACTGGCCGGCGGTGGTGGCCGCGTTGATGAAGCCGAGGTCCTTGCCGGCGTTCTCCTTGCTGGGCAGCACGTCCACGTTCAGCGCCTGGTCGATCGACATGAAGATGCCCTGGCCGAGCGCCACGAACACGGCGGCGCAGTAGATGCCGGTGATGTTCGGCATGATGATCGGCGCGGCGAAGCCGATCATGGCGAGGCAGGCGGAGAGCACGACCATGGGCTTGCGGCGGTGGATGCGGTCGGACAGCGGGCCGACGATCATGGCCACGATCGAGGCGATCATCTGGAAGATGGCGATCATGGAGACGACCTTAGCGGCGGCGTTCTTCTCGAGGCCGATGTAGTCCTGGCAGATGTACAGCCAGTAGCCGGCGAGCATCTGGATGGCCAGCAGCAGGAAGGTACGGCAGCAGAACGCCTTCCAGAAGTCGGATGCGCCCTTGACCGGCGGGGTGAAGGAGTAGACGACGTGCTTCCAGACGCTGCCTTCCTTGAGTTCGGTCTTCTCGTTCTTGTTGCCCGGCTCACGCGGGATGATGAGCAGGAACAGCATGGCGGACACGAACATGCAGATTGCGGCGATGGTGAAGCCGAAGCGCACGGAGTTGACGAAGTAGGAGCCGACGAACGCGCCGATGGCCAGGCCCAGCGTGTTGCCGAAGCCGATGGCGGACGAGATGGTGCCGCGGTACTGTTCGGGCACGCGGTCGGACACGGTGGAGTAGATCGGCGAGTTCATCATGTTGAAGCCGATCTTGCTCAGCCACAGCACGAGCGTCAGGCCGGCGATGATGCCGATGTTGCCCATGAGGAAGTAGAAGCCGAGCGAGAACCAGGCGCCCCAGAACAGCCACGGGGTACGCTTGCCGAACTTCGACTTGGTCAGATCGGACAGCGCGCCGACGATGATGTTCGCCACGAGGGCGACGATCGAGCCGACGGCGGTCATGGTGCCGAGCACGGCGGTCGGGTTCTCGGCGCCGAGATCCTTGATGCGCTGCGGCAACAGCACCTGGCTGACCATGGCGAAGCCGATGGACATGATGATCCAGAAGGCCAGGTAGCCGGCCATCCAACGCACGAGGTTGAACTTGGGCTCGGCGGCCTTCGAGTCCTGCTGGACTCCTACGGTAGTTTGCGTAGTCATTACTCTCTCCTAAATGTATGACTGCATTTTCCGGCCCGGTCGGGCGGCGTTCTTGGCGGTTCTGCCGCCCGACCGGGTCACATATTCTGATGAGCGTGCGGGTGAAGTTCGCGGGGATGAGCCCTCCCTCAGTCGCGCTGCGCGCGCCAGCTCCCTCCCTTGGAGGGAGCACAACGCCCATCACCTTCGTTCTCCCTCCAGGGGAGGGAGATGTCACGACGAGCGTCGTGGCAGAGGGAGGGATCCCATTCCGACAGGAATCACAATCCCCGCAGAGGGATCGGGGTCCACTCCGGCGAGGACCACGATCCCTCCATCCGATCCGCTCAGATCGAGACCAGATCCTTGGCCTTGAAGACCAGGCTGGCGCGGTAGTCGCCGCTCGGGTTGGCGTAGCGGACCAGCGCCTTGCGGGTCTGGCCGTCGAAGAACCATCCCTCGTCGGCGGCGAGGAACTTGTCGTAGTTGAGGAAGCGCGGGATCGTGCGGCCGGCCACTTCGGCACTCAGCGGGGCGATGCGGCGGCACAGCACTTCGAGCTCCATGGTCTTCACGCGGGTCTCGAATGCACCCTCGCGGGCGAAGTCGATGTCCACGCCATCGGCGGACGGGGTCACGGTGACCGCGGTGTTCAGGTAGTCGCCGTGCTCGTACGCGCGGGTCACGCCGTCGTCCTCGTACAGGCCGAACTCGGTCTTCTCACCCGGCTCGACCAGCAGGGTCAGGTGGTCGATCGTCTGGTTGTGCAAGTTGGTCAAACCGGGGCACTGCGGCACGATCGAACCGGCGCGCAGGAACATCGGAATGCTGGCGAGCGTGACCGGCACGGTGATCGTCTGACCGCCGGCGAGCCACTGACGGCTCTCGAAGTCATACCAGTCGGTGCCGGCCGGCAGGTACACGTCGATGGATTCGGCGCCCTTATCAAGCACGTTGGCCACGAGCAGCGAGGAACCGATCATGAACTCGAAGCTCTCGTTCCACGTGTTCGGATCGTCCTGGAACTCGTAGACAAGCGGACGCATGATCGGCGCGCCGGTGACGGACGCCTCGTGCAGCAGCGAGTAGTAGTACGGCGCCAGCTGGTAGCGCAGACGGATCGCGTCGGCGATGTAGTGCGTGTACTCGGGGTACATCCACGGTTCGGTCACCGTGTTGTCGGTGTTGCACGAGTGGATGGAGAAGCGCGGCTGGAACACGCCGTTCTGCACCCAGCGCACGAACAGCTCCGGCTCGGGCGCGTGGCCGTCGAAACCGCCGATGTCGGCGCCCTGGTTGGCCACGCCGGACAGGCCCATGCCGAGGATGGTCGGCACGTTGTACTTGAGGTTGGTCCACGTGGTGCCGTTGTCGCCGCACCAGGTCTGCGCGTAGCGCTGGATGCCCGCGTAGCCGGCGCGGTTGGTCACGTACGGGCGCACGTCGGCGTCGAACGCCTCGATCGCAGTGTGCGCGGTCTTGGCCATAAGCGTGCTCATAAGCGGCTTCATCTCGCCGATCGGACGCTTGAGTCCCTCGGCCTCGGTGATGGCGTCGTTGTCGGCGATCTCGTACTCGTTGTTGTCGTTCCAGATCCAGCGGATGCCGTTGTCGAGCAGCTGCTTGGTCATGTGCTCACTCCACTTGGCACGGCCGGCCGGGCTGGTGAAGTCAACGAAGTGCGCCGGGCCACCCCAGTAACGATCCACCTGCGAGGCGGAGTCGTCGGCGGTGCGCACGTAGGCGCGCGCCTGCTCGAACTCGTCGGTCAGGTAATGCGTGTTGAGCATGCCGGGCTTGATGTTCGGCGACACCTGCACGCCCTTCTCCTCGAGCGCCTCGACGAAGCCGGACGGGCTCGGGAAGCGGTCATAGTTCCAGTTGTACACGTAGCGTTTGCCATCCTCGCCCGACGTGTAGCCGGACGACAGGAAGAAGCCGTCGACGGGGATGCCGTACTTGGCGCACGTGTCGACGAAGTCCTCGATGGCCTTGTCGCAGTCCTTGTCGAGCTCGGTGTAGAACATGGTGGATCCCATGTAGCCGAGGGAGCTCAGCGGCATCATCGCGGTCTTGCCGGTCAGGTCGGTGTAGTGCTCCACCACGTCCTTGATGGTCGGGCCGCCGATGAAGTACAGGTCGATGTCGCCGGCCTCGGCCTGGAAGTAGCTGTAGCGCAGCCAGTAGTTGGAGTGCTCGCAGTCCATGTCGAACACGGAGTCGGCGGAGTTGTTGTAGAACAGGCCGTGGGTGAGCTTCCGTTCGGAATCGAAGTTGATGTAGAACGGGATCATCTTGTACAGCGGGTCGGACTTGGAGGCGTCCCAGCCGAGCGAATCGGTGTTGTGCATGCGCATGCGGCGGCGGATCTTGTTGAGCTCGCCGCTCTTCTCGCCGAAGCCGTAGAAGTAGTTATGGTCGCCCATCTTCACGTAGTGGGTGGGACGGCCGAGACTGTCCTCCATGAAGGAGCGGCCGGGCAGATCGGAGTGCAGCACGTTGCCGTCCTCGTCCACGATCTCGAACGCGAACGGGTCGGTGTGGATGCGCAGCGTGTACTTGCCGGTGGACGCGGCGTGCACACCCGGCTCGGGCTCGGTCAGCTCGATGGCGATGGGCTCCACGCGAGTGCGCTCGCCGGCCATGAGCTCGTCGGAGGCGTCGGCCCACGCGGTCTTGACGAGCGCGTAGTTGAGCTCCTCGGGGAACTCGTCCTTGAACGTGCTGCGGATGCGGATGATGTTCTCGTCGATCAGATACACCTGGAACTTGGCGCCGTTGGTGGTCACGTCGAGGTGATCGCCATGGTTCTCCAGACCGGTGAGCAGGGTGCTGATTTTCACTACGGCTCCTTTGCTTGGCTGCTTGGCAGTTTGCTGCGCGCGATGGCGGTGCGTCGTCGTTTCGTCGTCGTTCGCGGTTGTTGGTTGCGTGGCTGGGCCGCCTGTGCGATGTCGTTGTCGCGTCGGGCATGGCCACGTGATGGTTCCAGTCTGCGACGGCACCGGTTTTGCCGGACTTTATTTTCCGCCGTTTTCCATTTTTTGAAGCTGTTTTTTGTGAAGCGGATCACAACTTTGTACGCCGATTCGCAAAATCAAGTGTTGCCAACAGTTTCATAGTCACTATAGCGCCACCCATCCCCCATATTTTCCACCGTTTTCCAAAATCGAAGACGGCTCATGCCCAACGCCGCATATGAAAAACCCGTCCAGCGGAAGGAAAAGCCGGACGGGTTTATGGCACACACATTCGCGGAACCGATCAAAACCGCGAAGTCTAGTTGTTGTCGAACGTCGATCATTCGAGTGGAGAATGCCCGGACGAAGGATATTCTGACCGGCACAGTCGAAGGTGATTAGGCTACGAGAGACGGCTCACGGTCGGCACAGACCGCTTGCTGCATTGCCGGATACCATTATCTTCCCCGATGATCGGGGATCTTGGCAACGGTTTGCCATCATTTGACGCGATTTGGCAATAATTCCAGCGCACTCTTTGCAGGATGCGGTAAAGAATGCGCCGGGAAGCGTCAGGAGCCCTCCCTCAGACCGGCTTCGCCGGCCAGCTCCCTCCCTGGGAGGGAGCACAAAGTCTTTGGGAGCAAAGTAAAAGTGCCCGGTGACGGGACCGGGAGGATCCCACCACAGGGCACTTATGGACAGAAGATACGGGGACGAGGCCCCGCTCGCTACTTGGCGAGCTTGGAGAAGTCGGCGAAGAGCTCGTCGTAGATCTGACCCCAGGAGCGCTTGCCCTGGATGTACTTGACGGTCATCGAATCGGTGAAGGAGTCGAAGAAGCCCTTGATCTCGGCCTTGGCCTCGTCGGAGACGGTCAGCTCGTCCACCTTAGCCTTGATGCCGGCGTTGGCCTGGGCGCAGCGCAGGGCCTCCCACTCGCCGTAGGTCATGGACTTGAACTTGCCGTCAAGACCCTCGTTGAGCACGAAGGTACTGGAATCGGTCAGCGCGGCCAGGGTCGGCTCGATCTGGTCGGCGGGCGTGGCGAAGTCGAGCTGACCGGCCTGGTCGAGCCCGCTGAACGTCACCTTGCCGTCGTTGATCTCGGCCTGGATGAACACCATCTTGTCGATCTTCTCGTTGTACAGAATGATCTGCGCCATTGCATTGCCTCTTTCGATTGGTTGGGATTGGTTGGTTTTCCTGATTGGTTGATTCGATATTCAGTTATGGGAAATCGGAGTGTGCGGCACGATACAAAGGAGCCGCGAACGACTGTTGCCGTTCGCGGCTCGTATCTCACAAGCGTCAGACCTGTTCGATCGGACGGCCGTTCTTGTCGAGGGCCGGCCACAGCTTCTCGTACGGGTGGCCGGTGAGCTCCTCGGCCACCTTGCGGGCCTCGTCGCTCACGTCCTTCTTGTCGCCGCCCTCCTCGAGGCGCTCGATCTCGGCCTTGAGCACGCCGTGGGTCTGGCGATCCAGGTAGATGTGGCGGCTCAGCCACAGGGCCCAGGCGATCAGGATGCAGGTGCCGAGGAAGAACACGAGCACGATGCCCACCTGCACGTTGTGCGGCGTGGTGTCGAAGCTCTTCATGGTGTCGGCCTTGTAGCCGGTGAACTCGAGCAGGATGCCGGCAACCCACGTGGCGATGGCGCCGGTGGACTTGCGGCAGAAGGTCATCATGGAGGCGTACAGGCCGGCGCGGTCACCGCGGGTCATGATGTAGTCCACGTCGGGCATGAACGGGAACAGGTTCCACGGGGTGAACTCAAGGGTTGCACGACCGCACTGGTAGATGATCGACACGATCAGGAAGATCCAGAACGGGTTG
The DNA here is from genome assembly GCF_002234915.1 of Bifidobacterium vansinderenii. Classification (GTDB taxonomy): domain Bacteria; phylum Actinomycetota; class Actinomycetes; order Actinomycetales; family Bifidobacteriaceae; genus Galliscardovia; species Galliscardovia vansinderenii. The sequence goes on along the minus strand of NZ_NEWD01000021.1, from coordinate 68,030 downwards.
TGGATGCCCATGGCCCACACGGCCACGTAGGCGACCATGGCGATCAGGATGGAGATGTAGCTCAGGCGGAACAGGAACCTCGGGCCGTGGGAGATCATCAGCTTGGCGCAGTAGATGGTCATCGGGATGCCGAGGATGGACATGGCCTGGAAGGTCCACGGCCAGGAGTCGCCGGCGCCGGAGATGCAGCAGGCGATGAACGTCGGCAGCAGGGTGGAGTAGAAGTCCTTACCGGTGAAGCTCAGCAGGTACACGGCCAGGTGCGTGCGGAACGCCTGGTTCTTGAAGGTGTCGGCGTAGCCGCGCAGCGACTCCTTGAGCACCTCGCCCACGGACTGCTTCGGACGGGAGTCGAGCTCCTTGATGAAGTCCTCGGTGAGCGGACGCTCCCAGGTGAACGCGGTGGAGATGAAGATGGCGATCACGAACAGCACGGTCCATGCGATGCCGGCGATCAGGTAGGCGTTCGGGTTGTTGGCCTGCTTCAGCGCGGCCAGGATCAGGAACACGAGGGCGGTGCCGGTGGCGGAGATCACCATGCGGGAGCCGGAGAGCGTGGTGCGCTGCTTGTAGTCACGGGTCATCTCGGTGGGCAGGCACTCCCACGGCACGATCATCATGGCGATGATGATCTCCATGGCCACGTAGACCACGAGGTAGTAGACCCAGCTGGTGGAGCTGATCCAGAACAGCGGGAACACACAGGCGAAGAGCACCAGGCCGAGCGCCATGAAGAAGTGGCGGCGACCGAACTTCTGGCCGAGTTTGGTCTTGTAGAAGTTGTCGGTGATCAGACCGAGGAACAGGTTCCAGATGCAGTCGACGATACGACCGGCCGCGGCGATGGAACCGGCGATGGCGGGGTTGAAGCCCTGCGCCAAGGTAAGGTATGCGAAGATGACGCCGGAGACGATGTTGTTCCAGCCGCCGCCCATCAGGTCGAGCATACCGTATTCGATACCACGACCGATGGTGATGCTGTGGGCCTTGTAGGGCCACTTTGCGCTATTGGAGGCCAATGTTATTCCCTTCCTCGACACGATCCACGTGGACCGCATCGGCTCCGATGGCATGAAACCCATTTTTCATGCCATACGTGCATGCAACCGATGCGCCTACTGCCAGGTGCGACGCATCGATTCCCCCGAACGGACCCGGCCACACTGCCAGTGCATGATCGATTCCGTTCGTTTTTGTTCGATAAAAGAACCACACCTATTGTGCGGACTTTATCGTGCGCATGACCCCCGGTTGCCATGATTTGCCCACATACGGCGAATGCCCGCCCCGCGACCATGGCGAACCATGACGCGGAACGGGCATCCGTTGCGTTCAAAAACAGGGGAAGGATCAGGCCTTGGCGCCGCGAACCTTCTCGACCAGCGCGCGGGAGTCCTTGCAGGCCTGGGCGATGGCATCCCAGTCGTGGGCCTTCTGCGCGGCGGACGGCACCGGGAAGGAGCCGCCGATGGCGAACACGTTGTTCAGGGAGAGGTAATCCTCGGCGTTCTTCAGGCTCACGCCGCCGGTGGGCAGGAACTTCATCTCGGCGAACGGGCCGTTGAGGGCCTTGAGGGTCTTCACACCGCCGTAGGCCTCGGCCGGGAAGAACTTGACGTAGCGCAGACCGCGCTGGTAGGCGTCGTCCACATCGGACGGCACGGCGCAGCCGGGGAGGATCAGGATGTCGTTCTCCAACGCGTAGTCCACCACGGACTTGGTGAAGGCCGGGGTGACCAGACCCTTGCAGCCGGCCTCGACGGAGGCCTTGGCCTGCTCCACGGTGTGCACGGTGCCGGCCACCAGGGTGACGCCCGGAACCTCGTCGCGGATCTTCTTCATGCCTTCGATGGCGTACGGGGAGCGGAAGGTGACCTCGGCCACCGGAACGCCGCCCTCTTCCAGAGCCTTGGCCAGCGGCACGGCCTCCTCGACGCTGTGGAGGGTGACCAGCGGCACCACGCCCAGCTCGGAAAGGTAGGCCAGCTGCTCTTCGTTGGTCTTATCTGCCATAGTGATTACTCCTTTGAGTTGTTACCAACAGGTTGAATTTTTCCCGTTTCTCACGCGAAACCGTCCTCGAACCTTCCTTTCCCTTGAGGGGAAGGTGTCCGGCCCGGCCGGACGGATGAAGTGTCCGACCGAACGACTCCGATCCGTCACTCCACGCGACGGTGGGATTCCTTGAACGCCTTGAGCTCCTCCGGGGTGGGCAGGCCCTCGTTGTCGGAGACGAACTGGGTCTGGATGGCGCCGAGCGCGCAGCCGCGCTCCAGGGCCTCGTCCACGGTCAGGCCGTCCATGAGCGCGGAGATCGTACCGGCGGCGAAGCCGTCGCCGCAGCCGACCGTGTCCACGACCTTGTCCACGACGAAGCCGTGCACGTAGGTGGAGTCCTTGCCGTCGGTGGCGTACGCGCCGGCGGGGCCGTCCTTGACCACGACGAGCTTGGCGCCGTTGTCGATGAACGCCTGGGCGGTGCTTTCCAGATCGTCGGCGCCGAACAGCTCACGGCCTTCGCCCACGCCGGGAAGGATCAGGTCGGCCTGGGAGGCGAGCTCGACGAGCGTCTTGCGCATCAGGTCGAGGCTCGGCCAGATGGCCGGACGCAGGTTCGGGTCGAACGACACGTAGGCGCCGTGCTCGCGGGCCTTGACGATCAGTTCCTTGGCGGCAGCCAGCGTGGTCTCGCTCAGCGGGGGCAGGATGCCGGTGATGTGCACCAGCGAGATGTCGGAGAAGTCGACCGCGTCCACGTCGGCGGGAGACAGAGTGGAGGCGGCGGAACCCTTGCGGAAGTAGGCGGTCTTCGGGTCGCCCTTGCTCACCTTGGACTTGAGCATGAATCCGGTGGGGTGCGTGTTGTCGATCGTCACCAGCGAGGTGTCGATGCTGTTGCGCTTCATGAAGTTGAGGATGCGGCCGCCGAACGGGTCCTCGGCCAGCTTGGTCATGTACACCGGCTTCTGGCCCATGCGGGACAGGCCCACGGCCACGTTCAGCTCGGCGCCGGCGACCGAGGCGCCGAACGTCTCGACCTCGGCCATGTCGCCTTCCTGCTCGGCGGTGAACAGCGCCATCGCCTCACCGACCAGCAGCACCTTGCCCGGCTTGATATCCACGGTTGATGCACCCAACGTCATAGAAATCCCTTTGTTCAAACGTATTCGTCGTTTCGGCGGGGTTCGGACTCTGAACCCGGCCACTACACATCATAGTAGAGGCACACTGGCGGACGCCGGCAACGTTGGCAGCATTTGCCATTCCTGTGGGGGATGTCACATTTGAAAGCGATTTCATGGAGTTGTCTCAAGGGCTTACGGTTCACAAAACGCAGATACCCTGCACATCTCCGCAAGATTCCATCGTCGATCGATCCGTATCGTCGATTTGTGAACCGCGCTCCCCGGCACGACCTCCATCACGCACAACAAATCAAACATTCCCTAACATTTCTCGGAGGTTTTAGAACAATTCCGAATAGAAGAGAAGAAAATCCTACAAATGTGGGGTTCGAAGAGGAAAGAGCGGTTCACAAAACGCAGATACCGGAAAAATCCCCCCATGATTTCAACACCAGAGATGATGCATCTTCGATTTGTGAACCGCGGAGTAGCATGAATCGCCATGGCACCCACATCACGAACGGCCACGAACCGCGGAGCATTAACCACACGCCCGAGACCCCATCTCGCCGCGCTCATCGCCGCTCTCTCATCCTGCTTCGCGCTGACGGCCTCGTATTCCAGCGCCCGCGCGTTCCGTGACTTTCCAACCGCGCTCACGAACATCGCCACGCAGATGGGCACGACGGGCAGCGCCGCAGGACTGGCCCTGTTCGTAGCGGTGTTCGTGATCGAGTTTCTTGGCTGGGGCCTGTTCATGGGAGCCGGCAGATCAGCCGGCGATGACGGCACATCAACCAACGCCTCATCAACCAACATTGCACCCTCCGACAATGCAACGGCCGAAAGCCCAACACGCCGCATCGCGCCGCTCGCGTATTTACTGCTCCGCATCCCCTTCCCCAAACCGAGCCGAACCACCCGCGCGTGGGCCACGGTCACCGGCCTGGCGTTCGCCCTCTCGCTCACCATCCCCGCCCACTACGACGCCGGCCGCCACGCTCCCCCGCAGGCCACGCCTACGCTCCCCTACGTGGCACCGCAATACCGGACCATATGGTTCCACCTGTTCATGCTGCTGCGCTATGCGGGATTCGCGCTGCTCACCATCGCCGCCATGACGCTGCTGCTCACCTGGGCCACGAACGCCATAACCCGCGCACGCCTCAACGATGATCGACGCCTCCCCGCCAACGTCAACCATCCGCAACCATCACGCCTCCGCACATTCTTTTCCACACTGTTCCAACGCCTCTCCGCCCGTAACGTCGCCGTCGCGACAACCCTGATCACCGTCTGCTGGCTGCCGTGGATGATCCTGCTGTGGCCGGTCAACATCGCAGCCGACACAATCGCCCAGATCATGTGGGTGCGTTCGGGATACGTGTGGGATCCGTCGTCGCGTGCAGTGGACCTCGGCTCCACCATGAACGACCAGCATCCATGGCTCGACACCGTGATCTACGGTTTCTTCGACCAGCTCGGTCTGACCATGGGCAGCGAGCGCTGGGGCCTGTATCTGCTGGCCGTGCTGCAGACGCTGGCCATCGCCGCCGCACTCGCGGTGACGCTCACGTATCTGGGCGGCATGATGCGAGTGCCGTGGCAATACTGTACCGCCGCGCTCGCGTTCGTCGGCCTTACGCCCTGCTTCGGTCGCACGGCCATGGCGATCGTGAAGGACACCACGTCGATGCCGTTCTTCCTGCTACTCATGGTGCTCATGATCGAGTATGTGCGCCGGGCCCGCGCGGGCGATCGCCCCGGCCCGTGGCTGATCGTCGGCATCGTGGTGCTGGCGGTGATCTGCGCGGAGACGCGCAAGATCGCGATGGAGATCATCGCCGCGTCGTTTCTCGTGTTCGCCGTGGCGTTGCGCGGCCGCCGCCTGCTCTCGCTGTCGCTTGCCGTGATACCGGTTGCACTGGTGAGCGTGATCACGGCTATCGTGTTTCCGCTGCTGCATGTGGCGCCGGGCGGACGTCAGGAGATGATCAGCATTCCGCTGCAGCAGACGCTGTACGTCGTGGCGAAGTATGACGGCTATCCGTCGGGCATGCAACCAGCGGACGGCACCAACAACGACACTGACACCGGCTCGCTGCTGTCCGCCGATGACCGCGCCGTGGTCGACGCGGTGAACGTCTGCACCACGAGCCAGCTGCGCCGGTATCTGCTGATCGAACCGCACCGCAATCGGGAGATCGGCAGCGCCGACACGATCAAGGACCGCTGCTACGACCGCAACGCCACGACCGGCGATGCGACGCGGTTCCTGCTGCTGTGGGCGCGACTCGGCGTCACGCATGTCGGCGACTATCTGCATGCCGTGCCATGGCTGCGCGATCCGTTCACGATGAGTTCGTATTACGACGAGGGCTGGTATGTGCGTTGGGGTTGGGAGAGCGAGCATCCGCAGCGCGTGATCCTGCCGGAGTACCACAGCACCGACCGCGGCGCACAGAAGTCGCTGCCGCAGCGGTATGGCGCGGCGATCTACAAGGCGCTCGCGCACATGCCCGGCGTATCGTTCCTGATGAGCGAGGCCACGTACGTGGTGTTCGTGCCGCTGACCGCGTTGGCGTTGTGCTGTCTTGCGGGCGCGGATCGGCGACGCAATCTGGTGCTGTTCGCGCCGTGGGCGCTGACGATCCTCACGCTGATGCTGCTGCCCGGCCATCAGACGCGATATACGTGGACGCTGGCGTTCGGCGCGGTGATCGTCGCCGCGATTCCGCTGATGCGGCTCGACCACGCGGCCGATTACGCGGCCGATGGCACGAACGACATCGAGAAGGACGACAATGACGCAACCGACGACGCAAAACATCTGCAACCCGGGGAGAAACCGGTTAACATAACCGTATAGAGCGGAAAATCATGCAGGTCACCCATCCGCGTGTCCGACGCCGCGCCCGACCGCATCCACGCACGGGCACGGCATTCAAGGAGGTTTCGAATGAGTCGCCCCACGAAGGGAAAGCGCAAGCCCAGCATCGCCGACGTGGCTGCCGCGGTGGGCGTGTCCAAGACCACGATCTCGCGGTATCTGCATGGCGAATACGACTACATGTCCGCCGACACGCGGTCACGCATCGAAACGGTGATCAGGGAACTCGACTACCGGCCGAACAAGATGGCGCAGGGACTCAAGGCCACGAACAGCCGCATGATCGGCGTGACGATCGCAAACATCAGCAACCCGTTCAGCTCGCAGCTGCTCAAGGGCATGCAGTCCGTGTGCCGCGAGCGTGGCATCCAGCTGCTGGTCAGCGACGCCGACGACGATCCGAAGCTGGAGCGCACGGCCATCGAATCGCTGATGGATTCGCAAGTGGATGGCCTGATCGTCAACACCGTGGGCGGCAACGACGAGTTCCTGACGACGTTCGCGAATACGGCCGGCAATCCGCCGATCGTGCTGCTCGACCGTATGATCACGCCGCCGGTGTGCGACTGCATTGTGACCGACAACGCCGGCGCGGTGGATACGATGCTTGATCATGTGCACGACCGTGGATACGACTACGTGGTGTTCGTGACACAGACGATCGACGGAATCACCACCAGGCGTGCGCGCGCCGACGCGGCGCTCGACTACTTCGCCGGGCACGATCTTGCCGGCGAGGTGCTGGAGTACGCCGATTCGCCGCGCGACGGCGGGAACTGCACGGACGACGCGGCACGGACCACGTCAGGCAACGAGAGCGGACTCGCCGTGCGACTGGGCGCGATCCTCGACGCGCATCACGACGAGCGCGTGTGCGTGTTCGCCAACAACGAGGATGCGATGTGCGACGTGTTCGCCGTGCTGGCCGATCTGAGCGAGGCGCATGATCAGCCGTCCGGGGACGGAGCTGAGCGCGGCGCGGCGAACGGCACCGGCACGGCAAACGGCACGGACGTGTCGAACGACACCAGCGCGGCGGATGAGACCGGTACGTCAAACGGCACCGGCACGGTGAATGGCGTGGGCACGACGGTGGGCCTGTGCGCGTTCGCCACCAAGCGCTGGGCACGGTACAGCGGACCGGGCATCACCTGCGTGGATCAGGACCCGGTGCTCATGGGACGCACGGCGGCGGCGCGACTCATCGCCCGCATCTACGACGGCGACTCCTCCCCCGCGCAACTGGTGGAGATTCCCGCGCAGCTGCGGGTGTTCGGCTCCACTGCGGCGTAGCGAGAGGCTCACAACCCTCGGGATTTCAAAGCTTGGAGGGTGTCGACGATTGAAGCGGATCGACCTGCGGTCGATGCCGTATATTCCGCGGTCGTTCGGCCGCGATCACCTCATCAGTCGGCCTTCGGCCGCCAGCTTCCCCTCAAGGGGAAGCCATCAGCAATTCCTCCGTGCTCCCTCCTAGGGAGGGAGCTGGCACGCAAAGCGCGACTGAGGGAGGGATCAAAAGCACCCAGCCACACCCATAGCCCCATCCCACACACCCAGCCACACACCCCACCTCCTCTCGGCACGTCCAGCCGCATCAACGACACGCCGTGGTGAACGTTAGTTGACCGGTACACATAAGCGTGGCATACTCTAATCAACGCTTGTTAACCGGTACACAAAACCGGTACACAAACAACAACAGATAACAAAACCAGCAACAACGGAACGGCGGACACGCAACGACCTGCACAGCCGATCCGCCGGCAATTCCATACTCAAGGAAAGAGAACAGCTCAAGGAGGAGCACAATGATCACAGGCGTCATGGGCTTACTGCTCATCCTCTCCTTCGTCTGCTTCGCGGTGTACGCGATGAAGGGCGGCAACCTCACCATCGGATTCTTTGTGCAGACCATCGTTTGGCTGCTCATCTACTTCCTCGGCGTGGCATTCGGCGTCGGCGAACCGTTCGACGTGGTGGAGGACATCTTCGCACAGCCGGCCCTCACCTACGGCCCCACGATCATTCAGATCGTCTGCGGCGCATGGTTCGGCCGCGTGCTCGTGGACACCGGCATCGCATCGTCCATCTCCTACCGCACCGCCAAGGTGGGCGAGAAGAACCCCGTCCTCGCCACCATCTGCATGGCCGCCGTCACCTGCCTCATCTTCACCAGCGCCTACGGCGTGGGCTCCGCGATCGCCATCGGCGTGATCCTCTTCCCGATCATGGGCCGCCTCGGCGTGCCCAAGCGCGTGGCCGTCCCCGTCTTCACCCTGTCGATCGGTGCCGCCATGTGGGTCAACAGCGTGCTGTTCGTCCAGTTCGCCGCCTTCTACCAGGACTACAAGTCCCCCGACGGATCCGTGGTCGAATGGGGCACCCACTACCTGCGCTTCGGCATCGCCGCCCTGCTCGTGCAGATGCTCGGCGTGATCATCTTCATCCTCATCAACTCCAAGGCCATCAAGAACGGCACCCCGTACGAGGTGGGCGATCCCGACGAGCAGCCGACGAACATCCCCGACGTGCCCGCGTGGACCTACATCATGCCGATCGTGCCCGTGGCGCTGTGCATCATCCTGCAGTGGAACGCCGTGCCGGCCCTCATGCTCGCCACCATCCTCACCTTCGCGTTCACCGGCCACATGAAGTCGATCAAGGGCTTCGGCAAGATGCTCGAATCCACCGCCAAGACCGCCATCGGCGACATCGGCCCGCTGATCATCATGCTGCTCGTGCTGCGCTTCTTCCAGGAGATCGCCGTCACCGTGATGAAGGACTTCGGCCCGGTGCTCACCCCGCTCATCCCGAACAACATGTTCATCCTCGGCCTCGCGTTCTGCATCCTCGCCCCGCTTGCCCTGTTCCGCGGCCCGCTGGAACTGTACGGCGCCGGCTCCGCGGTGATCAGCATCTTCATGGCCACCGGCATGTTCAACGCCTGGTTCCTGTTCGCCCTGCTCGTGGTGCCGTCCATGACCTGCATCTCCGCCTGCATCACCCAGTCGTGGAACACCTGGTCGGTGGGCTACACCGGACTCGAGCCGAAGACCTTCCTCAAGAACGGCGTGCCCGTCTACTGGGCCTGCACCTTCCCGATCATGGGACTCGCCGGACTGCTGCTGTTCTAGATACCCCGCCCGGCTTGGGCGCTCCCCCGACTACTACCGATTCCGGGACCGCGATAACACCGCGACGATCACCACGACGGTCACGGTCCCGGAACCGCACCGAACATTACGAAAGGATTTTCCATGACCACCCACACCATCGGCATCAACACCCTCGTCTACATGACCGACCTCGCCAACGGCACCCCGCAGTCCGTGGTGCTGCCGCGCATCGCCGATCTGGGCGTCACGCTCGCCGAGGTCCGCCGCGAATACATCGCCGACGACGTCGAATTCGACCGCATCGCCGCCGCGGCCAAGGCCGGCGGACTCGACCTGTTCTACTCCGTGCCCGAGGTCATCACCGCGAACGGCGCCGCCAACCCTGCGCTGGAACAGTACTTCGGCGAGGCCAAGCGCATGGGCGCCAAGAACGTGAAGCTCAACCAGGGCGACGTGAAGGACGTGGCCGCCGACGTGCTGCACACAATCGACGCACTGGCCGCCAAGTACGGCGTGAGCGTGACCATCGAGAACGACCAGACCCCGGAGAACGGCACGCTTGACTGCACGCGCGCCTCGCTCGCCAACGTGGCCGCGGCCGGCAGCGCGATCGGCTACACGTTCGACCTCGGCAACTGGTTCTGGCGCGGCGAGGATCCGGTCGCCGCGTTCGACGAGCTCAAGGATTCGATCAGCGTGTTCCACCTGAAGAACGTGAACGGCGCGGCCGAGCGCGACCAGCTCGCCACCACCATGCTCGAGGACGGCGTGATCGACTGGAAGGCGCTGCTCGCACAGCTGCCCGCCGGCGTGCCCGTGTTCCTCGAGTTCCCGATCGACGCCGCAAACGTCGCCCCCCAGTACGAGCAGGTCCGCGCCGCGCTGGCGTAAGGCTTCTCCCCAGCGTGCTCCTTCCGAGGGAGGGAGCTGTCACGGCATTGCCGTGACTGAGGGAGGGATGGCAAAGCCGGTTGGTTTCATTCCCCCGCCACCGCTCTCACTTCCCTCCCTCAGTCGTGCTTCGCACGCCAGCTCCCTCCCCTGGAGGGAGCACACAGAAATCCTGTCTCTCCCGTTTCCTTCCCCCACACCACCACTCCCACACGCATCCCCCACCACACACATCCCCGCACGTAAGGAACCGCAATGACCGAAGTCATGACCATCGGCGAACCTATGGTGAATCTCATCGCCGACTCCGACCAGACCTACATGGAAGCCCGCACGCTGCCCACCCAGATGGCCGGCGCCGAATTCAACGTCGCCATCGGCGTACGCCGTCAAGGCCACACCGTCAGCTACGTGACCACGCTCGGCAACGACTGGCAGGGCGACATGATCGTCGACTACATGACCAACGCCGGCATCGACACCGCCAACATCCGCCGCAGCAACGAGGCGGCCACCGGCTCCCAGCTCAAGGTGGTCCTGCCCGACGGCGACCCCAAGGTCATCTACTTCCGCAAGGGCTCGGCCGCCAGCCGCACCACGCCCGACATCGTCGACGGCATCGACTTCAGCGGCCTGAAGATCCTGCACGTGTCCGGCGTGTTCGCGGCCCTCGCCGAAAACACGTACGAGACCATCGAGCGACTGGTCAACGCCGCCCGCGTGCACGGCGCGCTCGTCACGTTCGACCCGAACCCGCGCCCTACGCTGTGGCCGAGCGAGGAGGAGATGATCGCCGCCACCAACAAGCTCGCCGCCAAGTGCGACGTGTTCATGCCGGGCCTGTCCGAAGGCCAGATGTTCTCCGGACGCGAGAACGCGCGCGACGTGGCCGACTTCTATCTCGACATGGGCGTCAAGCAGGTCATCATCAAGCTCGGCGCCAGCGGATCCGCACTGTTCTCCCGCAACGCGGACGGCGAGCGAGTGGAGACCGTGGTCCCCAGTTTCGTGGTGGACGTGGTCGACACCGTGGGCGCTGGCGACGGCTTCGCATCCGGTGCGATCACCGCGCTGCTGGAGGGTCTGCCGGCCGAGCGTCTGCTTGAGCGCGCGAACGCCGTGGGCGCCATCCAGGTGACCAACGTCTCCGATTCGGAGGGCCTGCCCACCCGCGAACAGCTGGAATCGTTCATCGCCAACACCCCCAGGAAGGAAGTATCGCTGTGAAACTGCAGGTTGCAATCGACCGCGTGGACATCCCGCGCGCGGTGGAGATCATTCGTCAGGTGGCCGGTACGGCCGATGTGATCGAGGTCGGCACGTCGCTGACCAAGGAGTTCGGCGTGCGTGCGCTCGGCCCGCTGATCGAGGCCGCGGACGGCACCGCCGTGCTCGGCGACATCAAGACGTGCGACGAGGGCAAGTACGAGTTCGATCTCGGCTTCGACTGCGGATTCGCGTACCTGACCGTGATGGGCTCGTCATCGCTCGGCACGCTCGAGGTGTGCTACGCGTCGGCCGAAACGCACGACGGTGTGATGATGATCGATCTTCTGGAGTGCGACGAGGATCGCATCGAGAAGATCTCCGGATTCGAGAACGCCGTGTACTGTCTGCATACGTCGATCGATTCGGGCGCAACCGCTGATCCGGTCGGCCAGGTGCGTGCGTTCAAGGCGAAGTATCCGCAGATCCGTCGCATCGCCATCGCGGGCGGCATCAAGAAAGACCAGCTCGCCGGACTGGCCGCCGAGGGCGTGGAGATCACGATCATGGGTTCGGCCATCACCAAGGCCGACGATATCGCCGCCGCCTGCGCCGAATGCAAGGGGCTGTGCGGCTGAACGGGGCCGATTCCTCGTCGTCAATCAATCATCCACTTCACCACACACACGGAAAAGATCACACAGAAAAGAGAATCATCATGACCAACGAAACCACCACCGAACCGCGCATTCTCGACCAGATCGTTGAGGAGATCCAGGGCGTCATCGCCAAGATGGACGAGGCCGATCTGACCGCCGCACGCGATGTGATCGGCCGCAACGACCGCGTGTACGCCACCGGCGAGGGTCGTTCCGGATTCCAGGCACGTAGCTTCGCCATGCGTATGATGCACATCGGCTACACGAGCTACATGATGGGCGAGACGATCTGCCCGTCCATGCACGAAGGCGACGTGCTGCTCGCCATCTCCGGTTCGGGCAAGACCCGCAAGACCGTGGAGGACGCCGAGGCCGCGAAGAAGCTCGGCGTGAAGGTGATCGCCGTCACGTCCAAGCCAGAGTCGCCGCTGGCCGCCGCCGCGGACGCCGTGATCCTGGTGCCGGGTCGTGTGAAGGGCGAGGCCGGCGGTTCGATCCAGCTGCTGAGCTCGCTGTTCGACCAGAGCGTGCACATCGCACTCGACGCCCTGTGCCTCATGCTCTCCCGTCGCGACAACGTGTCCGACGCCCAGGCCAACGCCAATCACGCCAACGTGGAGTGACGCTCGGTCACCTCGGCAAACGCTACCGTGGACGCTCAGTCACTCCGATAGATAAGCCCATACCGCGGTAGTCGTGGCACAGCTCAGCTCCTCTCCCCTCCGAGAGGAGCTTTTTTCGTATCTTCGGTTACGTTCCGTCCATCATCCGCAACGGAGCGTAACCGTGGCACTACGTTTGGTTACGTTTCGTCTCATACTCACACCAGAACGTAATCGTGGCACTACATTCGGTTACGTTTCGTCCCGCACTCACGACGGAACGTAACCGTATCGTCCTTTTCGAGTACGTTCCGTTTCGCTTCTCCATCGGAACGTACTCGCAGCACTCGCGTCGGATGCGTATCGTTCATTGGACGCAACGGAACGTAATCGTGGCGCCCCCTCGCACGGCATACGCACGCCAAGAGACACTCTCGGTGCTTATTTGCCGCACATATACGTCGGATAGACACCGTAGAGACGCTTCCGAGGCCTGTTTGACGCACGTACGCGGCAAATAAGCCGCATACGATCGATTTCAGGGTGTATTTGACGCACGCATGCGTCGGATAAACACCGTAGCGTCACGTCCGGTTCCCATTTGACGCACGCGTGCAGCGAATGAGCCTTACAGTGCGGGTCCGACGTGGATGAACGACGAACCCGCAGTGTGGAGGTGCACTCGGCGCGTTCAGTGCGGGTCCGTTGCGCTCGCATGACGACCGCATCGTAACGGTGCGCTCGGTGCGGGTTTGACGCGTGTTCGTGACGAGCGTGACGGATGCGGATATGACGAAGGCCTCCCGGCGCGGGAATGCGCGGGGAGGCCTTCGATCAACGGAAGATCAGTCGGTGTGGCGACGATTCATGACCGCGCCGACTGGAGTGGGAGAAAACCGTCCTGATGCCGGACAGTCGGGTCGACCGGCGGGAACGGACTGACGGACTACTTGTTGTACTTGACGGTGTCCCAGACGCCCAGCAGGTACTGGATGCCGAGGGCGCGATCGTACAGGCCGTAGCCCGGACGCGGACGGTGCTCGGGGGTGTTCTCGTTCCACAGGTGACGGCCATGGTCCGGACGGATGTAGCCCTGGTAGTCGGCCTCGGCGTACGCCTTCATGATGCCGATGGTGTCCACGTCGCCCTCGGATGCGCGGTGGCCCACCTCGGAGAAGGAGCCGGCCTCGTCGAGGAACTTGATGTTGCGCACGTGGCTGAAGTGGATGCGGTCCATGAACGTCTTGACGGCGTCGACCGGATCGTTGCCGCGGCGGGACGAGAACGAGCCGAGGCACAGGCACAGGCCGTTGTACGGGCTCGGGTTGAGGTCGAGCACGCGCTGGATGCCTTCCTTGGAGGACACGACGCGCGGCCAGCCGAACAGGTCGAAGGCCGGGTCGTCGGGGTGCACGGCGAGCTTGACGTCGTACTTCTCGCAGGTGGGGATGACGGCGTCCAGGAACACCTTGTAGTTCTCGTAGTACTTGTCGTGGTCGATGCCCTTGTAGGCCTCGATGAACTCCGGCAGGTGGGCCAGACGCTCCGGCTCCCAGCCCGGCATGGTCAGGTTGCCGGCGCCGTTGAGCGTCTCGTCGATCAGGGCCTGCGGGTCGGTGAGCTGGGCGACCTTGTGGGCGTCGTAGTAGAGGGCGGTGGAGCCGTCCGGGCTCGGGTGGAACATGTCGGTGCGCAGCCAGTCGAACACGGGCATGAAGTTGTAGGTGACGACCTTCACGCCGGCCTTGCCGAGGTTCTCGATGGTCTTGATGTAGTTGTCGAGCGCCTCGTCGCGGCTCATGCCGAGCATGGTCTTGCCGGTCTTGATGGACTCGTGCACGTTCACGGATTCGACGACGTCGGCGTTGAACGTCTTGGTGACGCCGCGCTTGCGGTCGTCCTCGGAGAGACCGGTGATGAGCTTCATCTCATGCTCGATCTCCTCCGGCTCCCACAGTTCGCCGGCCTGCTTGTGGTGCAGGGACCAGACGATCGTTTCGACGCCGGGGATCTGGCGGATGTCGTCCAGCGAAATGGTGTCGTTACCCTCGCCGTACCAGCGGAAACCCATCTTCATAGTGGTGATCCTTTGCTTGTTGTCGGTTTGTTCGGTTTTTGTTTTTTACGTGTTAGAGGCGGGAAGGGATGTGATCCCTCCCCTCAGTCGGCTTTCGCCGACAGCTCCCCTCCCCTGGAGGGGAGCCTATGGGCACGGAGTCCGAGACTCAGAGGCCGAGTTCCTTCTCGAGGACGGGGTGCAGGGTGCCGGTACCGGCCGCGAACTCCTTGAAGTACTTGACGATCTTCGCGGCGAGCGGGGTCTCGGTGAGGTCCACGTTCCACAGGGTCTCGTCGGCGAGGATCGGCTTGAGCACCTCGTCGGCCTTGGACAGGTCGCCGCCCAGCTTGAGCGGGCTCAGGGCGTCCTGCAGTTCGGCCATGCGCGGATCCGGGCTCAGGGTGATCTCGTTGCCGTTGTCGTCGGTGGCCTTGCCGTCCTTGCCGAGCAGCAGGCGCAGCCATGCGGCGATGGCCAGCGGGATGGCGACCAGGTCGTTCACGTCGTGGTCCGGGGACTCGATGTACTTCTTGATGGTCACGCCGTAGCGGATCGGCACCTTCTGCGAGGTGTCGGTGGAGATGCGGGCCGGGGAGTCGGGCAGGCTCGGGTTCGGCACGCGCACGTCGATGACCTTCTCGGCGAACTCCTTCGGGGAGAAGATGCCCGGGTCGGCCACGACCGGCAGGCCCTCCACGTAGGACAGGCGCTCGGCCAGAGCCTTGAGATCCGGGTCGGCGATGGTCTTGCTCATGGAGTCGTAGCTCATCAGGCGACCGGTGGTGGCCAGCGCGGTGTGCACCGGGTTGAGGCAGGTGGTGACCTTCATCTCGTCGGAGTCATTCACGGTGTCGCGGTCGCCCAGGAACACGCCGGCCTTCTCGAGCTCGGGGCGTCCGTTCGGGAACGTGTCCTCGATCACCAGGTACCAGGTCTCCTCGGAGTTGGCGAACGGCGCCACGTTGGTGCCGCGGGCGGTGTGGAAGATCTCGTGGTCGGCGAATCCCTTCTCGGCGAGCAGCTTGGAGACGGACTCGGCCGGGTTCGGGGTGATGCGGTCGATCATGCTCAGCGGGAAGGCCACCTTGTCGGGGTCGTCCACGTAGGCGACGAAGTCGTCCGGCACGAAGCCCTTCTCGGCCCACAGCTGGGCGAATTCGACGATCACGGCGCGGAAGCGGTCGCCGTTCTGGGAGAAGTTGTCGGTGCTGACCATGGCGATCGGCTTGGCGCCGGCCTTGAAGCGCTCGAACAGCAGGGCGGTGATGGCGCCCATGGCGGACACGGCGGAGTCGGGGCCGTTCTCGACCTCGGGCTTGATCCACGGCAGCAGCTCGCCGTCGTTGTTCTTGATCGAGTAGCCCTTCTCGGTGATGGTGACGGTGACGAACTGCAGTTCGGGGTTGGTGAAGACCTTGACCAGACCGTCCCACACCTCGTCGTGCTTCTTGACGCCGAAGGATTCGGCGACGGAGGCCACGAGTTCGGTTTCGATGGAGCCGTCAGACTTGAGGATGACGGACAGGCCGCGGTTGTCGAACGGCTTGAACGCGTCGGTGACGATGTCTGCGTCGAAGGTTTCGGCGACGATCACGCCGGACTTGGTCAGACCCTGGTTGAGCAGGCTCTGGGCGATGAGCGCGTGGACCTCACGGAACAGGTTGCCGGCGCCGAAGTGCACCCAGTAGGGGTGTTCGGCGGTGTAGGCCTTCACGGCCTCCGGATCGTACTGCGGCAGAGCAACGCCCGCTGCTTCCCATTCGGCGGCGTTGGCCTTGAAGTCATCGGTCAGATGAAGAACCATAAGTGACGTTTTCCTTCCATTGATTGGCACGCACCGTCGTTGGCGTGTGTCGCTGATTCTCAGTCTATGTGAATTCGTGTTCGATATCGGCAAGTAGCCATGGTTTGCCACAAGGATGCGGCATGAAAGTGGCCCGTGACCGGTGTGCGGAGGCGTTCTCCCCCGCATCGGTCACAGGCCGAATCAATCAGCTCAGTCGAGCTTGAAGACCTTGCGCGGAACGGCCTGCACGGAGTCGCGAACCACGCGCTTGCCCTCCTCGAGGCTCAGACGGTGGTCGGCCACCAGTCCGGCGACGAAGCGGCAGGTCAGACGACGGTTCATGTCGTGACGGGCCGGGATGGAGCACAGGGCGCGCGTGTCGTCGATGAAGCCGGACAGCTTGGTGAAGCCGGCGGCGGTGGTCACGGCGTTCAGGTAGCGCAGGATCGGCTCCGGGGAGTCGATGAACCACCACGGGGCGCCCACGTAGAAGCCGGGGTAGAAGCCGGCCAGCGGGGCGAGCTCGCGGGAGTACACGGTCTCGTCCATGGTGAAGGCCACGAAGTGGAAGTCCTTGTTGGAGCCGTACTGGTTGAGCATGGGCTGCAGGGCGGCGGCGAACTCGGCGCGGGCCGGGATGTCGGCGCCGGTGTCGGGACCGTACACGGCCAGGTTGCCCTTGTCATAGCTGCGGAACACGGACGGGTGCACGGTCATGACCAGGCCGTCCTCCTGGGCGAGGCGGATCTGATCGTTGAAGAACGTGCGACGCAGACGGGTGGCGTCCTCTTCGCTGATCGTGCCGTCGAGAGCCTCCTTGTACAGGGCGGGCAGCTCGTCGTCCGGCACACGGTCGGAACGCACGTCGTCATGCGAGTGGTCGGACAGCACGGCGCCATGCTCCTTGAAGTACAGGCGGCGCTTGCGCATGGCCTCGAAGAAGCCCTCGTAGGTGGAGGTGTCCTCGCCGGTCACCTCGCCGAGCTTGGCCACCTGGGCGGCCCAGTCCGGGGTCTTCTTGGGCTCGAGCAGCTTGTCGGGGCGGAACGCCGGGGCCAGGCGGGCCGGGAAGTCGGGGTCGGCGTTGGTCTCGTCGTGCAGGTGCAGGTCGTCGAACGTGTCGTCGGTGGTGGAGATGAACTCGAGGTTGAACTTCTTGACCAGGGCGCGAGTGGAGAACTCGTCGGTCTTCAGCAGCGCGTCGAGCTCGTCGTAGATCTCGCCGGCGGTGTCGGGGCCGAACTCCTTGTCGATGCCGAACACGTTAGCGAGCGCGTCTTCGAACCAGTAGCGCATCGGGGTGCCGGCGTAGGCGTACCAGTACTTGCCGAACAGTTCGAACGCGTGCTTGGACTGCTCCGGGGTGAACTCCTTCTGGTTCACGCCCAGATCCTTGAGCTCAACGCCCTGCGAGTGCATGATGCGGGTCACGTAGTGGTCGGGCGTGATGAACAGTTCGGTGGGGTTGGCGAAGTGGTAGTCCTTGTCGTGGAACCATTCGATCGGCACGTGGCCGTGGGGGGAGATGATCGGCAGATCCTTGACTTCCGCGTACAGTTCGCGCGTGATGTCGCGCAGCGCGGGATCGGCGGGGAACAGCCTATCAGCGTTAACCATGGAAACTCCTTTGTTTGCTATATCCTCCTTTTTGATTATGGGTTGACCGTTCATATTCATTCCGGTGTTGCCACTATTTGCCGACTGTTCGCCATGGTTTGGCAACGACTGTTGTCATGGTCCGGTTATCGTTCACATTGATGTGTTCGTATGGCTTATGGAGAACTTTGGGCAGTGCCGCTAAAGTAAGAAATCAGTACAGAACGATCAGGAGTGAACAGTAATGACCTCGTCGATGGACGCCAATGAAGACCCCGAGACCAACGAAAATCCCAATGATACGGACGATATCGCGACCAATGGCGGCGTGATCGACGGCGATGACGCCAACGACGGCCGACGCAAGAGCGCGACGATCCGCGATGTGGCCAAGGCGGTGGGAGTCTCGCCGTCCACGGTGTCCCGCGCGTTCGCCCGTCCGGGTCGTGTGAGCGCGGAGACCGCACGCCGCATCCGTGACGCGGCCGACCGGCTCGGCTATCGCGCCAAGGCGATCACGTCGCTGAACATGACCGACACCGGACAGCTCAACGGTCTGTTGGCCATCACCGTGGCCGATCTGGGCAATCCGATCTTCGCGGACTACGTGAAGAGCGCGCAGCATCAGTGTCTGCGCAAGGGGTTCGGACTGCTGGTCATCGATTTCGAGGAGACGCATCTGATCGAACGCAAGGCATTGAAGCTGGCCATGCATCATGTGGACGGCCTGATCCTCACGTCGTCGCGCTCGTCGGACGCCACGATTCGTAAGCTCGCCGAGATCAAGCCGCTGATCGTGCTGAACCGTCCGATTCGCGGCGTGCATTCGATCGTTCCCGACGCGCAGCAGGGCGTGGCCGAAGCGGTGGAGTATCTGATGAAGCTGGGCCATACGGAGCTGACGTACCTGTCCGGACCGGAGGCGTCGTGGCAGGACGGCCGACGCTGGCGCGTGCTGTCGCAGTACTGTGCGAAGGCGGGCATGCGTCTGCGCCGCATTGCGTACAAGGCGCCGTCGTACAGCGGCGGATACCGGTATTCCGACGAGTTCATGCGTAATCCGACCACCGCGGTGATGGCGTACAACGACATCGTGGGCATCGGGTTCATCAAGGCGTTGCAGGCCAAGGGCATCCGTGTGCCGGAGGAGGTGAGCGTGATCGGCATCGACGACACCCCGATCAGTTCGCTGGTGGCGCCGGCGCTGTCCACGGTTCGTCTGCCTCGCAAGGAGCCGGCCGAGCAGGCGGTCGACGAGATCATCGCGCAGCTGCGTCACGCGCAGACCGAGTCGGTCATGCCGTCGACGAAGTTCCTCAAGTCGTCGTTCATTCCGCGCGCCAGCACCGCGCCCGCCTCCCCCGACATCCACCTCCTGCGCGTGCGGTAACCCCTTCGTGGCTCCCCCTCCGTGCTCCCTCCCAGGGAGGGAGCTGTCGGCATACCCGACTGAAGGGAGGCACCCTCGTGCTCCCTCCGAGGGAGGGAGCTGGCCGCCAAAGGCGGACTGAGGGAGGGAACGGAACCAACCAGCTCCAAATCCCTCCCTCTGTCACGGCATACGCCGCGACATCTCCCTCCCTCGGAGAGAGAACACCGGAATGGGCGTTACAGCACGCCTACGGCGTCAAGGGTGAAGGGAGTACTGCCGGCGGCGAGCTCAAAGGTCACACGATGCGTGCCGGCGGGCAGGCCCCGCAGCTGGAACGCCGTGCGCAGCGAGGCCGCGGTCGGATGCGCCGTCATGCCGGAACGCACCAGCGTCCCGTCCACATACGCGTTGAGCCGCGCGCTGCCGTCGCTCGGACCGAACAGGTCCGCGCCGGAGCCGTCGGTCGTCAGACTCACCGTGGCGCCGGCCGCGAGCGCCACCGACGCGGTGCGCTGATACGTATACATGCCCTTGCCGTTGTCGTGCGTCCACTCTCCCGCATAGTCGAGCGTCGGCACCACGACGTCGGATTCGTCGACGCCGTCGGCGCAGGCGTCTCCAACAAGACCGTCGTCGGAACCCTCCCACGAGGTCATGTGCATGTCGTCGATCAGATGACGATAGTACGGCGCGAACCCGGCCACTCGTTCCACGCGCAGGTCGTCGAACAGCACGTGGTCGAAGCTGGTGCCCAGCTGCACGCGTCCGGCGGTCTGCGGATGCGGGTCGCGCCACGAGGTCACGCGCACGCCGTTGACGAACACGGTGATCGTGTCGCCGGCCACCTCGAGTTCAACGCGGTTCCACTCCCCCGCGCCCGGCCTGAATCCGGTGCCGTCGAGGTCCAGGTCCACACCGTGCCCGCGACGCACCTCGTTGCCGTAGTTGCGCAGCAGCCACACGCCGTCGGCGCGCAGCTTGAAGTCGTAGGCGGCCAGATCGGTGCTGAACTTGGAGCCGCCCATCTCACGGGCGCCGATCAGCACGTACGGCGCGCGGCCGGGGTACTCCTCGAACAGCACGTCCACGCCCACACGGTAGTTGGCCCAGCGCAGGTCGCCGATCGACGTGCGCGGGTCGCCTTCGATCCACGCGTTGCCCGCATGGTTCCAGTCGATCTGCTGGCGCAGCAGGTGACCGCCGTGGCCCTGCGACTTATCCCCAGTGATGTACCCGTTGTCCACCAGCAGATCGGTGGATACGATCTCGAACGCGCCGTTCGTGTCGGTCGTGTACCGTGCGGATGCGCCCGTGTCGCCGCCGCGGCTGGTCAGATAATCCTCCTCCACCAGGGCGTCGCGCTTGAACACGTTCACCGGCGGCTGGTCGGCGTAGTTGAAGTCGTCGGCGTACAGCAACGTGCCGTTCGGATCGATGTCGAGCACGTCGCGCGTGCGCTCGTCCGTATGCGGCACGCCCAACGCGGGAACATCGTCCTTCGAAAGCGTGGTGGCGGTCACCACCGACCACGGTTCCACCACGATCGTGCACACGTCGTCCGCGGCCTCGACGGTGCCGTTGAACAGCAGATACTCGCTGTCGTACGGACGGCCCGGTTCGGCGGCACGAGTCCGCCACACGTTGAGCGGACGGCCGGCGCCAGCGAAGTCACGTGCGGCGATGCGATAGACGCGCTCGTAGCCGCTGTCGTTCACGATCACCGTGGAATAGTCCGCCGCGTCGGGCGACACCAAAGTCAGCGCGGACGGCTCGCCATGGCGGGCGCCGCACACCGGATTGTTGCCCTCCACCTCGCACACGCTCGACTCGGGCACCGCACGCCACGCGCGCTCGCCGTAGCCGAGGTCGGCGAACCGGCAGAAATGCTCGAGCACGGCCAGACCGGCGTCGTAGTACACCCAGCCGCTCCACGGGTCGCGCGCGGAGATCAGCTCCTTGTGCGAGTATTCGAGCCCCTCGCAGAACGAGCCGATGGCCGGCTGGTAGATCGCGTTCGTGCGGCGGGACTTCACGAATCCCTTGATGATCGTGTTGCCCATCTCCAGCGGCGAGCCGATGCCGCCCAGTCGGGTGCCCACACGGCCGGCGCCACGACCGTCGTCCATCGTATTGTTCGGACGGTCGGCGGAGTTCGAGAACGTGGCCTGCGCCTCGGAATTCCAGATCTCCTTGTCGAACTCGTCGGCCAGACGGGTGAAGTTGCCCTCGTCGTCGTCGCGCACGCTGTAGTGGTAGGCGGCGATGTCGATCGTCTCGCGCAGTTCGCGATCGGCCACCAGATCGCCGCCGAACGTGCCGGTCACCTCCTCGTCGGACGTGATCACGCGGATGCGGTGGAACAGTTCGCGCTCGCGCTCGCTGTGGAATCCGGCGTTGGGGTCGTCCGGACCGTTGCCGATGAAGCCGGTCTCGTCGGTGGCCACGCGGCGCTTGAACTCGGCCACCCATGCCAGATCGGCGGTTCGTTCGTTCACGTCGGGGTTCACCGTGTCGACCATGTAGCCGTATTCGCGGTAGGCGGCCAGAATCGTGTTCTTGTACCAGTGGTAGACGTCGTCGTTCGTGCGGACCCATGTGGGTGCGTGCCAGCGCAGCATGCTCACGTGCAGGCCGGGCTGGTAGCGGCGGGCGTCGGCGGCGAGCTGGAATCCGGGCTCGCGGCGTACGGCCGGGTATTCGTCGCGGTCGCGCATGGTGGCCACGTTCGGGCCGGTGGAATTGTTGCGGTCGTTGCCCATCTCCACCTTGACGAGGTTCATGATCGGGCGCGGGCCGCCGAACAGCGTCTCCACCAGACGCCAGTAGTCGGACGGATGCTCGGCCTTGTAGTCCATGAGCAGGCTCGACGTGGCGTTGCCGGACAGCACGCCGAATCCCTTGAACGTCAGACCGTGGCGGCTGGCCGTGGCGTTGCGCACCGCGTCGCCGTCGATGAGGATGTCGACCGTGCCGAGCGGCGACGACGACTGCGCCGACCGCGATGATTCGGAAACCGATGCCATGATTACCCCCTGATTGTGTTGATGGCTGATGATCGGCGCCAAGCGAACGCCGCTGACACTGCGTAGATGAAGACGACGGAGACGGACGTGACGGATTGTAGAGGGAGAGGGACTGGTTACGTGCCCCTCCCTCAGTCACGCATTCGCGTGACAGCTCCCTCCCGGGGAGGGAGCACGTAGGAGCTGAGCCTGTGCTCCCTCCTCGGGAGGGAGCTGGCCGCCAACGGCGGACTGAGGGAGGGTTCTCCCCCGCTCACTGCTGCCAGTCGGACTGGGCGTTGAAGAAGTTGTTGCCGCGGCTCTGCGCGCTGTACATGTCGATGATGCGCTTGTCCTTGCTTTCGTTGGCCATGAGCACGAACAGCTTGTCGGCCTGCCAGCGGGCGGACGCCCACAGCATGTAGCCCACCACGCCGGTGCCGAGCAGCAGGAACAGGATCGGGCTCCACGTGACCAGCGCGAATCCGAACGCGCCCAGCACGATGCCCGACACGAAGATCATGTAGAAGCGGCGCACCGAGAGCATCACCGCGTTCTTGAGCGTGACCAGCCACTTCGCCTTCGGATACTCCACCACGAGCACGAGCGCGATGAGCAGCGCCTGCGCGAGGAACACCAGGCATACGGCCAGCATCGGCGTCACATACACGCCGAACGGCATCTGCGCGAAGATCTGCATGTTGTACAGGAAGCAGAACGCGAGCACGGCGAACGTGAATCCCATGGCCAGCGAGCGCTTGAACACGCGGGCGTAGGCGCGGAAATACGGCTTGATCACGGCGGCGTTGTGGTTCGGGTCCACGTACGGCTGGGCGATCCAGTCCGGCGGGAAGTCCTTCTCGTCGGCGTGGTCCTGCCACACCTTGGCGCGCAGCGCGGAATTGCCGGAGAACAGGGTGGGCTGGTCGCGGAACACGGCGAACAGGGCGGCGATGCCCGGTGCGCTCAACGCGAGCGCGGTCAGATAGAGCGGATAGTAGGTGACGTCGTGCACGAATCCCGACACCAGCAGTAGCGGCAGCATGCCCACCAGCGTGCACCATCCGAGCGCGAGGATCACGAAGATGGAATTCGCCACGGTGAGAAACGTGCCGGCGAAATTCGAGGACGAGGACGACTGCTTCTGCGGAGTGTTTTCTGCCATGGCCGTCATGGTACTCCTTCACGGTTGGAATGGGCGGGTGGACGATGGGTGCGGTTTTATAGGTGCGGACGATGGACGTCGGATGCGGGTAGGCGATGCGTAGCGGCGGGCCGAATATGCGGCCAGATATGGAAGAGGCCGTTTTCGAAAGGCCGATTTGGCAGGCGGTCTTCCGAAAACGGCCGGCGCAACCACAGGAAGGAAGAAACACGGTTGCGCGTTTTGTTCGTGGGAGGGAAAAGAGATTGGATGGGTGGGTAGATTTGCTTGGCACGTTTTCCTTCCCCTTGAGGGGAAGGTGTCCGGCACAGCCGGACGGATGAGGTGGCGAATGGAATTTGTATCGCCGAAGGCGATTCAGTTTTTTCTCCGGCTGACGCCGGACCACCTCATCAGTCGACTTCGTCGACAGCTTCTCAGCAAGAGTTGCCGGACTGCGTCCGACGTTTCTTCTCCTCGCCTGTCGGCTCGTCTGAGCCCTACAAACACCTCTGGTGTTTGCTTGACGGGCTCAGCCCAAGGGGAAGCAAGGGGTTGAAGGTGGGCGGTGGTTGGGGCGCTCCCGCAAGTGGGGAGTGGCTTTTGGCCACCGTTTGGCTGGCTTCGGCCGCCCGTCGGGGCGGCCTTCGCCTGACGGGCAGTCGACAGTCCACCGGACTGTCTTTGTGCCCGTCAGCCCTTCATACCCGAGGTGGCGATGCCTTCGATGAACTGCTTCTGACCGATGAGGAAGACCACCAGGATCGGGAGCACGGACATCACGGAGCCGGTCATGATCATGGCGTAATCCGCGGAGTTCTGCGAGATGAACGTCTTCAGACCAAGCTGGATGGTGTAGAGGTTCGGGCTACGCAGGTAGATCAACGGGCCCATGTAGTCGTTCCACGTGTTCGTGAAGGTGATGATGCCCAGTGCGGCGATCGACGGGCCGGACAGCGGCAGCACGATCCTGCGGTAGATGCCGAACTCCGACAGACCATCGAGTCGGGCGGCCTCGGAAAGCTCCTCGGGGATGGTGTCGTAGAACTGCTTCATCATGAACACACCGAACGCGCCGAATGCCTGGAGCAGGATGATGGACCAGCGGGTGTCGGACAGGCCGATGGCGGACAGGATCTTGAACTGCGGGATCATGTAGGCCTGCCACGGGACGGCCAAAGTGGCGATGTAGATCAGGAACAGCACGTTGCGGCCGCGGAACTTGACCTTGGAGAAGCCGTAGGCGGCGAACGAACCGGTGAACACCTGCAGGAACGTCACGCAGATGGCGAAGAACACCGTGTTGCCCACCCAGGTGAGCATGTTGGAGTCGGACCAGATGTTAACGTAGTTCTCCCAGTGCCACACGCTCGGCAGCCACTTCATCGGGACCATGAAGACCTCGTTGTTGGGCTTCACGGAGGCGAGCGTCATCCAGATGAACGGCAGCAGGACGAACAGGGAGCACGCGATCATGGCGACATAGCCGATGACGGTGCCGATGATCTTGGCGGGCGATGTGGGCTTCTTATTGAAGGGAACGTCGGCGGAGCTGACCGCGTTCGGGTATGCAGTCTGTGCAGTCATCTCACTTCTCCTTAGCGTTGTTGTACCAGAACTGAATCAGGGTGATGATCATGCAGAGCGCGAACAGCACCATCGAGACCGTGCTGGCGTAGCCGAAGTCGCTACGTTCGAATGCCACACGGTAGACGTATTGTGCGAGCACCAAGGTGCTGGTACCAGGTCCACCGTTGGTCATGACCAGGGTCAGATCAAGGATCTTGAAGGAGCCGATGGTCAGGGTGACCATCACGAAGAACAGGGTCGGTCGCATGCAGGGCACGGTGACCTTCCAGAAGCGCTGCCAGGCGTTGGCACCGTCGAGTTCGGCTGCCTCGTAGAGTTCGCTCGGAATGGTCTGCAGACCGGCGAGCAGCAGGATCATGAAGTAGCCGGCCTCACGCCAGGTGGCCACGATGATCACGGCGGGCATTGCCCACGTAGTGGATCCGAGCCAGCCAGGCAGGTTGTCGGTGAAGATGCCGAGGAACTGGTTGATCACACCGGTCTTGGCGTCGAACAGCATGTTCCACACCTGGGCGACGGCCACGATCGAGGTGATGTAGGGGAAGAAGGCGACCGTACGGAAGAACGCGCGGCCCTTGAGCTTGGAGTTGAGGAGCACCGCCAGACCGAAGGCGATGATCAGCGTCAGCGGGATGTGGACGACCGAGTAGTAGATGGTGTTCCAGAAGGCGTCCTTGAACACATCGTCATGAAGGAGACGCTTCCAGTTGGTGATGCCGGTCCAGACCGGGCTTCCGAATGCGCTCCAGCGTGTATTCGCGATGTAGAACAGCACGCAGACAGGGATGAGCATAAGGAAGACGAATCCAAGGAAGTTCGGCGTGATGAACGCCACGCCGTGCAGGAAGTTACGCCGCGCAATAGCTGCGCTCGACATCTTCCCCTTGTTGTGCTGGGGCTTGTTCCCGCCCCCGCGAGTGGCCGTCTTCGAATCGGCCGGTGCAGCCGTGTGGGACATGACCGCTGACTCCTTTCGCTTGAACCGCATCGTCAATGTTGTTCGTTTTTCTATACTTTGTGCGGTTCGCGATCGATTTATGGCATTAAAAAGGCACGGCCCGGGTTATGAGCCAGGACCGTGCCTGTGAGGAAAGAGGAAATTAGGAGAGATATGAAGAGAGGTTAGGTTGTGGGGTTGGTCCCCGCCATTAGGCGGGGACCAAGAGTGTCATCACTCGGTGACCAGACCCTGATCCTTGATGTTCTGCGTCGCCTTGGCGAGGGCGTCGTTCACATTGGAAGTCTCGGTCATGATCGAGGAGTGAGCATCCTTGAGCAGGGAGATGATGGTATCGGAACCCTCACCAACCGGGTTCTCCGGCTTGGTGTCGTGCTCCTGCCAGGCCTGCTTGGTCAGGTCGTCGGTGGCCATGCCATCCACGGAGAAGTAGGTCTTGGCGACGTTATCGGAGAAGTAGGCGGGGGTGGTGGCGATCTTGGCGAGGGCCTCGGCGCTGCCTTCACCGGCGCAGAACTTCACGAACTCCTTGGCGGCGGCCAGCTTCTGGCCGGTGGCCTTGGAGGAGACGGCCAGACCGGTCGGATCGCCGAAGGTCACCGGCTTGTCGGACTTGGTCTTGGAATCCGGGTTCTGCGGGATCGGAGCGATGCCCCAAGTGAACTGGTCGGCGTCACCGGACTTCTGCTGCTTCACCAGCGTGGCGGCGTACCAGGTGCCCATCGGCATCATGGCGGCCTTCTGCGTACCGAACTGAGCCTGGTACTGCACGGAGGTGGTGTTGGAGGTGTTCCAGTCGATGGTCAGCTTCTCGTCCTGCCACTTCAGAGCGCGCTGGTAGAACGGCTTCATGTAGTCGAACTTGGCCTTGAAGAAGTTGGTGTCGGGCTTGTAGCCGGTCTGGGCCAGAGCGAAGGCCTGGACCACGGACTGCCAGTTGTGCTGGTAGATCGGGTAGACGGAGTTGGCGTCGTAGCCGGCAGCGGGCAGCTTATCCTTGAGTTCCTCGGCGGCCTTGGTGTAGTCGTCCCACGTCCAGGTGCCGTCCGGAGTGGCCACACCGGCCTTCTCCATCATGTCCTTGTTGTAGAAGAGGACCCAGGAATCCTGACGGTACGGCATGGCGTAGTACTTGCCGTCCAGCTCGTAGTTGGAGATGTCGATGTTCTTGTCGGACTTGTAGGTGCTGGCGATGTCGGCGAGATCGGCCAGACCGCCGGACTGGGAGTACGTGTAGTACTTCTGCAGGTTCTTGATCGGGAAGACGTCGGGCTGGGAGCCGGAGGAGATATCGGCGGTCAGCTGCTTGTCGTAATCGTCGGCGGAGTATTCCTTGACGTTCACCTTGACGTTCGGGTACTTGGCCATGAAGGCGTCGGCGAGGGTCTGGAACTCCGGGGTGGAGCTCAGGGACCAACCGGCGAAGGTGATCTCGGTCTTGGCGTTCTTATCGAAGGAGTCAGAGCCGCTGGAGGCTGCGGAGTCGCCACCGCCACCGCATCCGGTCAGAGCCAGACCCAGGACAGAAGCTACCGCGACAGCCTTGAATACGCGATTCAACTTCATTGTTCTTCCTTTCGTTTACTTCGGCTGCATTGCCGTTTCCAGAGTCCCGTCAACCCATCCGAACCAGCCTGCCGGTTCGTCCGTCGGGTCTTTCGTTATCTGTTGTCTTCGATCATACACGCTCATTTGTGATCACTTCGGAATGTTGCCAAAATTTGTCTCCATTATTTTCATGATCATCATGTTTTGATCACGGTTATGATCGAGAAAAACTCCACTGTTTTCTAAGGATCATACGGCATCAGGGGGTGCATTTTCGATCACGACACGCCGAATGATCAATCTCAAGCATGTTCATTCGTGATTATATTTGATTGTAAGTTTATCAATGCAGATCGTTCAATGATGAACTCACTCACCTGATATATCGGAAGCAGAAGGAGCAATGATGACCAGCTACCGCACGGAATACTGGACGCGCACCAGCGGCGATCTCGCCGACCGTCGCGCGCCGATCCCCACCCCGGAAGTGCAGGGCAACGACGCCGCCGCGGACGCCGTCAGGATCGTGATCGACCCCACCCGTCAATACCAGCTGTGGGAGGGCGCCGGCGCGGCCATCACCGACTCCAGCGCCTCGCTGTTCATGCAGTCCATGAGCCCCGAGCAGCGCCACGCCATCCTCACCGAGATGTTCGACCCCGAGCAGGGCGGCTTCTCCTCCGTGCGCATCTCCATCGGCGCCTGCGACTTCTCCAGCCAGGCCTACTACTCCTACGACGATCTGCCCGAGGGCGTGGCGGCAGACGCCGCGCTCGACTACTTCTCCATCGGCGAGGGCGAGCCCGGCGCGCCGAACGCCACCAAGGATCTGAAGAACGTGGTGCCCGTGCTGCAGGAGATCCTCTCGATCAACCCGGCCGTCAAGGTCATGGCCTCCCCGTGGAGCGCGCCCGCGTGGATGAAGACCAGCGGCCGTCTCGATGGCGCCGGACGTCTGCGTCTCGGCGAATACGTGGGCAACGGCTACCGCTATCAGGACACCATCGACTACGTGTACGCGCAGTACTTCGTCAAGTTCATCGCCGCCTACGAGTCCTATGGCATCCCGATCACGTCCGTGACCATGCAGAACGAGCCGAGCAACGGCTGCCCGTGGCCGATCACCGTCTGGACGCCCGAGGAACTCACCGCGTGGGGCGTGAACTACCTGCGCCCGGCGCTCGACAAGACCTACCCCGACGTGGAGATCTACTTCGGCGACGACTCGCTGCGCTTCTGGCAGCGCCCGGCCAGCGAATACATGACCCCCGCGCAGGCGCAGGCGTTCGCCGGTGCCGCGTTCCACACCTACTCCGGACTGCCGCACTGGGTGCACAACGGCACCCGTCAGTTCCCGCAGTGGAAGGCCGCCATGACCGAGCGCCGCTGCATGCTCGACGAGACCGTGGCCGAGGCGTCGCACGTGATGTTCGGCGAGATCGGCACCTGGCTCGTGCGCAACGGCGTGGGGCTGATCAACCTGTGGAACATGGCGCTCGACGAGCAGGGCTTCCCGTCGTGGGCCGGTACCTCCGGTCGCCGCGGCGTGATCACCATCGATTCGGGCACCGGCAAGGTGAAGCGCAACCTCGAGTATTTCATGCTGCGCAACTACGGTCAGGACGTGGCCGTGGGCTCCCGCCGCGTGGCCTCCACCAATCACACGCCCGACGGACGCCACGGCGGACTCGGATCGGTCGCGTTCCTCGCGCCGAACGGTGATCTGGCCGGCTTCCTGTACAACCCGACCGGCGCCGACATCGAGGCCGCGGTGACGGTGAACGGCAACGGCGCCCGCTGGCAGACGGTGACCGTACCCGCCTACGGCACGGTGAGCTTCCACAAGTCCAACGAGGAGTCCGTGAACACCACACAGGCCCCGGCGGACGACGAGTTCGAGATCACCTACACGCCGCATCCCGCCGACGATCACGACGAGACCATCTTCGAGTAGCACTCGGGTAGGGATCGTCGCCGAGCATTAATAAACCCGCAGTGGGGAATCTCCCCCGCTGCGGGTTTATTCATATATGCAAACGGGTCCGCACCGAGCACGACACCCGGGCGGACCCTACATACACAGGCTCCCCTCAGAGGGGAGCCTACGATAACGGAACCTTACTCGTCCTGACCCCAGACGCGGACCTTGCCGGGAGCCACGTCGCCGAGCAGGTGCTTGGGTGCGGGGTTGAGCTCGAACTCGTCGTCGGCCGGCGGCTCGCTCACGTTGATCGCGCCATTGGACTTGTGCACGGTGACCACGCCCCACGCCGGCACGGTAACCTTCTGCCACGCGCCGCCCTGGCCGTTGATCGTCACCGCGGCCTCGATCGGCTCGCCGGTCGGGTTGTACACGTGGGCGGCCACGTCGCCCTCGGGAGAGAGGAACGCGACCGAGCCCAGACCGCCGGACCATCCGTCGGGCGTGTGGTTGGTGGAGCGCACCACCACGGAGCCGGGCTTGACGTCCTGACCGAACGCGCGGAGCATGAAGTACTCGAGGTTGCGGATCACCTCGCCGGTCTCATGCTGGATCGTCACCACGCCGCGGCGGCCGGTGGCCCCCACCTGGTTCGGCAGACCGCGCTCGTCGAGCGCGAGGTTCCACAGCGCGATGAAGCTCTCGCCGTTGCGCACGAGCCAGTTGCCGATGATGCCGAGCATGATGTGCGCGGCGTCCTCGGGCGTCTCGTCGATCATGCAGCGACGTTCGGTCATGCCGAACATCCAGTGCGGGAACGAGCGGGAGGCGTTGAAGAAGTTGGAGTACGGGCCCTCGTAGGTGTGCACGGTGAAGCCGTCGATGCTGGCCGCCTGCTGCGGGGTGACGATCTCGTTGACCGGCCACAGGATGTTGTGCGTGGAGTCGTCGTTGATGAAGATGCGCATCTCCGGGAACTTGGCGTTCATGGCCGGACGCAGGAACTTGTGCGCGAACTCGGCCTGCTGCTTGAGCGTCCACATCATGGCGGGCCACTTCGGCGCGTTGCTCGGCTCGTTCTGCACGGTCACGCCCCAGATCGGAATGCCGATCTTGGCCATCTCCTCGACGTACTTGACGAAGTAGCGGGCGTAGCAGCCCTCGAAGCTGTCGAGCATCGGGTCGAAGCCGTTGCCGGTCCACTCGTCGAAGCGCAGGTGGCCGCCCTGGCACAGGTGGCCGGTGTTCTTCATCCACGCGGGGGCACTCCACGGGGAGGCGATGATCTTCACGGCCGGGTTGATCTTGAGGATCTCGAGCACCACGGGGATGATGTACTTGAAGTCCTTGGTTGCGTCGGGCGCGCCGGGTTCGCCGGTGCCGAGCGAGAACTTGGTGAGCGCGTTGTCGTGCTCACCGAAGGGCAGGTCATCGTACGTGTAGTACGGCTGGGCGCTGGGTTCGCAGGAGCCGAGCGGGATGCGGATCACGGAGAAGCCGCCCTTGGCCGGGTTGAAGCAGTCGTCGAGGAATGCGTGACGCTGCTCGGCGTCCATGGATCCCCAGATCAGGGATGCGGCGGCGTCGGTGATGGCCGCGCCCGCACCGATCCACGGCTGCTTGCGGTCGGCCGGATCGATCACGATCGGGGTGGCGTCGCCGGGTTCGGCGACATACTCGGGAGCGCTGATCGTTTCGCGACGCTGCTTGAGGTCACCGGAGGTGGCCGTCCAGAATTCATTGGCGTATCGGGCCTGTGCTGCGGTGAGTACGGAATCGTCTGCCATGACTGTCCTTTGTCTTGTTTCGCGGTCGCCTCGTTGCCGACCACGCTCTTCCATTGCTGACCACTCCAGTATAACGCACTTTTGTTCAGCAATAATCACTTTTAATCATTTTCCACAGTTTGTTTTGCCTTCGATCATAACGACACACTGCCATAGGTGCAGAATAGGAAAATAAGACATCTGACAACCGTTAAAAATCATTGTAATTTCAAAGAAAATAGACAATATCGATCATCATTTTCTCTCGTGCTGGTATGATTGTTTGTGATCAAAACGGTATACTTATATACAGTTCGATGAACATTCGACGAAAACAGTAGTGCAAGGAATCATCATGCCCACCCCTCACGCCTCCTCGGACGGCAACGCAGCCGCACCGCAGCGCAGCTATCTGCCCGCAGAACGCCAGGATATGATCCTGAGCCTGCTCACCCGTGAAAACGTGGTGACCGTCCCCGCGTTGGCGAAGTACCTCAATACCACCGAAATCACCGTGCGACGAGACCTGTCCGTGCTTGCCGAGGCCGGACTGCTGCGCAGGGTACGCGGCGGCGCCATGTCGGTGGGCAGCAACGGCACCGACGGCTCGCCCGCCACCCCGGGCGCTCAGTCCCCCTCTTCGAAGACCGCCGCATCGGGTGGCACGACCCCGACCGCATCCGCCACCACTCCGACGGTCGAACCGCTGCTCAACACCGACACCATCGACCAGCTCGACCGCACCATCCTGCCGCTGAACGACGAGGATCTGCGCGACATGCACATCGGCGTCCCACAGCCCGTCATCCCCCAGCGCGACAGCCGCGACAAGGGCGTGATCGGCCTCATGTTCCCCGAACCCAGCTTCTTCTGGCCCACCGTGATCGCCGAGATCCACACCGAGGCCGCCAAGCTCGGATACCGCGTGGAGATCCGCGAATCCTCCTACGAGCGCATCCGCGAGAACGAGATCCTCGACACCTTCGGCTCGGTGCCGAACCTGCGCGGCATCATCGCCTGCCCCAGCTCCGAGGAGGACGTCTCGCAGGCGTCGTGGAACTGGATCGACCACTCCCCCGTGCCCGTGGTCGTGGCCGAGCGCGACCAGCCGTACTCGTCCAACGTGTTCCACGACTCCGTGCGCACCAACCATCCGTACGGCGTACGCAAGGCCATCAACCACTTCCGCGAGCGCGGACACCGTCACGTGGCGGCTGCGTTCACGCTTACGCCGACCTCGGAGATCATCGAGGAGGCGTGGCATCAGCTCGTCGACAAGACGAACCTGCTGGAATGCCCGTTCGTGTTCGACGGCATCCAGCCCTACGACACGCATGGCGTGGAGGAGATCGTGGAACGCACAATCGATTCCGACGTGACCGGTCTGCTCGTGCACTCCGATTATCTGGCGATCGCGCTCGCCCAGTCGCTCGAACGGCATGGCAAGCGTGTGCCCGCGGACATCTCGATCATCTCGGTGGACGGCTATGCCACGCCGAGCTCTCGCCCGCTGACCGTGCTGCGTTCCCCGCAGCATGAGTTCGCCGCCGAATGCCTGAACACGCTGCTGTGGCGTCTCGAGCATCCCGACTGGCCGGCTCGTCACATCATGATCGACCCGCGTCTGATCGACCGCGGCTCCGTCGCCACGATCGGGGACTAGGTTCGCCCCCTAGGTCAGTTCGTGGGCATAACCGACCCATTATCTCTGGGTAAAACCGGACGTTAAACAGCAAACTGGGTATATCCGCATCATGAAAGGCCTGTTTTCGGCCTCTTTATGATGCGGATATACCCAGTTTCAGTTTGTGATGGTGATGGTGGCGGACTGGTCGGTCGATCACCTCATCAGTCAGCCTGTCGGCTGACAGCTTCCCCTCAAGGGGAAGCCGGCTTAACCGCATGAGCCTGAATGGTTATAGGCAGCCTTCCCCTTGAGGGGAAGGTGGCCGGCGAAGCCGGACGGATGAGGTGACCTGCCAACCAGCCCCGATCCTCCCAGATCAGGCGTTGCGGCGGCGGATGACCAGGGTCATGCCGGCGAGTGCGATCACCGCGACGGCGACCGCGATGCCCGCGACGGCGGTACCGGTGCGGCTGAGCTTGCCGGTCTTGGCCGTGGTCTTACCGGTGGCGCTGGCCGGGGTCTTGGAACCGTTGGAACCGCCGTTCTGGCCGTTGGAACCGTTGGATGCGGCGCCGTTGTTGGTGGAACCGTTCTGGTTCTGGCTGTTGCCGTTCTGACCGTTCTGCTGGCCGTTGTTCTCACCGGACTGGCCGCCGTTGTTCTGGCCGCCATTCTGACCACCGTTGTTGCCGTTGTCACCGGCGGTCACGACGGACGGCTCGGTCTGGCCGGGCTCAACCTTGACGACCTTGCCGCTCTTGTCGAGCGTCACCTTGGCGCTGTACGCCTTGGCGAGGTTGATGCGGGCCCAGCCTTCGCTGCTGGCGTCGAGCGGGTAGCCGGAGTCGCCTTCGGTTGCGGCGAGCACGGCCTTCTTCTGGTCGGCGGTGAGGTTCTTGAACGCGGCCACGTTGTCGAGCATGCTCACGGCGGCGTCGGGCACCACGGCGTCCTGTCCGGACTTGCCGGTCTGGACGAAGCCGTAGGTCATGCGGGCGGTGTAGGCGTCGATGGCGCTCTTGCGGTCGGTCACGGCGGTCTTCACCACGTCGTCGGTGAAGTCGTTGGCGTAGCCCTTGTCGTTGTTGGCGCCGGTGTTGGCGATGCAGGCGTCGAGGGTGTCGCCGTGGCCGTCGGCCTTGCACTGGGCGGTGAGGTAGTTCACGAGCTCGGTGCGGGCTGCGGCGGCGTCGGCCTTGGCCTGGTCGTTGCTGCTGACTGCGGTGGCCACGCCGTACTGTCCGGCGATATGGCCGCCCATGATGTCGAGCGGGTAGTGCACGCCGAGCACGATGCGGTTGTTGCCCGCCTCGGACACACGCGTCATGATCTCCGGGCCGAGCTCGGGCAGGATGTAGGACAGGCCGGCGCCCTGCGTGAACGCGAACGTGGTGTGGCCGGACGGGAACGAACCGGAGTTCGCCAGACCCTCGTACTCGTTGTCGGGAGCCTCGCCGTCACCCCAGTCGAAGTTCTCGTAGCCCGGGGCCTTCTTGATGCGGTTCTGCAGCGTGTTGTCGATGTTCAGGGTCTTGCCCTGGAAGTTCACGCGGTCGATGTACGGGCGCGGGTGCTGGTAGTAGGCCTTGGCCGTGCCGGTGCTCGCCGACTTGTTCATCTCGGCGAGGAACGCCTTGGTCTGCGGCAGCTTGCCGTTGTCCATGGCGGTCTTGTAGTACTGGCCGAGCACCGGGCCGAGCGCGTCGTACAGCGTGTTCGTGGAGTTCATCTGGGCGTCGGACAGGGCACGCTGGTCCTGCGCGGTATTGCCGTCGACGCCGAACGCCTTGTTGTTGATGGCGGCGGTCAGATCGTCGTCGTGCTTGGTCGTGGACTTGGCGACCTCGGTGTTCTGCACGCCGTTGGCGCTGTAGAAGTCGAAGTACGTGTTGTAGTCCTTGAGCAGGTTGGACAGGGCGTCGGCCTTGGGCTGGGTCGGCACCGTGGGCACCACGACCTCGTCGCGGTGGTGACCGAAGGAGATGTCGGTGATCTTGCGGGTGGCGGGGTCGGCCTTGTCGAAGGTCACGCGCGCGGTGTAGATCTTCGCGAGGTTGATGCGGCCCCAGCCGTCGCTGCTCGCGTCGAGCGGGTAGCCGGACTGGATCTCGCTGGCGGCGATCACCTGACGCAGTTCGTCGGTGCTGAGCTTGAGCTTGCCGTTGGCCGGATCGTCGGTGTTGAAGTAGTCGACGTTGGCGAGCAGGTTCTCGGCGCCCTCGGGCACGACCGGACGCTTGGAAGTGTCGCCGGTCTGCTTGAATCCGTAGGTCATGCGGGCGGTGTACGCGTCGAGCGCGGAGGCCTCGTCGGTGACGGGCTTGGTGGACACGGCGTCGGTGAAGGAGTTGGTGTAGCCGCCGTACGGCTGCTTGCTGGACTGGCCGTTGGCGTTGGTCGCGTTGATGCAGGAGTGCAGGCCGGCGTCCTTGGTCACCTTGTTGGCCTGGCAGTCGGCACCAAGCACGGACTGCAGTTCGGCGCGGGCCTCCTGAGCCTGCTTGGCAGTGGCGGGATCGCTCAACGCGGTGGCCACGCCGTAGGTGCCGGCGATGTGGCCGCCCATGATGTCGAGCGGGTAGTGCACGCCGAGCACGATGCGGTTGTTGCCCGCCTCGGACACACGCGTCATGATCTGCGGACCGAGTTCAGGCAGGATGGCGGACAGGCCCACGCCCTGCGTGAACGCGAACGTGGTGTGGCCGGACGGGAAGGATCCGGATTCGGCCAGACCCTCGTACTCGTTGTCGGGGGCTTCGCCGTCACCCCAGTCGAAGTTCTCGTAGCCGGGGACCTTCTTGATGTCGAGCGTGCTCTTGAGGCCCTTGAGGTCGAGCTGCTCGCCCTTGTAGTTGGCGCGGTCCACGTACGGACGCGGGTGCGCGTAGGTGCCCTTGGCGTCGCCGGTGCTTGCGGACTTGTTCATGGCCTTAAGGTAGGCGGCGGTCTTGGGCAGCTTGCCGGCCTCCATGTCGGCCTTGAAGTAGCCGCCGATGGTGGGGCCGAGCGCGTCG
Source organism: Bifidobacterium vansinderenii (assembly GCF_002234915.1). Lineage (GTDB taxonomy): Bacteria > Actinomycetota > Actinomycetes > Actinomycetales > Bifidobacteriaceae > Galliscardovia > Galliscardovia vansinderenii. The sequence goes on along the minus strand of NZ_NEWD01000021.1, from coordinate 32,155 downwards.
TACAGCGTGTTGGTGGAGTTCATCTGGGCGTCGGACAGGGCACGCTGGTCCTGCGCGGTCTTGCCGTCGGCGCCGTACGCGGCGTTGTTGATGCTTTCGGTCAGCTCGTCGTCGTGCTGCAGGGTGGCGACTCCGCCGTCGGTCACGCCCTTGTTCGGCGTCCAGTAGGTGGTGAAATCGGTGAGCAGGGAGGTGATTCCCTTGCCGGAGTCGGCGGCCGGGCTCTTGGCCACGTCGTACTGGATGAAGCTCTGCTGGTTGCCGGCGGTCGCGTCGGTGGTGGCGGCCGACGCCGTGGATGCGGCGAGCGGCGTCAGCATGGCCACGGCGACGAACCCGGCGAGGGCCCCCTTCATCGCCTTGGCTGTGATTGCTGCATGTGTCATGATCTTCCAATCCTCACAGTGAATATGGAAAATGCCGATGCGCTCCTCTTGGCGTCATCGGCATACTGCGGTTCCAGTGTGGGCCAGCCGTGCGCGCCCCACACCGGCGGATAGGAAGAAATCAGTACTGCGCTACCCTCCGTTCACCATGATTCACCGTTCGTTCATCATTCGGTTTTCGGTTGGATCGAATGTGGGTAAAACCGGATCATTATTTCTGGGTAAAACCGGACACAAACGACAAAACTGGGTATATCCGCATCATGTAGACCCCATTTTCGGTCTCCAAATGATACGGATATACCCAGTTTCGATTGTTATGGTGCCGAACTGGTCGGTCGGCCACCTCATCAGTCAGTCTTCGACTGACAGCTTCCCCTCAAGGGGAAGCCGGCTTATCCGTATGAGATCGAATAGCCATATGCCGCCTTCCCCTTGAGGGGAAGGTGTCGGCGGAGCCGACGGATGAGGTGATCAGCCAACCCGTTTGTCACCTCATCAGTCAGCCTGCCGGCTGACACCTTCCCCTCAAGGGGAAGGATGAGAGGAAGAACCGGGAAATCTACAAACGGCCGAGGATGTTGATCACGAGCTTGGCGGCGGTGTCGGCGTACTCGCTGATGTCGAAGTCCTTGAACGTCTCGTATTCGGTGTCGGCGTTGTCGCTCAGCGCGCGGATCACCAGCGCGGGCACTTCGTTGCGCGCGGCCACGTGCGCCACGGCGGCGCCCTCCATCTCCACGGCATCGGCGCCGGTGGCGGCCTTCACCTTGGCGGTGTTCTCGTCGCCCTCCACGAAGTAGTTGCCGGTGGCGATCACGCCGGTGATGTGCGTGATGCCCATCTCGTCCAGTGCCTCGCCCGCCACGGCCAGCAGATGCGGATCGGAGTGGAACTCATCGGTCTTGGGCGCGGACTGGGCGATCAGGCGCATGTCGGTGTCAAGATAGCGCAGCGTGCCGCCGAGCACCACGTCGTTGATGTGCAGATCCTTGTTGAGGTTGCCGGCGATGCCGGAGAAGATCACGGCCTCGGGAGAGTACACATCGATCAGATGCTGCGTGGTGGCGGCCGCGTTGACCGTGCCCATGCCGGCGACGGTGGCGACCACATGCAGCGTCTCGCCCTCACCGCCGACGAACGTGCCCTCGGTGACGTTCAGTCCGGCTTCGGCATGCGTCGCGGCGCCGGTCAGCGAGCGCGCGATGAACGCGACCTCCTCGTCCATGGCTCCGATGATCGCGATCGTCCTGCTCATAGCGTCTCCTTTGCGCATATATTCATATATTTCACTCGGTTGTATTCACGCAACAGCTTAGCCACAGCTTAGCCACCCGCAGGCGGCTCAGGCCGTTCACCTCCAACGGCGCTCGCTCACGGCGGCGGCGAGCTCGCGCAGCAGCTTCTCGGTTTCGGGCCAGGAGATGCACTTGTCGGTGATGGACTTGCCGTACACGAGCTGCGGCAGCGGCGCGGCCGGCTGGTTGCCGCCCTCGATGAAGCTTTCCATCATGATGCCGGTGATGCCGGTCTCTCCTGCGGCCACGCGTGCGGCGATGTTGCGCACCACTTCGGCCTGACGATGCTCGTCCTTGCCGGAGTTGCCGTGCGAGGCGTCGATCACGAGCCCGTGGGCGGCGGCGGAGTCGGCGGGCATCTCGTCGCGGATCGCGTCCATGGCGACGCGCACGGATTCGGCGTCGTAGTTCGGGCCGTGGCTCGAACCGCGCAGCACCACATGGCAGTCGGGGTTGCCGAGCGTTTCGACGGCGGCGGCACGACCCATGTGGTCGATGCCGAAGAACGTGTGCTCCTGCGCGGCCGCGTAGCAGCCGTTGATGGCCGCCTTGACGGATCCGTCGGTCGCGTTCTTGAATCCGACGGGCATGGACAGGCCGCTGGCAAGCTGACGGTGGATCTGGCTTTCGGTGTTGCGCGCGCCGATCGCGCCCCATGTCACGGCGTCAGAGATGAACTGCGGCGAGGTGGGCTCCAGGAACTCAGTGGCGGCGGGCAGGCCGGCGTCCAGCACGTCGAGCAGAATCTGACGGGCGAGCAGCAGACCCTTGCGGATGTTGTGGCTGCCGTCCACGTCGGGATCATTGATCAGGCCCTTCCAGCCGACGGTGGTGCGCGGCTTCTCGAAGTACACGCGCATCACGATCATGAGTTCGCCGTCGAGCTCCTTGTTGAGTGCGGAAAGCCGACGCGCGTAGTCGAGCGCGGCCTTGGGATCGTGCACCGAGCAGGGGCCGACGATCACAAGCAGGCGATCGTCCTGACCGTACAGGCAGGCGCGTACCTCGTCACGAGAGGATGCGACCAGTTCGCGGGCCGCACCCTCCAACGGCTGATTGGACAGCACCTCGGCCGGCGTGGGCAGCGGGTCGAGCTCCATGATGCGTCGGTTGACGATGCGGCTGATGCCCACCTGGTCTTCCCAACGCGGAATGCCCTGCACGTTGAGCGGGTTCTTGCCCTCGCCCAGAGCCCGACGGATGGCACGCAGCTCCTCGCCTCGGTCGGCGGACTCCCCGCCATTCGCCCCGCTCACCGTATGTTCCGTATGCTCAATATTCTCCGTCATCGCGTTCCTCCCCCGACATGACGATCACCGTCACGTCAATCATGCACATGTCTCATATGAAAAAGCTCCCTTCATTGTACGAATCGTGCGGATCCATGCAATGAGGGGAGCGAAAAGCCCAAGGCTCCGAAAGCCGCTACGCCTGAATGACGTGGCGACCCGCGGTCAGACCGTGGATGCGGCGAGCGCCCTCCGGGTACGCGCCCTGCGGAATCGTGGACGGAATGCCGTAGCGCGCGTCGGCGACCACGGTCTCCACGCCGTCAAGCACGATCGGCGCACCGGACTTGGTCGGCGGCACGATCACGTCGGCGGTCGTTCCGATCGGCACGACCAGCGTGATCTCGATGCCGTCCACCGTCTGGTCCTCGGCCGTGGGCACGGTGTCGCCCAGCACCTTGTATCCGGCCTCGATCACACCCGATTCGATCGGCACCTTGGCGCTCGCCTCGCTGATGGAACCGGGCTGCGGCGCCACCACGAACTCGCTGAATCCGGGCTCCAGCGGGTGCACGCCCACCATGTAGCGCGGCAGCAGGAACGCCGGCGACGCGGCCCACGGATGCGAATACGTGGTGTTGCTCTTCAGCTCGTGGCTCCACGCCTCCATGGTGGCGCCCGCACCCGCATCGATCATGTGCTTCCACGTACGCTCGCCCTCGGATGCGGCGATCAGCTCGTTCGCGTACACGCCCTGACCGCCCTTATACAGACCTTCGAGCAGCACGGCCGCCACGTACACGCTGCACGCCATGCCCTTGGAACGGATGAACGCGCCCACGCGCGGCAGACGGTCGGCCGGCACGTGCGCGAACGCCAGCGCGAACGCGGACGCATGCTCGGAGCAGTGCGCGATCTGCTTGCCGTCCACGCCGGTGTCAAGACCGTCGGCGTAGGCGCCCACCTCGTCGTTCCACAGATACTTGTTGATGGCCTTGCGCATACGGGACGCGATGCGCGTGTACCTGCGGCCCTCGTCGATCTTGCCGAGCCTCATGGCGAGCACACCAGCGCAGCCATAGCTCTGCGCGGCGAGCGCGTTGATCACCGTATTCACGCGGCCGAAGACGAACCCGTCACGCTCGACCGGCGGCCAGTCCACCAGATCGCCGTCCGTGGTGCTGCTCTTGCCGGGATCCTTCATGATCAGGCCGGTCTTGTCGTCAAGATACTTGTCGGGCAGCATCGCGACGATCCTGTCCCACTGCTCGGCGGCCTGCTGCAGAGAGCCGGTCTGCACCCACGCGTCGTACACGGCGAGCACCAGATACAGCGGCCATTCAGTGGGCCATGTGCGGTTGGCGAGCAGGTAGTCGATGGAGTATTCGCCCAGCCTGGAGTCGGCGTCCAACGACATGTGCGCGCGCTGCTGCAGCCATGCGTCGGCCTCGTACGGAATGCGTTCGCGAGTCCACGAGTCCACGTACATGTTCACGTTGAGCGATTCGACGGTGTTGCGGCACAGCTGCCACACCTGGTTGAGCGTGTCGTTGTTCGACGTGAAGCCGTCTGTCGGGCCGTGGAACGGGTAGAGCAGGGCCTGCGCCTCGAGCGCGGTGTCGCTGTCGAGCAGTTCGCGCAGCAGCGCGGCGTTCTCATCGTTGTTCTCCGTGGGCAGGATCTCCACGTAGCGGAACACGCGCAGTCCCCACGTGCGTGCGGTGACCGGCACGTTGAGCTTGTTCGGCACGTAATGCCATACGTCCTGGTACTCGTTGTACGCGTCGAGACGGTACTGCACGGTTCCCTGATCGTTCAGGCGCTCGCCGAATCGGATGACCAGATCGGTGGGACGGCTCACGCGCGCGGCCAGACGGATGCCGCCGGCCACCGCACGACCAAAGTCGACGATCAGACGACCATCGTCGGTGATCCACTTCTTCACGGCCTCGCGCTCGCGCAGGGTGGGCTTGTCGAACGGCGTGGCCTTGAGATCGTCAAAGGCCGGCTTGACCTTGGAGACGGCCCAGTCAATGTCGTCATAGCCGACTTCGGACATGCCGCGCGGGTAGACGGCGGCCTGAATGTTCTCGGCGGGCAGCTCGTACACATGCGTGCCCACGGTGGCGCCGTCGAACCACACGTTGTTGCCCACACGGGACAGCCAGTCCTCGCCGGTGCCGAAGTGGGCGAGCGTGCCGTCCTCGTACATGACGTCGAGCTGCGCCATGAAGCGCTGATCCTCGAGCGCGTAGGCGATCACGCCCACGAAGTTGTCGCGGCCGGACACCAGATACCTGGTCACGTCGTAGCCGTCGTAGCGGGTCTCGCCGTCGATCGGGAAGGTGGGGCCGAAGCCCACGAAGTGGCCGTTGAGCCACATGCGGTAGACGAACTGGCGGGCGCGGGCGCCGCTGGATGCGGTGGCGTTGAGCGTGGCCCAGCGGATCGGCTTCTTCGGCAGCGTGATGCGGCCGCGGAACAGCGCCCAGCCGCGCGAGTTGTGTTCGCTGGTCATGGGTTCGGGGCGCTTGGCGAACTGGTCGTCGGTGCTGATCTCGCGGTTCTCGCCGGCGATCGACTCGGGCAGTTCCACGGTCTGGTACGGGCTGGCGGTGAGCGGATCGGCCCAGATCGGCTCGGCTGCGGACCAGTGCTCGCCCGCGCCGGTGCCGAACGTGGTGGGTTCGCTCCACGCGGTGGGCTTGCTGGAGTCCTCGGTGCCGCGCCACACGCGCACGGACGCCCAGTAGCGGCGGCTGGCCGACATGTCGAGATCGGTGAGCGCCACGCCATTGAATCCGTTGTCGTCCACGCGACCGGAGTCCCACACGTCGCCATGACCGGATTCGGCCTTGTCGTACGTGGACGACACGATCACCTGATACGCCACGACAGTGTTGATCGCGGTCGCTTCATCCCCTGCGACGACCACGCCCACGTCCACCAGCGGCACCGTCCAGCGCAGCACGGGCACGCTGCCCGGCTCCAGATCGACCGGTTGGTTGCGATCATTGATCTTCAACTTGGTGGGGGCCTTGCTCTCCACTACCACGACGACTGTCTCGTTACTCATATTCTCTCTGCCTCTTCGCATGGAAATGATTATTGCCGTACTCATTGTCTCGCAGAACGTGCCCAACGCCAGTATGACAATGCCGCATGTTGCCAAAAATTGGCAAGGAATTCAGCGGTTCGCCGTGAACGGCCGGAATTCTGCCGGAGTTCTACCAGGGTTCTGGGTCAAACGGACACTGGTTCTGGGTCAAACCGCATGATTACAAACGAATCTGGGTATAACCGCATCATGAAGGACGACATATCGGTCTCTTCGTGATCCGGTTATACCCAGATCCCCAATCAGGTCCCCGCTACTCGGCGACGGTGACGTCGATGCCGTTCTCGCGGCGGGTGCGCACGGCCTTGGCCAGCGTGCGCAGCAGTTCGGCGGTGCGATCCCACGGCACGCAACGATCGGTCACGGACTTGCCGTACACCAGCTGGTCGAGCGGCGCCGGCTTCTGCGATCCGGCCTCGATGAAGCTCTCCATCATGATGCCGGTGATGCCGCGCTCGCCCGCAGCGAGGCGCTCGGCGAGGTTCTCGACCACCTGGGCCTCCACCACCTCGTCCTTGCCGCAGTTGCCGTGTGCGGCGTCCACGATCAGGCCGACCTTGCTCGGGCCGGGCGCGTTCGCCTTGCGCAGCGCCTCGAGCGAGGCGGCCACCGATTCAGCGTCGTAGTTCGGACCCTGACTCGAACCGCGCAGGATCAGATGGCAGTCGGGGTTGCCCTTCGTCTCGGCGGCGATCACATGACCGTCGAGGTTGATCGACAGGAAGTGGTGTTCGAAGCTCGACGCGTAGCAGGAGTCGGCGGCCGCCTTGATCGAGCCGTCGGTGGAGTTCTTGAAGCCCACCGGCATCGACAGGCCGCTGGCCAGCTCGCGATGCACCTGGCTTTCGGTGTTACGCGCGCCGATCGCGCCCCAGCTGATCGCGTCGGACAGGTACTGCGGGGTGATCGGGTCGAGCCATTCGGTGGCCGCCGGAACGCCCAGATCGAGCACGTCCGACAGCACCTTGCGTGCCAGGAACATGCCCTTGCGAATGTTGAACGTGCCGTCCAGATCGGGGTCGTTGATCAGACCCTTCCAGCCGATCGTGGTACGCGGCTTCTCGAAGTACACGCGCATCACGATCACCAGATCGTCGGCGAGTTCCTTCTTGAGACCGGCCAGACGCTGCGCGTAGTCGTGCGCAGCCTTCGGATCGTGGATCGAGCACGGCCCCACCACCACAAGCAGACGGTCGTCACGGCCGTGCAGCACGTCGCGGATCTCCTGACGGGAACGCGCCACCAGATCAAGCTGCTTGTCGGACAGCGGGATGTCACGGATAAAGGAGCGAGGTGCCGGAATAGGGTCAAGCTGATAGATGTTCACATCCATCGTTTCGGGAAAAACCGCGCGCTCCGAGAGATTGCGCCGTTCGTCTTCGCTGCTGTCAGGTCCGCGAAGAGCTGCCATATTTCTCACCTCTTTCAAACTGCTATGTGTTGGATAGCATTCGTATCGTCGCGGGAACCGCCCGCGATCACCGTCCCTCCCATGGGCACGGACTCCCCCACTATAGACGACCGTTGCGGGAACCGCCGTTTTGTCTCACATTCTCGCCGTTCGGTTTTCTCAGTGTGATCACACTGAGGAGTGATGATCGAAACGCAGCCAAGTCCCACAATGTGGGATGAACGAATGGTTACGTGTGCGTAACGTGGACGAGTTTGACGAAAAAGCCTGACCTCGGCCATTCGCGCCACAGATTCCCGTACCCTGTATAGAGGAAATGACGCGCCGACCTACTACTATGTCTTGAGGTCGAAAGGAGATCGCCAACATGGCCACGGTATTGGAAGAAACCCCCATTCGCAAACTCGCCGTCGTGACTGGACGCGCATACCCGGAACTCTCCGAGGCAGTGGCGAAATGTCTGGGACTTGACATTCTTCCGACGACCGCCTACGACTTCGCCAACGGCGAGATGTACGTGCGATTCACCCAGCCCGTGCGCGGCGCCGACGTGTTCGTGATCCAGAGCCACACTGATCCGATCAACAAGTGGATCATGGAACAGCTCATCATGATCGACGCCCTCAAGCGCGCGTCCGCCCGTTCCATCACCGCCGTCGTGCCGTTCCTTGGCTACTCCCGTCAGGACAAGAAGCACCAGGGCCGCGAGCCCATCACCGCACGACTGGTGTTCGACCTGTTCAAGACCGCCGGCGCGGACCGCATCATGACCGTGGACCTGCACGCCTCGCAGGAGCAGGGCTTCTTCGACGGCGTCGTCGACCACCTCACCGCCATGCCGATCCTCATCGACTACGTGCGCAACCACTGCGAGCTCGACAACGTGACCATCGTCTCCCCCGACGCCGGCCGAATCAAGGTCTCCGAGCGTTGGGCCGCCAAGCTCGACAACCGTCCGCTTGCGTTCATCCACAAGTCCCGCGACATCACCCGCCCGAACCACGCCGAGGCGCATGGCATCATCGGCGAGGTCGAAGGCCGCGACTGCATCGTCGTCGACGACATGATCGACACCGCCGGCACGATCTGTGAGGCCGTGAAGGTGCTGCGCGGCGCCGGCGCCAAGAGCGTGACGCTTGTGGCCACGCACGGCCTGCTGTCCGGCCCGGCCGTGGAACGACTCAAGGCCTGCGGCGCCCGTGAGATCATCCTCACCGACACCGTTCCGGTGCCCGCCGAGAAGCGTTTCGACGGCGTGACCGTGCTGTCCATCGCCCCGCTGCTGGCCGCCGGCATCCGCTCCGTGTTCGAAAGCGATTCCGTGACCCACCTGCTTGAAGGTCTGCCCAGCGACATGCGCGCCCGCAACATCTACGCGTGATTTAGACTCTCCGGCTGCGGAGAGTCCGTCGATATACGAAAATGAGGTCTCGATCCGTTACATGCGGATCGAGACCTCATTGTGTATGTGCCAGATGCAATGGCATCGACCACAGACCTATGTCATTGCGAGGGATTTGAGCGTATCCCTCCCTCAGACCAGCCTTCGGCTGGCCAGCTCCCTCCCGTGGAGGGAGCACATTGGTATATGGCGAGTGCTCCCTCCACGGGAGGGAGCTGTCACGCGAAGCGTGACTGAGGGAGGGAATGCGCTCAATTGCATCAACAGTCCACCGGACTGTTTCGCTTTACGGTTTCCTCCATACTGACGGCCATAGGCCGGCAGTATTACTGACTGCGTGCCGCCCTTGGCGGGCGGCACTCCGTGGTCGGCTACTCGACAGTCCACTGGACTGTCTCCCAACGCCTCCGCGCGTATTGGCCGACGCGAGGCTATGCCGCTGCATCGGACCAAAGCGTTTGTGGTGAATTGCGTCGGCAATTCACCACGGGAAACCTACGAAACAGTCCACTGGACTGTTTCGCTTTACGGTTTCCTCGCGCTGGCCTGCCACCTTCGGCGTCAGGCCAGCGCGCCCATCGGGTCCCAGGCCGGGAGCATTAGGGCGGGCTGGGTTAGGGCTTCCTGGTATTCCTTGGGGAGCATGGACTTGGGGACGGCGACCTCGTACACGTACACGTACTCGCTGAACCAGTCGTCGCTCATCGTGAAGTAGCCCTTGTCGGCGATCTTGTCGCCCCACGAGTTCTCCACACGCCAACGACGAGTGGTCGTGCCGTCGTCGGCCACATCAACGCCCACGAACGCCATCGCATGGTTCATGGCGGAGTCGGCGAAGCGCACGCGCTCCTCCTTGTCCATCGCGTAATCCACGTCGTACACGCGGCCGTACTCGAACAGGTCGGTGGCCCACGCACCGTTCTCGCGGTCCATCATCGGATGGCAGTCGGCACCGAACCACACGGGAATGCCCTGCTCGGACATGATCCTGCGCGCGCAGTCCTTCATGAACTCGACCGGCACGTTCAGGTACTCGGTGGGGACGCCGCCCACCACGTTGCCCAGATGCTCGATGCCGATCTTCCGACCCTTCGGATGCTCGGCACGCGGATCGTCCACCAGGCACACGTAGTCCTCAAGACCGGCGTCCACGTACTTGTGCCAGAACTCGACGGGCGTGATCTCGCCAACGCGGTGGAACTCACCATCGTCGTCCGTCCACTCCCAGTCGAAGCTGGTGGGCGGAGTGCCGAGATGAATCGTCAGAATGCGATGCGCGGCGGCCAGCGTCTCGTCGATCACCGACTGCGCGTCCTCGCCCGCGTACAGCTTGCACACGGCGCCACGCAGCAGCGCACGCAGATTCGTGTTCATCTGACCGGTGTTCTGACTGGACGCGGTCTCCGGGAACAGGTCCTTGGGAACGGCGCCATGCTTGACGTACACGTTGAGCGCCATGGTCCACTGGCCACCGTCGCCCATCACGTCGTGCAGCAGGTGCTGCACCAGACGGGAGTCGGACGGCTCGCCGGCGGCCACGAGCGCGGCCACGTCCTGCATGAAGTAGTTCACGCGTTCGAGCTTGTCGAAGTACATGGCGTAGCTCTGCGAGAACTCGAAGTCCTTGATGCCGAGGTTCTTCTTGGCCACGAAGCGGGCCACGTTGAGCGAGCTGAACAGCCAGCAGCGGCCGGAACGCGCCTGCGAGGTGACCTGGCCGTTGTCCACGGTGACGGAGAATCGACGCTGCAGCAGACGGGCACGGTCGAAGTTGCGGGCCACCTTGTCGATGCCGGCGTCGGTGACCGCGTTCATAGCGATGCGGTTGGCCTCACGGGAGTCGAAGCCCTCGCGCAGCTCGGCCAGCCGGGCGTCGGACAGCGGAGCGAAATCAGCGGTGTTGCCCATCAGCGGTTCTCCTTGGATTCCTCGACCTGCTCGGGCTCGGCCACGGCGTTGGCCACCGGCACGTCCGGAGCCTCACCCTGGGACTTGGACAGTGCGGCCTCATCCTCGGCGGCCTCGTCATCGGACTTGGCGGCAGCGGCCACCTCGGACGCGGCGCCCTCGACGGCCTCCTTCTCGGCGCTGGCGGCACCGAACACACCGGCCGCGGCACCGGCCACGCCACCGAAACCGAACGCGTTGGCGAAGATCGAACGCAGCTCGTCCACACGCGCGGTGATGGACGCCTCGCGGTTCTGCAGCGCGGTGATGTGCTCCTGCAGGCCGTTGATCTCCTTCTCGGCGGCCTGACGACGCTGCTCAACCTGGGCCTCGGCCTTGCGGGTGGCCTCCTCGATCAGCTCCTTGGTCTGCTTGTCGGCCTCGGCATGCTTGGACGCGGAGTAGTCGTCGGCCTGGGAACGAGCCTTCTTGGCCTGCGCCAGCAGCTCCTCAGCCTCGCGGCGGGCCTGCTCGCTACGCTCCTTGACGTTGGCGAGCACCTCCTTCACCTTCTCGGTGGCCTCGTCCTGCTGGGCGGCGATGTCCTTGCGGATCTGCTCCACCTCGGCGCCCACCTTGGCGAGCTTGTCGGCGCGCTCCACGTCGGCGGCGTCGGTGAGACGACGGGCGTCGGCGCGAGCCTTCTCAAGAATCTCACCGGACTGACGCTTGGCGTCCGACAGCATCTTGCCGGCCTGGTCGCGCATCTCGTTGAGACGCACGTTGGCCTGATCCAGCGCCTTCTGGATACGGTCGTCGGATTCGGCCTTCTTCTTGGCGATCTCCTCGTCGGCGGTCTTGCGCTGCTCGGCGATCTCACGGGTCAGTTCGGTGCGCTGTTCGGCGAGCTTGCGCTCATGCTCGGCCTTCTCGGCGGCCAGCTGCTTCTCCTGATCGGAACGGGCGGTGGCGAGCTCAAGCTGCAGGGTCTCATGCTGTTCGGAGGCGCGCTTCTCGGCCACGGACTTGAGCTGCTGGGCGGTCTGCTTGGCGGAGGCAAGAATGGTGTCGGCCTCGGTGTGCGCCTTGGCCAGAAGGGCGTCGGCCTCGGTCTTGGCGTCATCCTGCACCTGCGAGGCGTCGATCGAAGCGTTGTTGAGCATCGTGTCGGCCTTCTCCTGGGCCGTCTTGCGGATGCGGGCCGCGTCCTGCTTGGCACGGTCGAGCAGTTCACGGCTGGTCTGCTCGGCGGAGGCGAGCAGCTGCTGGGCGGAGGCGCCCAGCGAAGCGAAGGAGTTCTTCTGAGGAGCGGCCTTGCGGGACTTCTCCTCACGCAGCTCGGCCTCCAGCTGCAAAATACGCTGATCGTACGCCTTGATCTGCTCGCGCATGCGCTCGGTGTTCTCGCGCATGCCGGCCATCGCCTGGTCGACCCTCTCCTTGTCATATCCACGCAGAACGACGGGGAATTCCTCTGCCATAACAGCTCCTGCCTTGCCACTACCTTCGATCGATTGCACGGGAGCATGAATTCACCCCCGACTGCTTGGAACTTTAGCGCACACATCGTTCTGCCGCGCCGCAACCGCTCATACTCGGCACAGATGTCACACACACTTATCACAGGCTGTTCGATGGGCGTCATCGCCCGCTGTTAACGCTATCGTCGACATCGCGGTCGGCATCACTGAATCAGGCCCGACACGAGGTCGCATCAGGCCTGAATATTGCTTGGATCGTCGGTCCAGTACCGTCGATTCTCGTCAGAATTTCCACCGATTCCGCCGATTCGACGGACCGCGATCAGATCTCGTCGGAAACGGGACGGACCGCATAGTCCACGGTGGCGCGGATCACATCCTGCGCGGCAGCGATCATCTGATCCAACGACAGACCAGAGCCGTACTTGCCGCCATCGTTCACCTTGGGGAAGCTCAGGAATCCGGACAGCGCCGTGGACTGCGTGGAGTTCCAGTCCAGCAGACGGTAGAACAGCGAATTGCACACGAACGTGCCGGCGTCGGAACTCAACGTGGCGGGAATGTTCTGGTCGGAGAAGTCGTGCAGGATCGTACGCAACGGCAGACGCGTCCAGTAGGCGGCCGGACCGTCCGGGTCGATCGGCGCGCGACGCGGCTGGATGTTGTCCGCGTCGGGGCGCGTGGCGTCGATCAGATTCGTGGCGCAACGTTCCAACGCCACGGAGTGCGCGTGCGTCTTGAGTCCGGTGGCAAGCACCATGTCCGGATGCACGCGGTCGATCGTTTCCAGCAGCGTGGGCCACGCGTTCTGGAAGCTCAGCGGAATCAGCACGGACGTGACGTTGATGCGCACGTCGCCGGCACTGTCCTCAGACGGTTCCACGCCGCGCGATTCCAGCGCCGCGCACACTTCGGCCGACGGATTGATGTCGATGTCTTCGTAATGGTCGAATCCGGAAATGACGACGTTGAATTCTTGCATATTTCCTAGTGTAACTACCGTTGCAATCGCACGATCAACGACGCATCTGGTCGAGCGCGCCGGACAGCATGGCGTGCATGCGGGCGCGCGCCTCCTCCTTCGACATGCCCTGGGTCAGGTTCGAAGCGATGCTCTCCGCCACGGGGATGTCGGCGAGGGTGGTGATCTTGAGATTCGTGTCGGCGCCCGCCACGATGGCCACCGGAGTGCCGGGCAGATAGTCGACCACCACACGCGTGTCGTCGGTGGGATGGAAGTCGGGGTCGCCCATCGCCTTGGCGTACGCCTCGCGGATCGTGGAGAAACGGAACGCCTGCGGGGTCTGCGCACGGAACGTGTCGGGACGTTCGGGCACCGACGAAATGATCTTGCGGTCGCCGAGATCCTGCGTCAGCAGCACGGTGTCGGTGGACGGGACGGCCACGGTTGCGGCGCGGAACTGATTAAGCGTCTCGATGCATCCACGGATGGCGGACTGTTCGACGAACGGACGGACGGCGTCGTGGATCAGTACCTTCGCATCGCCGGGAATGCCGGCGTCGGCCAGCGTCTGCAATGCGATCTGCGTGCTGTCGGAACGCTCGGCGCCGCCTTCGATCACCATGCGCACCTTGCTCATGCCGTTGGAGATAATCAGATTCTCCACCTGCTCGTGCACGCGCGGATTGACCACGACGACGATATCGGAAACAAGCGGATTGTGTTCGAACGCCTCGATGGACCAGAGCACGATCTCCTTGCCGCCCACCGACACCAGCTGCTTGGGGTTGTCCGGATCGAAGCGGGTGCCGAATCCGGCGGCCAGGACCACGGCCACCACGGGCACGTCGGTCGGCAGCTGTTCGGACGGCTGCTGGACGGTCACATCGTTCTGGGAAACATCGCTCTTCTCACACATGGGCACCACCGTAGCCGCTTCGGGGGGATGCCACGCCCACCCGCCGACAACTGCCCGAATTTTTCACTTGCGATGTGCGGAGGTGTTCGGATGTGTTCGAAGGTATGGGGGCGGGGTTGGGGCGGGCGGAGGCTGGGTAGGATTGCGAAGGTTTGGGATTGCGAAGGTTGATGGAGGGGCGCTGCAGGCGATGGAGGGGCGCTGCAGGCGATGGAGGGGCGCTGCAGGCCGGCATATGGTGCTCGACACACTCGGGCCGTTTGGCCTCGCTCCGGCGATGTGATCGCAGAGCGTATCACATCGCCTCCGCTGATACAGTCGAGCACCATATGCCGGCCTTTCGCTCTTCCCGTTGGGAAATTGCGGCCGTTCCGATACGAGGTATATGGGGCGTAGCGGGTGGGCTCTTCCCTTTGGGAAATCACGGTGGCCCCGGCCTCGGAGCGGGGAGGGCAGTTATTCGCGGACGATCAGGGCTAGGAGGCGGCCTTCGTGGGTTTTGCCGGCGAGCGTGGCGCGGCGGTGCGAGTACCACAGCGGGTTCTCGAGCGTGCACATGCTGTGGCGGATCTGCTCGAGGCGTTCGCGCAGCGTTTCGGGGCCTTCGCCGTCGGTGCGGCACAGCTCGGCGAGCTCCTCGTCGGCGTCGAGGTACTGGGTGGCGGCGTTCACGCGCGGCAGGGACTGGCCCACCTTGGTCACGCCGGCGAAGGCGAGGTCGATCATCGCGGCCTCATTGAGGTCCACGCCGGCACCGCCGAAGCGCGTGACCGTGCGCGTGAGCGGGAAGCGCTTCTGGAAGTCCTCGGCAATCTCCTCGCCCACCTCGTAGCATTCGCCGCAGATGCACGGGCCGAGCGTGGCGACGATGGATTCGCGCTTGGCGCCCTTAGCCACCATGAGATCCACGGTGGCGCCGATCACGCCGCGCTGCAGGCCGCGACGGCCGCAGTGGGCGGCGCCGATCACGCCGGATTCGGGGTCGGCGAACAGCACGGGCAGGCAGTCGGCGGCGAACATGCCGAGGGCCACGCCGCGCTGGCTGGTCACCTGGCCGTCGGCCTCCACGCGACGGGCCTCGGTGCCGTCGGGCAGGGCGGTGCCGGAGGCGTCGAAGCCGTAGGGGGCGTTCTCCTCCCAGAGTTCGTCGGCGTCCACGGCGAGGCCGGAGTGCACCTGGCCGATCAGGGAGAGCTTCACGCCGAGTTCGTCGGCGAGCGCCTGGCGGTTGGCGGCCACGTGCGCAGGGTTGTCGCCGCCGCGTCCGCCGAGGTTGAGGCCGGCCCAGTCGCCGGTGGAGACGCCGCCGAGTCGGGTGGTATACACGACCTTGATGCCGGGGGCGAGCTGGATCGGGATGGTCACCGGGATGGGGCGGCCGGCCTTGTCGTGGCTGGGAATCGTGCTGCTGTTGAGGATTTCGTTGTCGTATTCAGTGGTGTTGTCGTTGGACATGTATGGTCCTTATCTCGTTTATTCAGTCGTTGAACTATTCGATTATCAAGTGTTCGGCCGCCCGGATCATTCGGCCTGAGGGTGCGGTTGGGTGCGGGCGAGCGCATCATGAGGCCGTCCGCCACCGGCTCGGGGCATGCCATGGAGAACGTGCGCGTGGGGTATGCGGCCGCGGCGACGGGTACGCCGTCCGCGTCGAGGAACGAGTCGTCGGCCGATTCGATGCGCACCGGGGGCTGGCCGGGGCGAAGGATCTCCACGGTCTGGCCGGGCGTGATCTTGTTGTGGCCCATGAACGTGAGTCGGCCGTCCTGCCAGCTGCGAGTCTCGCCGACGAGCACCCAGTCGCGGTAGTAGCCGTTGCGGTCGGCGTTCTGCGCGACCTTGTGCTCGGGGTACCAGAAGCCGGTGCTGTAGTCGCGGTGCGACACCTTGTACGGTTCGGCCTTGAGCCAGTCGGGCAGCTGCACGTCGCGCGGGTCGTCGGCCTCCATGCACAGGTTGACGGCGCACTTGTACGCGTTGGTCATGGCGGAGATGTAGTAGACGCTCTTGGCGCGGCCCTCGATCTTGAGGCTGGTCACGCCGGCGTCGATCACGTCGCCAATATGTTCGAGCATGCACATGTCCTGCGAGTTGAAGATGTAGGAGCCCTTGTCGGTCTCCTCGATCGGGAAGTACTGGCCGGGGCGCTTCTCCTCCACCAGATGGTACTTCCAGCGGCAGGGCTGGGCGCATTCGCCGTGGTTGCCGTCGCGGCCGGTCAAGTAGTTGGAGATGAGGCAGCGGCCGGAGAACGCCATGCACATCGAGCCGTGCACGAACGCCTCGATGTCGAGGTCGTCGGGCACGTTGGCGCGGATGCCGCGCACGGTGTCGAGGCTGAGCTCGCGGGCGAGGACCACGCGCTTGGCGCCGAGCTCGTGCAGCTCGTTCGCGGCGAGCCAGTTGGTCACACCGGCCTGCGTGCTCACGTGGAGCTCCATGTTCGGGGCGATGCGGTGGGCCATCATCATCACGCCGATGTCGGTGACGATGATCGCGTCCACGCCGATGTCGGCGAGCTGGCCGATGTATTCGCGGATGCCCTCGATCTCCTCGTTGCGGGGCAGGATGTTGCAGGTGATGTAGATGCGGGCGCCGCGGGCGTGGGCGTAGTCTCGGGCCTCGGCGATCTCCTCGAGAGAGAGGTTCTTGGGGGCCGAGCGCATGCCGAACATCTTGCCGGAGCAGTAGACGGCGTCGGCGCCGAAGTCGATGGCGGCCTTGAAGGACTTGAGGTTGCCGGCGGGGGCGAGCACCTCGGGCGAGGTGCGGCGGATCATGGCCGGCGCGGTGTTCAGGGATTCATTCATAACGTTCATAGCGCCCATAAGTCTAGCGTCAGGCACAGGCAGGGCGGCGAGCGTCCCAGGGAGACGCTCGGGAATCCTCGGCCCTGGTTTTGATGACCTTTTACGACCTTGGGAGCGGGGTCGTTGACCGTTACTCCTTCAGAGGCTTCAGGGGGGGGGGAACAAAACCCACCATATTATGGGCGGGAATGTGAGGTTTTGAACGTGGATATTGGGGTGTAAAAACAGGACCATTCAGAACTCGAAGATTGCTCCTCAAATTCGGGGGAATCAGGGAGCAATCTCCAAGTTCTGAATGGTCCAACAACCACACTTCCCAAAAACCAAACATTCCCTCCCAAAAATGCGCTCAATTCCACACACAAGCCCAAAAACGGGGCTCGCGTCCAAGGAACGAGTCCGGAACACGGCGAGCGCAAGGTCGGAAGCTGCAAAGGTAGGCTGCGGCGCCCTAGAACACGGCGAGCGCGAACTGGATGAGCAGCTTGATGCCGTAGGCGATGATCACCGCGCCGCACACCTTGTTGAGCACGCCGATCGCCTTGGAGCTGAACCGGTCACGAAGCGCGGAGACAAGCAGCGTCACCCCGATGAACCATGCGACGGATGCGGTCTCCACTCCCCCGATGAACGGCGTGGATTCGGCGGCGGTGAGCGTGGCGGAGAACGCGCCGAGCATCAGCGTGCCGTCGATGATGGCCTGCGGATTGCACCAGGTGACCACGCATGCGGTGGAGATGGTCTTGCCCAGCGCCATGTCGCCATGGGATTCGATCTTGGCGACGGCCGCACCCGTGTCCTTGGCACCCGAAGCACCCTCAGAGCCCTTCGCGACGCCGGAGGCATGCGCCGTATTGTCCACGCGCTGGCGCATGAGCCCGCCGCCGATGCCGATCACCACCGCGCCGCCGATGGCCAGCACGGCCAGACGCAGCCAGTCGTAACGCTGCATGAGCGCGCCGATGCCGAAGAAGCATGACAGCGACAGCGACACATCAAATACGATCACGATCAGCGCGGTCATGAGCGCGTGGCGACGCGTCTTGGTGAGCGCCGAGTTGATGACGAACAGATTCTGCATGCCGATCGGCGCAATGTACGCCAATCCCATCGTGAGTCCCTGAAGGTAGAATCCCATGAGTTGTCGCTTCCCATCCAAGCACGGCCGCAGCGTCATCCAACATCGCTTTGGTTGGATTAAACACACTCAGCCAAAATCGTTATTCCACACCATTCATCAACGATCACAATCGTTGCAAACAGTGCAATCAGTCAATTTCTATCCATCATTCTATGGGTGACATTACAATTGGCAACCAGCCAAAATATGTTTGGCACGTCAGCCAAATAGCCAACCAAAATAGAAACGAAACCAGACAAAGGGGAATCATGGCCAGACCGGCGCCGCTCGTCATCGACTGGAAACCGGACCGCACGCTCAACGTGCCGGTGACCGAACAGATCGTGCAATACATGTGCCGGCAGGTCTCCAGCGGCGCGTGGCCCATCGGATCGCGATTGCCCTCGCAGCGCGCGCTGGCCGACGGGTTCGGAGTGAACCGCTCCACCGTGATCGCCGCCGTGAACGAGCTCGCCGACTACGGCATCGTGGAGGGCGCGCACGGCGCCGGCACACGCATCGTAAGCAACACGTGGTCGCTCATGCTGCCCGGCGCGCCGGACTGGGCCGACTACGTGTCGTCCGGCTTCTTCAAGGCGAACAACGACACGATCCAGGCGATCAACCGTCTCGAATTCGAACCGAACATGGCCCGCCTCGGCACCGGCGAACTCGATCCGCGCCTGTTCCCCACCGACATGTGGCGCACGGTAATGCGTCAGGCGGCCGACGAGATCGATTCCATGGGATACCCGGAACCGGAGGGCATTCCCGAACTGCGCGAGGCGATCGCCAAGCACATGCGCGGACTCGGCATCGAGACCGACGCCTCGCAGATCCTCGTCACGTCCGGCGCGCTGCAGGCGCTGCAGATCATCTCGGTGAGCCTGCTCGGCGCCGGCTCCACCGTGTTCGCGGAGGCACCCAGCTACATCAAGTCGCTGCAGGTGTTCCAGTCGGCGGGCATGCATCTGACGGGCGTGCCCATGGACGGCGACGGTCTGAACGTGACCCGGCTGGCGGAAGCGCTCGGCGGAGGCGGCGTCGGCAACGGAAGCGGCGCCACGGCGGGCGCACGGCGACGCGGATCGGGGTCGGTGCTGTACACGATCCCAACGAACCACAATCCCACCGGACGCACGATGAGCGAGGCGCGGCGACGCGAACTCATCGAATGCTGCGTGACGCACCGTCTGCCGATCATCGAGGACGGCGCGTATCAGGACCTGTATTTCGGCGACCGTCAGCCGCTGCCGCTCAAGGCCATGGACGAGACCGGCATGGTGATCTACCTCGGCAGCGCGTCGAAGGCGCTCGCCCCCGGTCTGCGCATCGGGTGGATCGTGGCACCCGAGCCGATCGTGCATCGCATGGCCGACGTGAAGATGCAGATGGATTACGGCGCGAGCCTGCTCTCACAGTGGGTGTTCGCCCGGTTCCTCACTAATGGCATGTACGACGAGTATCTGGCGGGACTCAAGACCGAGCTGCGTCGCCGGCGCGACAGTGCGTCGGATACGCTTGGCCGCCTGTTCGGCGGGAATGGTCTGGACGGTACGTGCGGCATGTACGACGGCGCGGGCGCCGACGGAGTGAGTGCCGACGACGCATGCCGTGCGCATTGGACGGTGCCGGACGGCGGCTTCTACATCTGGCTGACGTTCGACCGGCCGATGCCGATGAACCGGCTGTTCACCAAGGCCGTGGAGGCGGGCATACTGCTCAACCCCGGTGACATCTACGACTTCGAGGGCGACAATTCGCTGCGTCTGAGCTACGCGTACACCACGCCCGAGGAATTCGAGACCGCCGCCCGCAAGCTCGCAGACGTGGTGCGCGGGCTATAGCACCTTGCGCAGGCTCCCCTCCGGAGGGGAGCCAACACCATAATGCTCCGCACTTTCCTTCCCCTCGAGGGGAAGGTGGCAGCCGAAGGCTGACGGATGAGGTGACCTAAGCAATGAACCACGCCGGAGCACGCTCAGGCGTTGAGCTTGGCAAGCTCCTCGTCGGTGAGGACGAGATCGCCGGCCTTGAAGGAATCGAGGAACGTGGCCGGACGGTGGCATCCGGGGATCACGAACATGTGGTCGCCCTGCGCCAGCTCCCAGGCAAGCGTGACCTGCTGGTAGCTCACGCCGCGCGCGGCCGCCACCTCGCGGAACGGGTCGAACAGGTGCTCGTCGTACGGGTGGCGGAAGCCGCCGAGCGGACTCCAGCACACGAACGCCAGTCCCAGCTTCGCGCAGTAGTCGAGCGTGTCACGAGTCTCGCGGTGCACCGGCGAATACTGGTTCTGCACGGCGATCAGACGGTCGCCGAGAATGCCGCGCGCGATGTCGAGCTGTTCGATCGTCACGTTGGAGACGCCGGCGTAGCGGGCCACGCCCTCGTCGAGCAGCTGGCGGACCGCCTCGATCGACTCGCTGTACGGCACCTCCGGATCGTGGCGGTGCATGTACAGCAGGTCGATCGTGTCGACGCCGAGCGCCATCGCCGACTGCTTGCCGTACTCGAGCAGATGCTCGGGCTTGCCGTCACGCGGCCAGATCGGCTTGCCGTTCTCGTCGAAGTCGCGGCGCAGACCGATCTTGGTGGCGACCAGCACCTCGTCGCGCGGGCCGTTCCAGCTGTCAAGCGCCTCGCGGGTGAGCTTCTCGCCGGTCTGCTCCTCCTCGCCCGGCGCATAGTACGCCCACGCGGTGTCGATCATGCGGGCGCCGGCGTCGAGTCCGGCGTGGATCGTCTCCAGCGCCTGCTCGTGGCTCGGATAGCCCTCGATGGTCAGACCCATCTCGCCGATGCCGATGGCCGTAGTAGTAAACGGTCCGATGTTGCGCTGCAACGTCATATTGGCTCCTTCGTTCATGTCGTCGTTCACGACGTCCTGTGCCGTCCTGTGCGAAAACCGCGACTGCGTCGGACTTTCGAAGCATCCGAACGCGCGGCCGCACCCACGTTCAGCGTAGAAAAAGCGCTGGATTTGGGCAGGCTGACGATTTTCGGAGTCCGAACGAGACGCGCATTGTGATTTAGTAGTCGAAACGAGACGTGTGAGCGTGCACAAATGCTGAAAAGTGTCGCGTTTGGACTTCCAAGTTCGTTGTGACTACCAAAATGGTTCGGATTGACTACCAAGTTTGGTGCAGAGACGGTACGTGCACAGGAGGTTCAGGATCCAATCAGGTAGCACCTCATCCGTCAGCCGCCGGCTGACACCTTCTTCGGCAAGAATTGACGGACTGCGTCCGGCGCGTTCCCGCTCGCCTGTCGGCTCGTCTGAGTCCTACAAACGCCGTTGGCATTTGCTGCACGGACTCAGCCTTAGGGGAAGGATAAGGATCGGCCGTATCGGATACGGCAAAGCCCGCCTGGCTCGGGAGTCGAGTCTAGGCGGGCTTTGCATTACGGGATCAGATTACGCGATCGTGCGAACGCGCAGTCACACGACTGACGCGGTCGGCACGATCACACTGCAATCACGCGACCGATGCGATCAGTCCTCGTCGAAGGGGTCGAAGTCGCGGCGCACACGACGGCGCGGACGCTCGGAACGCTCCTCGCGGTCGGCGCGGTACTCGTCATAGGAGTCATCCACGGCGTAGCGCGGGTTGCGGTCATCACGACGGCCACGGCCACCACGACGGTCATCACGGCGATCATCGCGATCGTAACGGTCATCACGGTCACGGCGGCCACCACGACGGTCATCGCGATCGTAACGGTCATCACGACGGCCACGACGATCATCACGATCATCGTGATCGTAACGGTCGCCACGGCGACGGTCATCGCGATCGTAGTCGCGATCGTCGTGATCGTAACGATCGTCATCGTAGCGACGACGACGCGGACGACGATCCTCGCGATCGTCACGGCGACGGTCGTCACGACGGTCATCGCGGCGTCCGCCACGACGGTCATCGCGCTCACGACGGTCACCACCGCGGGAGGCGCCACGGCCGGCGCCGGACTCCTGGTCCTCGAAGCCGGGGATGGCCAGCGAGATCTTGCCGCGATCGTCCACGCCCTGCACGACCACCTCGACGGTGTCGCCTTCCTTGAGCACGTCCTCGACGGCGTCGATGCGCTCGCCGTTGGCGAGGTTGCGGATCTGGCTGATGTGCAGCAGACCGTCGGTGCCCGGGGTCAGGTTCACGAACGCTCCGAACGACGTGGTCTTCACGACCTTGCCGTTGTACTGCTCGCCGGCCTCCGGCACGTGCGGGTTGGCGATCTGGTCGATGATGGCCTTGGCCTTCTCGGCGGCCTCGCCACCCTCGGAGGAGATGAACACGGTACCGTCATCCTCGATGGCGATCTCGGCGCCGGTGTCCTCCTGGATCTGGTTGATCATCTTGCCCTTCGGGCCGATGACCTCGCCGATCTTCTCAACCGGAACGGTGGTGGTGATGATGCGCGGGGCGAACTCGCTCATCTCGGCCGGCTCGTCGATGCACTCGTTGATCAGGTCGAGGATCGTGGCGCGGGCCTCGTGCGCCTGCTGCAGGGCGGCGGCCAGGATGTCGGCCGGGATACCGTCGAGCTTGGTGTCAAGCTGCAGGGCGGTGATGAACTCGGAAGTACCGGCGACCTTGAAGTCCATGTCGCCGAACGCGTCCTCGGCGCCCAGGATGTCGGTGAGCGTCTTGTAGATGTGCTGGCCGTCCACGTCGCCGGAGACCAGACCCATGGCGATGCCCGCCACCGGGGCCTTCAGCGGCACGCCCGCCGCGAGCAGCGACAGGGTGGAGGCGCACACGGAGCCCATGGAGGTGGAGCCGTTGGAGCCGATGGCCTCGGAGACCTGGCGGATGGCGTAGGGGAACTCCTCGCGATCCGGCAGCACCGGCACGATGGCCTTCTCGGCGAGGGCGCCGTGGCCGATCTCGCGGCGCTTCGGGGAGCCAACGCGGCCGGTCTCACCGGTGGAGTACGGCGGCATCTCGTAGTTGTGCATGTAGCGCTTGGTGGTCGGACCGGACAGCGCGTCGATCTGCTGCTCCATCTTGAGCATGTTCAGCGTGGTGACGCCCAGGATCTGGGTCTCGCCACGCTGGAAGAGGGCGGAGCCGTGCACGCGGGGCACGATGTCCACCTCGGCGGACAGGGTGCGGATGTCGCGCAGGCCACGGCCGTCGATGCGGTAGTCCTGGGTGAGGATGCGGCGACGCACGATCTGGCGCTGCAGCTCCTTGAACGCGTTGCCGATCTCCTTTTCCTTCTCGGCGTCGTCCATCTCGGTGAACTCGCCGGCAAGGGTGTCCTTCACGTGCTGCTTGATCTCGGCGATGCGGTCCTGACGCGGCAGCTTCTCCGCGATGGACAGGGCCTCGTCGAGGTCGCCGTGCGCGATCTGGTCGATGCGGTTGTACAGATCGTCGGTGTACTCCGGGAAGAGCTGGAACTCCTTGGTCTCCTTGGCGGCGATGCGCTTGAGCTCGTCCTGGGCCTCGCAGATGGTCTTGATGAACGGCTTGGCGGCCTCGAGACCACCGGCCACGACGGTCTCGTCGGGCTTGATCTGGCCGTCCTCGTAGATGAGCTTCCAGGCGTTCTTGCCGGCGCCGGCCTCGATCATGGCGATGGCGACGTCACCGTTCTCGATCACGCGGCCGGCGACCACGATCTCGAACACGGCGCGCTCGCGCTCGCTCCAGCGCGGGAAGGCGACCCACTGGCCGTCGATCAGGGCCAGACGCACACCGGACACCGGGCCCTCGAAGGGCAGGCCGGAGATCATGGTGGAGGCGGAGGCGGCGTTCAGGGCAATCACGTCGTACGCGTCGTCGGGGTTGACGGCGAGCACGGTCTCCACGACCTGCACCTCGTTGCGCAGCGTGTGCGGAAACAGCGGGCGCAGCGGGCGGTCGATGATGCGGCAGGCCAGGATGGCCTCGGAGCTCGGGCGACCCTCGCGGCGGAAGAAGGAGCCGGGGATCTTGCCGGCGGCGTACATCTTCTCCTCCACGTCCACGGTCAGCGGGAAGAAGTCGTAGTTCTCCTTCGGGCTGGAGCCGGCGGTGGTGGTAGACAGAATCATCGAATCATCGTCAAGATAGGCGGCGACGGCGCCGTCCGCCTGCTGGGCGAGAAGACCGGTCTCGAAGCGCAGCGTGCGCTTGCCGAATGAACCATTGTCGATTACGGCCTCTACGGCCTTGATTTCGGGACCCTCCACGGGTTCCTCCTTTTTTCGTACTCGAACTTGCTTGATTATTGCGTGTTCTTGTTTGTTCTTCAGTTATTGAAGTTCTTCAGTTATCGCGATGTATTCAATTATTGCGATTTGTTCAGTTTTCGGCCGCATTCGTTCCGTCGGCCGTTCGCTTCACCATCTCAGCACACCGGGCGCGGCATACCTGGCCGCGTGCTCCTCGCATCAGAATTCCATACTTCCCCGGCCCCTCACTAACCTCTCGGGGCCCCTCATGTTTGTCATCCCACCGTCCGAAAGCCGGCATGCAAAAGCGCCCGAGCAGGTTATGCTCGGGCGGAAGAATACATTATCGGCGCAGACCGAGGCGCTCGATCAGGGAACGGTAACGCTCGATGTCGTTGCGCTTCAGGTAGTCGAGAAGACGACGACGGTCACCGATCATCAGCTGCATGCCACGACGGGAGTGGTGATCGTGCTTGTGCTGCTTGAGGTGCTCGGTCAGGTCGGAAATACGCTTGGACAGCAGCGCCACCTGGACCTCGGGCGAGCCGGTGTCGCCCTCGTGCGTAGCGTACTCGGAAATGATTGCCTGCTTTTCAGCGGTGCTAAGAGCCACAGCTCCTCCTTATGTCTGGTTTGTTGCGCGGTGCCATCAGCGGAATACTCATGGCGCTCTCTATCCGCGGGCGAAACACGCCAAAATTCAAGTATACACACCCCTCGGACCACGACTCGCGTTCCCCTCTCCGACCCGTCAGCGCGATCCGGCGGAGAGGAAGAAAACGAGGTCACACCGCGGTGACGAGACCGCCGAACATCACCACCGCGAGCGCCGCCAGCTCGATCACGAAGAAGATCGCGAGCGCCGACCAGCTGCGCGTGAGCACGTTGAGCGGCGAGTCCTTACGGATCAGCACGAGCAGACCCACATACAGCACGGCGAACACGGCCAGGCCGATCGCCGACGCGAGGATGCCGAGGTTCGCCGCGTTGATCGGCGGCGACGCGTTGCCGTACACCACGTACGTGGAATACCAGAAGTTGAATCGCAGCAGACACACGCCGGCGATCAGCTGCTCCACGGCCAGCGACAGGATGAACAGCACGCGCCAGATCACCTTGCGCGTCTCCATCACCGCCATGCCGAGCGTCATGAACGTCATCGACGTGACCACCCACGAGATGAGCGCGGCGCCGCGCGGGTCGATCGGCGAGATCGCGTCGACCACGGTCTGAGTGCCGTTCATGGCCATGTATCGGCCCACCCAGTACGGCACGATGATCGCCACGAGCAGCGAAACGATGAACACGATCCAGCGGCCCTTGTGCCATTCCTTGCGTTCGCGCTCGGCCATCGACAGCGCTCGCGGGTGCGAGGCGCGCGGGTCGGTGCGTTTGACGGGACGGTGTCCGGGGCCGATCTGCGTGTCCGGATCGGTCGTCGCCGGATCGGTCGTCGGAGAATTCGTTGTCGCCGGATCCGTTTCCATGGAATCCGCGGACTGCTGTGCTGTGGACTGCTGTTCGGTTGCCATGTGCCCTCCGGAAGGTCGGTCGTCGCGGGTCGTCATCCGTCGCGCCGTGGCCGTCCGTCGTCAACGCACGCGGCGGGTGCACGCCGGATACAAAAAAACCGTTGGCTTCCCAACGGTTCTCTGGAGCGGATGACGGGAATCGAACCCGCGTAATCAGTTTGGAAGACTGAGGCTCTACCATTGAGCTACATCCGCGTGAAAGTCGACAAGTCAAACTTCCGAGTCACGATTATTACATACCTGCGCGATTTTGCCAAACCGTGCGCGGACCGCGTGTTCCACACGATCAGTCGTTCGCGGCGACGCATGGCATTCCGTGGAAAGATTCGCACACGCACGATGTTCGCCCCGTACAATGGCCCTGTTTCCCCGCGCCCTCCGACGACGAAGGACGTCGGAGCGCCACACACGGCACGACACACGGCCATGCGGGACCGCACGCGGCGGCCCGTCCACGAAGTAAAGGAGCTGACATGAGCACGTACGATTTCACTTCGATCATCGACCGACACGGCAAGGACGCCATCGCGGTGGACGGCGTGGGACGCGTGCCCGGCATGGCGCCGGCCGCGCCCAAACCCGGATTCGACGTGATCCCCATGTGGGTGGCCGACATGAACTTCCCGACCGTGCCGACGATCCAGGAGGAGATCATTCGTCGCGCGCAGCACCCGATGTTCGGCTACTTCCAGCCGACCGACGAGTATTTCAACGCGATCATCGACTGGCAGCGCACTCGCAACGGCGTGACCGGACTCGCCGCGGAGCACATCGGCTACGAGAACGGCGTGCTCGGCGGTGTGGTCAGCGCGCTCAAGGCGTTCGCCACGCCCGGCGACGCGGTGCTGCTGCACTCCCCCACGTACATCGGGTTCACGCATTCGATCGGTGACAACGGCTACCGGATCGTGCACAGCCCGCTCGTGCGTGACGCCGACGGCGTGTGGCGCATGGACTTCGACGACATGGATCGCAAAATCAAGGAGAACAACATCCATGTGGCCGTGTTCTGCAGTCCACACAACCCGTGCGGCCGCGTGTGGGAACGCTGGGAGATCGAGAGGGCGATGGAGGTGTACCGCGCCAACGACTGCGTGGTGATCTCCGACGAAATCTGGTCCGACATCATCCTCGGCGGCCACAAGCACATTCCCACGCAGTCGGTGAGCGACGACGCGCGCAACCGGACGATCGCGTTCTATGCGCCGAGCAAGACGTTCAATCTGGCCGGACTCGTGGGCAGCTACCACATCATCTACAGCGAGTATCTGCGCGACCGCGTGCTCGCGGTGAGCGGCAAGACGCACTACAACGCGATGAACGTGCTGTCCATGCACGCACTGATCGGCGCGTACCGGCCCGAGGGGCACGTGTGGGTGGACGAGCTGCGGGCCGTGCTCACCGAGAATGTGGAGTATGCGGTGGACTACATTCGTTCGCATTTCGAGGGGATTCGCGTGGCCAAGCCGGAGGGCACGTACATGCTGTTCCTCGACTGCACGGATTGGTGTGCGGCACATGGCGTGACGCTTGAGGAGCTGGAGAAGCGCGGTTCGGATGTGGGCGTGGCGTGGCAGGACGGACGCCAGTTCCAGCATCCGTGCGCGATCCGCATGAACCTGGCGCTGCCCAAGTCGCGCGTGGAGGAAGCCATGCACCGCCTGAGCGAATACGTGTTCTGAGGACGAGCCAACTGCGTGACTTCGCTCGTTGAGGAAGACACCATACATATCCTTCCCCTAAGGCTGAGTCCGTATAGCAAACGCCAGCGGCGTTTGTAGGACTCAGGCGAGCTGACAGGCGAGCGGGAACACGCCGGACGAAGTCCGTCAATTCTTGCCGAAGAAGGTGGCACGCGAAGCGTGACGGATGAGGTGGGTTAGCAACACGCAAACCCGCTGAGGCTCCCCTCGCTGAGGGGAGCCTCAACCATTGCGCTACTTGCTGCGGCCGAAGGTGAAGGATCGCACGCAGGAGACCACGCCGAGCACGATCAGCGCGCAGGCGGCGAACATGACCAGCCACACGGTGGACTGCACCGGACTGACCAGCACGATCACTCCGGCCAGAATCGAAAGGATCGCCGCCGCAATGGCCCAGCCGGACCTTGGCAGCGCCCACGATTCGGCCAAGGTGAGAATGCCTTCGATGATCCAGCCGATACCCACGGTGATGGTCACCACCAGGGCGAGCGCCTCGGACGAGAATGCGGTGTCCTTCATGATCACCACGCCGCCGATCACCAGCAGGGTGCCGAGCAGCAGGTCGAGCACGCGCCAGCCACCGGGCAGGAACGGTTCGACGAGGGCGCCGATCGCGCGCATCGCTCCGGAGACGATGAAGTAGATGCCGAGCACCACGGCCACCACGCGCATGGTCTTGCCCGGCATGATCAACAGTGCGAGTCCGGCGAGAATGGCCACGGCACCCACCACGCCGTAGATCGAACGGATGATGTTCGTGGCGCGGCGGGGCAGATCCTCAACGATCAGGCGGAACGGATCCACCGGCTGGTAGATGCTGTCCGACGTGAACGGGCCTTCACCGCGGGGATCGGGGCCTGCACCGCTGCCGGAGGGACCACCGCCGGGAGTGCCATTGAAGTTGGGACGATTGGGATCATTGGGATACCCATGGGAGTTGGTCATCGTGGTTCCTCCTTTCACGGCGGCGGAACCGTGTTCGAGGCCCCGCCTCTCACGATTGATCGGTATGACAAAGTCTAGGAACCCGAGACCGGAAAGGGTATCGACAGCCTTCGCGTTTCTGTCGCCTCACTACTGCCTTGCACGGCAACGGCACCTCAGTGTTCAAGTGTTTCGAGTATGGCCACCGCGGAGGCGATCGGCCCGTCGTGGCTCAGAGAGATATGCCAGATGAGAGTGGCTGCCGGCGTAGGCAGAGTGCCGCCCATAGAAGGAATCGAGGCCTCAAGAGCCTGCCGCACAGGGGCTGCAAGCGTAACCTGCGGACGGCCTCGCGAGTCGTCGAGGATTTCGATGAAGGCCCACGGGAAGTCATCGAGCGTATAGGGTGCAGGGCCGTCTCCCAGAGCCTCGCACCATGCCTTGAGCACCGCCTCCTTGCCGGCCCAGCGCGCGGCCAGATGCACGGCCTCACCATCATGCTTCGCACGCGCGCGCATGGAGGCCTGTCGAAGTTCCCGCGCGGAGAAGAGCCGCCGCATGCCGCCGCCTGGCTCGCCCAGCTGCTCGGAGAATGCCACCACGTCCACCACGTCATGGCCCAGTCCCAGGATCGGCATTGGTTGCTCCTTTGTATGGTTACGGTGTGGCTACGGCGATCGCGATACGGCGATACGGGGAAAAGCGGGGAGCTCATCCACACGCGGGGCGATTCACGATGTTTTGGTTTCTGAGATCAGAGTAGTGCCGGAAGGGTATTTCGGCGGATGGGATGGGAGCCCTCCCCTCAGTCTGCCTCCGGCAGCCAGCTCCCCTCTCCGAGGGGAGGGGAGCCACAGCTACAATGCCCTACGCGCGGCCGGCACGTCCCACTCCTCACACGCAAAAGTCCCCGGACCTCGGGGGAGGTTCGGGGACTTGCTTCAGTCTTCAGCCGACCGCTCAGTTGTGGAAGCGGACCAGGCGCGCCTCGTACGGAGCGAGCTCGGCACCGTTGCGCGGCATCAGGCCGTCAGCACCGTCGAGCCACACGTTCTGCGTCGCGCGGGAGAAGTTGAACAGGCCAACGAGCGTGTCCGCACCGGACTTGCGCACCACGGCGAGCACGGCGTCGTTGTGCGTGTCCCAAGTGGACACCCAGGCGTCGGGCGCGAAGCACGGGTCGTCGCGCATCTCGCGCAGGCCCTCCATGCCTTCCCACAGCTGGTTCTGCAGGGTGCCGGGCTCCTCGCGCAGCGCGGCCTTCTCCCAGTCGAACTTGCTGCGGTGCAGGTTGCGGCTGTCCTCCACGCGGTCCGGATCCTCCTTGTAGTCCCAGCCGTTGAGCTGGCCGATCTCATCGCCGCAGTTGAGCATCGGGAAGCCGCGCAGGAACGACATGGCGCGATGCATGAGCAGGTCGCGGTCCACGGCGATCTCGAGCGCCGGCTTGTCATGCGTGATGATCGCCTTCTCCACGCCGCACAGGCTGGCGGTGGTGCCGCAGCTGCGGGCGTCGCTGGTGGCTGGATCGTAGTTGTACAGCTCGCCCATGGACCAGCTGCCGGGCACGCATCCCTCGTAGAAGTGGTAGAGGAATTCCTTGTGCTTGAGCGGATCGATGCCGATCTCCTTCTCCACGTCCTCGTCGAGACCCCAGCCGATGTCGTCGTGGCAGCGCAGGTAGTTGACGAACCAGCAGTTCTCGGGCAGGGCGTTGAGCTTGTCGATCTGCGTCTTGAGCAGACGCACGTCCTGGCTGGCGAGCGCGCTCCACAGGTTCACCATGATCGACACGTTGTACAGCATGTGGCACTCGGGCGCCTCGGGGGTGCCGAAGTAGGCGGCGAGCTCCTTGGGGGCCATGACGACCTCGCCCTTGAGCACCACGGCCGGGCAGACGCATTCGAGCGCGATGCGCAGCATGCGCACGATGGTGTGCACCTCGGGCAGGTTGCGGCAGTTGGTGCCGAGCACCTTCCAGATGTACGGCACGGCGTCGATGCGCAGCACCTCAACACCGAGGTTGGCGAGGTGCAGCGCGCTGGAGAGCATGGCGATGAGCACCTTGGGGTTGCGGTAGTTGAGATCCCACTGGAACGGGTAGAACTGGGTCATGACCCACTTGCCCATCTGCTCGTTCCAGCTGAAGTTGCCAGGCGCGGTGCCGGGGAACACCTGCGGCACCACGGCGTCGTACTGGTCGGGGATGGTGCGGTCGTCGTAGCAGAAGTAGTAGTCCTGGTACTCGGGGTCGCCGGCCTGTGCGGCCTTGGCCCAACGGTGGCTCGACGCGGTATGGTTCATCACGAAGTCGAGACAGAGGCTGATGCCGGCCTTGCGCAGCTTGGCGGTGAGCGCGGCGAGGTCCTCGTTGGTGCCGAGCGTCGGATCGACGTTGTCGAAGTCCTCCACGGCGTAGCCGCCGTCGTTCTGCGGGTGCGGCATCTGCAGCAGCGGCATGAGGTGCAGGTAGGTGAGCTTCTGCTCCTCGAGGTAGGGCACGCGGTCGGCGAGCTTCTTGAGGTCGCCGGCGAACAGGTCGGTGTACATGGTCATGCCGAACATGTCGCCGCGCTTGTACCAGTCGGGGTCGGCCTCGCGCTTGGCGTCGAGCTTCTTGAGGTCGGCGGGGCGGGCGGCGTAGGCGTCGGCCATGGCGGCCTTGAGATCATCGAGAGCGGCACGATCGTTGTACAGCTCCATGAACAGCCAGTCGAGTTCGGCGGAGTGGCGGGCGAGACGGTCGTTGTACACGGAATCGGTTGCGGACTTGGCTGCTTTGGCCATGGGAAACTCCTTCGTTCCAGTCTGACGCATGTGTGTGGTCGAAATTCAGTGTACTCTCAGCGAACACGTTTATCAAACCGGTTCGATAATTGGCGTGTCAGAACGATCAAATCTCAGCAATCACTTGAGTGATAGCGCTTGCATGGATATATCGTAATCAGCACCGCCGTGGAGGATGTATCACCTCACGGAGGAGAGGACTCCTCGAGGCAACGTCACACACGAACGCCCGAACACGGTCACGCGGCCTTGCTCAGCGGAATCGCGGATCGCTTGACGCTATCGAGAATCGCAAGCATGTCGTCGATGATGTTCGTACCCGGAAACACGTCGCGCACGAAATCGAAGTTCTCCATTGCTGTACTCCCTCGCTGGAGTTGTTACGGGGCAGTTTACCTACGATCGATGACGAACGGGGCATTGCGGCACGGAGATGAGATGCACTCGGCACAATGTTCTATTTGTTCTATTTGTTCTATATTTCTACATAGAAATCGCCAGTATCATTGCAATACAAGACATTCTCGCTCATATCGTTTGGATACTGCATACTATTCTATTAATTTTCTATATGTTCTATTTTTGGGTATAATGGGAAAATATTCGCCCTGAATATAAAGAAGGGAGACCTCTATGACGTTTCCGGCAAATCCGTTCAAACCGACAGCCGGAGTCATGCCTCCGGTATTGATCGGGCGAGAATCGGTCATCGACGATTTCGATGAGGGACTTGGCGACGGCCCCGGCGCCCCCGACCGGCTCATGCTTATCACCGGACCGCGCGGCAGCGGCAAGACGGTGATGCTCACGGAACTTGGCAAAATGGCCTCGAAGCATCGCTGGATGGTTGTCGACGAGACGGCATCCGAGGGATTGGTCGATCGACTCATCTCCCGGATAGCCCCCGAGCCGAGCAGAATCGCCGGAGTCTCCTTCAAACCCTCGATCATGGGCGCGAGCCTTGGTGAGTTCAGCATCGCGCCGGCGCTCAGGCCGTCTACGTTGCGCGATGCCATGTCAGCCA
>NZ_NEWD01000020.1 GCF_002234915.1 Bifidobacterium vansinderenii | reverse complement strand
TCCGTGACCAGCACGTCGGGCGAGGGGATGCGCGAGAACAGCGCAACGTAGGCCGCCTTCGACTCATGCGGGCACCACTGGGAACCCAGCACCTCGCCGCTTTCGCCGTCGACCGCCGTGATCAGGCACCAGCCGTGGCTCATGTACGTGCCGTCCGCCATCACCGTGTGATGCTTCACCGTGCACGGGGGAATCTCGGGCCGGATGTTCCAGCACCACGCTGTCCGCTTGCGCAATGCCCGCGCATCGCCGTGCGCGTCGCATGAGGACTGGGACGCGCGGCCGAGCAGCCAGCCGAGGAACGCGTCGAGCTGCCTGCCACGTTCCGCGTCCTGCTGACGCATGACCCCGGTCAGCGAACACGCGACGCACATCCACCGCTGGGTTCCCGCCCTCGTCCTGCCGTTCCGCTTCATCGCCGACCCGCACACGGGGCATTTCTTCGCCTTGCTGGATTTCGTCCTCATGCATCCAGCCCACCAGAGGAACGCCCCTATTTTTTCACGCGGAAAAATAACACCCCGACACGCCTACTGCCGTAAGGCCAAACCCGGAACATAAGCAACACTCTTGTTCCTATAGCCCGTGTTACGAACGCAGACGGTAGACTGGAGAAGTCTGTATTTTCTATGTCTTAGGGCCTTAAGGGGAACTTCATGAACAAGGCAATCATCACCGTCGTCGGACAGGATACGGTCGGCATCATCGCCCGCGTCTGCACCTACCTGTCGAAGCACCACGTGAACGTGCTCGACATCTCCCAGACCATCATCGACGGCTTCTTCAACATGATGATGATCGTCGACTACTCCCAGTCCGACAAGGACTTCAGCGCCATGGTCGGCAACCTCGAGGACCTCGGCGACGACATCGGCGTGCGCATCCGCTGCCAGCGCGAGGAGATCTTCACCAAGATGCACCGCGTCTGATCGCACGATCGAAGCGACACCGCATCCGCACGAACCGAAAGGATTTGCACACACCATGCTGAACATCATGGAGGTCCACGAGACCAATCAGATGATCGAGCAGGAGAAGCTCGACGTGCGCACGATCACGATGGGCATCAGCCTGCTCGACTGCGCGGCCGCCGACGTGGACACCGTCTGCGACAACATCTACAACAAGATCACCTCCTACGCCAAGGATCTGGTGAAGACCGGCGAGGAGATCAGTCGCGACTACGGCATCCCGATCGTCAACAAGCGCATCACCGTCACGCCGATCTCGCTCGTGGGCGCCAGCTCCTGCAAGACCAGCGACGACTTCGTGAAGATCGCGCACGCGCTCGACCGTGCGGCCAAGGAAGTGGGCGTCGACCTGATCGGCGGCTACTCCGCGCTCGTGTCCAAGGCCATGACCCCGGCCGAGGAGCTGCTCATCAAGTCGCTGCCCAAGGCACTGTCCGAAACCGATCTGGTGTGCTCGTCCGTGAACGTGGGCTCCACCAAGACCGGCATCGACATGAACGCCGTGGAACTGCTCGGCCACATCATCAAGGACACCGCCGAGCTGACGAAGGACAACGATTCCTACGGCTGCGTGAAGTTCGTGGCGTTCTGCAACGTGCCGGACGACAACCCGTTCATGGCCGGCGGCTTCCATGGCGTGACCGAAGGCGACGCAGTGATCAACGTAGGCGTGTCCGGTCCGGGCGTGGTCTCCCGAGCGCTGGACGCCGCGGTGGGACGTGACTTCGAATTCCTGTGCGAGACGATCAAGCGCACCGCATTCAAGATCACGCGAGTTGGTCAGCTGGTGGCACAGGAGGCGTCGCGTCGCCTCGGCATTCCGTTCGGCATCATCGACCTGTCGCTGGCGCCGACCCCGGCCGTGGGTGATTCGGTTGGTGAGGTGCTTGAGAAGATCGGCCTGGAGCAGGTGGGCGCGCCCGGCACCACCGCCGCATTGGCCATGCTCAACGATCAGGTGAAGAAGGGCGGCATCATGGCGTCCTCCTACGTCGGCGGCCTTTCGGGCGCGTTCATTCCGGTTTCCGAGGATAAGAACATGATCGACGCGGCCGGCAGCGGCTGCCTGACGATCGAGAAGCTCGAGGCCATGACCTGCGTGTGCTCGGTCGGTCTTGACATGATTGCCATCCCCGGCGACACGTCCGCGGCCACCATTTCCGGCATGATCGCCGACGAGGCAGCCATCGGCATGGTGAACCAGAAGACCACCGCCGTGCGCGTGATCCCCGTGGCGGGCAAGGGCGTGGGCGAGATGGCGAACTTCGGCGGTCTGATGGGCTACGCGCCGATCATGCCGGTGAACCAGACCAGCTGCGAGGCGTTCGTGACCCGCGGCGGACGCATCCCCGCCCCGATCCACAGCTTCAAGAACTGATTACCCTCAGGTTGAATCCCAGCGGCTCCCCTCAAGATTGAGGGGAGCTGTCCGCCGAATGGCGGACTGAGGGGAGCTGACCCGCACTCCAATCCCCCGTCACATCATCATTCGCCCAGCAATCCCCTCCTGCGCATATAGACGAAGTAATACGGCACCTCGAACAGCAGCATGGCGCTCCAGCCGATCGCGCAGGCGAAACTGATGCCGTACATGCCCAACGATCCGATCATCAGCCACGTGCACACCGCACGCAACGACGCCTGAATGAACGTGGAGATCAGCGTGACCGACATGTTGCCCATGCCTCGGAAGAATCCCTGAATGCCGTTCGTGAACGACGGGAATAGATAGAACAGCGCCATCGTGGTCAGGTACTGGCTGCCCAGATCGATCACGCGCGTCTGATCCGACGTGACGAACATGTGCATGATCGGTCGGTTGAACAGCAGCACAACCAGGCCGATGATCATCCAATACACGAATTCCAAACGCAGTCCGGCACGGAATCCGGGCCGAATATGCTCAGGCTTGTCGGCTCCACGATTCTGCGCCACATACGTGGTGATGCCGTGTGAAATGCTCTGCTGCGGGGTGAACGCGAAATCGTCGATGCGTGTGACGGCGTTGAACGCGGCGATCACGTCCACGCCCAGCGAATTCACCGCGCCTTGAATGATCAGTTTGGCGATCGGCTGCACCGACTGCTGCAGCGCGGTGACCGAACCGTACTTCCATGTCGTGCGTAGCAACGCGGTATCGATGCCGAACTCATCGCGGCGTATACGGAAGTCGGGCATGCGCACCACCATGAACACCGCGGTCATGACCATGGCGAGCCCCTGGGCCAGCACATCGGTGAACGCGGCCCAGTCGATGCCGAATCCGAGGAATCCGATGCAGATGAAGTCAAGCAGTCCGTTGATCACCAGCGCGATGCTGAGGAATACGAGCGGCGTGCGGGAGTCGCCGGCGCTTTTGAGCGCGGCCGCGAGCGCGTTGTAGCAGTAGGTGAACGGTACGCCGAGGAAGGTGATGCGCAGGTAGGTGCGGGTCTGGGCGAATGCGGCCGTGGGAACGTTGAGCACGCGCAGCAGTGGTGTGGTGAGCGCGAATCCGAGTGCGGCGACCGCGATCGAGAGGATCAGTCCGGCGATGATCGTGGTGGACATCTCGCGGCGGAATCGTGCGAGGTCTCGTGCGCCGAAGAATTCGCTCATGAGCACGCCTGCGCCCATGGTCAGGCCGGATATGCCGAGGATGAGCAGGTTCATGATCGGGCTTGCCATGCCGGTGGCGGCGAGCGCCTCCTTGCCGATGAACCGGCCGACGATGATGACGTCGAGTGCGTTATATGACAGTTGGAACACGTTGGTAAGCACGAGGGGCACCGCATAGTTCACCAGATGCGGGGTGGGTTTGCCTACCGTCATGTCGATCGTCGCCATGAATGCCTCGATTCGCTCTCGAACGGTTCGCGTCGTTTCTGACTCGCGCTGTTGTTTTGCCGTGCGACAGTGTAGGTCCGTTGGATACCGGCGGTTTCTCCGTTGCCCGGGATTGCCGGCCAGATACCCGGTATCATGCGCGGGGAATAGACACCGACGGCAATTCGCAGCGCGAAATACCCGAAATCGGCGATTCGCAGCGTCAAACGCCCGTCTCGGTATGGCTGCCGGGGGTGTTTCGTGCTGTGAATCGCCGATTTCGGGTGATTGGTGCTGTGAAAACGGGTTCGCCGGTCTGAACTGCTTTGCGTGCAGTCCAGGCCGGCGAAAGTTCGGAGTCGGAAGAGGCTTACGCCCCTAGGCGCGACGGCGGATCAGGCGGATCAGGCGTCGCGGGAGGAGCTGGGGGCGGCGTAGGCGGCGAGCGCGCGCGGGGCGTGGAAGCCGCGGGCCTCGAACTCGTCGGCGATCTTCTGCGCGACCTCTTCGGATCGACCGGCGTCGACGAGCGCGATGATGGAGCCGCCGAAGCCGCCGCCGGTCATGCGGGCACCGTAGGCGCCGTTGCGGCGGGCCACGTCCACGGCCACGTCGAGCTCGGGCACGGTGACCTCGTAGTCGACGGCGAGGGAGTCGTGGGAGGCGTTGAACAGGCGGCCGGCCTCTTCGATGTTGTTCTCGGCGAAGGCCTTGACGAATTCACGCACGCGTTCGATCTCAGTGACGACGTGGCGCACGCGCTTCTTCATGTTCTCGTTGGGCAGGGCGTCGAGCGTGTCCTGCAGCGCCTTGGCCGGGTCGTCGGATTCGCGGATGGCGTCGGCGGTCACGCGCAGGTTGGCCACGCCGAGGATTTCGGCGGCCTTCTCGCAGGTGGAGCGACGTTCGGCGTACTGGCCGTCATTGAGCTGGTGGGGCGCCTGGGTGTCGAGGGCGAGCAGTTCGAGCTTGTTGGCCTTGAGGTCGAACGGCTGCTGGGAGACATTCTCGAGCGGGGTGAGCTCGGGACGGCAGTCGAGCAGCAGGGCGTGGCCTTCGGTGCAGCGCATGGAGGCGTTCTGGTCGAGGCCGCCGGTGGAGGCGCCGGCCATTTCGTTCTCGGACTTGATGGCGGCGTTGATCAGGGTGACGCGGCCGGAGTCGGACTGTCCGTAGCCGAGGCCGTATACGTCGTCGAGGGCGAGTGCGGTGGAGCAGGTCATGGCTGCGGACGAGCTCAGGCCGCTGCCGAGCGGCACGCAAGAGACGAACGCGGCGTCGAATCCGCGCACGTTGAAGCCCTTTTCGCGCAGCGCCCAGGCCACGCCGACCGGGTAGGCGGCCCAGCCGTCGACGCCGCGGGCCTCGAGTCCGTCGAGGTCGGCGGTGGCGATGTCGTCGGGCTTGATGTCGGAGACGACGCGCACGGTGGTGTCAGTGCGCGGCTTGAGCGCGATGTAGGTGCGGTGCGGCAGGGCGATGGGCAGGCACAGGCCGGCGTTGTAGTCGGTGTGCTCGCCGATCAGGTTGACACGGCCGGGCGAGCTCCAGACGCCTTCGGGCGCTTCGCCGTAGGCGGCCTTGAACAGTTCGGTCGCGCGGGCGACGCCGTCCTCGGATTCGATCGGGGCGATGAATTCGACTTTCGCCATGGTGATGGTGTTCCTTCCTTGGATGGGTATGTGATCGCATGCGAATTCGAACGGCTTTGTCGTCGCACGCGATGTTGATTATTGTTAAGTTTTGTTCGATTATGGGAGATTATAGGGGCGGCGGTGAACATTCGACAATGCGTGTTGCGAGCAGGCTCCGCGCGGGCGGCTCCCCTCAGTCTGCTTCGCAGACAGCTCCCCTCAGAGAGGGGAGCCAAAGGTGGGTGCCAGCCGCGCGGACAGTTCCCCTCAGAGAGGAGAGCCAGAGAGCTACCACACGAGCCGAGGGACGCGCGTCAGTCTTCGATGTCGATGGGGCCGAGCTCGTGGAAGCGCTTGGCGATGAGCTCCGGCGTGGTGTCGGAGATCCAGGCGGCCATGCCCGACTCGGAGCCGGCAAGGTACTTGATCTTGTTGGCGGCGCGACGGAAGCTGAAGAACTGCAGGTTCAGACGGTAGTTCGCACGGCGCGGGTCGTGGATCGGGGCCTGGTGCCAGGCGGCGATGTACGGCAGGTCCATGCCCTTGCCGTCGCCCTTGTCGAAGAACGCGTTGCCGCGCTTGAGCAGCGTGGAGTACATCTGCGCCAGATCCCAGCGCTCCTGATCGTTGAGCTCGTCGATGGTGAGCACGTCGCGCACGGGGGCCACGTGCACCTCGAGGGGCCAGCGCGCGGCGGCCGGCACGTAGGCGACCCAGCTGTGGTTGCGCATGATCACGCGCTCCTCGGCCTCGAGCTCGGCGTTCATGAGATCCTTGAGCAGGTTGCCGCCGGTCTTCTCGTGGTAGGCCTCGGTCTGCTTGAGCTCCTTCTCCATCTTCGGGGCGATGAACGGGTAGCAGTACACCTGACCGTGCGGGTGGGCCAGGGAGACGCCGATCTCGGCACCGTGGTTCTCGAACGGGAAGATCTGCTCGATGCCGTCCATGGCGGAGATCTCGGCGGTGCGGAACGCCCACGCCTCAACGACCGTGCGCAGACGGGACACCGGCAGGTCGGCGGGCAGTCCATGCTCGTTCGGGTCGAAGCAGATGACCTCGCAGCGACCGGCGGCCATCTTCTTCTCCCACAGCGGGTTGCCGTCGACGAACGTGACGTCCTCGCTGCGGCCGGGCACGCGCACCATCGACGGGAAGCGGTTCTCGAACACGACCACGTTGTAGTCGGTATCCGGCACCTCGCCGTCCTGGTACGGATCACCGGGCTTGCGGGCGGCCAGCGGGTTGCCCTTGGCGGTGGCGCCCGGACCGGCGGTGATCGGTCGGTTCATACGGGCGGTGGCCATCGGGATCCAGTCACCGGTCAGCGGGTCGCGACGCATCTCGGGCGCGGCGTACGGCACTTCCTCGCCGGCGGCGTTGAGCTGGTTGCTGAAGCGGTACGGCAGGTCGCGCGGATCCTTCAGTTCACGCGTCTTGGCGCCGGAGACGTACTCCGGATCGTCGTCGAGGTAGAAGAAGTCACGTCCGTCGGCCAGCGTGGTCGGAGTGATGCGGATGTGCTTCTTTGCATATTCGCCAGGAACGTACTGCGCGAATTCGGTCATCATTACTCTCTTTCCTTGTCGGTTTCGTCCTGAGATGCCAGAACGAGGTCTTTTACCAGATCCTTGGCCTGCTCGGCGTACTTGGGATCCAGCCCATCGTCGGTGATCAGCACGTCGATGGACTCGAAGCTTGCGAACATGGACAATGACGTGTTGTCCCACTTGGTGTGGTCGGCCAGCACCACCCTGCGGTCGGCGATGTTGATCAGCGCGGCGTCGGTGGCGGATTCCAGCGAGTTCGGAGTGAGGAAGCCGCGGGGCATCGACACCGAATGCGTGCCGAGGAACAGCGTGTTGACGCGCAGCGAGGAGATCACCTTGTCGGCGATCGGACCGACGAGCGAGTTGGAGCGGGTGAGCACGCCGCCGGTGACGATCACCTCGGCGTCCTTGTTCTCCATGGCCTGCACGAGTTCGGCGACCGGGATCGAGTTCGTCAGGATGGTGAT
The DNA here is from genome assembly GCF_002234915.1 of Bifidobacterium vansinderenii. Taxonomy (GTDB): domain Bacteria; phylum Actinomycetota; class Actinomycetes; order Actinomycetales; family Bifidobacteriaceae; genus Galliscardovia; species Galliscardovia vansinderenii. Next base: position 86,018 of record NZ_NEWD01000020.1, on the reverse strand, counting down.
GCCCGACGAGTTCTCGCTTTCCAGCAGATGCTGGGCGAACACGTACGCGGTGGTGCCGCCGCCGATGGCGATCACATCGCCGGGCGACACGTATTCGATGGCGGCGCGCGCGATGGCGTCCTTGAGACCGATGTCCATCTGCGACTTGACGGAGAACAACGGTTCGGCAAGCAATGTACTGGTGGTCACGGCGCCGCCGTGCACGCGCTTGAGCAGTCCCTTGTCCGCAAGTTCGGCGATGTCTCGGCGGATCGTCATTGATGAGACGCCGAGTTCCTTGCTGAGTGCGGTGATGCGAACGGCACCGCGGGTGCGGAGCCTGCTCAGAATCACATGTTGTCTATGGGAGGAAATCATATGAACATTATCGCACACAACCTATCAAAAAGTAAAATCAACCGAACATTTTTTTGTGACGTGTTGTCTGTCGAACGTCACATACCCACCAACCGTAAACAACGACGTAGTCGACACCCCCATCATGCTTTGACTCGCTCCACGACCGACCACGTCCACAGTCACGCGGCGTCGTTCGATTACGTTCCGCCAGCGCATCACGACGGAACGTAATGGCGCGACGTCGTTCGGTTACGCTTCGTCATTCAAGACCACCGAAACGTAACCGAACCTCCCCCTTCGGTTACGTTTCGACACGACTACGCAACAAAATGTAACCGGAACACAGGCTTCGGGTACGTTTTGTCTACGATCCGCAATGGAACGTAACCGGGATATGGACTTCAAGTACGTTCCGCTCACGATCCACAATGGAACGTAACCGAAACGCGGATTTCAGATACGTTCCGTTCGTGATTCACGACGAAACGTAACCGCAGGAGCGTTCGCGCACGGTCCCGCATCAACAGATCCATCGTCAGCGGGAACGAATGTTCATGATCGACGCCGACCGCGCAGCAGCCGTTGCAGGCCCCAGACGGTGACGCGCCACATGGCCTCGATCACGATGGCGGAGCTCATCTTGGAGACGCCGAGCGCACGCTGGGGAAACACGATCGGCACCTCGCGGATCACGCCGCCGGCGGCCAGCACACGACGTGTCATGTCGATCTGGAACACGTATCCGCCCGCCTCCACCGAGTCCAAACGAACAGAACGCAACATCGATGCACGATACGCACGGAATCCGGCGGTCATGTCGTGTACATGGGAGCCAAGCATCACGCGCGCATACCATGATCCGCACGACGAGATCAGATTGCGATACCACGGCCAGCCCTCCGAACGCCCGCCGCGCACACGACGCGAACCGATCACTAGATCGACCCGTTCGCCACGACGACCGCCCGCAGCACCAGCGCCCGGCACACGCGACGACGTTTCGGACGCCGGCGCCGCGCCAGCCGATCCCGCACCAGCCGCGGACTCCCCCGTCAGCGGCGCGAGCAGCCGCGGCAGATCCTGCGGACGATGAGAACCGTCCATGTCCATCTCGCAGATCACGTCGTAGCCGCGGTCCAACGCCCAGCGGAAACCGGCCAGATACGCGGGACCGAGTCCGCCCTTGCCGGCCCGGTGCAGCACATGAATACGCGGGTCATGACCGGCCATCGCATCGGCGAGATCACCGGTGCCGTCGGGGGAATTGTCGTCGACGATCAGAATGTGCACGTCCGGACAGTACCGCAGGATCGCAGGAATCGTCACGGGCAGATTGTTCTTCTCGTTGTACGTGGGCATCACCACCACGACCGACGAATCGCAAACCGACGGACCGTGAACCGACGAGTCGCGAGTCGACGAATCACGCGCACGCGGCGAATCGCCGTCCCATTCGTCAATCGTTTCGCTTCCACGATGCGAAACGCTCACACGGTTCCCCGAACACACTCCCGAACGACGCGTACCCGCTTCCCCGTCCGTCAAAACAGCCATATCCGATTCCTTATATATATGTTCGTTCGTCGTCGACCACGCTTTTTCGACTGACTCGCGACTGTCAATTGTCGACAAATCCATTCAACAGGATATTCCGCCCGTCACATGAGCGCTAGACTAATAGACTGAGAAAAATCATAAGGGACTCAACGATGGAGGTTGACGCTTGGTGATTCGCGCTACCGACGACTTGGAAAGCCAACGCGACGCCCTTCTGCACACCGCACTGTTCAAGCAGGTGCGCCCCGAGGAGGCCGACCAGCTGCTGCCGCACCTCCAGCGACGCTACTACTCCAAAGGCGATGCGGTATTCCACGAGGGGGATACGGACCACCGCATGTATCTGGTAGAGACCGGACGCATCAAACTCACCCGAGAATCGACGGATCATCGCATCCATCTGCTGTCGATCACCGGACGCGGAGAACTGCTCGGCGAGATCCCCGTGTTCGATCCGACCGGCGGCCCGCGCACCGCGTCCGCCATCGTGATGACCAACGGTACGATCGTCGCCTCGCTCGAACGCGCCGCACTGTTCGCATGGCTTGACGAGCATCCGCGCGTGGCCATCGACATGCTTCAGGTGATGGGCTATCGTGCACGACTCAACAACGAGCGCATCGCCGATCTGGTGTTCATGGACGTTCCCGGAAGGCTTGCGAAGACGCTCATAGACCTCGCCCAGCGATTCGGCGAGCCGAGTGAGGACGGACTGGTGGTGCCGCACGATCTGACGCAGGAGGAGATGGCACAGCTCGTGGGCGCCTCGCGCGAAACGGTGAACAAGGCGCTGATGGAGTTCACGCAGCGCGGATGGATCTCGCGCAGGGGCCGCACGATCATCATCTACCAGCCGGGCAAGCTGATCCGAAGGGCGCATCAGTAAGCTTCTACTATTTATTCCTCCCCCAGTCCGACTTCGTCGTCCAGCTCCCTCCCTCGGAGGGAGCACATGGAAAAGGGCACATCAGTAAATTTCCAGCGAATTTTACGGGAATGACAGTGCCGTGAAGATTGGAAACGGATGGTCGAAAGGTAGGGTCACCACTTTACAATGGGCACCATGCCCGAAAAGAAACCTAAGACAACTCGTCGTGTGTTCACGCTGATTCTTGCCTATATCATGTTCTGCGTCGCAGGCGGTGTGGTGGCCTCCGGCTTCCTACTGCCGGCCGTCATGGGCGCGAACACCATGACCAAGAGCCTGACCTCCTCACTGAAGGCCGACGACATCAACTTCGACCTTGCCGACCTGCCGCAGCAGTCGCGCATGTACGCGTCCGACGGCACCACGGTGCTGGCCACGTTCTATGAGCAGAACCGCATCATTGTGCCGCTGAAGAGCATTTCGGACTATATGCAGAAGGCCGTGGTGGCGCGCGAGGACCATCGTTTCTGGGATCACAGCGGCATCGATCCGCAGGGCATCGCACGAGCGTTCGTGCAGACATACGTGAAGAAGGGCGACACCCAGGGCGGTTCGACCCTCACCCAGCAGTACGTGAAGAACATCCTCATCGATCAGGCTCTTGAGGACGACGATCCGATCGAGGCGTACCACGCGCAGGAGGAGACCATCGCCCGCAAGCTGCGCGAGATGCTCATCTCCGTAGAACTGGAGAAGAAGTACTCCAAGCAGGAGATCCTGCAGGGCTACCTCAACATCGCACAGTTCGGCAAGAACGTGTACGGCGTGGAGACCGCCGCACAGCACTACTTCTCCAAGAGCGCGTCCGACCTGAATCTGGTGGAGTCCGCCACGATCGCGGCAATCACCAAGAACCCCGCCAACTTCGACCCCACCGTGAACCCGGAAGAGGCCGAGAAGCAGCGCAACATCACCCTTGATCTGATGAGCGAATGGGGCTTCGTTGACAAGTCCGAGACCGACGCCGCCAAGAAGATCCCGCTCGCCGACACCCTGCATGTGCAGGACGTGGCCGTGGGATGCCAGGCCGCGGGCAACGCCGCATACTTCTGCGACTATGCGATTCGCCAGATCGAGAAGTCCGACGTGTTCGGCAAGACACTCAAGGAGCGTCGCCAGCTGATCAAGCAGGGCGGCCTCAACATCTACACCACGCTCGACGTGAACGCGCAGAACTCCGCGTGGACCGCCGTGCGCGACAACCTGCCCGAGGACGATCCGAGCGGATACGAGAACATCCTCGCCGCGATCCGACCTGGCACCGGTGAGGTGCTCGCTCTGGCACAGAACCGCACGTACGACGTGAACGGCGCACCGGGCACCACGCGCACCTCCGTGAACTACGCCGTGGATTACGCGGACGGCGGCGGCTCCGGCTTCCAGGTCGGTTCCACGTGGAAGCCCATCAACTTCGCCGCATGGATCAACGCCGGCAACTCCGCCAACGAGCCGCTGGCCACCAGCATGCACTACTCGTACAAGACCATCCCCGACGCCGACGGTGCCGGTGTGTTCGACGTGCAGAACTCCGGCGGCGGCACGGTGAATCCGGAGACCCCGCTGCAGGCACTCAACCAGTCGCACAACACCACCCAGGTGTCCATGGCGCAGCGCATCGGCCTGAAGTCCATCGCCGACATGGCCAAGACCATGGGCTATCACCGTGCCGACGGCACCGACATCACCAAGTACAACCCGTCGATGGTGATCGGTACCGAACCGTCGTCGCCGCTGACCATGGCCAACGTGTACGCGACCATCGCCGGCAACGGCGTGGAATGCACGCCGATCGCCCTGAACAAGGTGGTCGACAGCTCCGGCAAGAGCTACAAGGTGCCGAGCGCCAACTGCCATCAGGCCATCTCCTCCGAAGTGGCGCAGACCACCGCCTACGCCATGAACCTCAACGTGACGCAGGGTGTGGCCAAGGACGCACAGCTGTCCGACAACCGCAAGACCTTCGCCAAGACCGGTACGAGCGAGCAGACGCAGCTCGCCACGTCCGGCTTCGTGCCGCAGGTGGCCGCGTTCGCGCTGATCACCAATGCCGAGAACTCGGGCGTCTCGCTCAAGGGCACGATCAACGGCGTGTACCGCTCGTCCTGGTACGGTGCCGATATCGCACTGCCGACGTGGAAGGAGTTCATGGAGAACTATCTGAGCTCCGCGAACATTCCGCAGGACAACGACTACGGCAACCCGGACCAGAACATGATCCGCACGACCGGCTCCACGTCGTCCACCACCAAGAAGAAGTCGAGTTCGACGAAGTCGCGCAGCACGAGCGGCAGCACCAGCACGAACTCGGGCACCACTTCCGGTACTACCTCCGGCACCACCACCGAAGGGCAGTGAGTTAGCGAGTTCCAAAGGCTTCGTTTAGGGCTCATGTGGTAAAACAGGCGTAGGGGGATCAACCCCTGCGCCTGTTTTGTTATGCCGACGTCGGCATGGGATGGGGACGGGCGGACATCGGCTGCAGCCACGCAACACTGGCGACGGCCACACAACGAACGAAGGCAACGATCATGGCAGCTGACAAGCGAACCGGAAAACGCTCCAAGAAGAACACACGTCCGCATCTGTTCGACCCGCTCACCCTGCGTGGTCTGGAAATCCGCAACCGCGTATGGCTGCCTCCGATGGACACCTACTCGGCGTTCGCGCAGGACGGCAAGCCCACGCCGTTCCACTACCAGCATTATGTATCGCGAGCGCTTGGCGGTTTCGGCATGGTGATCGCCGAGGCGACGGCGGTGAGTCCCGAGGGCCGCATCTCCCCCAATGATGTGGGCCTGTGGAACGACGATCAGGTGGAGGCCTGGCGTTGGATCGTCGACGGCATTCGTGATGCCGGCGCGGTGCCGGCCGTGCAGCTCAATCATTCCGGCCGCAAGGGTTCCACGGGCAGTTTCGCCGTGGGGTACGAGGGGCAGAGCGTGCCGTTGGATGCCGGCGGATGGCAGACCGTGGCCCCCTCCCCCATTGCGTTCGGCGATTATGCGATGCCGAGGGAGCTGAGCGTGGAGGAGATTCACGGCATTGTGGAGCAGTTCCGTGCCGCCGCGTCTCGTGCCGTCCGCGCCGGGTTCCAGGCCATTGAGATTCATGCCGCGCATGGGTATCTGCTCAGTGAGTTTCTGGATCCGCTTACCAATGAGCGTTCCGACGAGTATGGCGGCGATCTCAACGACCGTATGCGTCTGCTGATCGAGGTGGCCGATGCGGTGCGCAGCGTGATGCCCGACAATTCGCCGCTGCTCGTGCGTGTTTCCGCGACCGACTGGGCGGCCGGCGGCTGGGATCTGGATCAGACCATCGCCGTCGCGCGTGCGCTACGCAGCCATGGTGTGGATCTGATCGACGTGTCCACCGGCGGCATCATCGCCGGTGTGACGATTCCCGCGGAACCGGGGTATCAGGTGCCGTTCGCGTCGGAGGTGCGCAAGCACGCGGATATTCGCACCACCGCCGTGGGGCTGATCACCAAGGCCAAGCAGGCCGACAAGATCGTGAACCGTGGGGACGCGGACGCCGTGGAGATCGGACGCGCCGCGCTGCGTAATCCGTACTGGCCTCTGCGCGCCGCGTACAAGCTCGGACTGAGCACCGAGGCGGCGGGATACCCGGATCAGTACGTGCGTGGGGCGTACTGAACGTTCGCCGGACTGGAGCCCTCCCTCAGTCACGCTGTGCGTGACAGCTCCCTCCCCTGGAGGGAGCACGAAAAGGGTTTCAGCCTAAGCGGATAGCGCACACAACCTCGTGCTCCCTCCAGGGGAGGGAGCTGGCCGACGAAGTCGGACTGAGGGAGGGATGAATACGCTGATCGCGAATACGCTGCGTCAGCGGACGTCGATGCCGACGGCCTGCTGCACGTTGTCGAAGCCGTCGGCGTGCAGCAGCTCCACCAGACCACGCTTGAGCGTGCTGATGTTCTGCGGTCCGACGTACATCAGCGACGAGATGAACATGACCAGGCTGGCGCCGGCGCGGATCTTCGCGTACGCCTGCTGGGGCGTGAATACGCCGCCGATGCCGGCGATGGCGAAACGGTCGCCGTAGTCGCGGTACACGCGGGCCACCAGCTCGGTGCTGGCCTTGCCGCACGGCATGCCGGACAGGCCACCCTTCCAGTCCTTGGGAATGTCGTCCATGCCGGTGCGGTCCTTCTGCAGGTTCGCCAGCGACACGCCCTGCACGTTGTGCTCGGCAAGCACGTCGAGCAGCGCCTTCATCTCATCCCAAGACTTGTTGAGCGGCAGCTTGACGAGCGTGGGCTGCGGGCGGCTCACTTCGTCGAGGGACGCGAACAGTCGGTCGAGGTTCTTCGGGTCGCTGGTGAACGGCTCTCCCGCCATGGTGTTCGGGCAGGAGACGTTGATCTCGATCATGTCGGTGCGGCCGACGGCACGCTCCAGCGACGTGCGGTAGTCGGCAATGCCCTCGTCGAGGTCGCCCACCAGTTTGTCGTTCGTACGGGCGAGGGACGCGGACATGCGCAGCGTGCTCACATTCGTGAACGCCTTCTCGGCGCGGGCGATCACCTTGGCGGAGCCTTCGTTGGCGAGTCCCGCGTGCACCATCATCGACCCGTATTCGGGCAGACGGTGGAACCACGGGCGGGGGTTGCCTGCGCACGGGCGGGCCGTGGTGGAGCCGAACGTTTCGAAGCCGAATCCTGCAGCGTCGAGCACGGCGGGCAGCTTGCAGTCCTTGTCGAGTCCGGCGGACAGGCCGAACGGATTATGGAATTTCACGCCCATCACTTCGGTCTCGAGTGCGGGATCCGTGTAGTCGAGCATCTCGCGCAGCATCCACATGAGCGGCGGCACCTTGCCGGCCAGCGAGCAGCCGGAGATCATGGCGTCGTGCGCCTGGTCCGGCGGCATGGCAAAGAACGCCTTCTTGGCAACGTTCTTGTAGGCGAAGGAGAACAGATTGGTGCTGACCTTGTTGACGGCATTGTGAATTGGCGACTGCGACACGTAACTCATACCGTCCTTTTTACACGCTTGCGCGCGACGATGCCATTCCTCGACGCGGGAAGTTGTCGTGTTGCATGGTTTTTGGGTGTGATTGGGGTGGGCCCTCCCCCAGACCGACTTTGTCGGCCAGCTCCCTCCTCCTTGAAAGGGAGCATGAGGGGAAGGATCGGGTCAGGGGATGCGATGGGTCCAGGCTGGGTTGGAGAACCTGGTCTCGGCAAGGGAACGGGCCTGCGCCAGCAACGATTCCGGGATGACGGCGGATTGTGCGCCGGGGATGCCTGCGAGCGCGTAGTCGATCATGCCGTCGACGATCTGCTCGCGGGTCATGTCAGTCTGCGTGGCGAGCGGCTGCACGCGTTTGCTTGCCGAGGCGACGGCCTTGAATTTGAGCTTTTCCTTGGATATGCGCAGGATGCGGCTCATGGCCGCGGTGTCGATGCGGTAGGCCATGGTCACGTGGTGCAGGATGCAGCCGGGACGTGCAGGGCCGCCCTGACTGGACTGAGTGCCGGGGGCGGATGGGACGGGACCGTCAGCGGCATCGTGACGGACGGGTCTGCCGGGGAATCGACGTTGCGCCGCGCCGCCGATCTTGCCGCCGGACGGCGTGGCGATGTCGTTGATCGGCTGGTGCACGGCGGGAATGCCCATGGCGTGCAGTGCGGCAAACGCCCATTCGTCACAGAGCCGGTAGGATTCCACCGGGTCGAGACCGTGGGTGAACGATTCGGGCACGTACAGCGAGTATGTGATGGTGTCGTCGGGGCGCACGAACATGGCGCCGCCGCCGGTGATGCGCCGGACTACGGTGAATCCTTCACGCTCGGCTTCGGCTTCGTTCACTTCCCCTTCAACGGACTGGTAGGCGCCGATGACCACGGCGGGGCTGCCCCAGTTCCAGAAGCGCAGTGTCGGCGGCTGCTCGCCGGCCGCCACCGCCTGGGCGATGGCCTGGTCAAGGGCCATCTGCATGGCAGGCGTGTAGGGTTCGGAGTCGCGGATGATACGCGGGGTGCGGTCGGAAAGATCGAGCCAACAGTCGGAAAACTGGGTGCCGGCGTCGTTTTTGGAGACTTTGGATTTTCTTGTGGTCCAAGGCGTTGATCCCCGATCGGTGGCCCACCCTTCACCGGTATCACCACCGTCACTATTACCGTTGCCGTCTTCGCCGTGTGCGGCGATCAGCGCGTCTGCGATCGCGCGAGCGGCGGCGGTGACGATGGCATCCGCAGTGGTGCCGATCAGTTCGGAGTGCGGATGCGCCTCGACGGCCTGGCTGACATCCTTCCTGAACCGAACAGCGTCGATCGGCGCGTGCTGTCGCATGATCGCACGTTCCACATCGGCGATCAGCGTCATATCGTCATGTCCGGCGGTGTCGTCGATCCCGGCGATACCGTCGATCAGAAAATCGCCGTCAAGACGGGCCGAGGCAATGACGTTACCGTCGGCATGGGCGTCGGCGATGGCATTGTCGTCAGTATTATCGCCGGCGTTGTCGGCAAGGCGGACGGACACCGCCACGAGCTTGCCGTTCGGTGTCTTGCACTCGCCGCGACCGATCAGCGTATGGACGGCACGCGTATTGTCGGTGCCGGTCGTGGCGAAGGTCGGTTCGGTATCACGCATTCGTCTCATCCTTGCAGATCGTTCATGTGGCAAATCATCCATGTGGCAGATCGTTCATGTCGTCGCTGTTCGTATCGTCAACGGTCATTCGGCGCTAGTCGCGCAGCTCGTAGCCGTTGGCGTCGCGATGCCACGGGGAACCGTACTGCGAGCACAGGATCATGATGCCCTCGATGAGCCCCCACACACACAGGCGACGAACGGGCCGATGACGATGATCCAGCCGACGAGCGTCAGCAGCAGCTGGGCCACTGCCTTGCCGGTGTTGCCGAGGTAGAAGTTGTGGACGCCGAACGAGCCGAGGAACAGTCCGAGCAGTCCGGCGGCGATCTTGGATTTGCCGCTCATCGGGTAGGCCTGGTACGGCTGCTGATACGGATTCTGCGCGTACGGTGCCTGCTGGTATGGATTCTGCTGGTAGGCGTTGGGAGCGGACTGATAAGGGCTCTGCTGATACGGATTCTGACCGTACGGATTTCCGGTGTACGGATTCGCGCCGCCGGCAGCACCTGCAGTCTGCTGCGGCTGGGCATACGGATTCTGACCGTACGAACCGCTATACGGATTGGACGAACCATATGAATTGCCGGAGCCTGCGGCGTTGGCATTGGCATTGGCATTGGCATTGCCAGAACCGTTGGCGCTTTCGTTGCCTGAACCGTTGGTATAAGGATTGGGATTCCCGTTGTATGAAGTCATATTCCCACGCTACCCGACCAACGCAACATTGCGCGTCGAGCGTATGCGGTGCCGATACGGCGAATACGGAATTGGCAGTCAAAGCGAACTTGGTAGTCAAAACAAATTTGGTAGTCCAAAGCGAACAGTGTGAGCACTCACAACGGCGCTCAAGTGTCCGTTTTGGACTACCAAATTCGCTTTGGACTACCAAATCATGCGATCAGACCGAACCGACCGGACCGCTCAAACCATTTACAGGCGGGCGAGGATGTCCTTGCCGACCTGCTCGGTGCTGCGCTTGGTGGAGCCGAGCTCCTCGATGTCGGCCTCGACGGCGGCGTCGATACGCGCGGCGGCCTCGTCATAGCCGAAGTGACGCAGCAGCATGGCGGTGGACAGCACGGCGGCCGTCGGGTTGGCGATGCCCTTGCCGGCGATGTCCGGAGCGGAACCGTGGATCGGCTCGAACATCGACGGGTATTCGTTGGTGGCGTTGATGCAGCCGGAAGCGGAGTATCCCACGCCGCCGACCACGGCACCGGCCTCATCGGTGATGATGTCGCCGAACAGGTTGTCGGTGAGGATCACGTCGAAGCGGCTCGGGTTCGACACCAGGAAGATCGTGGTGGCGTCGATGTGCAGGTAGTCGTGCGTGACCTCGGGATATTCCTCGCCGACCTTGTCGACGATGCGCTGCCACATGTCGCCGGCGTTGACGAGCACGTTCTTCTTGTGCACGAGCGTGACGTGCTTCTTGCGCTTCATGGCCAGCTCGAACGCGTAGCGCACCACGCGCTCCACGCCGTACGCCGTGTTGATGGACACCTCAGTGGCCACCTCGTTCGGCGTGCCGACGCGCACCGCGCCGCCGGCGCCGCAGTACAGGCCCTCGGTGCCCTCGCGCACGACCACGAAGTCGATGTCGCCGGGGTTGGCGAGCGGCGAGGTGACGCCCTTGTACAGCTTGGTCGGACGCAGGTTCACGTACTGGTCAAGCGCGAAACGCAGCTTGAGCAGCAGGCCGCGCTCCAGGATGCCGGCCTTGATGCGCGGGTCGCCGACGGCGCCCAGCAGGATGGCGTCCTGCTTCTTGATCTCCTCCAGCTCGTCGTCGGGCAGGATCGCACCGTCGCGCAGGTAGCGCTCGGCGCCGAGTTCGAAGTTGGTGTAGTTGAAGTTCACGACGCCTTCGGAGGCCTTTTCCAGCACCTGCTGGGCGACGGGGGTGACTTCCTTGCCGATGCCATCGCCGGGGATGACGGCGATGTTCAGTGTCTTGATGTCATTTGCCATACCCAACAGGGTAGGTGCGCCCATCCGAAACCAATGCCCGGAGTCCGTCTGGTGGACAGGCGCGGTGCGGACAGATGATCGCCGTTAACAGTGCCTTCAGCGGCCACGGTACCGATGGACAGCCACGGTATAGTGAAATGGCAAAGGAGCGAACGTCATGTCTGACAATATCGAACAATTCCGAGTGACCATCGTAGGCCCGGTCGACGCCGAGATCGCCAAGCAGGGCATAGAGCAAGCGCTGCAGGCGTGGAATTATTCCGCGGAATCGATGTTGCAATGCCGGGCCGTTCCCCAACGATGGCCACGAGATACGGTGCCCGTTCACAGTCCCGGACACGACGGTCAGGAGATCACCAATCGTCAGATCATCGACAATGCCGACATCGTCTTTGCTGTATTCAACGCCACGCTTGGCTCCCCCACACCCCGCGCGGAATCGGGGACCGCCGAGGAAATTCATCTGGCGCTGCGGGCGGGCAAACCCTGTCACATCTATTTCAATGCATCCCCTGACGGACCTGCGACCGATGAACGATCCCGACTCGCCGCATACGAAAACAGCCTGCAGCGTTCCTCCGTATTGACCGGAACGTGGCCGGATGACAATACGACGGAAGACTGGACGCAGCGCATCATCACCGCCATGAACCATGACATCAGAACGTTGCGAATGGGCTCCGGTTCCGGCAATACAAAGCCGGTCATGCTGGATCTGCAGCATTATCAGGCCACTGATGGCGATGACCCTTGGCGCAGGCAGGATCCGATAGCCGCGGAGCAGCTGGATCATGCCGCCCAATACCGTGACGGCGTCGGCGGATTGCCGCAGAACGACGACAAAGCCGCGGAATACTGTCGTTACGCTGCCCTCTGGGGATATGCACCGGCCGAATTCGCACTGTCGACACTATATCGAGACGGCAGGGGCGTGGACAAGGACGATACCGAGGCGTGGATCTGGACGCGCAAGGCCGCCGAGCACGGGTATCCCAAGGCCCAGTACAATCTGGCCATCGCCTATGAATACGGCGAGGGATGCGATATCGACTACGGTCTGGCGGCCCACTGGTATCAGGCGGCGGCCGATGCGGGATTCGCGCCGGCGCAGAACGACTTGGGCCGACTGTACCAATCAGGGCGAGGCGTGACGCAGGATTATGCGATGGCGATGATCTGGTACCGCAAGGCCGCCGAACAGAACTATGCGCTTTCCCAGAACAATCTCGGGGTCCTGTACGGCCGAGGCCTGGGGATGGAGCAGAACCGCGTGGAAGCGAATCGCTGGTATCGCAGAGCCGCGGAAAACGGTAATGTTCTCGGTCAATACAATCTGGGCTACAACTATTCCTATGGCTTTGGCACAGAGCAGAACGACGCCGAGGCGGCCCACTGGTACGACAAGGCTGCGGAACAGGGCATGGCAGAGGCCCAGTTCCGTCTTGGCTTCCTATATGCGCACGGAACCGGTGTGGAGCAGAATGACGCGACGGCCGTTGAATGGTACCGCAAGGCCGCCATGCAGGGCCATGTCGGAGCCGAATGCAATCTCGGCTTCATGTATGAGATGGGCAGGGGCGTCGAATGCGACTATGCGCAGATGGCCTACTGGTATCGCATGGCCGCGGACCTCGGCAACGCACAGGCGCAGTGCAATCTCGGTCTGGCATACGGTAACGGCCGAGGAGTGTCCCATGACGACGGCAAGGCGTTGCAGTGGTACCGCAAGGCCGCCATGCAGGGACTGGCCGAAGCGCAGTGGAGAATAGGAAACTGCTACAGGGACGGCAACGGAGTTTCCAAGGATCTCGATGAAGCAGAGCGATGGTACCGTCTGGCCGCACGGCAGGGATACAGTCGCGCGACCGATAGTCTTGCAAGGCTCCGGGTCTGATACGGGGATCAGCTCGGTCTTATGCTTCCGGAGAGTCGGGACATCATCTGGAATTTCACGTCATTTTTCGTATCCGATTTATCCCTGCCTGCGACATAGTCAGGGCAGCCCCGCACAGAAGACGAGGCATCAATCCACAACCAAAGGAGAATACATCATGCCCAGCATCTTCGGTTCCGACGGCTCCTACAACGGGCACATCTGACGGGTCGTGACGCCCCTGAGCATCCGAACAGGGGCGTCACGCAACATGCGACCATAGAGATCCACGATTCCGGGGTGTCGTCCTCTGTACGAGGATGACACCCCGACTTGTATTCGTCATTCCTTAAGCCACCAGCCGTACAACCCCGACGTTCTGTTCTCGGTCGCGTGATAGGGACGGCAACTCTCTCTACTCTCCACAGCATTTTTGCTTCCTGCTGTCTTGCCACAGTAAACTGGCAAGACAGCATCACAAATCTCGGGAGAAGATCGTCATGCGATCGACATCTGAATCATCAACCAGAGCAACATGGCCTTGGCAACCACCAGCCCCCGTTTCCATCTTCGTCTCCAGCACTTTTCGCGACATGCAGAACGAGCGCGATGCGCTGCGTGATCTCGCACTGCCACGACTGAGGGCATTCGCGGCCGAATACGGGACTTCCGTGGACATGGTCGACCTGCGCTGGGGCGTCGACACCAACGACATGCCCGAAGACGAACAGGAACGCAAGGTACTGCATTCCTGCATGCAGGAGATCGACCGATGCAGCCCCTTCTTTCTGTCACTGCTCGGCGACCGATACGGATATGTACTCGGCGGTGCGGCCGAGCGGGAATTACGCAATGCCTATCCGTCGTTGCCGACAGGTCGCAGCCTGACGGAACTTGAGATTCTGCATGCACTGGACCATGGCGATGTCACTGGTCAAACCACACTGTTCTATATCCGTTCCATCGCCAACGTCTCGTCGCTGGACGAATCCCGCAGAAACGACTTCGTCAGCATGGGAGATGATGCGGCTCGGCTGGGACGTCTGAAGGAGCTCATACACCGCAGATTTCCCGAATCGCTGCAACGCTACGACGTGACGATCAATGAAAACGGCACCTACGATCTCTCCGATTTCGTCGAGATGGTCGTATCTGATGTCATGGAACGGCTCACGAATCTTTGGGGTCCGAAACCGCATACTTCGTTCAAAGATCTGGATGAGTCATCCTTCCTGACCGCGGTCCGTCAAACCATGTCCATGCAACAGTCGTTTGCCAAGCAGCAGACCATGTTGTTCGCCGGCCGTGGCCAACTCGTCGATAACGTGCTGTACTTCTGCGAGCATTCCGATCATCGGGCTTTGATCGTTCACGGCGAATCAGGGTCCGGTAAGACGGCACTGGTGGCCAAGGTCTCGTCGCAATTGCGAGCGCAATACCCCGATCGTTGCGTGATCACGATCTTCTGCGGTCGGACTGACATCACATCGTCGTTCGCCGGCATGCTGCGCTATTGCTCACAGCTCCTATTCGACCACGCACATGCCGTCGGACTGATCGGTGCCATGCCGACGATCAGCAAAGACCTTACAGAAGGTTCCGCCGAGGCCGAACGTTGGAAGTTCTCGTATCTGTTGCAGGTCGTCTGTGCAGACAAACCGGTCATCCTGCTGGTCGACGGCGTGGACCAGCTCACGTCGAACCATGTGTTCTCACCACTGGACTGGCTGCCCGGCAACCTTCCCCACAACTGCCGTGTGATCTGCACCACGGCATCTCAGAACGAGAAGGACATTTACCGAGATCTGCCCCGCATCGACGGAGTCACCATGGTCATGCCGCCATTAACCGGTGATGATATACAGGCTATGATCATGAGTATCGCGGCAAATGCTCACAAAGAGATTCCCTCTGCCGTGTTGGACTTACTGATGCGCATGATCAATCATGGCGCATTGCACCCCAATGCGCTGTATATCAGACTCACGATCTGGAACATGCTGACCTTGTCGCAGGCGGATTACGCGAAGGCAGACGCTGCCATGCGAGATGACGGCCTATCTCCCATTTCCGCACTCACCATCCAGCTTCTGGACCGACTCGGCCATCAGCCGCTCAATATTACGGATCTGTTCCTCGAACTCGTTGACAAAGCCGTACATACCGTTGATGGCGATGTTCGCGATCACCATGTCCTACTGTGGCTGATCGCATTGAGCGGCCACGGATTGCGTGACGATGATCTTCGAGAACTAATGCGGATGCTGCATGCGCAGGGCATCGTCCGCAACGGTTTCAACATTGCCGAACTTTCCTGGATGCGGCAGCTCGTCCCCGACATGTTCATTCACCGCACGTATGGGGAGTGGGATCTCTCTCATGTGTCGCTTCGGAAAATGCTGATCAGTCCGTTGCCATCCCTGCTGCGCGTAACGCTGCTCAACGCCCTTGCCGATCATTTCATGAATCGCATACAGCATAGTGACTACGATCTCGTGGCAGCACGGGACCTCATCCCGCTGTTATGGGAGATCGGCCGCATCGATGACATATTCACCGTTCTCTCCTACCGCGACCGATATCCCATCATTAGGGCTCTTGTCAGCGAGGAGGCCGCACGCGAGCATCCGGAGCATGTTGAGGATTCGGTGCTGTATCGGCTGTTCGCGGCATGTCAACGAGAACAGGACGCGTTGGCACTCTTTAATCTGGATAGCAATAACCTCCACGATCTAGGTCATGCATTACGGTCATCTCATTCCTACCCGTACATCAAAGCGCTGATGGATCGTCTGCAGCTGTCGTTGCAGACGATGGCTCCCCGAGCGGTACTCCAAATGAGAGTAGTGATGTACGGCAAGCAGGCCTACTATGCCACGGATGACGATGAGAAGCTTCGCTTGGTGCGTAAGGGACTGGCATTGGCGGACACCGACGTTACAAACACGGATTTCGCCACCGTGAATCTTCGGCGGCTGGCTGGGAATATCGAGGCACGACGCGGGAACATCACCACCGCCCTCCGGTATTACGACGACAATGTCGACCTTTGGATGGCTGCCTATGACGAAAACCACACCATACAGTGCTTTCTGTCAGCTTGCCGCGCGTTCGAGGATGCCATGGGCTGCCGTCTGCGCGCCAACCCGCCGCGCATTCAGGAGACCAAGGAATGTCTCGTTCGCATGTATGACCTACTGGCAACCGTTGGTCAGAACAATATGAATCCCGATGTCCTTAATGGCATGTGCATCTACTACGGCCTGTATTCGTGGTGCTGCGAGGTCGCAGGATATCTGATCCCACCACGGGATCAGAACTCCGACATGATGTTTCTGGACGTCTTCTGGGAGCTGGTCACCCGATATCCCGACTATGACGTCTCCTATCTGGCACCGTATTTTGTTCGCATGTTCAACCGTCTCTCCTCCTATAAGGAAGGACTGGCGTTCCTGCACAGCAACGAGACCATCACGACAACGCTGTTGTCCGATATCACCAGAATGTTCGGAGAAGCAGTCCATATCGCTCCCGATACGCAATCCGACAATACCGACGACGCTGCTCAACGGCCTGTCAATGCTTCCGAGCAGACACACTCATCACATCAATCACAGGGAAAGGACAACACCATGACAACACAGGATGCACAGCAAAACCCGATGAGAGACTTCGTCGCGCAGGTGCTCGATGCCATGAACATTCCCAATCTGACTGGAGAAGCCCGCGACATCATCATCGACGAACGGGTACGGCAACTGGCCGATAACATCGATAACGCCATGCTCAGAGCACTCAGTTCCTCCCAATTGGACATGCTGGACGCGCTGCTGGACGATCCAAACACTACCGATGCCAGAATCCAGCAGTTCTGGAGGGACTCCGGCATCGACGGGCAGCAGATCGCAATGCAGGAGATGATGCGCTTCCGCAAGCGGCATCTGGGGTTCTGAGGGCACGTCCACGGCGTGTCGCGGTCGCGGAAGCATGTGGTTGCGCCTGTAGAGAGCACCGACGGTTCACAGGAATCGTCCTCTACAGGAAAGGATCATCATGAACGCCAACACGATGCCGACCTTCAACGCCGTCAAGAGCCCTGACGTCAGGAATTCCGAAGAGGCTCTGGAAGCGGGCGCCCGCAACGCACTGTTCGAATTCGCATGGGTCAGGAATCTGAACCAGCAGCTCGCAACGCTGGCGAACATGGCGATGCGCGAGCCTTGGAGTTTTGAACAGGCCACGAAAACGCAGAAGTACGACATTCTTCTCAATTACCTGCAGCTGACGTTCTACCGGCTGTCCAAGGAGGGCAAGATCCTCACGCGTGCCAAGGAGTTCGCATGCTTCAACACCGGACTGATGACGCCGCGTCTCGAGGACATCTATGCGGCATTCGTCCCCAATGAGAATCGCGGACGGCAGAACTGGCGGCTTGCGGCGTTCTGCACCGAAGGCCGCGGATATTTTGGCAAGGAGATCGTGCGGCGATTCCCTACGCTCCCCCAGAGGGCACGGTACTTTTCGAACGATCAGATTCCGCTTTTCGACCCCAATAAGGGCATCAGTCTCTGCTACGAGCACATTCTCATCGAACGGATGAATCGTCTTCCGATCGCCATGCTCGAAGAGGAGATCCGCGATCCCTTCTGTCGGGATTTCCTGGATGATATGGAGTGCGGTCTGCAGTCCGCTCCGGGCAATGTACTGCGCTTCATCGAGAACGATCAGCGAATCTACCTTCGTCTGAAGGCGAGGCTGGATTCTGCCGTGGAATACGCCAGAAAGATGGCGCAGCTGGACTATCAGACGGTGATGATCGCCTACTATCCCCGCACCAACGGCATCACGCTGCTGATGCCGTTGCATCTTACCGATCGTCCCGCCCCCGACGTGTTTCTTGCGCTGGAGCCGACCGGCGGCCGATATATCGGGCAGACGATTCTCACGCCGGAAATGGCATACCAAGACGCACGGCTGGTACGACGTCCTACCGACAGGCGGACGCGATTAAGTTGAGGTTCAGCCGTCTGTGGTTTCCCGGGCATACCGGTCAGGACCGGGAAACCACAGACATGGCTCGTCCCTCATCGCTCATCGTCAGAGGCATCGTCATTGTCAGTATTGCCATCGGTATCACCGATGCCATGCATGGTTTCAAACTCCCCAAAAAAGAAGTCGAGCCTCCGCCGCGCTTCCCGGCGCGTGCGTTCGAGCTCCTCGCGCCTGTCGGCGTTCCAGCGGAAATCGGCGAGGATGTCGTATTCAGCGATCATGGAACTGTAGTTAT
The DNA here is from genome assembly GCF_002234915.1 of Bifidobacterium vansinderenii. GTDB lineage: Bacteria > Actinomycetota > Actinomycetes > Actinomycetales > Bifidobacteriaceae > Galliscardovia > Galliscardovia vansinderenii. Next base: position 67,440 of record NZ_NEWD01000020.1, on the reverse strand, counting down.
CCATATTGGCAATGCCACGAGCGTCATAAGCTTGATATTCCGCACGAATCTGCAGGATCGCGGCGGCGATGCCATCGATGCGGGTCACTGATTCCAGATCCGCTCCACCTGGATCGGCATACCCGATGTCCTGCAGTATCGCCAGCGTCTGCCGCCGATCGATGTGCGTGAACTGTTCCACGAAATCAAGGGGGTACAGATCCCGAGGTTGCCAGTATCGGTGCTCCGGGTCGCCGATGATGTCATAACAGGCCTGCACAAAGCCAGGATTTCCTCCGCGCTCGCAGGCGTCGCACAGAGCGACGGCCTCCGAATACAGGTTCTCCTGTTCCATGTGCGGAGCCATCTTGAACAAGACGTACACGGCCTGTGGAGTGTCCTCGGTTGCCGTGATCTTCTTAAGATTGTCCCAAGCCCGCTTGTACCAGTGCCGGGCACGGGTCTCGTTATTGCCGATGTCGGGCGTTCCGAACCAGTACAGGTTTCCCAAAAAGTGCTGAGCGTATCCAACGATGTCCCCCGCATCGCAGTACGAGGCAAGCACGAGCCAGCGATACGCCTCCTTCGCATCCTCGTCGGCTCTGCTGATCGCATGAGCCGTATAGTGGGCTATGCTGCGATAATAGCAGGCCATGTACAGGTCGAAATCATCCTTCCTCATGGCGAGCGCAGGATTGTTTACCGCCTTGTCACACCAGAAATCCATCTTCGTCACATCATCGACGGGGAGCGACATGATCAGATCGATCTGTGCCTGAAGATCGCCGTCGTACGCCTTCCAGAGACGATCATCGGCTTTGGCTCCATCACCGTGGGCGCCGGCGTCCGACCAGTCGTCCGACGCGCCGCCCGAAGAACCGTCCGACCATACCCCCGAAGAATCCGTCTTCCCCTGTCCGTCCGACCAGTCGACCATCGTCCATCCCCCTTGCCGTTGTCGTCGTGGCTCGTCATCGAGCCCGCACCTCCCACCATATCCCATCACAGTGATCGGCCGTCGAGTAGACTCGGGAGCGAATGGCGCGGAGCCTTCGAAAGCGAGGTTGCATGACGATGAGCGGAACTGACACGACGAACGACGAACAGGTCATTTACATCGGCGTGACGGGGCATCAGCGCATTCCCGAGGAGGCACGTGTGTTCGTTGAGCGCGGTCTGCGCGAGTTTCTGGCACAGTATGACGGCCGCCTCGTGGTGGGGTTGAGTTCCCTCGCGGTAGGTGCGGATCAGCTGTTCGCCGCGGAGATCCTACGCACCGGGCACACGTTGAAGGCGATTCTGCCCTCGCGACGCTATGAGCGTACGTTCGACGACGCCGGACTCGAATCGTTCGAGGCGCTGGTGGGCAAGGCCCGTCAGGTGGTGACGCTGGGATATGCGGAACCGTGCGAGGACGCGTATCTGGCAGCCGGCAAGCGCGTGGTGGACGATTGCGATCTTCTGGTGGCGTTCTGGGATGGTCAGCCGGCGAACGGCAAAGGCGGCACGGCCGACGCCGTGGCATACGCCCATGAGACGGGGAAGCCCGTCACCGTGATCTGGCCGGAGGGTGTGCATCACTGAAGACGCTGAATCCGCCGGATGACATTCCCGGCCGGCGCGTCTGATCGGCGTTCCTGATTTTCCGATTCTTTTCCTTTCATCGGCGTGTCGCGGTGCTCAGGCACATGCGGTTGCGCCTGTTGGGAGTGACGGTCGTTCGATCGTCGCCCCCAACCGAAAGGAAAACATCATGGCCAGGAAAATCAGGAAGACCACGGTCATCACCGGCGCCGACATCACGTCGGCTGGGCAGTCACGCAGCATCGATCTGTTCCCGTCGGACCATGTGGTGCGTATTCGCACGCTTAACGATGTGTTCTCGCTGTCCGAGTATCTGCATCGATTCCATCGCGATCGTCCGCTGGTGCTGATGACCATTCCCAAGAGGATGCAGCGTCCCGTCGTCGATCCCGACAGGATCCGCGCCGAGTTCGACGTCGACGTTGCGGTGCTGGACCCGGGCTGGCTGAACCGCGAGTTCAGCGGGCGCATCGGCGAGAATCGTTCCGCGTTCAACGGCGCGACCCGCATCTATCCTTCCGACTCCCGCTGGCTTGATGGGGATCCTGATCTGGCGAAGCTGCTGATCAATTCGCGGAAGTTTGATCGGAAGGAATATGGACGCATGCTGCGTAATCTGATTCGCGAGCAGCTCGCATCGGAACAGCGAGCGCAATCCGCGCAGACGTCCACCACTAGGACCGACCAGCCCACTGCCACGGACGATGATCCGGCGGCGAACGCCGCATCGGATGCGTCGACGACGTCTATCTCGACACCCGCCGTGGCACCCACAGCCGGCGCCGATGACAGGCACCCCGTCTGGAATGGCTCCCCGCATGACGAGGCCGACGGTCTGGTGCATATCGTGTCGGAGGGCGACATCGAGGAGTTCGCCGCATGGCTGATGTCCGATCGGAGGATGCCAACGGTTGTGGCGACCCGGCGCTCCCACCCGAATCCCAAGACCTGCGCGGTGGACACCACGGATCTGGCTGGTCGGTTGAACGGATATGCCTCGGTGGTCGAGGTGGAGAATCCCAACGCGTGTCAAGCGCTCGAAACCCTGCTGCCTCCCGGCACGCATGTCTACGGAGGAGCGCTGCGACTGTATCCGGCGTCCCGGAACTGGGTCGACAGGCCGATCCTCTTGAGGGGTCCGTATACGGCTTATACCGAGAAGGAGGGATTCGCCAAACTGCCTCGCATCGTCGATGATGCGATCGGCATGTTCGCCAGGCAGTACGCATTATCTGGCGCCCCGTCCCAGTCCGACATCGCGATTACGGTCACGGTGATCGGTGTCTGCGCCGGCCGTGGCATCGCCGAGTATCAGGGCGTGCCGATCTCCATCGCACTTCCCGAGGAGGTTCAGGAACTGCCCGCGGATCGTGTGCTGGCCAAGGGACAGCAGGTCCAGGGAACGTACAATCCCACGCTCAGGATGCTGGCCGGACTGACCGTTCGCGATGGCCGACAGGCGATCGCCGACTACCGTGACGGCCAGACCGTGCTCGGTCGTGTGGACAAGGTCCGGAAGGACTACTGCCGTGTCTCCCTGTATCCGGGCGTGCCGGTGACCGTACGCATCGAGGACGCCTACGGCAGCCGGTTTGACGATGACGATATGCGCACGATGATCGGCGAGCATGCCGTGATCCCCATGCGCATTGTCCGACGGGGCACGAACGACACCGATTGGACGATCTCATTCCAGGATCTGGATATGGATCATATCGAGCCCGCTCCGGCGCTGATCGAGGGAGGCCCATCATGGCTTCAGCCGGAGGATCTGCAGCCCGTCGAGGAGACGTCCGCAGCGCAATCCGTTGTGCTGATCGACAAAGATACGGACATCAGATCGCTGATTCCCGAATCCGCCGATTCGGACAGCGCGGATATGATCATGACCCTCGCCACGCAGATCCGCGACCTGCAGGATCGCAGCGACGCGCTGACGCGCAGCAAGGCCAGGCTCAGTCGGCAGCGGAAGAATGACAAGCGGAAGATGAATGATCTTCGTCTGAGGATCGCCCATCTGAGCGGGCAGTATCACACCATGCGAAAGGATGGTCACGGCGTGAGGCTGTTTGCCGATGACGCGGAGCGCATGCGCTGTGAGGCGGACCGTTTCGACGCCTGGATCCGCGAGGCATGGGCGTTGGGGCTTTCCGTCGACGACAAGAGGCGGATGCCGCTGCCGGCCGTCTGGCATTACACCGAAGGGTTCTTCGATACGCTGGCGAACACTCCCGTGGATCGCAATCTGGTGGTGCAGGCCGCCGTTGATGTGCTGATCGGACGCGCGGCCTCCCTGAAGAGCTATCAGCTGCACCGTCTGAAGGTCAGCGAGCATAAAGGCGCCCCGTACCGCAAGGGACCGAACGGCGAACGGGTCTGGCGTCTGTATCTCACCAACGATACGTCGGCAGCGCGTCGCATGCACTACTACGACGGAGACAACGGACTGATCACGTTCACCTTCGTCGGACTGCATGACGACAAGTTCAGCGACTAGCACTGCCTCGCTCCGTCATTCTTCCCAAAGCGCACCCGCATCCGATGCCGGTAGACTCGGATGCGGGTGCGCTCCCCAAACGAAGGAATCATCATGAACGGCAACGACAACGGCGATGAATGGCGCCGGATCGGCGGGATCATCGGCAGGACCGTGTGCGCTTCGGCGACGGTGATCGCATTGCTGCTGGGCGCTTCCGGCTGCGGCGTCGAGATCCCTCAGTCGGTGCGTGACATGCCGCAGTCGGCCAAGGATTGGGGCACCGAGCTGGATGACAAGGCCGGCGAGGTCAAGGATTCCGTCTCACAGTGGTGGAACGACCATGTGAACGGCCTGTTCGGCGATGACGGGTCGTCGGACGGCAATGGAATCACGGACTGGCTCAATGGCCTGCTGGGCGGTGACCCCGATGCCGGCACCGCCGACGCCAACGGACGGAGCGGCGATAGCAATGGCAGCGACGATAGTGGCTCGTCCGACGCCGGCGGCAGCATCAACGGCCAGTCCGCTTCGCCGAATAGCGGACAATCCCAGCGGTCGCAGCAGTTCGGCGGCATCCAGACGCCCATGCCGAGCGGATACTCATACATGCTGTTCTCCGAAGGCAACGATCAGCCCGCACTGGCGATCTCCTGCGAACCCATCCGGTACGCATTCAGCGGTTCGGTGAGCGAGAACGAACGCGCGATGGTGAAGCAGGCGCTGGACACGATCACGTCAGTGAACGGACTGCGCTTCCAGGAGGTGCAGCAGGTGGGCGACGGCTCGTTCCAGTCGAACGGAGCCCTGCCCACGCACACCGAGTTCAGGTTCGAGTTCCTCACGGCTGCACAGTACCCGGATTTCGACATGAACCGCACGCAGCGCACGCTCGGCAAGGCGCAGCCACGCGGCATCTCACGCAACAACGAGGCGCCGATCATCTACTACGCGGACATCAAGCTGAACGAGGACTACTTCCGCACGGGAGGCGACGGCGCGCAAGGCGGGCAGCCGGTGGCGGTCGAAGTGATCGAGCACGAGACGGCGCACGCGCTGGGCCTGGATCACTCCGACTCCCCCGGTTCGTTCATGAACCCGGTGGCCGACTCCACGCCGCAGCTGACGGATACGGACCGTCAGGCGTTGAAGGCGCTGGTGAGGGACTGCACGATCAGGTAGTCAGGCGAGTTCTCGATTCGGAGAGTCACGCGACGACACCGCCGGAGGCCAACGGCCTAGAGACGCCCCTGAGTGACGAGATTCCAGTAATACCGTCCACGCGCGGTCAGGCGGATGGTTCCGCGATGCAGGCAGACGAAGAACAGATCGTCCGACGGTTCCCCGTACTCGTCGTACAGTTCGATGAGATGCACGTTCCGCCAGTATTTGAAGTCGTTCATCAGTCGCTGGGAATCGGTCAGATCCCGTTCCCGCTCGTCACCGGTCCGGTATTCGCCGTGGGCCGCGTTCGGCGCCTCCATCTCCGGATAGGCCTCGAACACGGATGCTGCGCTGTCGAATATGCGTCCCCGCCCCGGTCGTGGATCGTCTCCCCCGAGACGGCGCAGACATTGGATGTCAAGACTCGGCTGCACATGCTTGAGCACGACGATCTTCTCCAGACAGGCCTTGAGCATCGGCTGCTGGCGGTCACGCCGATAGTTGAGCATGGCGTTCGCATCCGCATACAGCGACACCGCGGTCACACCGCCAAACAGATCGGCGCTGCCCACCGACTCGCCGTTCAGACCGGCGAGAAGAATGCCGGTGAATCGGCCTCGGCCATCATTCTCGATGGCCTGCTGATTATCCCTCGACGCGGCCAGTACGGTCACGTTCACGGGAACGTCGATGTTCTTGATTGCGCCGGCATGGCAGCAGTCAAGGATGATGGTCACGCTGTTGACTCCCGACGCTTCGCGAATGTACCGCACCAGCCGGGAGAACCGCAGACCGTGGCGAGAATCCGAATCGTTCGGGTCGTCATCCACACTGGCGAGCAGCAGATCGCCGTCATCGAGTCGGTCGGCATGACCGGAGAAGTAGAACAATACGTCACCGTGATCATAGGCACCGGCTTGCAGCAGGTTCTCGGTGCGTAACAGCAGCTCGCGCTCGGTGGCACGCGCGCCCAGCAGCAATGCGGACGAGGCCGGGGTCCAGTTCGACTTGCCTCCGAATTCGACCTCCAGAGCCTCGGCCATGGCACGAGCATCGGCCTCGCACGCGCGCAGGGACGGCCTGTGTTCGTACTCGTTGATTCCCACATACAGGGCTTCTCGCAGATCAGCCATCGAACACCCCTCATCACTCCACGGCACCGGCTTGGCCATTATATGCAGGAGTAGACTGAGGTCACATCGACAGTTGTTGTCCGGTATACACAAGCGCGACGTTGATTCTCCGATATCGTGATCGGGGAATGGAAGGGGCGTCAATGGACCAGTACGATTTTCAGGCCGATCGAAAGAAGCGGGCGAAAGAGTTCTTCAGCGATGCGAAGTTCACTCCCATGGCCGGCTCCCCGGAGCTGTCGAAGCCCGCTCTGAACTTCAGATTCAAGGTATTCTCCGCCGTGCAGTCATTGACCAAGCCCAGTCAGCGCAAACGCAATACGATCTTCAAGAACGGATGCCTGCTGCTCGATCAGGAGATCGATCCACCGAACGTCGAGGAGCCGTCGTTCAGCATCAGCTCGTATCTCAAGGAGAGATCCGGCATTCCCATGGATCATGCGCTGAACATTCTCAACGAGGCGGAGAATCGTCTGGCCGAGGCGCAACGGCAGTGGGCACATGACGAGTTCCCCGGAATCGTCCATGCCGCCGAGCATCCCGATGATCGTGAGGACAAGAAGGCCTACCAGGCTGCCGTACATTACAATTACGGCGATCCGGTGTATGGCGATCCCAGAACCATCGCCTGCGACATCACGGAACGCTGGTATCGATCGATCGCCGGTGAGCTCGCCGACAGCGCGACCGAAGGACTGGCCGAGGAGGTGCGGTCGATCATCGGATCATGGGGACACCGACCGACCGATGCTCGGATCGATGACCTGCTGAACAGGGCACGTACGGCATGGATGGACGCGATCAGCAGGAACCTGCGGCACAACTTTCTGGCGGGAACCATCACCGATGGTTCGGCCGGAGACGACGCAAAGCCGAAAGAGAAAAGGGAATCTACAGGGGATGACCGGCATTTCGCGCTTCGCGGCACGCCCCGCGCCCGCGCCAAGGTACGCGTGTGGATCCGCAACTACGCGCTGGCACTGGAGGCGACCCATCAGGAGATCGAGCGCAACGGATCCGACTGGCGGATTCTGCTGAGCAAGACCCGGGACGTCTGCAGTACGATGCGGAAACGCTTCCCCGGACGGGGGCAGGAGGAGACGGGCGACGACCCCGACGACTCCACGTCCCGGAACATGGAACGGGACACCATGTCCGTGGCCTACAGCGCGATGGTCGCCTCGATCACACCGTTATGCAATACGTCGGTCGCGCCGAACGGCAAGCGTGCGGCGGCCGTCTTCCTCGATCAACATGGGGACCTCACGCAGACCGCCGTCGTTTCGTCGATCGTACGATATGCGATCAAACCCGACGAGCACAACAGAAACCTGGTCGGCGGCGACGTGCCAGCACGTCCGCAGCTGGTTCTGGCATGGCTCAACCTCCACGGTGCGATCCGCGAAAAGGTCCCCCTGAAGGACGAGGATGGCAAGATCGTCACCAATGACGATGGCAAGGTCAGATACACCACGCGATACCGCTTCCCGGATGTCGCTGGCGACGAAGACACGCCGCAGCAGGACGGAGCCGACGACGACACCAGCGACGACGATGCCACGCCTGCCTACGACAAGGCGGAAGACAACGTCTCATCCGGCTCGTACACCCGCTCGACCATCTACGATACGATGCGGGTCATCTACGCGTGGATGCAATCGCAGCATCCGGATATCGGCGTACCGGCGCATCCGTCAACGATCTTCGCGCCAGATTGGCGTGGCTGCAGGGCGTTGCAGGCGGCGTTCGCGACACTGGATCGAGGCGTGGACCCTAAGACTCCGGCATTCAACGAGTCACTCTACCGGTACTACGCCTTCACCGCCGTCGATCCCAGACTGCAAACGCTGTCCAATCCCAAGCGGACCGTGGTCAACAGCTACATCAAGGCGGCCAAGGCCATGATGCGCATGTTGTACATGCTCGGGGGGCTCGGCGGATGCACGTTCGACTCGATCGCCATGATCGACGTGCACATCGACGCCATCGAACATCCGGCCAGCGTCAATGTCAAGGGGCGAATCGACGCCAGTCTGAAGACCGTGCTGTTCGCCGCGCTCGCCACAGGCTGGACCCATGATCCGTGGGGCAGCGTGGTCGGCCGGGTCCGTCCCGGCCTCTGGCATCACTACCTCGATCCCCAAGACATCGACACGGACGACGTATCGGACGCGAAGATCCTGCCGAGCACCGCCGATCTCAAGGGGGTCGAGGACGTGGACCGCGCGGTGAGGATCATCAATGGCAGAAAGCGGGATCCACTGACCTATGCGGCAACCACCCTGGTCAGGGTGAATCAGGCCGACACCGACGCGGCCTCCGGAACGTCGCCGGCCAAACCATCGGTCAAGAATTCCAAGGAGACCGAAGAGTCTGGGGAACAGCGGCATCGTCGTATCCTGCAACTCAGACGAGATCTCGCCCTGCATGCAGCGGAGCACGTGATCTGCGACGCACAGCGCGCCAATCTCTGGAACGCGGCACGATACGCGGCCAGCGTCGACATTCCCGGCGGGCCGGACGAATGGAGCGGACACGACATGAGCACCGACGACTATCTGGCCGGCATGCACGAACGCAAACCCTACTGCATCGGCAGCCTGAACGGAAAGGTATGCAACTATGAGTGACGACTTCACGGACACGTCCGGTGACAACCGGAACGGAACGGAATGGGACGACCCGACGGGCACCGCCACGACGTGGCCCGTCGAGGACCTGCTGTTCAGTCGGGACAGTCTGCGGGCGGCACATGACGTCTGGGGCGACGGACCGGCTGCGACAGTGGATGCCTGGACCCTCCACGCAGGCGCCATGCACGGATTCGGCACGGCACTGGGATACATGGTGCTGGACGACCCCGCACTCGTCGCACATGTCAATGATGTGTGGGAGACCTACCGACGATCGATGGGACTCGGCAACGCCACCGGACTCGATGCGCTGCCCATGGGATTTCAGAATGCGCTGGACCACGAGCGCGAGTACGGCGGCGAGGATCATCCGAATCTGGATATCGCGCACATGGCCGGATACGGATGGTCCGATCTGGATCTCGAAGCGGATCTGCTCAGTCTGGAGCTGTCGGCGACGCCATTCGAATCGGCGTTGCTGGATACCGCGCTGGCTCGAGGGTCCTCGGACTCCGGCCCGACCAGCATCCCGACGGAGACCGGCACGGAGGAATCGTGGGAGACGCAATTCCGCGGAGGAGGATTGTTGATTCTGGCTCGTCATCGGAGAGGCTCCCACGATCGGATCACCATCGAGTTGCGCTCGCAGTCCCGCACCCGATCCTACAGACTCACTCTCCACTGGAAGGACGGCACTCAGACGGCACTCGACCCGACGAACGCCGGTCGGGACATGCCACCGGCACGATTCGACGACATTCCTTCTCCCGACGGAGATCTGCCCGTACGCATCAGCGTCCGCTGACGTCGATGTCGACGTCGACGTCGGTGACGGATATCGAACGTCACCGTCGATTTCGTGACCATCGGCGTGTCGTAGGAATCGGGGCCATGCGGTTGCGCCTGTGATAGGTGACACGGCCAACCGGTCGTTGTCATCCGACACATAGGAAAGGTACGGCAATGGCCAACGAAATCTCCAAGCGAAATGGCTCCATCAGTGACAACGCCTCCGCAACGACGACGCGTCGGACGCGTCGCGCAAGGACGAAGACCGTACGGAGCAGGACCACGCAGACGAGGCAGACAGCGCGGCCGGCATCCGGCGTCCGTTCCGCCAAACCGATCGTCACGCATTCGTGGATTGCTCTGCCGGTATTGTCGCTCCAACAGGGCAAGGATCGTCAGAGCCGAATCGTCACCATGACCCGCCGACTCATCGACATCGTGAACATGAGCTCCGCCACCATGATGATCCGCATCGGTAGCAGCAGCGGACGGCTGAACGTCACCGTGGCGGCCTCCCCCGACGCCGTGGAATCCATCGAATGCCCGACGCCCCGTGACGAGCGCATCTTCGCCGCATGGGCGGACGATATGCGCTACGTGTTCGACGGCATCCTCAACTTCGCCGACGAGACGCGTGTACTGCTCGATCCCGTGTACGAACGGGATGCCTACGAGGCGACCATACCGCTGTCATGGGCGGTCAATGACCGTCCCGCAACGCAGCCCATGGTCCCGATCGGATTCGATATGCCGGACGAGCCGTCGCTTGACGACCGGTTCTTCACGATCATGAACGATGATCTGCAGTACAGCCCCCACGGCTTCTCCAACGGCATGCCCAGTCCCATCGATGCCTTGCATACCAAGGACGTGGCCTCGTTGTTCGACACCATGCTCCAGCATGACGACACGACGATCACCTATATGATGCATCGCGCCGATCCGACCGCACAGACCACGATCACACAGCTGTATGATGCCAACCGGGATTTCAGCAAGTTGTCTGACCTGCCGAACACGCCGCCGATCCGGTTCCATGCAACGATCAGCGCCCCCGTCATGGTGAGCAGGGCGGTGCTCAGCGAATTCAAAACGCTGACCAGCGCCGATTTCCGTCATCTGACCATGCAGGACCATCTGGATTCATGCGACCCCGATTCAGTGACGCTGCGCGGCAGCCTGATGCCGGCCGCCGGCGCGAGCGCATTCCTCCGTCTGCCCGTGGCCGGCACGAAACCCTTCCCCGGCATGCGCAGCGAACGGATGCCGATCGAGCCGCATGTGCTGGACCCGATGCCCGAGCCCGCCACGACCATGCCCATTCGCATCGGATCGGCCGTGACCGCCGAGGGGGAGCATGTGGATGTGACGCTCGAGGCGACCGATCTGACCCGGCACCTGCATGTGCTGGGCGCGCCCGGCTCCGGCAAGACCACGTTCCTCGTGGATCTGGCGTGCGAGCTGGCCGATCAGGGCGTGGGGTTCATCTTCCTGTCCACGCACCGCGACCTGATGGACCGGATCATGCTCAACGTGCGGCAGACCGCCGGATTCCGCACCTTCGGCGTGGACCACGCCGACAAGGTGAATGTGACACCGCTCAATCCGCTGAGCGGCGACAATGACGACAACACGTTCGCGATGAAGGTGAACGAGATCACCAATGCGCTCAAGGAGTACATCGACCCTACCAATCAGGGCATGTTCGGCGAGCGCGCATCCTCGGCGTTCTCGCTCATCGCGCAGACGTACCGCATGCTGGGAACCGCATCGATCCCGATGGTCACGAGCACGCTGGTGCGGCAGGATCTGTGCGAGAAGCTTGCCGTGAAGATGCGCGACGTCGACATGCAGACCGCGCTGCACATCCGCCACGAGCTGTCCGGTCTTTCCAGTTCAGATGGCAAGGATATGTTCTCATGGCTGGGTTCGCGATTCAATGTGCTGCATTCGTCGCCGATGCTCATGAACATTCTCGGCAGCGGTATAAACGCGATCGACCTGGTCGACTGCATGGACCGTGGGGTCGGGCTCGCCGTGAACCTTGCCGGCAGCGAGCTAGGACAATCGGCGGCGCAGTTCCTGCTGGCCTGCTGGCTGATTCAGGTCAAGAGCGCCATGCTCCAGCGCCAGCACACGGACAAGCCGTTCGTGGTGGTGGTCGACGAGGCGCACGCCGCGGCGTTCGGCCCGCTCACCTCGATGCTGGACGAGGCCAGGAAGTTCGGCGTATGCGTGGTGGTGGCCCACCAGCGCATCGGGCAGCTGAATTCTCATCTGGCCGATGCGCTGGAGGCCGACGCAGGCTCGTTCATCGCGCTGCGCGCCGGTCTGCGCGACGCATCCCGTGCCAGCGCACAGCTGGGGGGATGGCCGGAGGACGAGCTCATGCACATGCCGACCTTCCGCGGTGCGGCGATGATCACGCGTGATGGCGTGCCGACCGAGCCGTTCACGCTGGAGGTGGACCCGCCCAGGGATCTGGGCGACCAGTCCGAGCATCTGCGGCATCTGCTCGGCGTCAGCCCCTACACCCAGCTCGCGAGGAACCTCAACGTGCCCACGCCGCACACGGTCTCGCGATTCATTGATGCCCTTCATGCCGACAGGTAGATTCCGTCTCAGGCATCCCTCGGCATTGTCCGATATGGCGGCGTGTGACCCGGCTGTCGAACCGACAACCATGCCGCACGCCGCCACGTACAATCGAACTACGTAAAGGATGGCGCTATGAGTACAACACGAGATCCGTATAGTTCACGATTCCCTGCGGACTGTCCCGTCCACGTCCGTTCGCTGGACGACGTGATCGCATTGGAGCGGTATCTGCGTCGATCACGACGGGAACGTCCACTGGTGGTCATGACCCATAAGAAGGATGGCGATACGCTCGACATCGATCCCTTGTCCCTGTTCAATGATTTCGACATCGACGTCGCGATCATCGACACCATGGACGTCTGCCGGCAGCTCACCTCCCGCATCGGCAAAGAACGATCGGTGTTCGGCGGGGCGGTGCGTGTATATCCCAGCACCTCGCGATGGTGGAAGCCCGATAATTTCCGCGCATCGAAACTGGTACTCGACAAGCGCATCAGCGCCAGAGCGTTCGAGTACGACGTACGCGACGCAATCAGCCGGCAGGTAGCGCTTGAACGGCAGGAGCACAAGATCCAACAGAGCCGGCTGATAACGGACACCGCACCGGCCGGCACAACGGCGACGGTCGGTACAACGACAACGGCCGGCGCAACCGTCACCGACGCCACGACCCAGACCGCCGTGAACGCCATATCCCCCAACGTTTCCACGTCGTCCACAACAACGTCCACACCCATATCCGCCATTGCCAACGATTCCGAAAACGACACGACCTCCCCGGCTTCCGAATCGACCACCGAGCCGGAAGCCACCCTGGTCACCGCCGCCATCCGGGACAAGGCCGACGGCACGGTGCATCTGGTGCGCGAGGATCAGGCCGAGGAGCTGGCCGAATACCTCACCGATCCCGAGCGGCGCATTCCCGTGGTGGTGGCCACACGCACGTCGAGCACACACAAACCCGTATTCGATTCCGAACAGCTGGCCAGGGATCTCGAATCCACGGCCATCGTCTTCGAATTGGACAGCGCCAAGACCGCATGGAACCTCACCGCCGCGCTGCCCGCCGACGCGCAGGTGTATGGCGGCATGCTGCGCGCATACCCGCCGAATCTCGAATGGGTGGACAACCCCAGACTGCTCGGCGGACCGTATGGCGGCTTCACCGAGGAGCGGCGCAAGATCCAGCGCCGACAGCTCATCGACGACACCGAGGGCATGGTGGCCCGTGCCTATTCGACGATCGTTCCCGCCACGCCCGATCGGACGGTGCCGGTCACGGCCACGGTGGTCGGCGTGTATCCGCAGCGTGGCATCGCCAGACTGGTGTCGGGTTCGATGGCCTCGGTGACCCTGCCGTCGGAGACGGACGGCATTCCCGCCGATCATGTGCTGGCCCAAGGTCAGGTGATCCGCGGCCAGTTCAGTTCACGCGATCGGATGATCACGGGACTTGCGGTGCGCGCCGGCACGGATGCGATCGCCGGCTATGCGGAAGGCGACACCGTGCTTGGCCGTATCGACGCCGTGCGCATGGACTACTGCATGGTGACGTTCTACCCGGGTGTGAAGATCATGGTGTACGCCGCCGACGCGTTGGGCGACGCGTTCGGCGAGCACGAGGATCTGCGTCTGCTGCTCGACGCGGGCACCGTGCTGCCCATGCTGATCGTGGCGCGCGGCACCGAACAGAACGATTGGCTCGTCTCGTTCGTGGAGGCGGACAAGGACCATATCAAACCCGCGCCCGCATTGATCGACGGCGGGCCCGCGTGGCTGCAGCCGGCCGATCAGGGTGTGCTGAAGTCCAACGCCGACGATCGTCAGCGTGCCATCGTGATCGACGCGGACACCGATGTGCGCGATCTGATTCCCGATGACGCCGGCGAGGATGCGGCGGAGATGATCATGACACTGGCCGCGCAGATCGGCGAGGAGCAGCGTGCGAACGAGAAAATGCACGCCGAACTTGACGCCCTGCAACGACAGAACGGATCACTGCGCGAGGATGCGATGAGCCAGCGCCGTGCCCGCATCTACCAGGGCCAGCAATACCGGACGCTGCGCGGCCTGTTTCGCAACGACAAGGAACGACTGCTGTTTGAACGCGACCGGTTCGACATGTGGATTCGCGAGGCGTGGGCGCTGCGTTTCCCCGCCGCCGACAAGAAGCATCGCCCGCTGCCGGAGCATTGGGACTACACGTCGGAGTTCTTCGATTCGCTGGAGAAAACGCAGATCAACCGTCAGCGCGTGGTCGACGCCGCGCTGGAGGTGCTCACCGGCATCGCGCAGCAGTCGAAGTCACGCCGATGCCATCGTCTGCGCACCGGTTCGGGCGCCGAGGAGGCGTTCCGTGTGGGACCGCACGGCGAGAAGGTGTGGCGCATCTATCTGGATCAGGGGCATTCCGCCCGGCGACTGCACTACTACGAGGACGCGAAGGGACGGTACACCTTCGCGTCCGTAGGCGTGCACGACGACGATCTGAGGTAGGGGCATGCACCCGACTGCGCTCGCACTGTCAGCCGTCATGGATGGCCTCACACCACTCCATGACGGCCACCTCATCAGTCGGCTGCGCCGACAGCTTCCCTTCAAGGGGAAGCCGGGGAGGAGGATCGCCCGTTACTCCTCGATGCCCATGGCGGCGAGGCACCAGGCGTTCTCGTAGGCGATCTCCTGCCAGCGCTTGTAGCGTCCGGTGACGCCGCCGTGACCGGCCTCCACCTCAATCTTCGCCACCGCGTCGACCTCCACCTCGGGCTCCTGCAGGCGGGCCAGCCACTTGAGCGGCTCCACATACAGCACGCGCGTGTCGTTCATCGACGTGGTAATGAACATGGCCGGGAAGTGACGGGTGCCGAACTCCTGCTCGCGATCGTCGGCGTTCTTCACATTCTCGTACGGGGAATACTGCTTCATGTAACGGTAGACCTCGGCGTTGTGCAGCGGATCACCCCACTCGTCCCACTCGGTCACCGTCAATGGCAGCGACGTGTCGAGGATCGACGTGAGCGCGTCAACGAACGGCACGTCCGCCTCGATGCCCGCATACAGCTGCGGCGCCATGTTCGCCACCGCACCCATGAGCAGACCGCCGGCCGAACCGCCGTTCGCCACCGTACGCTTCGGATCGGCGATGCCGTTGCGCTGCAGCGCGGCCGTCACGTCCACGAAATCGATGAACGTGTTCATCTTGTTGAGCTTGCGGCCCTGCTCGTACCAGGCGCGGCCCATCTCGCCGCCGCCGCGCACGTGCGGCACCGCATACAGCACGCCGCGGTCAAGCAGACTCAGCCTCGGCACCGAGAAGCCCGGGTCGGAGCTGATCTCGTACGCGCCGTAGCCGGTGATGAACATGGGAGCCTCACGACGGTCATAGCGCGCCGACATGTCCTCGAGCGACAACGTCAGCTCGCGAGGAGCCTCGATCAGCTCGTCGGTCAGACCCTCCTTGGCGCCCTCCAGCGCCGGCACCAGTCCGCGGCGCCACACCAGCGACACCGGCACATGCTCGCCGTCGCGCACACGCACCCACATGCGCTTCTCCGCGTAATCCGCCGGATCGAAGTCGCCCAGCACGTTCGCGCGCTTGAGCAGCACGTCGGTGTCGGTCTCGGGATCGTACTCGTGCAGCTCGCCCGGCTGCGTGTAGCTCACCGTGGTGTAGCGGATACGCGGCGCATCATACGAAGGATTGCTGCTCATGCCGATCGAATACAGCTTGCCGTCCACACGCGGCACGATGCCGCCGAATCCCCACGGGCGTCCGGCGAGGAAGTCCTCCTTGGCCGCATACTTGGGCATCACCGCCAGCTGCGGCAGGCTGTTCGCACGGTACGACAGCGCCACGAAGTTGCGATACATGGCAATGCCCTCGATGCGCAGACCCTGCACGCCCTGCAGAATCTCCGGATTGTTCGAGATCTCGCTGAGCGAATTGACCGACTCGTAGCGGATCGCACGCGTGGCCGGCGTGAACTTGCGGCCCTGCGGCGGCTCGCAGCCCGACGGCGAACCCTGCGCCACGCACACGCCCTCGCCAAGCGTGTACGGCGGCTTGTGCGAGCGCATGTCGATCACGTCGATCTCGAAGTTCGGGTTCTTCACGTTGTGGATCACCAGCGCCACCGGAATGTCGCCGTCCTCGTCCTCGAAGCGGGCGAAGCTCACATCGTATTCCACACCGGGCATACGCTCGATGAACGGGCTAAACGTGCCCTCCGGATCGGTCACCGGCAGCATCAGCACCTCGGACGTGGTCTTGGAACTCGACTCGATGATGATCTGCTTCTCGTCGAACGACGTGCCCACACCAACCCAGAACCGCTCGTCCGGCTCGTGGTACACCTGCACGTCCTGATCGGCGGGCGTACCCACACGGTGACGCCACACGCAGTACGGGCGCCACGCGTCATCCACACGCGTGTAGAACACCCACTTGCCGTCCGGCGTGATGCAGCCGCCGCCCGACACTTCCCTGATCACCTCGGGGAAATCCTCCCCCGTCTTCAGATCACGGATGCGCAGATCGTAGCGCTCGTTGCCTGCCGTATCCACGCTGTACGCGACATACCGGCCGTCATGGCTCAGATCAAGACCGCCCACGCTGAAGAAGTCATGGCCCTCGGCCTCCTTGTTGCAGTCGAACACGACCTCCTCGTTGCCCAGCGCATCGCCCTGTGCGGCGGCAGCGCTGATCGACGGCGGATCCCAGTCGTTCTCGTCGCGAATCGGCACCCTGCACTGGATGCCATACTGCTTGCCCTCCTCGGTACGCGTGAAATACCAGTAGTCGTTCATGCGGGTGGGCACCGACATGTCCGTCTGCTGCACGCGAGCCTTGATCTCCTCGAACAGCGTGCCGCGCAGCGTTTTCAGTCCGGTCATGCGGCGCTCGCAGTATTCGTTCTCGTCGGCGACGAACTTCTGCACGCGATCGGATTCCTTGTCGCGCATCCACTCGTACGGATCGAGGAACGTGTCCCCCTGCGCACTGCGTCGTTTCGGTTCCCTCTCGGCCTTGGGAGGCATCAGTCCGGCGATGTCCGACCATACATTGTCAACAGTCATAGATTTCAGTATCTCACTTATCTTAGGGATTGATAACTTCACGCCCGGAAATTACGACCACGGCGATCATGCACGCGGGCGACTACTTGAACAGGTTGCGCAGATACGGCATCATCGTGTTCATCAGATTGACGCCGTTGACGCCGTAGAACACCGGCACATCAGTCACCGGGGCCGGCTGCGTCGCCGTCACGCCGGTCATGCGCTGCAACGGACGGCCCGATTCGCCGGGCGACAGCTGCCGGATGCCGATCGCGATCACGCGCCCCGGATAGCGTCGGGCGATCGTCGTGTATGTGGTCGGATCCTTCTGCCCGTCGTCGCCGATCAGGATGAAGCGCATGCGGGGGAAGTCGGCCATCAGCTGCTCGACGAACTCGAGCTTGTGCTGCACACCGGAAGGAATGAACGTCTTGGGCCGCGGATCCAGATCGCGCAGCAGCAGCGGGCCTTCGGGGAAGCCATGCTCGTCGATGAAATGCCTGATCGAGCTCTCCACGTTCCACGGCGACGTTGACAGGTAGAAGAACGGCGCGTCCGGGAACTGTTCGCTCAGCTTCGAATAGAAGACCGACATCGATGGCACGGACATGCGTTTGCTCGGGCTCAGGAACAGCATGTTGTAGACGGCGCGCCACAGTTTGGGGACCTGCGTGACCAGTACCGTGTCGTCCACGTCGGAGATGATGCCCACTTCGGCGTCGGCGGGGAACGTGTATAGCGGTGCATGGCAGGCGTGACGGCCATCGACCACGTATGAGACGTCGTGCACGCCGGGCGTCAGTTCGCGTTCGGTGACCAGATCGAGGTAGCCCTGCACGTCGGAGATGGCGTATTCGCTGCTTTTGGCGCGCGTTCTGTCCACGGCGTCATACGATTCGGAGGCCCCCACCTGCACGGTGCGCAGTTCGATGTCGTCGATGCTGATGCGTACGCGGATACCGGCGGCCGGCACCATGAATGCGTTGCGGATACCTCGCTGCACCAAGCCGGCCGCACGATTGAGCGGCGCGTAGACGGTGCGGCAGATGAGACGCGAGTAGGCGCCGGTGCCATAGCCCACGTAGGGTTCCACGCGCGGGAACCATCCCATGCGTTTGACGATGGCCGTGGAGATGCGACTCCATAGACCGAACGTGCGTGTGATGGCGCGACGGGTGACGCGCACGGCGAATGGTTTGATGTCGATGCGCTCATAGCGGCCGGCCGCGTCGAAGTTCGAGCTGGCCGGCTGCGCGATGATCGGTTCTTCGGGATCGGAGTGCCCGGCCTGTCCGGGCTCCCTGACCTCGTCGTCGGTGACGTCAGTCATGGGCCACCTTGGCGTATTCGTCGGCGCTGAGCAGATCGGGTTCGTCGTCGTCAAGCTCGATCTTGACGAGCCAACCCTCGCCGTACGGGTCGGTGTCCACCACGCTCGGATCGTCGTAGGCCTCACGATTGACGTACTTCACCACGCCGGCCACCGGGCTGATCATCGGCGAGACGGCCTTGGAGGACTCCAGCTGTACGATCTCGT
Source organism: Bifidobacterium vansinderenii (assembly GCF_002234915.1). Lineage (GTDB taxonomy): Bacteria > Actinomycetota > Actinomycetes > Actinomycetales > Bifidobacteriaceae > Galliscardovia > Galliscardovia vansinderenii. The sequence continues at coordinate 48,486 of NZ_NEWD01000020.1, read as the reverse complement.
CGCCGGCCTCCACACGGGTGCCGACCTCGGGCAGATCCACGAACACGAGATCGCCAAGCTGACCGGTGGCGAACTCGGTGATGCCGAGCACGGCCGGGTCCACGGAGTCGTCGACCCACACGTGGTCGTCGGAATAGAGCAGATGTTCCGGAACGGCGATGTCCGCGGCGATGTCGCTTGCGGTCATTTCAGTATTCTGTTCGTCTGTCATACCCCCAAGCCTACCGTCAGGCGGTTACCGATGGGGAATCCCGAGCGAAACAGAAAACGAAAAAGGACCTTCCCGGAGGGGAAGGTCCTTGAAGCGACGGCTGCCGACGGTTTAGCGGACGGCGGAGGAGGGGGTGCTGCCCACAACCTCGACCATGCCGCCGATCGGCAGAAAGTCATACACCCACTTGGCGTCGTCGGGGTTCATGTTGGTGCAGCCGTGGGACTTGGGCGTGCCGCTGGCGATGCCGGCGACGTTCCACGGTGCAGCATGGAAGCCCTCACCGCCGTTGTAGTAGGTGACCCACTGCACGTTCGGGGTCACGTAGTCCTCGCCGCGCATGGTCTGCGTCTGGTACTTGAGCGTGGCGAAGAACGTGCCCGTGTCGGTAGGCGTGCTGGTCTTGCCGGTCGACACGTTGAACGTCTTGACGAGCGTGGTGCCGTTGTAGGCGTAGGCCTTCTGCTCGCTCAGGTTGATCACCATGTGCGGATCGCCGTTCTCGACGTCGTAGTTCACCTGACGGGACTTGGTCTCGTGCTGGGTGGTCTTGACCTCGGCCTTGATCTCGCTACCGGTGCCATTCTGCAGTGCGGTGAGCACCTGGGCGGCGGTGTTGTCGGTGCCGGTCACTTCGACGCCATCCACACCCTTGACGCTGGTAGTGATCACCGTGCCCTTGGAGTTGACGACGTTCTCCTCGGTCACGGCATCCTGCTTGAGCTTGTCGGGCAGGGTGCCGGCCAGATAGGACTTGATCGCGTTCTCGTCATAGGTGAGTTCGATGGTGCCCTTGGTCGGGTCGCCGGTGGTCTTGATCCACTTGGCGATCTCGGAGGACGGGATGGTGAAGCTCTTGGATGCGCCGTTGGAGATGACGATGTCGGAGTCGATGCGCTTGTTCGCATCGGCCGCGGCAGTGGCGGCGGTCTCGTCGCTGATCGGGGCGGCCACGGTCTCGGTGCTGATGGTCACGGCCTTGGTGGTGCCCGGTTCGGCGGCAAGCGCGTTGACGGCCTTGACCACGCCGTCGATGGTGGGCGATTCGCCGTCGCGCGACTCGGTGGCAACGAACTGGTTGCTGTCGGCGTTGTACTCCACGTTCGCGTTGATCACGCGGGCGTCATCGCCGATGAGCTTGTCGGACAGATAGGTGCTCATGGCGAGCTTGTCGGTGGTGGTGACCAGGCTCACATCGCTCTTGGAGAGCGGGTTCACGGTGGAGAGCACGTTGCTCTTGGTGGCGGCGAGCAGGTTGTCGACGGTCTTGTCCACATCGACGGTCACGCCGAGGTCGGCCAGCGAGGCGGTGGTGGAGGCGCCGTTCTCGGTGGTCACCTTCACGGAGGAATTCTTCACGGCGTTGTTCACCGTGGTCTTCAATTCGCTGGCGTTCTGTCCCATGACGGACACGCCGCCGATGCTCACGCCGGGGGCCGCCTTGTCGCTGAAGTAGTACTGGCCGCCGAACACGTAACCGGCGAAGAGCACGACGAGTGCGGCGAGGATCGACAGCACCACGATGAGTGCGACCGGCTTCTTGCGCTTCACGGCGATGACGGCGTCGTCGGGATCGTCCGCGGAGGCGAAGGCGGTGGAGCCGTTGTCGAACGTGGGAGGCACCACGCCGCCGTTCGAAGGCGTGAGCGGCGTCGAGATGGCGGCTGCCGCCGTGCCGGATGCCGTTGCCGCCGGGGCGGGCGCGCTGCCGAAGTTCAGGGGGGTGAATGCCACGGTGGACGCCGCGGCGGAGTCACCGGACGCCGTGGATACGCCGGGGTTGCCGAGCGGCATCATGGTGACGGTCTGCGCCTCGTCGGGCGACGGGGCCGCGGCGGTGGGGAAATCGAAGGCCGAGTCCCCGGCGGACCCTGTGTATCCGAAGTCCTTGTCGTCAGTCATAATCTTCCATTTCTCGCGATTTTCGCGTCTTGCAACGGTGTCCACTATACCCGTGGAAGTGACAACGTTGTTATGAACAATCCCACAGTCACCCTGCAGTGAACAGGACTGTATGGCCAGGGAGAACGCTGGTTCCGAAGCTGTGTGCTCCCTCACGGGGAGGGAGCTGCCCGACCGTCAGGTCGGGCTAAGGGAGGGATCCGCACCGACTCGGCCAAGACAATCGGAGCCACCGGCTCCTCCGCACTCAGCTCAGTGGCTGGCCGTACCATTCCTCGATCATGTAGCGGGCGATGGTAGCCTTGCCAGGCACTTCGATCTCGCCGGTGATCATGGCGTTGGTGAACTCGTCGTGGGTGAACCAGCGCGCCTCGCTGGTCTCCTGATGGTCCACGCTGATCTCGGTGCTCAGCGCCCGCGCCTTGAACGCCATCATGAGCGACGAAGGGAACGGCCACGGCTGCGAGCCGAGATACTTCACCTCGCCGAGCGTGATGCCGGTCTCCTCCTTGGCCTCGCGCCGGGCGGCGTGTTCCAGATTCTCGCCGGCCTCCACGAATCCCGCAGACGCCGAGTACAGGTTGTTGCGCCACGCGGTGTTGTGTTGCAGCAGCACGCGGTTGTTACCGTCGACGATCAGGGTGATCACGGCCGGCTCGATACGCGGGAACAGGATGCGGTTGCCGTCGGACGAGCTGGTGCAGCGCTGCGCCCAGCCGCCGAGCGCCGGGCGTACGGGAGAACCACAGCAGGGGCAGAATCGCTGACGATCATGCCAGATGCCCACGGTGACGGCACTGGTGGCCAGTCCGGCCTCACGCGCACTGGCATGCGGCGCGAATCCACGCAGGTCCACCCAGTCGAAGATTTCGGCAGCGCGGGCAACGGGCGAGCCGTTCGACCCGTCGAAGGCGTGGTCGGCGCCGATATGCGCGTCATCAGGCACGGACTGTACGGCGCGGGTGATGTCCAACGCCACGTAATGCGTGCCGGCCGCCGATTCGGTGCGATCGGTGCCGAGGAATATCGCCACGATGCCGGCGTTGCCGTGCACGTCGTCACGCACGTACGCTCCGGGAACGGTCGCGGGACGGATCTTCGCCGAATCGAAGTCCACCTTGGCGCCCTGCCCCTTCGGCACGGCGATCAGTCCATGGTTGACGAGCATCACGCGCGTGGTCGGGTCGGCCAGCAGCGTGTCGATCAGTCCCTCCTCGCCGCGGCGGTTCACCTCATAGTCGATGGTGCCCTGCGCCAGCGGCAGGAACGGCAGCGTCTGCGTGAGCGCCAGCGGCGAGAACGCCGAAAAATCAGCCATGATTGTCGTATATTCCTTTCTTGGATTCCTGGTTTGCGGAATGAAGCGCCGCGTACGAGGAATCCGGTCTCTGCCTCCGGCCGTCGCCGGCCGTCTTCCTCGTCAGAGCGAGGCCTGATGCTGTACGTCGAGGATGGCGCGGGCCACCACGTCGGGCTTCTCCACGCAGGTGAAATGGCCGGCGTCGTGCACCACGGTGAACGCGCATTCGGTGCCGGTCATCCTCTCCAGCATCGGACGCATGCGGTCGGGATCGCTGGACGGGTCGAGCGTGCCGGAGACCAGTCCGGCCGGCACGGTGATCTTCGCAAGCTGTGGCGTCTCATCGGGACGGCCCGCGGCCATGCGCTGACGCCACGCCACGCCTTCGGGATGCTGCTCGTTGATCCAACGCGTAAACAGATCAACGAACGCGGGAGACTTCTTGAAATCGGAGTCGTCCGGCTGTGGCTGGGCGAAATGCATGACCGGCTCCACGGTATGCTCGCTTTCGCAAACGTTGGCAATGCGCAGACGGTTGGCACGGGCCTCGGGGCCGTCGCCTTCGGACTTGGTGTCGCACAGCACCACGCCGGCCACCACCTCGGGGTGCAGACGGTGCACGGCGAGCGTGAGGTAGCCGCCCATGGAGATGCCCACCCACACGGCCTTGGTGTGACCGGTGGCGAGGAATTCCGACACGAACGATTCCGCCATGCGGTCCATGGCCTCCGGGTAGGCGCCGTCGCTGGCCACCGGGCCGGTCTGTTCGGCGGTGGGCACCGGGCACTCGCCGGCACCGGGCATTTCCAGTCCGTATACGGCGAACGGACGATCATCCTCGCCCTCGCTGATCGTGCACAGCACCGACGCGCACTCGTCCCACACGCGATGGTCGATCGGGAATGCGTGCACCAGCACCACCGGCACGCCCTGATCCACGCTCTGATCGGGTTCGCGGTACGCGGTGCGCAGAATCGTCATAGTCATGATCGTTCGGTTCCTTCCTTTGTCCGGACCGTTCGGCTCGTCCGGTGAATATAGGTTCAGCGCATCATATCGGCGGCGATCAACCGGCCCAGCCGATGGCACGACGCAGGATCTCGCCATGGCCTCCGGCCATCTGCGCCATGAAGTCGGGGCGGCGCACCTCAGCGGGGTCCACCCATTCCACGTCAAGCGTCTCGTCCTGCGGCTTGCAGTCGCCGGCGATCGGCACCACATAGCACAACGTCACCGCATGCTGACGGGGATCGTAGAATTCCGAGACGCCGGGCGTGGGGAAGAACTCGGCCACGGTGAACGGCTGCAGGCTCAACGGCAGCAACGGCAGCGCGATGTCGCCAAGATCCTTGGAAATGTTGCGGGCCACGGCCTCACGCAACGATTCATGGAACAGCACGCGGCCGCAGATCAGCGTACGTTCGATCATGCCGTCGGGGCCCATATGCAGCAATGTGCCCACCTTGGAGATACGACCGAAGTCGTCGGCGCGCACCGGCACCACCTCCACGTAGACGATCGGCAACTTGCGACGCAGATCGTCGATCTCCGAGGAATCCAGCCATCCCGGAGGATTGCTGCCATCGGAGCCGCGGATGAAATCGTCGGGAGTGATGTTGTCGAACTCGCCACGACGACGCGAGGCGTCGTAATCGCCCTCGTCGGGCACTTCGTCATTAAGAACCGGCATGATCCCCATTATCGGCCCGCCACATGACCTTTTCATGACGACGATCTGTACGTTCCCGAAATACATCGTGGGAAGCAACGCCACGCACGTGCAGCGACGCACTGCGCCAAGAGCTTACGCACTGTCGTGTCGCGCCATGCTGTGAGATGCTTATAGCGGCTCAACCCATATGTAGGATCACGCCTATATAAGAGGAGTGCAATCACCGTATATGCGGCCGCGAACATCCGCACGCCGCAAAGCAGAACGCATACAAGACGCAGAGGAGAGCGATTATGGCTACCCACGAGCTGACCACCGAGAACTTCGAAGAGACGATCACCAAGAACCCGATCGTGTTCATCGATTTCTGGGCCACGTGGTGCGGACCGTGCCGCGCGTTCGGCCCGACCTTCGAGAAGGCTTCGGAAGCGCACGATGACGTGTACTTCGCCAAGGTGGACATCGACCAGCAGCAGGGTCTGGCACAGGCCGCAGGCATCTCCGCAGTACCCACGCTGATCGCGATTCGCAACGGCGAAGTGGTGTTCAAGCAGGCCGGCGCACTGCGCCCCTCCGATCTCGAGACGCTGATCGGCAAGGTCAAGGAGACCGAGGACGAGCCGAAGACAAGCACCGTCGAGGCCGAATAATCGCAAAAATCCGCTAATATATCACGTCCGGTGTGCCGACACGGTGTACGGCACACCGGAATTTTTTTCTTCGTCATAACCGATCGGTAGAATATGGAGGCAGTGTGAGCCTTATCGGTCGATCTAAGGAGCTTCATGGCGAGTCATCGCAAACCGAAGGAATTCATCCTCAAGCGTCTTACCAAGCGTCAGTGGATGCGCATCGCGGCTGGAAGCGCCGCGGCGGCACTACTGATCGGTGGCGGCATCGTCTCCCGTGACTTCTATCAGACGAACACCAACCACTCGCAGCACAGCATCTCCTCGTATTCCGCCACCAAGAGCGACGAGGTCAGTGCGTTCAAGGCCGCATCCCGTGGCGACGCCCGTGGATCCGACGCCAACACCTCCTATGTGAAGGTCGTCATCAACGGCGAATCCCGTCTCGTGCTGGGCACCGACTTCACCGATGTCAAGTCCGTGCTCGATCAGGGCAGCATCACGCTGGAGCCGGAGGATTCCGTCTCCCCCAGCCTCGACACCAAGGTGACCGAGTCCACGACCATCACCATCGAGCGCGCGGGCAGCACCATCGAAACCGCCGACACCGAGATCCCGTTCAACACGGTCGAGGAGAAGACCGACTCCCTGCCGGCCGGCACCACCAAGGTGAAGACCGAAGGCGAGGCCGGTGTGATGGAGGCCACGAATCTGGTCACCAAGTCCGGCGGCAACGTCGTCTCCAGCAACACGATCAGCTCCTACGTGAAGAAGGCGCCTGTGAACAAGGTGGTGCTCATCGGCACCGGCAGCACGTCGTCCTCTTCCTCCTCCTCGTCTTCGTCGAATTCGAATTCGTCCGATTCGTCGTCCTCCGACATCGGCACCACCATCCCGGCCAGCGACATGCAGCAGTGGGCGCACGACTACCTGCTCGCCAACGGCTACTCCGAGGCCGATTTCACCGGCATGGTGTACATCATCAACCACGAGTCCGGCTGGAACGTGACGGCCACCAACGCCTCCTCCGGCGCATACGGCCTGCCGCAGGCCCTGCCCGGCAGCAAGATGGCGTCCGCAGGCTCCGACTGGAAGACCAACTACCAGACGCAGCTCAAGTGGTTCATCGGCTACTGCAACGACCGCTACGGCGGAATCCAGCAGGCCTACACGTACTGGCTGTCGCACCACAGCTACTGATCGATCAATTCTCACACACAGAAATCCCCGCATCTGGTTTGTCCGATGCGGGGATTTTTCGTATGCAGATATACAAAAGGCTCCTGTCTGCCCGGAGGCAGTGCAGGAGCCCTTGGCATCCCCAGTGGAGAGAAGAAAAACACAGGGGAAGAATAAAACCGCCGGGAGGAGGGAATGTCGCGAGCATCAGGCCACGCGCCGCCGACGGCGGTATGGAAGCCGCGTGCAACCATACGGCCTCCACGCACACCGACCGCACATGACCCGTGCGAGCGCGACTATGCGAAAGTTCTCCCGGCGGAGTGGATCAGCCGAAGCGGCCGGAGATGTAACGCTCGGCCTCTTCGTTCTGAGGATTGTTGAACATGGTGCTCGTGTCGGCGAAGTACTCGAGGTGGCCAGGCTGGCCGACGGCCTTCAGGTTGAAGAAGCCGGTGTAGTCGGCGATACGAGCTGCCTGCTGCATGTTGTGGGTCACGATCACGATCGTGTAGTCGCCCTTGAGCTCGTTGATCAGATCCTCGACGGCCAGCGTCGAGATCGGGTCCAGAGCGGAGCAGGGCTCGTCCATGAGCAGCACCTGCGGGTGCACGGCCACGGCGCGGGCGATGCACAGACGCTGCTGCTGACCACCGGACAGGCCGATGCCGGGGTTGTCAAGACGATCCTTGACCTCTTCCCACAGGTTGGCGCCACGCAGAGCCCATTCGACCAGATCGTCGGCGTCGGACTTGCTGATCTTGCGGTTGTTCAGCTTCGCACCGGCGAGCACGTTCTCACGGATGGACATCGTGGGGAACGGGTTCGGGCGCTGGAACACCATGCCGACGTCGCGGCGCACTTCCACGGGGTCGACGTCAGGAGCGTAGAGGTTCTTGCCTTCGAGCAGGACCTCGCCCTTGCAGTGAGCACCGGGGATGATCTCGTGCATGCGGTCGAGCGTGCGCAGCACGGTGGACTTACCGCAACCGGAAGGTCCGATGAACGCGGTGACCTTGTTCGGTTCGATCTTCATGTTGACGTCTTCGACGGCGAGGAAGTTGCCGTAGTAGACGTTCAGATGGTTGACATCAATTCGCTGTCCCATTTGTTTTCCTTAACTTGATTCGTTCTATGCGGCGACTTACTGTTCCGACTTCACGGCGAAGACCTTGGCGACCCAGCGTCCGAGCAGGTTCAGCAGCAGCACGACCACGATCAGCACGAGGGCGGCGGCCCATGCGCGCTCCATCGGGATGGTGGGCACGCAGCTGGCGTCGGCGGCGGCAGGGCAGGTCACGGAGAGCTTGCTGTACTCCTGGTAGACGTACACCGGAAGCGTAGTCATCTGTCCGCTGAACAGGTTGACGTTGGTGCTGGAGATGAAGCCTGCGGTCATAAGCAGCGGGGCGGTCTCGCCGATGACTCGCGCAATTGCCAGAATCACACCGGAGACAATGCCCGGCAGTGCGGTGCGCAGCACGATCTTGGTGATCGTACGCTGCTTGGTGACGCCCAGCGCGTAGGAGGCCTCGCGAAGATCGTGAGGCACGATCTTGAGCATTTCCTCACTGGTCTTGACGACGGTCGGGATCATCAGCAGAGACAGTGCAACAGAGCCTTCGAAACCGTTGATGGTACCCGGTCCGAAGAAGATCGTGAACATCGAGTAGGCGAACAGACCTGCGACGATGGACGGAATACCGCTCATCACGTCGACGAGCAGGGAGACCGACTTGGCGAGCTTGTCCTTGCGGTTCGCATACTCCACAAGGTACACGGCGCACATCAGACCGATCGGGATGGAGATGACCATGGCGCCGAAGGTGATCTCGAGCGTACCGATGATGGCGTGGAGCACGCCGCCGTAACCACCGGACGGGGTCGGGTTGCCGCCGATGACGCCGGTCATGTTGTAGGAGAGGAAGTTCAGGTTCAGGCGCTTGAGACCGTTGACCAATGTGGCCCACAGCACGGAGATCAGCGGGATCAGAGCGATGATGAAGGCCACATAGATGAGGCCTCGCATGATCGCGTCCTTGCGCTTGCGCGCCTGGATGAAGGAACGAGTGGGTGCCAGCTTGTCGAAGTCAGGCTGGGGAACCTTGACGGAGGTGTTTGCGGAAGTCATCACACGCTCGCTTTCTCAGTGATCTTGCGGGCGATGAAGTTGACCAGGAAGGTGATGATGAACAGCACCAGACCGGTTCCAATCAGCGTGGAAACGCCCAAATCGTTGGCTTCAGGATACTGCGCGGCGATGTTCGCGGCGATCGTCTGGCTCTGCGAAGCCTGAAGAAGCTTGACCGAGTAGGTGAGGCCCGGGGACAGGATCATGAGGACGGCCATCGTCTCACCGAGTGCACGACCAAGGCCGAGCATGGAGGCGGAGATGACGCCGGACTTGCCGAACGGGATCACGGCCAGCTTGATCATCTCCCACTTGGTGGCGCCGAGGCCGAGCGCGGCCTCCTGCTGCAGACGCGGGGCCTGCTGGAAGATATCGCGAGACACGGAGGTGATGATCGGCAGGATCATGACGGCGAGCACCACGGCGACCGTGGCGACCGTACGGGCCGGGCTGGCGGCAGGTCCCTTGAAGATCGGGATCCAACCGAGGTAGGTGGCCACCCAGTTCCAGAACGGACCGATGGCCGGAACCAGGATCAGACCGCCCCACAGACCGTAGATAACGGAGGGGATGGCGGCCAGCAGGTCCACGACGGAGCTCAGCACCACGGCCAGCTGCTTGGGCGCGTAGTGCGAGATGAACAGCGCGATGCCCACGGCGATGAAGAAGGCGATGATCAGTGCCAGGGCTGCGACGAGCACGGTGCCGAACACGAGCGGTCCGACGTACTGCCAGAAGTTGTGCGCCTTGCCACCGGTGAAGGATTCCACGGTGGCGGCGTTGGCGGACTGGTCTCCGCCGATGAGGGGCCACGCACGGAACAGCAGGAACAGGAACACTGCTGCGAGCGCGACGAGGATCAGAATGCCAGCGGCGTAGGCGATGACCTTGAAGACCTTATCCGCGGTCTTTCCGGTATTCTCCTGAACTGCCGCTTTGTCTTGCGAACTCACGGGTTCTCCTTACACGAATTGATGATCGGATTGAAACCCGATGAGGCCGCAGTGTCTCTCGCTTCAGGCGGAAGCACTGCGGCCTGATCGAATTTTCGATTCCTGGACTCAGCTACCGAATCGCTCGGATCACTCGGTCTTGATGGCGTCGATGGACTTGGTGATCTTGGCGCGCATCGTGTCGGACAGCGGGGCGGAACCGGCGTTCTTGGCGGCCACGTCCTGACCGTCCTTGCTCACCACGTAGGTCAGCCAGGACTTCACGAACTTGGCGGTGTTGGCGTCCTTGTAGGCCGGGCAGGCGATGTCGTAGGAGACGAGGACCAGCGGGTAGGCGCCGTCGGCGGTGGTGTTGTGGTCGAGCTTGACGACCACGCGGTTGTCGCCCTGAGCGGAGTCATCGAGCGGGGAGGCGTCGACGACCTTGGAGGCGGCCTCGGCCGAGTACGGCACGTACTTCTCGCCGACCTTCAGGGCGACGGTGCCGAGATCGCCGGCCTGGGAGGCGTCGGCGTAGCCGATGGTGCCGTCGGCCTGCTTGACGGTGCTGATCACGCCGGAGGTGCCCTTGCCGCCCTGGCCGACTTCGTTCGGCCAGTTCTCGCTCAGGTCGTAGGTCCAGGAGCTCGGAGCGGCGTCCTTGAGGTAGCTGACGAAGTTCTGGGTGGTGCCGGACTTATCGGAACGGTGCACCACGGTGATGGCGGTGTCGGGCAGGGTGACCTTCGGGTTCTGCTTGGCGATGGCCTCGTCGTTCCACTTGGTGATCTTGCCGTCGAAGATCTTGGCGATGGTGTCGGCGTCCATGTTCAGGTGCTTGCCCTGACCGGAGACGTCCTTGAGGTTGAAGACCACGGCGATCGGGGAGACGTAGGCCGGGATGTCGAAGGCGGTGGTGCCGTCGGCGCACACGTCCTTGGACTGGCTGACCTGATCGTTGGTCAGGGAGGCGTCGGAGCCGGCCCATGCGGTAGCGCCGGTGAGGAAGGTGGTGACGCCAGCGCCGGAACCGGTGGGGTTGTAGGCGATCTTGGCGTCGGGGTTGGTGGCCTGGTAGGAAGCGATCCAGGCCTCAACGGCGCTCTGCTGGGAGGAGGCGCCAGCGCCCTGGAAGTCACCGGAGATCTTCTCGGCGGAGGCGCTGGAGCTGGAGCCGTTGCTGGAGCTGGAGGTGTTGTCGCCGCAGGCCGCCAGGGAGGCGAGCATGGCCAGACCGGACATGACGGCCACGGAGCGCATAAGAATGTTCTTTCGCATAACTATTCCCTCTTATATCCTTTTCCGCCGCAAACCGCTGAAAAATCAACGTTTACGACCGCGTGCCGCCTTCAGGTTGCTGTCATTGGCCGAGCACGCTTTTTTATGACAATTCAAGATTATGGGAGCTTGGGGGTGACCATGACCATTGTGGGTGAACGGAAAGTGAACTTGTGCTGATATCTGCTTTCTACATCGATCAGATGTAGATTGTGTAGCTTTCGATGGCGTACGGTAGGTGAAGTCTGAACGTTTGTATGGTGAATCCTAGGTATCAGCATGGCGATGTATGCTGTCTGTGCCTGAGTAAGTCACCGTGCCTGAGTAAGTCACGAGTAAGTCACACAAGGGGGAGTCAATCGTATGACCCGCATACTGGTCGTTGAGGACGAGGAATCCTACAGGGAACCGCTGGTCTACCAGTTCACCCATGAAGGCTATGACGTAGTGGCCGCGGCCACCGGCGAGGAGGGCCTTGAGCTGTTTACCAAGGGTGGCGTGGATCTGGTTCTGCTTGATCTGATGCTTCCCGGTCTGGATGGCACGTCACTGTGTCGCCGCATCCGCGAGCAGAGCCGTGTGCCGATCATCATGCTCACGGCCAAGAGCTCGGAGATCGACAAGGTCGTAGGTCTGGAGATCGGTGCGGACGACTACGTGACCAAGCCGTATTCGTTCCGTGAGCTGCTGGCCCGCGTGCGTGCGGTGCTGCGTCGCGGTTCCGGCGGCGGCGACGGCTCCGATTCCGGCGACGACGACATTCCGCTGGTGTGCGGCCCGATCCGCATGCTGGTGGGGCAGCATGCGGTGACCGTGCACGGCGAGAGCGTGTTCTTCCCGCTTAAGGAGTTCGAGCTGCTTGAGTATCTGATGCAAAACAAGGGCCGTGTGCTCACCCGTCATCAGCTGATCGACCGCGTGTGGGGCTCGGACTACGTCGGCGACACCAAGACGCTGGACGTGCACATCAAGCGTGTGCGTTCCAAGATCGAGGAGGATCCGGCCCACCCGCACTACATCACCACCGTGCGCGGTCTCGGCTACAAAATCGACGAGCCTGCCGAGTAGTTCGGCGGAAATGTAGCGGGCGGTGGAACCGGAATCAGCCTGCGGCCGATACTGCATCTTCTTTCCGATGTCTCGGAAAGCGTCACCTCATCCGTCGGCTTCGCCGACACCTTCTTCGGCAAGAATTGACGGACTTCGTCCGGCGTTTCTCACTCGCCTGTCGGCTCGTCTGAGCCCTACAAACGCCTCCGGCGTTTGCTTTACGGCCTCAGCCTGAGGGGAAGGCAACGTATGACCTGATAGAACTATCCGCCGTGATGCCGCCTTCCCCTTGAGGGGAAGGTGTCGGCGAAGCCGACGGATGAGGTGGGAATTCCCGCGGCAGCGGGAAGAAAACACAGTATCGGCCGCAGGCCGATACCAATGTGTGCTAGCGGCCCCGTCTGCCCAAGCCTTCACTGCTCCGCCTTGGGCAGGTCGATGGTGAAGGTGGAGCCCTCCCCCGGCCTGGACCAGACGGAGATCGTGCCGCCGGCGTCCTGCACGATGTGCTTGGTGATCGCCAGTCCCAGACCGGTGCCGCCGGTGGCCCGCGAGCGTGCCGGGTCCACACGGTAGAAGCGTTCGAAGATGCGCTTCTGCGCGTCGGCGGGAATGCCAATGCCCTGGTCGACCACTCGGATCTGCACGCGTCCGTTCTTGCGGACGCTCACGCCCACGTGCGTGTTCTCCGGCGAGTAGTGGATGGCATTCTCCACGAGGTTCTTCACCGCGGTCTTGAGCGAGTCGGCGTCGCCGTTGACGATGATCTCGTCGTCGAGCGACGTGTCGGGTTTGCCGTTTTCGGCAGTTTCGGCGGTCACGCCCTCGGTGTCGTCGCCGAAGTACATGCGAATCTCGATATGCTTGGCTGCGGCCTGCACCTCGTTTTCGGCCACGGCCTCGCGCACGATTCTCGGGATGGACACCGGTTTGCTGTCGGTGGCGGTGAGCCCGTCCTCGTCCTGCACCTTCTGCAGGGCGATAAGCTTCTGCACGAGTTCGGTCAGTCGTGCGGACTCCTTGGAGATCCTGCCGGAGAAGTAGCGTACGGCGTCCGGGTCGTCGGCCGCGCTGGAGACGGTCTCGGCGAGCAGTGAGATCGCGCCGGCCGGCGTCTTGAGCTCGTGCGACACATTGGTCACGAAGTCGCGGCGCATCTGTTCGAAGTGATGTTTCTCGCTGATGTCCTCAAGGAAGATCACGTAGAGTTCGTCGGCTCCCCCGGCGTTGGCGATCTCGCTGCCGAACGTGACGGGCAACGTCTCGATCGTGGCGATGTGTCCGATGCGCACCTGCAGGTACACGTCCGACTGTTCGGTGATCCGTCCGGACGGCGACTGCATGGTCATTTCGATCTCCCGGTCGCGGATCTCTCCGTCGGATGCCACCTGGGCGAGGATGTCGCGGATCTCGTCGGATACCAGATGGCCGTCGTTCACCACGCCGAGATCGTCCAGTCGCGGGCTGGAATAGCGTACGTCGCCAAGCCCGTCGACGATGATGGTGCCGCTGCGCAGCGTCTGCAGCAGATTGCGCGACGCCTCGTCGGCGGACACCCCCTTGCCGTAGATCGACTGTGGGGTCGCGTTCCGTTCGTCGGCGTGGCGCGTCTTGGCGTGCTCCTCGCCGGCCATCACGCCGTATCGCCAAGCCAGGCCGATGAGCACGATCGCGATCACGGATACGATCCCCACTGCGATCACCATCGCGGTCATGGATTCCGACATCTTTTGCCCCGTCCACTCGTGCAGGCATTCTCTCGCCTGTCGTCAATCGATTTTTCCGTTATCCACATTATGGAGGGGCCGCGGACGACACAATTTGGCAGATGACCGATCGGGGTATGGCAGATGACCGTCCGGTGAATTCCTCGGCGATATCGGCGTGTCGTTGGGACGTCGCCGATGTGATCGCTCACTGGCAAGCGGTCAGCTCTGTCCCATGAACGTCAGCACGACCAACGTCACGTTGAGCACGATGATCAGCGCGGCCACGATCAGGAAGATCACGTGCTTGACCGTACCGTCCGCCCATTCGCCCATGAGCGTGCGGTCGTGCGTGTACCGCATGAGCGGGATGATGGCGAACGGGATGCCGATCGAGAGGATCACTTGACCCACGACCAGCACGAACGTGGGATTGGTGCTGAACCACAGCACGATCAGGGCCGGTACGAGCGTGATGATGCGGCACGCCCACATCGGCGCCTCGACGTGCAGTAGTCCGTGCATGATCTCCTGACCGGCGTAGGTGCCCACCGACGTGCTCGACAGGCTGGACGCGAGCAGGCCGATCGAGAAGATCGTGCCGATGACCGGGCCGAGCACCTGCACCACCGCATGCTGCGCACCCTCGATCGTGTCAGTGCCGGTCATGCCATGCAGGCTGTTCGCGGCGAGCAGCAGCAGCGCCAGATTCACGGTGCCGGCCAGCAGCAGCGCCCACACCACGTCGATCTTGGTGCCGAACAGTTCGCGCTTGATGTCGGGGCGCTCGGTACGGCCCTCGTAATGGTCGTTGACCAGCGTGGAATGCAGGTAGATGGCGTGCGGCATCACGGTGGCGCCCAGTATGGAGCTGGCCATGAGCACCGAGTCCGCGCCGTTGAAGTGCGGCACCAGACCGCCGAGCACCTTGCCGGGATCCGGCGGCGCGATGAACAGTCCGGCGATAAACCCGAACGTGATGACAAGCAGCAGCGCCACAATGAGCTTTTCGAACAGGCTCTGACGCTTGCCCTGGAAGAGCAGAAGAACAGTGGAGACAGCGCCGATCACGCATCCTCCGATGAATAGCGGCAGGCCGAACAGCAGGTTGAGCGCGATGGCACCGCCGATCACCTCGGCCAGATCGGTGGCGATGGCGATCACCTCGGCCTGGGCGAAGAACAGCAGACGGCCGCCCGGGTTCATGCGGTTGCCGAGCAGTGCGGGCAGCGACTGGCCGGTGACGATGCCGAGCTTGGCAGACTGGTATTGGATGAGCACGCTCATCGCATTGGCGAGCACCAGCACCCAGACCAGTAGGAAGCCGTACCGGGCGCCGGAGGTGATGTTGGCGGCCACGTTGCCCGGATCCACGTAGGCCACGGCCGCCACGAACGCAGGGCCGATGATGGCGGACAGTTTGGTCTTGGCGCCGGTATGCGGGGCGGCCAGCTTCGGCACGCTGCGCATGTGCTGGCGGTGCGGCTTGCCGCTGGCCGCGAGCGCGGCGGCCTCACGGGGGTCGATATGCTCCAGAGGCTTGTCCCCTGCCTCGCCCCTGACGGCACCGATCCGGGACTCCCCCACTTCCCCGACGCCGGACCGTTCGTTGTGATCGTTGCGATTGTTCAGATTTGCATTTTCCCCTTGCATAGTCACACCGCCGTTATAGCACCATTGCGTATCGGGCGGGGTGAGGGAAGGGCCGCCCCCTCGGCGAATTGCTGAGGTTTTTGGTGTTAGGCCCCTCCCTCAGTCCGCCTTTGGCGGCCAGCTCCCTCCCTCGGAGGGAGCACAAAGCTATTGTGCCTACGTGCTCCCTCCGTGGGAGGGAGCTGCCGAACGCAGTGAGGCTGAGGGAGGGATCCACCACCGCAAAGCAAGGAATATGCAATACCAACATCCACAGGGAGAAGTCAGGGAATCCGGCTCACCGCGAGGCAAGGGAATCCGACATAACCCTCTCAGCTTTCCGGCACGGCCTGCCCCGGGCAGTCGGCGAGGGTCTTGAGCATGGCCTCCTTTTCGGCGGAGGTGACGCTCAACCCGTACTTGGCCTTCACTCCGATCTGCCGCGCCACGTACGCGCAGTCGTAGCTCGTGTTCGGCGGCAGCCATACGGACGCGTCGGCGTCGCCCTTCTCCACGTTCGCAGGTCCGTCCACGGCCAGCAGATTGTATGGATCGTTGCTGAATTCGTAGCGTTTCCTTGTATCCCACGAGTCGGCGCCGGACTTCCACGCGTTGTTGAGCGCCACGACGTGGTCGATCTGCACGGCGGCGCTGGTGGTCTGCCCGCGCTTGAAAGAGATCGTCTTGCCGGTGTACGGATCGTCGAGCGTGCCCGATTCGACCTTGCACCGTTCGGCGTTCGCGTAGGTGACGTTCTTGAGATCGCGGGCGAGCGTATCGTTGCGCGAATCGCAGCCGTTGCCGTCGGGATCGTATTCGCGGAAGCCGAATGCGTCGCGCTGGTAGGTGCTCGACGGTTTGCGGTCGTCGACCACGGCGAGCGTGGCCAGTGTGTCGGCGGCGCTGCCGGTCGCCGTGTATTCGCCGGTGGCCTTGCCAACGGTCACGCTCACTTGCGGCAGCAGCAGTCCGGCGGTCACTCCGGCCACGACGGCCAGCACCACGAGGATCGCCAGCCGTTCGAGCGGCGACGATCCTCGGAATGCGCGTCTACGACGTCTGGTCATGACCTGACTGGTCCTGTTTTTTCGATCGGTCGTGCGATCAGCTGTAGGAGAAGGTGCGCGGATCGTGGCCTGCGCGGGTCGGTCCGTCGAGCGCGTCGATGGCCGCATGCTCCTCGGCAGTGAGCGCGAAGTCGAACAGCGAACCGTTCTCGATCTGACGCTCCCGATGCGCGGACTTGGGAATGATGATCGTGCCGTTCTCGATGTGCCAGCGCAGGATCACCTGAGCGTGGCTGACGCCGTGTGCCTCGGCGATGCGCGCGATCACGCCGTCGCCGGCGTTGAGATCGGCGCCGCGGGCGATCGGCGAGTAGGCCTCCACGGCGATGCCGTGCGCCTTGCAGAACTCGGTCACCTCGCGCTGCTGCCAAGTGGGGTGCAGCTCGATCTGGTCGACGGCCGGCCACTCCCCCGTCTCGTCGTGCAGACGCTCCAGATGCTCGGGCAGGAAGTTGCACACGCCGAGCGTGCGCACGCGGCCCTCGTCGCGCAGACGCGTGAACGCGCGCCACACGTCGTCGCTGCGCCAGTCGAACGGCGTGGGCCAGTGGATCATGTACATGTCCACGTAATCGGTGCGCAGCAGACCGAGCTGACGATCGAACGCCTTGAGCGCGGAATCGTAGCCCTGTTCGGAGTCGCGCAGCTTGGTGGTGACCCACACCTGCTCGCGCTTGGCACCGTGCGCGTAGCCGCTGGCTTCCAACGCCTGGCCCACGCCGCCCTCGTTGCCGTAGCCGGCGGCGGTGTCGATGTGACGGTAGCCGACCTCGAGTGCGGACTCGACCACCGGCGCGGTGGCGTCGTCGTCGATACGCAGCACGCCCAGGCCGATCTGCGGGATGGCGGCGCCGTTGGACAGCTCAATGTTGGGGATTGGTCCGAAACCCATGGAAGCTCCTTAGTTCTCGTTTGCCTTCTGCCATGATACGCAGGGATGCGGCTGGGGTCTGATCGCCGGGTTGATCGGAATGGTCGGGCACCTCATCAGTCGGCTTCGCCGACAGCTTCCCCTCGAGGGGAAGCCGACGTAGTACTCCTTCCCCTTGAGGGGAAGGTGGCAGCCGTAGGCTGACGGATGAGGTGCCCGACCGCAGCGCCTATGCCCCGCTCAGCGCCCGACGTGCACGATGCGGTCGGCGACGCGCATGGCAGACTCGCGATGCGAGACCAGCATCACGGCGGGGCCGGCGGCGTTCCCGGAATCGGTCCCGCCAGTCGTACCCGTGGCGAGCGCGTCGATGGAGCGCAGGATCACGGCCTCGTTGAGCGCATCGAGACGGCTCGTCGGCTCGTCGAACAGCACCAGGTCGGCGCGGCGCAGGAACACGCGTGCCAGGCCGATGCGCTGGCGCTCGCCCTCGGACAGCCTGTCGCCCAGTTCGCCCACGGCGGTGTCGAGCCCGTCCGGCAGCGAATCGATCAGGTCGGTCACGCTGGCGCGGCGGCAGGCGTCGGCCAGATCGGCGTCGGTGGCATCCGGATCGGCAAGCAGCAGGTTCTCGCGGATCGTGCCGTCGAACAGATAGGTCTCCTGCGCAAGCATGGTCTGCACCCGGCGGCGGTGATGCGCGTCCACGTCACGCAGATCCGTGCCGGACATGCGCACCGTGCCGGTGTTCGGATCCCAGTAGCGCATGAGCAGCTTGAGCATGGTGGACTTGCCGGCGCCGGAACGGCCCTGCACACCGAGCACGCCCGTGCGCGGCACGTCCAGCGACGCGTCGTTCAGGATCGGCGAGGCCGTGCCGGGGTAGGCGAAGGTGACGTGGTCGAGCGTCATGCCGTCGTAGTCGGGCGTGGCGGTGCCGCGCTCGTCCACGGCCGGGGTCTCGTCCATGAGCGCGAACAGTCGGCGGGCAGACGCGAACGTCTGCGTCAGGCTGGCCGGCAGCGCGCTCAATGCGAGCGTGGGACCGAACGAACTGGAGATCAGCGTGACCGCGACGATCGAGTTCGGCACGCTGAGCGAGTCGGCGAACGCCAGAGACAGCGCGATGGCGGCGGCGATCACGGTGAACAGTTCGACCAGCATGCCGCCGAGTCCGGCGAACACGCCGTTGGCGCGGCTGAGCCGGCCACGTCGATCCCACAGGGCCATGGTGCGTTCGGTGACCGACGCCACGCGACGCTCACCTTGGTTGAAGCGAATGGTCTCGTCCATGCCGCGCATGCCGTCGAGCACGTAGTCGTCGAGTTCGGCGGACTTCTTGCGGATCTGCGCGCCCAGCGGGGTCACGCGGGCGGCGAACAGTCGCGGCAATGCCACGCCGACCGTCAGATGGGCGACGATGAGCAGCAGCGCGAACCACGGGTTAAGTCCGGCCAGCAGACCGGCGAACACGACCGACGTGACGACGGCGATGACCACCGGGGAGATGGTGTGGGCGAAGAAGATCTCGAGCAGTTCCACGTCGGTGGTGATCAGGGCCACCAGATCGCCCTTGCCTCGGCCGGCGAGCCTGGCCGGCGCGAGACGACGCAACGCGCCAAACGCCTTGTCACGGAACAGGGCGAGCAGACGGAACGCCACATTATGGTTCATGAACTGTTCCACGTAGCGCATCACGCCGCGGATCACGGCGCAGACCGCCAGACCGGTCGCGGCCGGCACGACGCCGATGCCCCACACGGGGTGTCCGGCGAGCGCGAACAGGCCGATCACGCCGAACGTGGGCAGCAGCGTGGCGGACAGGTGACCGATCACGCCACAGACGACGGCCGCGGTCATGAATCCGGCCAATGGACGCGCCTGCCCGACCAGTCGCCGGATCAGCGCAATCGTGGACATCGGCGCCTTGTTCTCCGGCTCCCCCGCTACAGCGGAGTCCGCGACATCGATGACCTCGTTTTCCTCCGGCTGAGGGGAGCCGAACGTCAACGCACCGTTCACGCCGCGATCATCCGCATCCGGCGTGAAGCCAACCGGACGCTTCCCGAACTCCTCCACCGCGCTCTGCGTGCGGAACAGTCGCGCGTACTCGCCGCCGGCGGCCATGAGTTCGTCATGCGTGCCGCTTTCGGTCACGGTGCCGTGGTCGAACACGACCACATGATCGGCGTCCACGGCGTTGGCCATGCGGTGGGTGATCATGATCACGGTCTTGCCGGAGGCTGCGAGATCGTGGATCGCGTCGAGGATCAGACGCTCGCTTTCGGCATCCACGTTGCTGGTGGCCTCGTCGAACACGACGACGGCGGAGTCGTGCAGCAGTCCGCGCGCCAGTGCGATGCGCTGCTTCTGACCGCCGGACAGGTTGGATGCACCCTCGTCGATGGGCATGTCAAGCCCGTTCGGCTGTGCGTGCACGAAGTCGGCGATGCGCGCCAGTTCGAGGGCGTGCCACAGGTCGTCGTCGGTGGCGTCGGGTTTGGCCATGAGCAGGTTGGCGCGCAGTGTGTCGTGGAACAGGTGGCTGGTGGCGGAGACGATGGTCACTCCGGCGAGCAACGAATCAAGGGACGCGTCGCGCAGCTCCACGACCTCTGCGTGCTCCCTCCCGGGGAGGGAGCTGGACGACGCAGCCGGACTGAGGGAAGAATCCACATCGGAGAACGTGATGGATCCGGTATACCCGATCAGTCGTCCGGCGATCAGTCCGGCAGCCGTAGACTTGCCGGACCCACTCACGCCCACGATTGCAGTGAGCTCGCCGGGACGCGCGACAAACGACGCGCCATGCAGGGCGTAGTGTTGTTCGGTCTCGCCGGTATCGGGGGTCTTGGCGATTTCGGAATCCCCAGACTTGTTCGCGGTTTCCACGGTCGTTGTGGACGAAGCATTGCCGCTCGTCGTGGGCTTGCCGTCATCGGCCGTATCAGTGTAGCGGAATCCGACGCCGTCGAAGCGCACGGTCACGTCGGTGTCGGGCATGGACGCGCTGCCGTGCTCGGGTTCGGGCGTGTCGAGCAGGTCGAGGATCTTGCGGCTGGAGGTCATGCCGTTCATCGCCACGTGGAAGTAGGAGCCGAGCTGACGCAGCGGAATGAAGAAGTCGGCGGACAGCAGCACGATGAGCAGCACGCCGGGCAGGCTCACGCCATACGAGGCATACTGCCACAGGGCTACGCCGATGCCTGCAGCCGCGCCGCCGTAGGCGACCAGGTCCATGACCGACAGCGAGCGCAGCTGGATCTGCAGCACGTTCATGGTCATGACGCGGAACTCCTCGGCACGCCGGTTCATGGTGGCGTGCGCACGTTCGTCGGCGTCGAAGTTCTTCAAGGTCTCGAGGCCCTGCAGGTCGTCGAGGAACGTGGCACCGAGGTCGGTGTACTTGCCCCAGTATTTTTTGAAGACGCGGGCCGCACTCATGGCGACCATGCCGACGATGAGTACGATGAGCGGCGCGCAGACCAGCAGCGTGACGGCGGCCGGCAGGTTCACGGGCAGCAGCACGACGAACAGGGTGACGGGGGCGAGCACGCTGTAGAACAGCTGCGGCAGGAACAGGTCGAAGAAGGTCTGCACCTGTTCCACGCCTTCGCCGGCGAGCTGCACCACGCTGGAGGTGCGCACGGCGTTGGAGTAGGCGGGGCCGAGGGCGTGCATCTTGCGGATCATCCGCTGCCTCAGGGCGAGCTTGACCTTTTCGGCGGCGAGGAATCCCAGATGCGTGGCGCCGCGCGTGGCCGCATATCGGATGGCCGCAATGACGACGAAGGCGATGATGTAGGGGACGGCCTCGCCCGGCGTCATGGCGATGTGGATGTCGGCGAGGCCGGGGGCCGGCGCACAGCCTCCATTCGGGGTGATCTGGCAGATCGCCGCCACCGGACGGTGCGGATCTGCGGCGTTGAGCAGATCATAGAGGAACATCACCAGCGTTATGGCGAATGCGATATTCGCCACGAGTGTGACCCAGAGCAGCGCCGCCTTGCCGGCGACAAGCCGGCCGACGCCCGGAACCACGGCAAACAGTCGTTTATCGAACATACTTCCCCTTGGGCCTCCCCTATATATATGTGTCGCCATGCGCGTACCGGCGCATGCGTTCGTACAGCCCTACCACGGTAGCGTGATTCGCAGGTTTAGGGAAGGGTTCGTTTTCAGCCCTGCGCGGGGATGGCGAAAAAAGCGATGGCATGCAGGCAAGGCAGCCCGGCAATATGCCGCCTTCCCCTCGAGGGGAAGGTGTCGGCGAAGCCGACGGATGAGGTGACACCAAGGCAATCTCGCCGTCAAACAGATACCTCTGAAACTATTGAAATCCGAGGCGTGTCGCATGTTTTATCAATATGATTTGCAAAAGTTTTTTCCATAAGATAAAGTAAGTGTCAACAACACAGCCAAGGGCATCAAGTCCGACGGCATTGCAGCCAGCCACAATGCCCGGCCGATGTTCCACGGCAGCCATCAGCAACGACGCGACAGGAGGTGATTCCCGCCATGATGAAGTTCTTTGACGATGCCGCTCTGATGGCGGTGCAGTTCCGCCATCGCCACGAGCGCCTCGTCCGTCGCCTGACCCACATGTAAACCGCCTTTCCATAGCGACGATCAGCATTGACGATGATCGTTCCAGCGCACTCACGTCGTTTCACGTGAAACAAGCACAGTCCCCGATTCATACCCGATCACAAGCCAACCCATGAATCCACGGACTCCGACCATATGGTCATCATTCACCCGATCACGGCATAGAAGCCAACGCCCTCCCGCGGGCGCAAACGCGAGGAACAACAGAAAGGCATTTATCATGAAGGCTCTCGTTCTCACCGGTGTCAAGCAGTTCGAAATCCAGAACCTCCCCACCCCCGAAATCGCACCGAACGAAGTGCTCATCAACACCGCATACGCCGGTGTGTGCGGCACCGACCACGACCTGTACGCCGGCCGCCCCGGTTCCGCCGCCGCCGTTCCGCCGATCGTGCTCGGCCACGAGAACTCCGGCATCGTCGAAGCCATCGGCGCCGAAGTCACCAACGTCAAGCCCGGCGACCGCGTAGCCGTCGACCCGAACATCTACTGCGGCCAGTGCGAGTTCTGCCTCACCCAGCGTCCCGAACTGTGCGACCACCTCAGCGCCGTCGGCGTGACCCGTGACGGCGGCCTCGCCGAACAGTTCACCGCCCCGGCCTCCGTGGTCTACAAGCTGCCCGACAACGTCAGCCTGCGCGACGCCGCCGCCATCGAGCCCGTCTCCTGCGGCGTGCACGGCCTCGACCTGCTCGACCTGCACCCCTACCAGAAGGCCCTCGTGATCGGCGACGGCTTCATGGGACAGATCTTCGCCCAGCTGCTCCAGGCCTACGGCGTGCACCAGGTGGACCTCGCCGGCATCTTCGACGACAAACTGGCCCGCAACAAGGAGCAGTTCGGCGTCACCGAGACGTTCAACACCACCCGCGAGCAGATCCCCGCCGACGCCTACGACGTGGTCATCGAAGCCGTCGGCCTGCCCGCCACCCAGGCCCAGGCCGTGGCCGCCACCAAGAAGGGAGCCCAGGTGCTCATGTTCGGCGTCGGACCGCAGGAGGCCCACTTCGAGATGAACACCTACGACATCTACAAGAAGCAGCTGACCATCCAGGGCTCCTTCATCAACCCGCTCACCTTCAAGGACGCCATCGCCCTCGTCTCCACCGGCAAGATGAACATCGGCGGTCTGATCAGCCACGAGCTCGAGCTCGAACAGGTGCAGGACTTCCTCGACGGCAGGATCAGTGGGGTGTCCAAGGCCGTGGTGAAGGTCGGCAAGGTCGGCAAGTAAGGTTCGGCTCTTTCCCCTTTGGCCGCGGAGGGGAGGGGCATGCGTTTCGCGAGACACTCAAGGCCGTTCGGCCTCGCTCCGGGATTTGTTTGCGAAGCATAACAAATCCCTCCGCTGCCTACGCTCGCAAAACGCATGCCCCTCCCCTCCGCTCAGGTTGAGCGAATACTTGACCTCGAGGGCATAAGGTCCTTCGGTCGGGGAATGGCCTCTATCTGGGCAATAGAACCGGATGGATTTCGGGCGTTCTCTTTCGAACTAACCGGGAAGTACTCGATCAAGAGACTCGGGGTCTAGCGGAGTGGGGCGGCGTGTGGGGGTCGACTGTATCAGCGGAGGCGATGTGATACGCTTCGCGATCACATCGCCGGAGCGAGGCCAAACGGCCCGAGTGTGTCGAACCCCACACGCCGGCCCGCGCAGCGGGAGAAGCTACAAGGATGCGGATCCTTTCGGTGCTTCAGCGCGCTTCACCTCATCCGTCACGCTTCGCGTGCCACCTTCCCCTCAAGGGGAAGGACAATATTCGTTCCGCGATGATGCGGGAAATTGGACTTATGTAAGAGAGACATCATGCTCAAGATGATTGAGAAATTCGGCATCCCGCGCACGCTGCTGCTGGGATTCCTCGCCGTGGCCATCTTCATGACCGGCGACGGCTTCGAGCTCACCTTCCTGTCGAAGTACATGGTCGACCAAGGCTTCACCGCCGCACAGGCGTCCGGCCTGGTCACCGTCTACGGACTGTTCGCCGCGCTCGGCGGCTGGACGGCAGGCGTTCTCGCCGAAATGTTCGGCGCCCGTCGCGTCATGATGTTCGGCGCCTGTTGGTGGATCGGCGTGCATCTGGTCTTCCTCGCCGTCGCACTGCCCAGCGGCATCTATCCGTTCATCCTCGCCGTATACGCGGTGCGCGGCATTGGCTACCCGCTGTTCATCTACAGCTTCGTAGTGCTCATGGCCCAGTACATCACCCCCGCCCGCCTGGCCAGCGCCACCGGTTTCTTCTGGACCTGCTTCTCGCTGGGCATCGGCGTGTTCGGCGCCTACCTGCCGAGCTTCATCATGCCGCACTTCGGCGAGTACAAGACGTTCTGGTTCGCACTGCCGTTCTCGATCGTCGGCACGATCATGTGCTTCTTCTGCGTACCGAAGAACAAGGTCGTCAAAGGCGAGGGGCTGAGCCGCAGGGAACAGCTCAAGGAGCTCACCGACGGCGCCACCATCCTGTTCACCAACCGCAAGATCGCCATCTGCGCGATTATCCGCATCATCAACAACCTGCTGCTGTATGGCTTCCCGGTCATCATGCCGCTGTATCTGTGCACCACGAAGTACGGAGGCATCAACATCTTCAAGACCGAGGAGTGGATGCGCATCTGGGGCTTCGTGTTCGTCGTCACGCTGATCTTCAACACCTTCTGGGGCTGGTTCATGGACCGCTTCGGCTGGGTCTGGCCGATGCGCTGGTTCGGCTGCGGCGTGCTGGCCGTGGGCTCCGTGCTCTTCTACTACATGCCGCGCTGGTTCGGCCCGAACGCGCTGATGATGATCATCGCCTCGATCGTGGTGGGCATCGGCACCTGCGCGTTCTCCTGCCTGCCGACCATCATGACGCTTGAGGCGCCCGACAAGCAGGGCGCCGCACTCTCCGCCTACAATCTGGCCGCCGGCCTGACCACGTTCGTCGGCCCCGGCATCGCAACGCTGCTGCTGCCGGCCGTTGGCATCGAGGGCATCTGCTGGACGTACGCAGCACTGTACGTGGTGGCGTTCCTGCTCACCCTAACCCTGCACCCGCATCAGCCCGGCTTCGACGAGAAGGGCCACCGCATCCCCGGCGCGAAGACTCTCGGCGACGCTCTCATGGAGGAGCAGGAGCAGGCCGAGCGCGAGCAGGAGGAGAAGCGCGACGTGGCTCTCGTGGCCAACTCCCCCGCCGCCTCGCCTTCGCCCATGATCGCCACAGCCAAGGCTTGATCGTCCAACATAAACAGTCACGTGGGCCGGGTATTGGTCACTCGGCTCGCCCGGCCCGCGTGATCACATCATACGATCGTTGCAATTTCAACGTTTTACAAACCCGATCACTGGGATCGCCCGAGCCGAGTGACCAATACCCGCGCCGATGACCACCGGCGCGATCAACCACTGGGCATTCGACACCCCGGACATCGAGGCCGCGTTCGCCAACGCCAAGGAGCTCGGACTGAACTTCAAGGACACCGAGCTCCAGTCCATCCCCTCGTTCTGGGACAACGGCATCCGCTTCTTCAACGTCTATGGCCCGAACGGCGAAACCATCGAATTCTGCCAGATCGTGTGATCGGGTGAGCTAGCAGCATTCGTCCTCGTCGTCACCGGCGGACGGTCGCGCACAACGATCGTCCGCCGTTTCTATTGTCGTCTGTCAGACGACGCCGGAGCTATTACCGATTGGTGTGTGTCCTACGATATTGGGAGGGTGTCATGCCGGTCTTATCGAGAAACCGACGATTGAAATTAGAGGTGTTGGCGTATCCGCTCAGCCGACGAATCTCAGCGATGGTCATCGTCGTGGTGGTCAGCAGGCGGCATGCGCGGCTGATTCGCAGCTGACAGACGAAATCCGAGAATCCTATGCCGGCCACGTTCTTGAAGAACCGAGAGAACGTCGATACGCTCATCGACGCGGATTTCGCGGCCTGCTCGAGACTGGCGTCGTCGAGATGCGCGGAGATATAGGCGATCGTCGAGTTGATGGCGGTTTCGGCACCGACCGCGATGTCGGGATTGTAATCCGGAGTAACCACCGTACGGGTTTCATCCGGAGAGGCTTGTTCGAACACCGCAAGTAGGGCGATGAGATCGGCGACTCTCCATTCCGGAGTATGTTCGCCCATGGCGACCAGCAGCTCGCCCGCGACCCGAGCTGCCTCGCCGGAAAGCACAATGGCCTGCTGCGAGCGTCGCAGCACCCGTTCGAAACCCGCCGTCTCAGGGAAGATGCCGATCAGTCTGCGAATGATCTGGGGACGAACATGGCACAGCACATCGCGATGCGGTAGCCGTTCCCCGGGAATGATGTCGGACAGCCAGTTGTGGGGAAGGTTCGATCCAACCATCGCCACATGCCCGGCCTCGAACGGCATCAATCCGTCCCCCGCCATGAACTGTCCGCTGCCTTCGCGAATGAGGTGGAATTCGATCTGCGGATGGTAATGCCATTTGGCCAGAGAATTCGGATATCCATGGCATGCCCATCTGATCGAGGCGTCGGCGTCGGGAACAATCACTTCCAATGCGCCCGAACCGGCATGGGCTCCATCGGGGAATCCCCCAATCACCGTGTTCACCGGCCATGCGTTCATTTCAGCCGCTCCTTGTCTGCGATACCGCCGTCTGTGCGGTCTGGCCTGCGTTACCGCAGTCGACGGCAACGTCATTATTCCTGTCTCCATTCGCATCATACGGCGAGAGGCCATCGACAAAAACATCGATGGCCTCTCGCTGTATATTCATGTCCTCACGACTCTGGCGTCATAGACGATTGAGAGTCAGTCACGATCGACGGTGATCTGCAGCTTGATGTCGCCGGGGCGTCCCTCGTCCATGCGGTCGAAGGCGGCCTTGGCGTCCTTCATCGCGTACGTGTCGGTGATGAAGGGCTTGAGGTTGAGCTTGCCGCTGGCGACCAGGTCGATGGCCTTCTGATACACGTTGGCGTAGCGGAACACATTCTCGATGCGGACCTCGGTGGCCTGCAGCTCGGTGATGTCGATGGACACCGGGTTCACGGGGATGCCGACGAGCACCGCGCAGCCGCCGGGGGCGATGAGCTTCCAGAAGGTCTCGAACGCTTTGGGGGCGCCAGAGCATTCGAACGCCACGTCGGCGCCCCAACCACCGGTCTCCTCACGGACCCGCTCGACCAGGTCCTCCTTGGTGAGGTCCACGGGGATGATGCCGGGAATCTGGCCGATGATGCCGAGCTTGACGTCGGAGACATCGGAGACGATGACTTTGGAGGAACCGCCGGCGAGCGCGGCGGAGGCGGTGAGCATGCCCACGGTGCCGGAGCCGGTGACCACGCACACGTCACCGGGCTTGATGCGCGCCTTGGTGGCGGCCCACATACCCACGGCGGTGGGTTCGAGCAGCGCGCCCTCGCCGAAGCTCATGTTGTCGGGCAGGTGGTAGGTGAAGGCGGCCGGGTGGACGACTTCCTCGCACAGGCAGCCGTCGATCGGCGGGGTGGCGAAGAAGCGGACGGCCGGATCGACGTTGTACATGCCGAGACGGCTTGCGCGGGACGACATGTCGGGGATGCCGGGTTCGAGGGCCACGCGGTCGCCGGGCTTGAAACCGGTGACGCCTTCGCCGACTTCAAGCACGGTGCCGGCGGCCTCGTGGCCGAGGATCATCGGCTGCTCGACCACGTACTTGCCGACACGTCCGTGCGTGTAGTAGTGCAGGTCGGAACCGCAGACGCCCACGGTGTGCGGAGCGATACGCAATTCACCAGGGCCGAGGGCCGGAGCATCCGGAACCTCGCGCACGTTGATGACGCCCTGCTTCTCGAGAACTACTGCCTTCATGGTGATCTCCTTTTGCTGTTGGTTTGATTGTTGTCGGTTGGTTTGGTTTATTGGATTTTCGCTTGTCTGGCGGTGTCGGATGCGTCTATGTATCGCAGGGCTCAGGTGACCGTGGCTACGGCCGTGGCCGTCATCGAGTCGTCGCCGCCGATGGAAACGACTCGTCCGCTCGTCTTGTCAAGCTCGGTGGCTGCGATTCGACGACCATGCCCGTCGAAGCCGGGCTGCTTCGGCCGGATGAAGATCGAGATGGCGGAGCCGCCAATGTAGCAGATCGCATAGGCCCAACACACGCCGGCGAACCCGACCGTCTCGAGCAGGATGGTCGCGATGAAGGGACCACAGAACGTGGTCAGTCCGGAGGCGAGATTGTGGGCCGAGACCGCCGCACCCTTATGTTCGGGCTCCAAGGCGGGGAAGATGGCGCCCATCGGCACGAACGCGGAGATTCCCATGCCCAGCACCACGGCGCACACGTACATGGCCGGCAGATTATGGCCGAGGAACTGCGGCACGTAGTACATGGCGAGCGTGCCGAGCGCGGAGAGCCAGCAGCCCCACCAGCGCATCTGACGCATCCATCCAAAACGGTCTCCCATGCGACCCCAGAACACGTTGCCGAACACGGTGACGACGAAGAGCAATCCCCAGATGGTGGACCATTCGGTGACCCGGAACCATGCGCCACCGCCATTGTTGTGCGTAGCGAGGTACAGCGGCATAATGACCGGGAAGCCATACAGCGTAAGGTTGCAGATGACGCGCAACACCGCCGCGAGGGCGATCTGCCGGTTCTGGCCAAGGATGGTCACGCCACGGGAGAGCTCCTGCAGCTTCTCCGTGGTGCTCATGGCATCGAGATTCTCGTTGGCGGTCTTCGGCACGAAGAACAGACAGATGAGCATGCCGGCGATGGAGAACGGCAGCGACACCCACAGCGAGTAGTATTCGCCGATCACCGGGGTGATGAACGCCGGCAGGTAGGCGCCGAACACGCCGATGCCGAACGAGTAGGCCGTCCAGAACCATCCCATCGCCGAGGCCAGCTTGCCGGGGTCCACGGTCTGCGCCAGCAGCACCACGAACGAGTAGATGAACAGCGGGTAGCCCATGCCTCGCAACGCATACACCAGCAGCATCAGCGGATACATGTGACTGGGGAGCGCCACGCCAATGAACACCAGATGCAGTCCGATCCACGAGATGGCGCCAATGAGCATGATGCGCTTGGCGCCGAAGAGTTCGGCCAGCACTCCCGACGCCCATCCGGCCAAGGCCGCCACCAGTCCGTACATGGTAAACAGCATCGACGCCTGCGCCGAGCTGAATCCCTGATCGACCACGTACTTCGAGAGGAACGTCAGTTCGAATCCGTCACCCGTCATGAATACGCCGATTGCCAGGAATCCTGGCAACAGCCTTCGCATCAGCCCCTGCGCCATGCTCGTCTCCTTACCGTGGAACTTCGTTGTCATCCGCCCGTCTTTGAAGCGTTAATACAAGTTTCGTTCCGAAAAACCATGGTTTTATGGCTGCCCACGGTAAAGAATTGATACTTTTTTGCACATCAGAGGATAAGCAAAAGGCACATCATCATGCCAAGATACAAACCGCCGCCCTGCTCCGCCGAGTATGGAAAATCCGGCAGCGAATACCGAAATCGCGGACGAGCGGCACGAAAATGCAGGAGACAAGCGTCATTGCTTGACTCCTGCGTTCGATCACCGTATGACCAGATACAGCAGTAGTGCGACGACGATCACGATAAGCCCCAGGGCGATCACCGTCACCAGTCCGGCACGCAATCCGAACACGTGTCCGCGTTTCGACTCTCGCGGATCCACGGCGCGCCCGCTTTCCAGCAGCGCGGAGAAGGAACCGAACGCCACGAGCAGCGATCCCATGAGCAACAGCACCATGAGGGCGCGCGTGGGGAACTCCAGTCCGTCGCCCAGCTGGATCGACGCGATGACGAACGAGATGATGCCGGCGAAGAAGCCGATGAATTCGAGCATGTCAATACGTTCGTTGTCGAACCGACGGCCCAGCTCGTCCATCTTGTCGTCGAGTTCGCGGGCACGATCCCGCTGCGCCGACTGCGCATCGTCGATGACCGACGACAGCGAGCGCATGTTCGACAGCATGTTGCACGTGTTGCGCGCGTCGAAGATCTCGTTCATCTCGGTCACATACGTGCTTTCCTTGATGGTCTTGCCCTTGCCGGCGCCGTCGCCGGAATCGTCGCGCGACTCGCGCCATGCGTTGTAGCGCGCGTTTTCGATGTCGACGGCCTGGGAGAATTCGCTCTGGGCCTCGCCGTACCGACCGAGACAGGCGAGGATCCTGCCATAGCTCACGTGGAAGATCGGATGCCATCCCTCGCGCGGGCGCTTGTCGAACATCGTCAGCAGTTCGGTGAGCGATCGTTCGTCGTCGTCCTCGGGCATCTGCCGCCCGGTGGAGATGAGCTCACGCTCCACGCGGTCCAGGATCTGCTCGGTGTAGGTGTTGAGGAATCCGATGTGGTCGGGGGCGATGTCCAGCGCCTTGCGCGATGCGATCTCGGCGCGCCGTTCGTCGCCGCCGTACAGGTGGAACATGGACAGCGCGTACTGGTACAGCGAGAACGCGCCGAGGCAGACGTTCATCAATGGCACGAACCGTCCCCAGTATCGCAGTCGTCGTTCGGCGTCGAATTCGCAGCGGTGGAACCATTCGAAAGCGATGAAGAACACGGGCAGCAGCGCGGGATCGTTCTTGTGCCTGGCGCTCACGTCCAGCACGGAGTCGCTGATGTCGATGGCGTCGGCACGGTCGAACGTCTCGTGTTCGATCACGTCCTCGCGCAGGTAGCGTTCGAATTCGGGGTCGTCGGGCGAGACGCCGGCGAGATGCGCGTAGATGGGACGCAGCCGTTCGATGACGTCGTCGGACACCGGAAACTCGGATCGTGCGAGCTCACCGAGCAGCGCGTCGGCGCCGGGGAACGCGGTCGCGTCATCACGACGTTCGTCAGCCATGGGGAGGACCTCCACTCATATAATCGCAATTGACATTCAGTGTATCGCCGCCGCGCGCGGCATAGGGAAAGGCGACGATGATGAAGCCCGTGGTGGCGTTGATGATGCAGTATTCGGAGACCGTGGACGGCGCGTTCGACATCGATCCCGGATATCTTCGGCTGCTGGAGTTCTCGGGCGCGAACGTGCTGACCGTGGACCCGTCCGAGGACGACGACTATCTGACGGCCATGCTCGACCGTGCGGACGGACTGCTTATTCCCGGCGGCAACGACATCGATCCGACGCTGTACGGCGGCAGGACACTGCCCGGCATGGACGAGCCGGTGCCGTTGCGCGATCATGCCGAGGCGTTCCTGCTGCGCGCCGCCTACGACCGCGGCATGCCGTATCTGGGCGTATGCCGCGGACTGCAGATGATGTGCGTGCTGGCGGGTGGCGACCTATACCAGCAGATCGCCGACGAGATTCCCGGCGCGCTGAACCACTGGCAGACCCAGCCGTTCGCCGAACCGTCGCATGAGGTGCGTATTGCGCCCGGCACTCCCCTGCACCGCATTCTCGAACGTGATTCGATGCCGGTCAACAGCGTGCACCATCAGGCCGTGCATCGGCCGGGCGATGGCGTGGAGGTGCAGGCGACCGCGCCGGACGGCGTGATCGAGGCCGCGTATCGTCCCGATCGCGCGTTCTTCATGGCCGTGCAGTGGCATCCCGAGCAGACGCCGGACGACGAGCCGAGCCGGCGTCTGGCACACGCGTTCGCACAGGCGTGTGCCGACTATCGCCGCGATCATGCCAAATGACGGCCGGCTGATCGCGCAGCGGCGTGCACAGGATCACGAAGATTCGCCGTGTGATCCCGCGCACGCTTTTGTATTCCTACACAAGGTTGCGTGCGGAAGTTGATGTCATAGGACAATGCCGAAACCGCATCCGGAACGTAGCATGGAAAAGGATTTGACTGCTATGGAACGGATCGAGGATCGATGAAGGAATATACGGAACCGGGAACCATCGAGGTTCGCAACGACGAGACCCTGTACTCGCTGCTCACCGAGCGCATCGAACGCACGGGCGAGGACACGGTGATCGCCAGCCGCAAGACCGGTCCGGGCGCCTGGGCCGACATCACCACCGGCGAGTTCCACCGTCTGGTGCGCGCCTGTGCCAAGGGATTCATGGCGTTCGGCGTCCGCAAGGGCGACGCGGTGACCCTGTTCTCCTCCACGCGCTACGAGTGGGGCGTACTCGACTTCGCGCTGGCCGCCATCGGTGCGGTGAACGTGCCTATCTACGACACCGACTCCGCCGCACAAGCCAAGCGCATTCTCAACGACTCCGACGTGCGGATCGCCATCGCCGACGATCAGGAGCGCTTCGACCGTCTGCAGTCGGTGGTGGACGACTGCCCGAAGCTGGACCATATCCTCATGCTCGACGCAAACGCGCTGGGTGCGCTCGAGGGCCTGGGCGTCACCGTGAGCGACGAGGATCTCGACGACCGCATCGACTCGGTGGGCGCCGACGATCTCGCCACGATCGTATACACGTCGGGTTCCACGGGCGCTCCGAAGGGTGCGGAGCTCACGCATCGCAACTTCCTGAGCATCGTGCGCGCCGGATTCGTGTGCATGAAGGAGATGATCTGCGACGGTCATCCGCGACTGCTGCTGTTCCTGCCGCTCGCCCACTGCTTCGCCCGCTACATCCAGTACTGCTCGATCGGCTCCGATGACGGCGTGGTCGGCTACCTGCCGGACACGCGCTCGCTGCTGCCCGACCTGCGCAGCTTCAAGCCCACGTATCTGCTGGGCGTGCCGCGCGTGTTCGAGAAGGTGTACAACGCGGCCTCGCGCAAGGCCGGCATGGGCATGAAGGGCCGGCTGTTCGCCAAGGCCGCCGAGGCCGCGCGCGACTGGTCACGCACCTCGCAGGAGGGTCGTCGGCACACGCTGAAGCAGATCTCCGAGCATGCGATGTACGAGTCGGCCGTGTACCGCACGGTTCGCGGCGCTCTCGGCCCGAATATCAAGTACGTGGCGTGCGGTGGCGCACCGCTCAACCCCGATCTAGCGCACTTCTTCGCCGGCATCGGCCTGCCGATGATTCAGGGCTATGGCATGACGGAGACGGCGGCGCCGTTCACCGTGACCCGCGTGGACGACAACCGCATCGGTACGGTGGGTCGTTGCGCGCCGGGCTCCTCGGTGCGAATCTCCGACGACGGCGAGGTGCAGGTCAAGGGTGCGAACGTGTTCCGCGGCTACCATAATCTGCCGGAGAAGACGGCCGAGGCGTTCACCGAGGACGGCTGGCTGCGCACCGGCGATCTTGGCTCGCTCGACGACGACGGCACGCTGACCATCACCGGCCGTGCGAAGGACATCATCATCACGGCCGGAGGCAAGAACGTCTCCCCCATTCCGATGGAGGCCGCGATCAACGAGTGCCCGATCGTGGAGCATGCGGTGGTGATCGGCGACGGGCGTCCGTTCATCGCCGCGCTGATCACGCTCGACCCGGAGGGGCTGGCCGTGTGGCTGCCCGCACATGGTCTGCCGGCGAACATGCCGTTGGATGAGGCGGCGGAGAACCAGACGGTGCGCGACGAGATCCAGGTGTTCGTGGACAAGGCGAACTCGCAGGTGTCGCGCGCCGAGTCGGTGCGCAAGTTCGTGGTGCTGCCCGACCGCTTCACGCAGGACAACGGCTGCCTGACCCCGTCGCTCAAGGTGGTTCGTCCGAAGGTCAATGCCGTGTTCGCCGACGTGATCGACGACGAGGTGTACGCCGGCAAGCGGTAGTTGCGATCGCCGTCGTTGACGTTCATCACGCAGACACGCACAACATACGCAAAAGGGGCGCTCACGAAAAACTTCGTGAGCGCCCCTTGGCGTTGTTATGACGGCCGATCCGTCAGAACGACGTCCAGCCACCGTCGGAGGCTATGGTCTCCGCGGTGAGGAACGAGGCGTCGTCGGAGACGAGGAACAGCATCACGGATGCCTGCTCGTCCGGGTCGGCCTCGCGGTCGATCAGCGAGCGCCGCTTCAGACCAGCCATGGAGTTGGCCTCCTTGGGGTCCATACCGGCGGCGATCGCCTGCTCGCGGTGCCGCTTGACGTATTCGTAGGCGGCCTTGGTCAGCGGCGTGGTGGTGCCTGCCGGGTTGATCGAATTGACGCGGATGCCCTTGCTGGCGTAGTCGATGGCCACGTTCTTGGTCAGGCCGTTCACCGCGTGCTTGGACGCGCTGTACGGCAGATTGCCGGGCAGTCCGGTCAGTCCTGCGATCGACGAGACGTTGAGGATCACGCCGCCGTGGTTCTCCTTGAGGAATTCGATGACCTCGTACTTGCAGCTGAAGAACACCGAGTAGAAGTTGTTGGCCATGGTGTGGTCCAACTGCTCCTTGGTGACGTCGACGATGCGGCCTGGCTGGCCCATGATGCCGGCGTTGTTGATGGCGATGTCGAGCCGGCCGAATGTGCTGACGGCCAGTTCCACCATCTCACGGCAGGTGCTCTCCTCGGAGACGTCGCCATGCAGGAATACGGCTTCGGCTCCGAGGTCCTTGACGCGGCGGAGGATGTCCTCGCCTTCCTTCTCGAGTTTGTCGACAAGGACGAGCTTGGCTCCTTCCTGTGCCGCGCGCAGGGCGGTGGCTTCGCCGATGCCCAGCGCGGCGCCGGTGAGGATCATCACCTTGCCGGCGAAACGTCCTTCGAATGGTTTCTTCATTGCATGCCTCGATTCAATTTCTCAAGGATGACGATCGTTCGGACCGGTCAGTGCTCGTCGCCGGCACGAAGGGAGTCGGCGAGCTTGCGGCGACGCAGGGCGAACATGGCGCCGGCGGCCGCGGCAAGCACGACCATCACGGTCACGACGGTGCCGATGGCGGCGCCGGTGCTGGCCAGCTGGCTGCCTTCGGACGCGCTCGGCGTGGAGGACGACGGAGTGGTCGACTTCTTGCCGTTGGTCGGCGTGGTGGTCTTGTCAAGCTTGGACGGGGTGTTGGTGCCGTTCGTGGTCGGGTTCTTGGTCCACCAGGACGGGATGATCACGTTGCCGTTGTTGTCGCGGTTCACGATGATGGTGTTGCCGCTGGCGTTGCCATTGCCGTTGTTGTTACCGCTGTTGTTGCCATTGCCGTTTCCATTGGCGTTGCCGTTGCCGTTGGCATTGCCATTCCCATTGGCGTTGCCATTGCCGTTGGCATTGCCATTCCCATTGGCGTTGCCATTGCCGTTACCGTTGCCATTGCCGTTACCGTTGTTGTTGCCACCGTTGTTGTTGATGGTGGCGAGCAGGGCGACGAGCGTGGTGTCGGCGGTGGAGAACACGCCGGTCAGATCGGCGTCGTAGCTGCGGCCGCACTCGTCGGCCCAGCCGACGATCTCGTAGCCGGCCGGCGCGGACAGCTTGGTGTTGAACGGCACGTAGACCTTCTTGCCGGCCTTGAAGTCCTTGGACTCCTCGTGCACCTTCTTGCCGGTGGCCGGATCGTACACCACGAACGTGTAGGTGTAGGACTCGGAGTCGCCGTGGCCGGGCTTGTCCGGAGTGCCGGGCTGGTCGGGCTTGGTGCTCGGCTCGCCGGCGATCGGGTCGAGACGGTCGGCCGCCTTGTACAGCAGATCGTAGGCCACGTTCACGCGGGCTGTGCCGGAGTTGGCGTCGGCAAGCACCTCTTCGGCGTGGGCCAGACGCTGCTGGAAGATCGTCTTGTGCAGGTTGTCCTGGTACTTGGACAGGTCGATGGCCTTGTCCTTGTCAACCTCGGCCTGCAGGCGGGCGCGCTCCTCGCTGGTGGCGGGGATGGACGCGACGGACGTGTCGCCATCCTGGTTGTTGGAGGAGAAGTCGAACAGCTTCGAAAGATCGAAGTACTGGTTCGACTGCTCCGTCGTCTGAGTCTGGGTCTGATCGGCCGCGGCGTCACCGTCGGCGGCGAATGCGGCACCGTTCACCGGCACCAGCATCGCCAGACCGGCGATCGAGCCGATGAGGGCCTTGCTCCACTTGCTCATTTCCTTTCTCCTTCTTTACTTGGAAATACAACTGAACACCAATACTGGCGGCCGTTCAGCACGTGTCGTGTCTGTGCGACCGCCAGCCCACGGCATCGGCAGAACCCAGGCTCGCACGCGCGTATCGCGACACAGTCCGCGAGTCCCAGTCCTGTGAATTTGCCGTAAGCCTCTTTGAGCGTCCACAGCATGGTCGCCCGTTCGGCGATCATGTCGGTGCACGCATCGGCATCGTCGTTCCCGGCGATGTCGCGCAGTTCCTCGCGTTGGCGAGGGGAAAAACAATGTCGAAGCACGCCGGCGGTAGGTCGGCGCACCTCCTCGACGTCAATGCCCACACGGCCGCCCTGATGCGCGGCGCAGGCGATCAGCCCGTCGGCGTGCGAGATGCTGACCGACCAGTCCGGCGATTCAGCGGCCGGCGCCGCGGTTCCGTCCACGACATACGGCCGGCCGTGTCCGTCCTTGCGGATCAGGGCGTGATCATCGCCGCTCATGGCGCGTACGAGTCCCAGAGCCAGCGCATGGGCGCGATGGGAGAGCATCGTCCCGTAGGCGACGCTGTCCCGGCCCTGCCTCAGGCCCACGGCCTCGAACGCGGTCCTCATGCGGACTCGCCCTCCGCGGCGGTTTCCGCGATCCGCCCGTCATCCGCCGCACCGGCCGACTCGGCACCCTGCATGGCGATCTCGTACGGCAGATCCTCGGGCGTCTCAAGATGCATGGCCGACGCGCGACCGTGCGCGACCGTGGCGATCTGGTCGATCGTCCGATCCGGGTTCTTCGCCACCTCGTCGAGGAACGCGAGCAGGAACCGGTGAAGTCGACGTATCGATTCCGGTTCCACGTATCCCACGATGTACTCGTAGTTCACCCACAGGTCGCCGCTGGCGTCCAACGGCATGATGCTTATGTACAGCGGCATGGTGTTCGCGCCGTTCGGCCGCCTGCGGAAACGGAACCGCACCGGCAGGTCTCCGTTGAAATACGGCTGGAACGTGGTGCTCACGCTCGCGTATCCACGGCACGGCTTGAGGTCGAAGTTCTGCCGCAGCGCCTCCAGGATGTCGGCTGTGGCCACGTTCGCTCTACGGTAGGCGTCCATCTGCTCGCGCAGGAAGATCCCGCATGCGTCAGCGAACGGCGTGGAGCCGGGGATCACGGTGCGCAGCGCCACCGCGTTGACCATCGTGCCGCCGGCGCGCTTCTGCGCGAGCGTGGCGCGACGGGCCACCGCGTTCATGAACATCACGTCGTCGGTGCCGGACATGCGGCCGAGGAACGTGCGCAACGCAACGAAATACGGAACCTGCAGGGGCAGATGCGTACGCTCGCAGTAGTCGCGCAGGGCCTTGACCAGCCGGCGGTCGATGCGATAGTCGGTCATGCCGCCCTTGGTCTGCCACAGGCGCAGGGTCACGCCGTAGTGCTCGCCCTTGATGAACTCCTTGCCTTTGAGCCCGTTGACCGACGTGAAATGCGGTTCCGTGGCGAAATGCTTCTTCCACCACTGCGCCTGACGCTGGTAGCGCTCGCCCTTCTGCTGCGCGAAATCGGCCTTGTACGCGGGCAGGGGCGAATACGGCTCGTCCGGCAGGGCCGTGCCGTCGCACAGCGACTGGTAGATGTCGAACGTGTAGGTCAGGCAGCTCATAAGCGAGTAGGCGTCGAACACCACGTGACTCACGCAGTAGTACAGGCTGAACAGCCCTCCCGCACGACGGATGATCCGCACACGGTACAGCTGCACGTCGTTGCCGCCGTCGGGGAACGGCTTGGAACCGATGCCGTCGCAGTACTCCTCGACCTCATGCTGTGTACGCTCGCTCATGTCGACGATCTCGATGTCGTGCGGCACGTCGTCGGCGAAGTACTGCCACGGACGCTTGTCGATCATATGGATGCGCACCGAGTTCGACGGGATGCGCATCATGGCCAGATACACGGCCTGCACGAGACGCTTCTCGTCGAGCTCGTCGTACAGATCCACCAGACTGCAGATGTTCACGACCTGCTTGCGGAAGCTGTACTTGAGGTTGTAGAACATGAGGTTCTGCGACTGCGTGAGCGGATAGTACGTTACGCCGTCGATGGTGCGGCTTTCCAGACCGTCGTCGTGTTCGTTTGCATTTGGAGACGTCATTGGGATACCTCTCTTCTACTCCACGCTCTTCAGCGATTCGACCATCGGGATGCGCACCAGCTTCGGGTACATGACGGCCATCACGATGATGGAGAACAGCAGGGTGAGCAGGAACGACCACACGTAGCTCCACGGGGAGATCACATAGCCGAAGGTCACGTCCTTCTGTTCGATGGATTGCATGATCAGCCGGTGCAGGCCACTGCCGATGAGCAGGCCGAGCACCGCGCCCATGATGGTGAGCAGCAGGTTCTCGCGGTAGATGTACATGGCCACCTCGCCGCGCTTGAAACCAAGCACCTTGATCGTGGCGATCTCGCGGATGCGCTCCGACACGTTGATGTTCGTCAGGTTGTACAGCACCACGAACGCCAGCAGGGCCGCGCACACGATGATGAGCAGCACGATGCTGTTCATCGCCTTGATCTGATCGCGGAACTCGTCGGCCACCTTCGTGTACGACGTCACCGACGTCACGCCGGCGCTGTTCTGCAACGCCTTCGTCAGGTTGCTCTCCTGCCGTGCGGTCGCCTTGTCGTTGAACTTGATGAGCAGCGTGTTCGGCGGCAGCTGTTCGAGGAAGTACTTGGCATACGACTTCTGACTCATGTACGCGTAGTGGAACACATAGTTCTCGGTGACGCCGGTGACCGGAATGCGCTTGGTCATGCCGCCGGGATCACGTACGGCCACGGTGTCGCCCGTGGTCACGCCGAGATTCTTGGCCAGCTTCTGCGTCAGCACGATGCCATCGTCGGTCAGATGGATCGTCTTGCCGGTCGACGGATCGTCAAGACGGATGTAGTCGGCGAACGAGTCGGGCTTGTTGACCGCATACAGCGCCAGGGTCTCGTCGTCCCCGCCGTTGCTGATGCTGACGCTGCCCACGCCGGCACGGGTGTACGACTTGACCGCGCCGTTGCCGTCGAGCGCATCGTAGATGGCCGACACCTGCGCATCGGTCGCCGTCTGGTCGATCGACACCGACATGTCATAGGCGAACACCTTGCCGTACTGCTTGGCCACGACCGAACCGATCGTATCGTTCATGCCCAGGCCGGCGACCAGCAGACCCGTACAGCCCATGATGCCCACGATCGTCATGATCAGACGACGCTTGTAACGGAACAGGTTGCGCACCGTCACCTTCTGCGAGAAGTTGAGAAGCTTCCAGATGGCGGGAATGCGTTCGAGCAGAATGCGCTTGCCGATCTTCGGCGCCTTCGGACGCATCAGCGTGGCCGCCTGGCTGTTGAGCTCCTTGCGGCAGGTGAGATACGACACCAGCGCCATGGCGCCCACCGTGATCAGCAGGCTCGTGAGGATGATGAGCGGATGGAACCCGTGCACCAGCGGCGGCTGGCGATACATGGCCGCCCACGCCTTGTACACCGATTCGGGGAACGTCCACGCGCCCACGATCGCGCCGATGATGCCGCCGACCGCGCTCGCCGCCACCACGTACAGCACGTACTTCATGGCGATCGCGTTGTTCTCGTAGCCGAGCGCCTTGTACGTGCCGATCACGCCGCGCTGCTCGCTGACCATGCGGGCCATCGTGGTCATGCACACCAGCACGGCCACCAGAATGAAGAACACGGGGATGATCTGCGAGATCGCGTTCACACGATCCACCGTGTTCTTGTAGCTCACGAAACCGGCGTTCGCATTGCGGTCGAGCACATACCACTTCGGATTGTTGAGGGTGTCGATGCGGTACTTGGCGGCGATCAGCTTCTCCTTCGCGTCGTCGAGCTGCTGCGCGCCGTCATCCTTCTGCGTCTCGAAGTCGGCCTTGCTCTTCTGATATTCGGACTTGCCCTGATCGAGCTTGGCCTTCGCATCAGCGAACTGCTTGCTCGCGTTCGCATCCGCCTGGGCGAGCTGCTTCTTGGCAGCCTCCAGCTTCGCCTGACCCTGCTGGTACTCCTGCTGCGCCTGGGCGAGCTGATCCTTGCCCTCCTGCAGCTGGGCCGCCGCCGAGTCGAACGCGCCCTGCACCGAGCCCTGCAGCTGCTGCACGCCCTTGGTGGTCTGATCAAGCGCGGACTTCTGCTGAGAGAGCTGATCATACATCTTCTGATACGAGTCGATGATCGGCTTCATCTGCTGCTGCTGATCCGGCGGCAGCTTCGACATCTGATCGTTGAGATCCTTGAGATTGCCGCTCATGGAATCCATCTGCTGCTGCATCCACTGGGTCATGGCCGTGGCCTGGCCCATCTGCTGGTTCAGACTGTCGTACTGCTGCTTGAGGCTGTCATACGCCTGCTGGCCGGCATCCACCTGCGCCTGACCGGATTCGATCTGCTGTTTGGCGGAGTCGAGCTGCTGCTGGCCGTTCTGGATCTGCAGCTGCGCGTTCTCCTTCTTCAGCTGATAGTTCTCCTTGGAACCGTCGAGCTTCGCGTCGCCACTCGCCAGCTGGGCGTTCGCATCGTCGAGCTTGTTCTGTGCGTCGGCGATCTGCTGATCGTACTCGGCCTTCTTCTTGTTGTATTCGTCCTGCGACTCCTGCAGCTTCTGCTGGGCGGCGTTGCGCACCTCGTTGCCGCGCTCGCGGGCACGGTCGGAGCCGATGTTGTTCAGCGAGTCCTCGGTCTTGCCCACGAGCTTGTCGTATTTGGAGTCGAAGGCGTTGAGTTCCCGGGCGCCCTTGACGGTCACGGACGCCTGAGTGTAGATCGGGTTGCCGTTGTCGTCTTTCACCGTGAACGTGTCGTCGGGTATGTAGGCGAACAGGTTGATCGACTTGCCCGCGATCTGCGACGTGCCCTTTTCGACCGTCAGATAGTACGGCGTGATGGCACGGCCCACGATGGTGAACGTGTCGGTGGACAGCGTGCCGTCGGTGAGCTTCTTGGATGTGCCGGACGTGAACGTGAGCTTGTCGCCCACCTTGAGGCTCCGGCCGTAGTTGGCGCTGTCCTCGATCACGATCTCGTTGGCCTTGGTGGGCATGCGTCCGCTGACCAGGGTCACCTTGTTGATGGTGCTGGTTCCGGTGGGCAGACCATGGATGCGGAAGACGAGCTGGCTTCCGTTCTCCTTGGTGAGCGCGTCGGTGAAGTGGCCGGGCTGGACAGCCTGAACGCCTTCGGTCTTGCGGATGGCGTTGATGTCCTTGTCGGTCAGTCCCAGCGTGGACATCACGTTGATGTCCTCGATGTTGGACTGGTCGAAGTAGCCGTCCATCGTGTGCTTCATGTCGGGCGCGGCGGACTTGAGGCCCGCGAAGAAGCCCACGCCGATGGCGACGATCAGCAGGATCGAGAAGAACCTGTTCGCCGAATGGCGGATCTCCCGCCAGAAATCGAGCAGCAGCGCTTTGGTCATGTCGGGCCTACCACTCCACGTCCGCGATGTTCATCGGATGGGCGTTGAGCTCGATCGACTCGATGTGGCCGTTCTTGACGTGCACCACCTTGTCGCCGATGCTGGTGAGCGCATAGTTGTGCGTGATGATGATCACGGTCATCTTGCTGCGGCGCGCATAGTCCTGCAGCAGCTTGAGGATCTGCTTGCCGGTGTTGTAGTCGAGCGCACCCGTGGGCTCGTCGCACAGCAGCAGCTTGGGGTTCTTGGCCAGGGCTCGTGCGATGGCCACACGCTGCTGCTCGCCGCCGGAAAGCTGCGAGGGGAAGTTGTCCTTGCGGTCGTTGAGTCCCACGGCGTCGATCACCTCGTCCACGTCGAGCGGGTCGCGGCTCACCTGCGTGGCGAGCTCCACATTCTCTCGCGCGGTGAGGTTCTGCACCAGGTTGTAGAACTGGAACACGAGTCCGACGTCGTAGCGGCGGTAGAGCACGAGCTGCTTGTCGTTGTACGTGCTCACCTCGTTGCCGTCGACGAACACCTTGCCGGACGTGAGCGTATCCATGCCGCCGAGGATGTTGAGGATGGTGCTCTTGCCGGCGCCGGACGCGCCGACCACGATCACGAATTCGCCGTTGTCGATGCGGAAGTTCACGTCATCGAGCGCCTGGATGTGGGTTTCGCCCATCGTGTAGGTCTTCGATACATGGTCGAACTCGATGAACGCATGATCGTCGCCGTCGGTATTGGGGGTCGTTGCGGGAATGGGATCGGTGACGTTCTCCGGACGTGCGATCGGCTCCGTGACCGTCCGCGTCGTGGCGATCGGATCGACGGCGGGCACGGTCGGGGTCTTGGGCACAACAGGAATCGCAGTCGGCGCGTCGCTGACCGTCACGTGCGGACGGGACGACGACGCCGTGCGACGGCGGTGTCTGCCACCCTTGCCGGCCTCCCCGGCCGGAGCGTTCGCACCGTTCTGGGCGAACACTCCCAGATCATTCACATCCTCGATCGGTGTATCCATGGTTATCCTTCATGCCCTCCGCATTTCACGGTTCCGCAGGCGAGCCTCATGCCCGCGCGGAATCATCTCATTCGTTCTCTCGCCGTCGGCTCACACGTTGTCCGACAGGTACTTCGCCAGATCACCCACGGTGATCATG
Organism: Bifidobacterium vansinderenii; assembly: GCF_002234915.1. Taxonomy (GTDB): domain Bacteria; phylum Actinomycetota; class Actinomycetes; order Actinomycetales; family Bifidobacteriaceae; genus Galliscardovia; species Galliscardovia vansinderenii. The sequence continues at coordinate 5,827 of NZ_NEWD01000020.1, read as the reverse complement.
TCCTTGAGCTCGTCATCGCCGATGCTGATGCCGAACTCGTCCTCCAGTTCGCCGACCATCGTCAGGATGTCGTACGAAGTGACCTTGAGATCCTTGAGGAACTCGGTCTCCGGCGTGATCGTCCGGGGATCGACGTCCACGTATTCCAACAGCATCGTGCGTACTTTCTCAAACATCGTCTGAATCCTTCTTTCTGTGTTCTTCTGTGTTCTTCCGTGTTCCGTTCGTCTCGTCGTCTCAGCTGTCGTTGCGGCCGCGGCGCTTCCTGCGCATGCTTTCGATCACCTTGAACCGGCGGATCTTCTGCGTGGTGGTCTTCTCGAACTCGTGGTCGGCAATGCTTACGTCGGCGATGCGCTTGTATGAGGGGATCGACTTGTTGAACGTGCGGATGTCGTTCATGAGATGGTCGTGCCGCGACTTCTCGTCGTGCAGACCGAGCTTTTCGCACGCGTCGTCGTCGAGGAAGCATACGGCGTAGATGCCGGTGCCGGCCTCGTCGGAGTACACCACGCATTCGCGCACATAGTCGAGATCGTGCATGATGTGGTCCTCGATGTCCTCGGGGCTCACGTTCTTGCCGTTGGCAAGGATGATGAGGTTCTTGAGACGGCCGGTGAGGAAGATATAGCCGTCCCTGTCCACGTGGCCGAGGTCGCCGGTGCGCAGCCAGCCGTCGTCGGTGAACACGGCGGCCGTGTCCTCGGGCATCTTGTAGTAGCCGAGCATCACGTTGTCGCCCTTCACCTGGATCTCGCCGTTGCCGTGCTCGTCCGGGTTCGCGATGCGCACCTCGATGTTCGGAATCACATGGCCGACCGATCCCGCCTTGCGGAAGTAGTCGCCGCACGATGCCACGAGCGGCGCGCATTCGGTGATGCCGTAGCCGTTCTTTACGTCGATGCCGATGGCGTCAAGGAATGATTCGGTCTCGTGAGCCAGCGGCGCGCCACCGGACACGACCATGGACAGGTTGCCGCCCAGCGCCTTGAGCACCGGCTTGAAGAACTTGCGCCGGCGATCGATGCCGATCAGACGCAGCGCGTTGCTCACCCTGATGCCGTACTGCAGGTGGTCCCACAGACCGTTGCGCTTGGATTCGATGGTGATCTTGCGCACGAGCAGGTCGAGCATCATGGGCACCATGCTCGACATCTCCGGGCCGAAGTGCTCCAGATTGCGGGCCACATGACGCAGGTCGTCGTTGATGGCCACGGTGGTGCCCTCCCAGATCGAGCAGATGATGTTGCATACGAGCTCGTAGGTGTGGTTGATGGGCAGCACGGAAAGATTGGTCCGGCGGAAGGTGGTGAGCTGGCGTGCGCCCTTCATGACGGTGACGATGTTGCGATGGCAGAGCATCACGCCTTTGTTGGCGCCCGTGGTGCCGGACGTGAAGACCAGCAGACTCATGGCGTCGGCGTCGATGGGAGCGTTGGTGAACACGGTGTCGTGCGCGCGCATCAGGGAGCGGCCGTGGGCGATGAGCCTGGTGTAGGCGTAGTAGTCGCGATCGTGATCCTCCGCGGCCAGTCGCTTGAGCAGGTCGACGGCTGTACCGGTGCCGCGCATCACGACAACGGCACGCACCTTCGGCAGACGGGAGAGCAGCGGCTGGAGCTTGGCGAGGAACGATCCCTCGCAGAAGATGGCGTCCACGTCGGCGAAGTCCAACTGTCCGACCATGGTGTCCGGGTCGAGCAGCCGGTCGATCGGCACGGCGCAACCCACGCCATTGACGGTGGCGAAGAAGGCGGTGAGCCATTCGATGGACGTGCCGCCGATCAGTGCGATATGTGCACCGGACAGTGTGGGAGCGGCCTGTTCGGCGTCATCGGTATCGGCAGGACGACCGTCTTTCGGCTTCGGATCCGCGCCGAACGGTTCGGGCAGCTTCATGAGTGCGGTTCCGAGCGCGTTGATGTTGTCGGCGAAGCCACGGAAGGTGATGGCGCTTTCGTAGATCGGCGTTTCGATCTGACGGTAGGCGATCTTGCTGGCGTATTTACGCTTGGCATAGTTGATGGCATCTCGAAGATTCTCGATCTTCGAAAGATTGGGAATTCTGTAGTACCGCTTCATTCCTGTTGAGACTCCCCTCGGTTACTGGAACGCACATATGCTCCATGCACCCGTCTGATGCCCACCACATCACATATGCCTCGTATTCCTGTGTGGAAGAGTATTCTCTCAGCGAACCGGTGTCATCCCCCACTTTCCTCGTACCGAAATCCGTAGAATTCCCCCGTTGAAACAGCGTTACCCCGCATCAAACGTTTTGATAACGACTTTCACCCCCTATTCATGTAATTCCCAGAATTACTACATGACCATAAGGGGGACAGAAATTAATGAAGTGTTCATATAGGGGGATACAGCGAACATGATGCGAACAGGATTGGACGTGTAGGCGTACAAAAAAGGCTTCCCCGTATGGGGAAGCCTTTTGTCCTCAGTGATCAGCGGTCAGAGATCAGGGATCAGAGCGAATTGATCTCGCGGCGGCGTGCGATGAGCATCGCTCCGCCGATCACGGCGACGATCAGACCGGCGATCGCCACGCCGGTGACCGCGGCACCGGTGCGGCTCAGCTGCTTGGGCTGGGCCTTCTTGGCCTGCTGCGCCTGCTGCTTGGCCGGGGCCTGGGTCTTCTGCTCCGTGGTGGACGGGGTGGAGGGCTTGGTCTCCGGCTTGTTGCCGTCGTCGGGCTTCACCGGGGTGGCCGGGGTGAGCGGCGTGGCGGGGATGCCCTGCTGGTTGGCGAAGGCGATCTCCTTGGCCTCGGCGGTGTTGTCCGCGGTCTTCTTGACGATCGTGGTCTTCTCGATCTTCAGTGAGCCCTTGGTGTCGTCCGTCACCGTGTAGGTCACGGTGTAGGTGGAGTCGTCGTACTTGATGTTCTTCTGGGCGTCGTTCTTCTCGCTCACCGTGTAGGCGTAGGTGCCGGCCTTGTCGAAGGTGACGGTGCCGAAGTTCACCACGCCCTTGGCGTCGTTCTTGGCGGTGGCGCTGGTGAACGCCGGAGCGGTCTTGGCGTCGGAATCCTTGGCCTCGGATTCCTTGGCGGTTTCCGGAGCGGCGGTGAAGGTGAACTGCTGGTCGGCGAGGTCGCCGCCCTTGAGCGTCTTCTTGGCGGTCAGTTCGCCGGAGGTCACGGCCTTGGCGGCGTACGTGTTCTTGAACGTGCTGCTGCCGCTGGTGGAGTCGACCTTGGCTTCGAGCTGTCCCTTGCCGTTGTCGGTCACCTTGACCTTCACGGTGTAGGCGTGGCCGTCGTAGGTCACGCCGGCGATGTTGCCCTTGGTTTCGGTGATCGCGAAGGCGTAGTCGCCGGCCTTGGCGAAGGTGACGTCGCCGAAGCTGAATTCGCCGTTCTTGCCGGTCACGCTGGCGGTGTCGTTGCCGAGCTTCACGTCTCCGGACTTGACGGCGGCCTTGGTGGCGTCGTCGGCGCCGGCGAGCGCGAAGTCGAACTTGTCGCCTTCAAGCCAGGCGTTGTCGGCGCGGCCGGTGAATTCCTTGGTGCCCTTGAGGTTGTCCTTGCCGTTCAGGGTGGCGGGCTTGGCCTCGTAGGTGTTGGTCACGGTGATGGTGGCGCTGTCGGCGGTACCGGCGGCGAACTTCTTGCCGTTGTCGCCGCTGATGACGGCGGTGTAGCCTTCGGCGACGTTCGGCTCGGCCACGGTCCACGTGTGGGAGTCGGTGCCGGCGGGCACAATCACGGTCTTGGTCCAGTTGTCGGCCTTGGTGAGGGTGACGGTCTGGTAGTCCTTGCCGTCCTTGAGCAGCGTCACGTCGAGGCTGTTGGTGCTGGGCTCCTTGCCGGCCCAGACCTTGTTGATGGTCACCTTGGACACGGGCACGGTGATGGTGCCTGCGGGCAGCTTGACCGGGGTGCCGGGCTGCGGCTTGCCAGGCTGGCCGTTGACCTTGGTGACGACGTTGTAGTTCACGGTGGCGTCGTCGTTGGACGGCAGGGTGGATTCCTTGCCGTTCTTCACGGCCTGGTCGTAGGCGTCCTGCGTGGGCTTGAGCTTCACGGACAGCTGGTATTCGACGGCCTCGAGTTCGGTGGAGCCGAGGTTCCAGGTGATGGTCTTGCCGTCGACCGTGGGCTTGGGCGCGTTGGCCCATGCCTTGCCGCCCTTGGTGGCGGTGAAGGCGGGCGTGCCGTCGGCGTTGGTTTCGGCGAAGGTCACGTAGTCAGACAGCTTGTCGCTGACCACGACGTTGCTGTAGGCGGCGGTGGAGGTGATCTTGTCGTAGATGCTGTTGAACGCGTCGTTGAGCTTGGCGGAGTTGCTGCCGTCGAAGAAGGTGCCGGCCGGCTTGGTCTCGTTGGCGAGCCTGCGCATGTTGTCGTTGGCTTCGCTGGCGGCGCTCACGGAGTACAGCACGGCGTTACCGCGCTTGTTGGCCTCGGCGAGGGCGGCGGCGTAGTTGCGGCCGTCTTCGTCATCCTGACCGTTACCGGCGATGCCGTAACGGGCGTCGTTGCGGTAGGTGGGCAGGCCGTCGGACAGGAACACGATGTACTTGGTGGCGTTGGTGCGGGCGGTCGCGGCGTTGGCCTTCTCGAGGGCGTCATCCCAGTTGGTGCCACCCCTGTAGCGGTCGGCATAGTATGGCTGGTCGCCGATGGCGGCGTTCACATCATTGGCGCTGGTGGTCCAGTTCGTCGCGTTCTGCGCCTTGGTGTCGAACGTGACGACGGACATGCGCACCACGCCGGACTTGGCGTTGTCGGCGGTGAGCAGCTTGTCCGCCAGGCCGGTAGCGGCGTTCTTGGCGGTGGTGAAGCGGTCGCCCCTCATGCTGTTGGACTTGTCGACGACGAGCACGATGTCGGTCGGCGCGGTCTTTACGGTGCTGTTCTGCGCTGTCTTGCCGGTGACGCTCAGCGTCATCGTGTAGGTGCCGTCGTTGTTGTGGGTGACGGTTTTCGAGCTTGCGGGCTGCGGCAGGGTGAGACTGTCGTCGGCCACGGCGGTTCCGGCGCCGGCCACGGCCAGCGTGCCGAACGTGGCGACCGAGACGACCGCGGCGACGGCCGTCTTGACGACCTTACGCAGTCCGGCCTTGTTCAGGACTGTCATGTGTATGCTCCCTAGATTCTCCGATTGCATCTCCAGAAAGTTCATTGGAATATCGATGGTCTTATGGAGATAGTTCAATGCATCACGCTAACCAACCGTGTAGCAGGTCTGTAGCCCCCGCAACACTCCCCCTATCGCGGTGAAATACCCACTGAATATTGACGATGTATTGGGATCGCATGTATTCGACGAATCCCGTATCACACCCTGTTTCACCGAACTATCACGAACTGTTTGCCTGACAGTCGATTCGCTTGGGCCCGGCCGATGTTCGATCGAGGACGGAACGCATACGGAAAGAAAAAAGGGCCGCTTCCGTGATTGGAAGCGGCCCTTTTGGGAAGGAAGGAGAGAAGAAAAGAAAGAGAATAACTACTGCTTGGTGTGCGGCGACAAAATGTCATCGCACACCCACAAAGGAGATCTTTGCCGGTCGTCATCCGTCATCAGCCGAATGGCAACCGTCTCAGATTCATCCGAACACCGAAGCACTGACTTCGACATCCGGTTTTTGCCCGATCGAAGAAACCGATCCATCTCCGATCAGGCAATACAACCGAATAACTCGTTATTCAGTTGTTACCCAAAAATATTGTGGTGATGCGTGCGGCATCGGTGCAGTGGAAGGCGAAGGCGTACAAATGGTACGTCGAGTCTTCCACTGTGCCGATGACGCTCCATCACCGCAATATTTTTAGTGGCGGTTGTTGAGACGGTGGTACATCTCCGAC
>NZ_NEWD01000002.1 GCF_002234915.1 Bifidobacterium vansinderenii | reverse complement strand
CGCTTTCGCCGTCGACCGCCGTGATCAGGCACCAGCCGTGGCTCATGTACGTGCCGTCCGCCATCACCGTGTGATGCTTCACCGTGCACGGGGGAATCTCGGGCCGGATGTTCCAGCACCACGCTGTCCGCTTGCGCAATGCCCGCGCATCGCCGTGCGCGTCGCATGAGGACTGGGACGCGCGGCCGAGCAGCCAGCCGAGGAACGCGTCGAGCTGCCTGCCACGTTCCGCGTCCTGCTGACGCATGACCCCGGTCAGCGAACACGCGACGCACATCCACCGCTGGGTTCCCGCCCTCGTCCTGCCGTTCCGCTTCATCGCCGACCCGCACACGGGGCATTTCTTCGCCTTGCTGGATTTCGTCCTCATGCATTCAGCCCACCAGAGGAACGCCCCTATTTTTTCACGCGGAAAAATAACACCCCGACACGCCTACTGCCGTAAGGCCAAACCCGGAACATAAGCAACACTCTTGTTCCTATAGCCCTATACTTGCGAGTGCAAGGCCCCATGAACGTGGCCTATAACCCCGGGATCGTATGCGGTCCGCGGTCATCGTATGTAATCGTATGCGAGACAGGAAACGGGCTCCGGACGATAGTCCGAAACCCGTTGTGCCAGTAGGCGGCTCGTCGGGCCGGCGGGATTTGAACCCGCGACATCCTGCTCCCAAAGCAGGCGCGCTACCAAACTGCGCTACGGCCCGTTGCATTCATACTGCGTTCATACGGAAACCGGGAAAACCGGGCGCGTATGAACACGAATCACTAGTATAACCCATGCCGGTCCGCGTGTTGCATCACGGTCTCTATTTGCTCCTATTGAAAACGCTGCATGAAGAGGACGATGACCGTGATCAGAACGGTAAGCGCAACGATCATGACGATCAGAATCGTGCCGCCGCTCGCGCCGATCATGCCAAGCAGCAAGCCAAGCGTCACGAGAATCACGGTGAGGACCAACGTCATTCCGGTCACTTGCCCGAACCATTGTCGTGAATGCCTCGCCTGATCCGGTATGGACGGTCGGTTTTCTTCGCCATGTCGTTCGGCGAACATGCCGAATCGTTGCAGGGGAGTGGCGCCCTGACGCAATTGCCGGTAGCGTTCGTCGCGCGCCTCGCGCTCCCGCCGCTTGCGATCCCAGTATTCGCGGTTCATGATGGCTGCGTCCTTTCCCCATCGACCGACGATCGTTTCGCCAAGGAATCATGCCTGAACAACCACCTCAGGTGATTTCATGGTAGGACGTTTCCGCCATTGCCGAAAGACGTCTCATGGCCATCCATGAAAACGAGGCCGAGTCCTTGCCACAGTCCTGACCTATAATCGCGGAGAAGAGCATTGACGGCATACTGCGCAAAACACAGCGGCAATAAGCGCTGCGAACGCCTCGAACGGCGCAAACGGCAGATCGAAAAACGAAACGGAGGCTCATGGGCAGGCATCAGCAGGCGGAGACGCTGGGACTCATCGCATCCCTGATCTGCGCGCTCGCATCGGGCCTGATCATGGAGCTCTATCTCACGCTCGCCTCGGCCATCTGGCTGGTCTCCGGACGGCTGTTCACCGCATGCGCCGGCGTGGTGGCCGCCTGCGCCGTCATGTCGTTCGTCGTCGGATACACCAGACAGTCCCGCTCGTGGAGTCTCAAACGCGGGTGGATCGTACCGGTCCGTCGCGCGTTCGAGACCCTGTCGCTGTCCGTGGTCTACGCGTCCACCGTGTTCCTCAGCGTGTACGCGATGCTCGAGGTCATCAACGGCACGATGGGCATATCCCTGTTCTCCGGATACATTCCCGCTGTGGCATCCATATTCTCCGGAGTCGTCGGGTACGTGGTGTTCGTGCAGGCGGACACGCTCAACTCCAGAACCATCGCGTCGCTGCTGCCCCTGTTCGTCGTTTCCGGTGTGAGCACCGCCGGCCTGACCACCGACGACCCCAACTGGTGGAAGAACAACTTCTCCCAGCTCGGCGACCGCACCACGTTCGCCGCCCGCATGTTCAACTCCACGCTGATCCTCGCCGGCATCTGCGTGGTCATCCTCAGCTACTTCGCCATCTCCGAACTCATCACCACGCAACGCATGCGTCTCAAATGGCGTGTCGTCAACGGCACGGGCGAGGCTCCCAAGGTGGGCGACGAGCCGAAGACCGAATTCGACATTCCACGCTTCTGGGCGCGTATTATCTGCCTGGCCGTGCTGCTCACCCTCGCCGGCGTCTGCTTCGCCGGAGTGGGCATGTTCCGATATACCCCGCACCCAATCCTGCACAACGTGTTCGCACGCGGGCTGAGCCTGCCGATGAGCCTGCTCATGATCTTCCTGCCGTGGCTCGCGCCGCAGCTGTCACGCGCCATGTACGTGGTGTCCGACCTCATCATCGTCGCCATCGTGGTCGCCGGACTCAACTGGCTGCAGGGCAACACCACGCTCACCAACGTGGAGGCGCTCGCCTGCATCCTGTTCATGGGATGGTTCATCGTGTTCTCGCGTCAGATCGCGGCCATCGAGGCGGATCGTGTGTACGCGCAGCTGACGGCCGAACGTCCGGTGAGCGTCGTGCCGCCCGAGTCGCGCATCTCTCCGCAGAACTAGTACGGCCGTCATCGGCGCGATCGCGATCAGCAATCGCAATACAACGATGCCCGTCACACCGAATCGATCGGCGTGACGGGCATCATTCATTCGTTGAACTTACCGGTGTCAGTCCATGAGCCTGCGCGAACGCTTGGCGCTCATGAGCACCAGGAAGCTGCGCGGCTGCGCGGTGATCACGAAACCTGCCTCGTAGGTGAGCTCCGGGCCCTTCGGGTTGAAGGTGTCGGCCACCAGCGTCCACGTGGATCCGTACTTCTCATCGGGCAGCTTGAACACGATCGGCTCATAGTGCGCGTTGAAGATCAGCAGGAAGCTGTTGTCGGTCATGGGGGAGCCGTACCAGTCGGTCTCGGGGATGTCCTTGCCGTTGAGGAACACCATCACCGACAGGGCGTGCGTGTTGCCCCAGTCCTCGCGGTCCATGACCTCGCCGGTGTGGTCGAACCATTCCGCCTGCGGGATGCGATCCGACGTGTCGCCGGCGGCGCGTCCGGTGAAGAAGCGCCTGCGGTGCAGCACCGGATGGTTGAGACGCAGATGGATGAACTTCTTGGTGAACTCGAGCAGATCGCGACGATCCTGATCAAGCTCCCAATCCGTCCACGAGATCTCATTGTCCTGGCAGTAGGCGTTGTTGTTGCCCTGCTGGGTGCGACCCACCTCGTCGCCGCCGCAGATCATGGGGATGCCTTGGCTGACCAGCAGCGTGGCGAGGAAGTTGCGACGCTGACGCTGACGCAGGCAGTTCACGTCCTGGATGTCGGACGGACCCTCCACGCCGCAGTTCCACGAACGGTTGTGCGACTCGCCGTCGCGGTTGCCTTCGCCGTTGGCCTCGTTGTGCTTGTCGTTGTACGTGACCAGATCGTTGAGCGTAAAGCCGTCGTGAGCGGTGATGAAGTTTACCGAGGCGACGGGTCGACGGCCGTTGGCCTGATATAGGTCGGAGCTGCCCATGAGTCGGCTGGCGAACTCGGGGAGCGTGGACGGCTGCGAGCGCCAGAAGTCGCGTACGCAGTCGCGGTAGCGGCCGTTCCACTCGGACCAGCTGGACGGGAAGCCGCCCACCTGGTAGCCGCCGGAGCCCAGATCCCACGGTTCGGCGATGAGCTTGATGTGCGAAAGCACCGGATCCTGCTCCACGATGTCGAAGAACGCGGAGAGCTTGTCGACCTCCTGGAACTGGCGAGCCAGCGTGGCGGCCAGATCGAATCGGAAGCCGTCCACGTGCATTTCGGTCACCCAGTAGCGCAGCGAGTCGGTGATGAGCTGCAGCGCGTGCGGGGATCGCATGAGCAGCGAGTTGCCGGTGCCGGTGGTGTCAAAGTAGTGGGCGTAGTCGCCGTCCACCAGACGGTAGTAGTTGCGGTTGTCGATGCCGCGCAGGCTGAGTGTGGGGCCACGGTGGTTGCCTTCGGCGGTGTGGTTGTACACCACGTCGAGGATGACCTCGATGCCGGCCTCGTGGTAAGCCTTGACCATGGACTTGAACTCGTTGACCTGCTCGCCGTATTCACCGGAGCTGGAGTAGGCGTTGTGCGGGGCGAAGAAACCGATGGTGTTGTAGCCCCAGTAGTTGCTCAGCCCTTTTTCGGTGAGGAACGAGTCATTGACGAACTGGTGGATCGGCATGAGCTCGATGGCGGTGATGCCGAGCTCCTTGAGATAGTTCACCACGGTGGGGTAGGCGAGACCGGCGTAGGTGCCGCGGATCTCGGCGGGCACGTCCTTGCGCAGGTTGGTCATGCCGCGCACGTGGGCCTCGTAGATCACCGAATCGTGGTAGGGGATGTTGGGGTGCTTGTCGTTGCCCCAGTCGAAGAACGGATTGACGACCACGGATTTCATGGTGTGGTGCGCCGAATCCATGGTGTTCATATGGTATTCGTTGTCGGGGTCGCTGAAGTTGTAGGAGTACAGGCTTTCGTCGTCGTCGATGCGACCCTGGATGGCTCGCGCATATGGGTCGAGCAGCAGCTTGGAGGGATTGCAGCGATGTCCGTTGTTGGGATCGTACGGACCGTAGACGCGGTAGCCGTAGCGCTGTCCCGGCTGGATGCCCGGCAGATAGTTGTGCCATACGTAGGAATTCTGTTCCGTCATTTCAATGCGGGTCTCGTTGTCTTCCGCGTCGAAGAGACAGAGCTCCACTTTTTCGGCCGCTTCCGAGAACAGGGCGAAATTCACTCCTGCGCCATCGTAGCGAGCTCCCAATGGATACATTGAACCTGGTCTGATCTGCATACCTACCAGTATCGCATTACCATGTCACAAAGTCGCGTTTGCGGGTGAACCGGAAATGAATCATGCATGGCGCGTGTCGCACTCCTGTATTTTCCTCCGTCTCATTCCTTGGTTGTGAACGGTCACGTTGATAGACTGGCCTTGTACCAATGAACACCGGCGAAGAGACGAAGGAGTTTTCGCTATGGCAGATGGATACAAATCGGTTGGGGATGACGATCCGCAGTATGTGCCGCCGGATGGTACGGCAGCGGGCAAGGCCGACAAGGAGTCTGAGCAGACTTCCTCAGTGGGGGATTCTCCCGTTCCCGGAAATGAGCAGCAGGGGGGCTTCTCGTATGATCCCCTCCAAGGGTCCGTGCCGGTTCAGCCGCAGCAGTCCGGGCCTGTTCCCGGCTCCTACCAGTCCGTTCCGCAGACTCAGCCGATCCCGCAGGAGCCGTCTGCATATCAGCCGTATCAGCAGCCGTTTTCCCAGCCCGCTTATGGCTACGGGCAGCCTGCCGTCCAACCCCAGTCGGGAATGACTCCGCCGCCGTTCGGGCAGCCGTCCGACACGCCGTCGTCGTTCCAACCGCAGCAGCCAGGCATCCAGCCCGTCTCATACGGTTCGGGGCAGGACACGGCTCCCGGCGCGAACGCTCCATACAACCCGTTCGGTATCCCGCCGTATACGGGGGATGCGGCGACGTCCCAGTTCTCATCCCCGCAGCAGCCTCAGTACCAGCCGACCCTGCCGGTGCAAGGCTTGCCGGTCGATGGGCAGCCGGCGGCTCCAGCCGGAGACCAGCCGTCGCCGGTGCAGGACGGCGGCCAGCAGTCGTTCGCCCCGCCGACATCGCAGACGCCGGACGATGATTCTTCCTCGACGGAATCCGGTACGCAGCCGGACCCCGGTTTCGCTCCGGGGCCAGTACCGACATCATCACCGCAGGCGCCAGGCGATTCGCAGACGCCGGGAAATCCGCAGACGCCCGGTATGACGCCTCCGAACGTTCCCCCGGCCGGTGGGCAGCCTCCGTTCGGTCAGCCTCCCTATGGCGGATACCAGCAGCCCGGCCAGCCGCCGCAGGGGCAGCCGCCGTACGGTGCGCCCATGCCTCCCGCTCCGAAAAAATCCAACAAGAAACTCGTCGTGGGACTGAGCATCGCCGGCGGTATCGCGGCGCTCGTCGTCATCGTGCTCGTGGTGCTCGCCTTCCTGCCCAGCGGCAAGCCCACCGCCGAGGACTACACCAACGCGCTGAATCAGACGTCGAAGATCAGCAACCGGTACTACAGCGTCAACACGAAGCTCGGCGACGTGTATTCGGTCACCTACGACCCCTCCAAGAGTCTGGATGACAAGGACATCACCAGCCTTAAGCAGAAGGTGAAGGACTATCAGAGCGCGGTCTCCGATCTCGGCAGTCAGGACAAGATCCTGAAGGACGAGAACGTCAAGACCAAGTACGACGCCTACGTGAAGGCCTCCGACAAGTACGCGTCGTACATCAACGGTCTGGCCGACTCTGCTCTGCCGATGTCCAAGGCTATGAAGGTATGCTCCGATACGCCGTCGGCCTCGCTGTACGACAGCGACTTCTACGACAAGTACAACCAGTACATCACCGACTGCACCGCCAGCCTCGATGAACTGAGCAAGGCGAAGGACGCGGATGTGGCCAAGTACGGCACCGACATGAAGGACTACATCGGCAAGCCGAGCGAACTCATCGGCAAGATGCAGGCGCTCGGCAATCCGAACGACCTCCGGTACGGCACTGACCAGTACAACCAGCTGAACGATCTGCAGGACGAATATTACGATCTGAGCTCCGACGGATATGACATCGACTCCGACTTCTCCGATGCGCTCAAGGAGACCGAGGACAAGATGAACCCGGAGGATGAGCTCAACGATCTCAACGACGTGCTGCAGGACGGGTTCCACGATGCTCTGAGCAACCGGTGATCATCAGCTAGTCAAGACAACCATCGGCCGGTGATCGATTCCGCGTCGATCAATCGCCGGTATGGGCCCGCGTTCGTGGAATGCGAACGCGGGCCCAACCATATCTCACGCTAGTATGGCAGGCATGACAGCTACAGATCTTTGGCGCGCCCCCAAGGCGGCGGCGCCCCTCAACGCCACGGTCACCATTCCGGGAAGCAAGTCCCTGTCCAACCGATACCTCATCCTCGCGGCCATGGGATCACGGCCGGTCACGCTGATCGGACTGCTGCGCTCGCGCGACACCGAGCTCATGATGGGCGCCCTTGAATCCTTGGGCGTGGAATGCCGCATCGACGAGCATGAGGAGACCACGGTCACCGTCGTGCCGCCCGCAGACGGCGTGTTCAAGGGAAACTCCTCGGTATTCTGCGGCCTTGCCGGCACGGTGATGCGCTTCGTGCCCGCGCTGGCCCTGTACGCCGACGGTCCGGTACGCTTCGACGGCGACGAGCAGGCATACCAGCGTCCGATGGCCCCACTGCTGGATGGTCTCGAACAGCTGGGCGCCCGCATCGACTACGAAGGCGAGCGAGGTCGTCTGCCGTTCACGCTCACTCCTCCCGAACACGCCGATGGGGGAGCGGTGTCGATCGATTCGTCCGGTTCCAGCCAGTTCATCTCCGGCCTGCTGCTGGCCGCGCCGAAACTGACGGACGGTCTCACACTGACCCATACTGGTGAGCATCTGCCCAGTCTGCCGCATATTCGCATGACCATGGCCGATCTTTCGTCCGCCGGCGTGGACGTGAGCATGGATGGTCATACGTGGACGGTGCGTCACGGTGCCGTGCAGTTGCCGGAACAGGTTGTGGTGGAGCCGGATCTGTCTAATGCGGCGCCGTTCCTCGGCGCGGCGTTGATCGCCGGTGGTACGGTTCGCGTGCCGAACTGGCCGGAGACGACCACGCAGCCCGGCGGACTGCTCCCCGGATACTTGGAACGCATGGGCGCCAGCGTGTCGGTCGACGTGGCGGACAACGGCGTACGCACGCTCGCGGTCACGTCGGACGGCACGATTCATGGTCTTGGCGAATTCGACCTGTCCGCAGCCGGTGAGATCGCGCCCTCGCTGGCCGCGATCCTGGTGTTCGCCGACGCGCCGACCTCGCTCGTGGGCATCGGTCACCTGCGTGGTCATGAGACGAATCGACTGGAGGCGCTGGTCACCGAGATCGAACGTGTGGGCGGCAGCGCACACGAGCTGCCCGACGGTCTGCACATCGACGCGGTTCCCGCGGAGTCGCTGCATGGCGCCGTGATGGAGACGTACGCCGATCATCGCATGGCCACGTTCGCCGCCATGCTGGGCTTGCGTATCGATGGCATCGACGTTGTCAACGTGGCGACCACGCGCAAGACCATCCCCGATTTTGTGGGCCTCTGGACCTCCATGCTCGCCTAGGCTTCTCCTTTGTGCTCCCTCTCTGGTGAGCGGTTTTGTCGGAATTGGCCGACATCCATCCTTTGTTCGTGCTCCCTCCTTGGGAGGGAGCTTGTCAGCGAAGCTGACTGAGGGAGGGATCAGCTCCCAGCAGCCTAAAACACAAAAAGGGTGAGTACCCAAACCGGGTACCCACCCTTTCCGCTATCTGCGTTCCGCCACATCAGCGGTCGGAACGCATCACATCAACGGCTCACTTGGTGAACACGTTGCCGTAGGAGTCCTTGCCCTCTTCGGCGATGGCGGCGGACTTGCGGGCGATGGCCAGCTCCTCGTTGGTCGGGTAGACGGCCACGATGACGGAGCTGTCGGGAGTGGAGATGACGCGCGGCTCGGAGGTGTGCACGTTGTTCTTCTCCTCGTCCAGCTTCACGCCGAACGGAGCCAGACGATCGATGACCATCTTGCGGATGGCGGAGGCATTCTCGCCGACACCGGCGGTGAAGGTGATCACGTCGACGCCGCCCATCTGAGCGGTGTAGTTGCCGATGTAGGCCACGATGCGGTGCACGTACACGTCGAGGGCCAGCTTGGCGTTCTCGTCGCCCTCGTCGGCCAGACGCATGACCTCACGCATGTCGCCGAAGCCGGTCATGCCGGTCAGACCGGACTTCTTGTTGAACAGGGAGTCCAGCTCGTCCACGTTCATGTGGGCGTTGCGGATCAGGTGGAACACGACGGCCGGGTCGATGTCACCGGTACGGCCGCCCATGACCAGACCCTCGAGCGGGGTGAGGCCCATGGAGGTGTCGATCGGCTTGCCGGAGATCTGAGCGGAGGCGGAGGCGCCGTTACCGATGTGCAGCACGATCTGCTTGAGGCCCTCGGCCGGCTTGCCGATGAGCTCGGGCACCACGGAGCCGACGAACTCGTGGGAGGTGCCGTGAGCGCCGTAACGACGGATCTGGTAACGGTCGGCGATCTCCTTGTTCAGAGCGTAGGTGCTGGCCTCCTTGGGCAGCTGGAAGAAGAAGGAGGAGTCGAAGACGAAGACCTGCGGCACGTCGGGCAGCAGGGAGCGCATGACCTCGGCGCCCTTGGCCTCGGGGCCGTTGTGCAGCGGGGCAAGCACGGCCAGATCCTTGACCTTGCCGATGGTCTTGTCGGTGACCAGGGCCGGACGCGGGAAGATGGAACCGCCCTGCACCACGCGGTGGCCGACGGCGACGATGCCGGACTCGGACAGATCGGGGCCGTACTCCTTGAAGAAGCCGAGCACGCGCTTGAGGCCTTCCTCGTGATCGTGGATCGGCTCGGTCAGCTTGTGCTTCTCACCGTTGTACTCGTGCTTGTAGTTGCCGTCGATCGGCTCGCCGATCTTCTCGACCAGACCGGACGCGATGCCTTCGCCGGTTTCGAGGTCAACCAGCTGGTACTTGATCGAGCTGGAGCCGGAGTTGATGACAAGGACGGTTTTCGCCATTATGGGCTTCCTCCATGACTAGTGATTGGGGAGCTTGCGCTCCACTTCCTCGACTGAGATTACTCGTTGGCCGCTACATTGCGGTACAGGTTTGCGTCGTTTTCCATGGACAAAACCGTTCCAATCACAGGGATCGGAACGGTTTTGTGAGGAATGTCACAATCAGGCTGTTGGTACGCGAGATCTAGCGTCGTCCGGCAGGCCGTCGATCAGTCGATCGTCCGACGAGTCAGTTCGCGCGGTGGTCTGGTTACGACGGCCGTTACGAGCAGTGAGATCATGACGATACCTACGATGAGCATCGCCTGCACCGGCCAGACGGGATCGGTATGCAGCCATGCTCCTTCTAGCCCGATGCGACGATTCCACGCCACACGGAACCAGCCAAGCGCCAGTCCTGACAACATGCCCAGCGGTACGCCGGTCAGCAGGATCACACCCGCCTGGGCGAGGCCCAGACGTCTGAGAAATCCGGGGGAGGCGCCCACCGCGTGCATGGTGGACATGTCCCGCTGCGTCTGTGTGCGGGCCAGCAGCAGCGAGATCACGGTCGCCATCAGAGCGAACACCCCCAACAGTAATGTCGGCAGCAGTGCGATCGGAACATCACGCAGCCCGCGATACTTGGTCACCTGCACCAACGGATGATCGGACTGTATGGATTCGGCTACCTTGTCCATCGTCATGAGGCCGGACCGGGGTGCAAGGTTCACGTATTCGCCGATATACCGGAACTCGGTGAAGCCCAGTTCCCGTGCCGTCCGCTCGCTCATGGCAAGCGGGTAGAAACCGCGGACGAACATGGCCGGTTTGGAGACGATGGCGGTCGCATTGCTCCGATCGGGCAATCCGGCCGACCATGTGGCGACGGCCAGCTCGGCCTTGCCCTCGACCACCTGCGCCGCATCACTTACCACCACGCCGCCGCTGTCGATCATCCTGGCGGCCCGTTCCGCATCCGGATAGCCGGACAGGCGCATGGCGTCGCCGCTGATGACCAGCATCTCGGTATCGGCGTTGATCATGCTGATCCCATGCATGGATCGGCGATTTGCCCTGGAAAAGTCCACGCAACGCACTGGAGTGCCGGGATAGATCACCGAGGCGGTGTCCTGCCCCTGATCGGCGGAGCACTCCGGCGCCGACTTCGGAAGCAGCGCTCGGGCGATGGGAAGCCGCTGCGACTCGGTCTCCTGCGTCCCCTGCTGATCGGCGCCGTAGTCGGCCTTGGGCATGGCGGCCGCGTACATGGGCTGATGCGCGCTGACCGGATATTGTCTGCCGAGCGCATTGACGGCATCCATGACGACCATGTGATCGTAGTCGTTGCTGATCGGCACGCTGGCACTCACGATCATGGCACGGTCGCCGATGACGGCGTCCCCGGTATTGTCGCGATCGTTGGCGAAGGTAGACCCCACCAAGGTCAGCGAGTACGACGCCACGGTCACCGTGACGAGCACCGCGGTGGCGGCCGGAACGAACCGATGATGGTGTCGTGCCGCGTCGCGCAATGCCAAGCGTAGTGATAGCGGCGCGAACCTACTCAGAGAGGCCGCCGCTGCGGCAAGACTGCGCACCAGCTGAACCAGTCCGATGATGGTCAGTGCGATGGTGGCGGCAAGCAGCAGCATATGCGCCGTCGAGGCGCCTCCGTGATCGGGATGCGGAATCGGCAAGGTCAGACTGGCTGCACCGCAGGCCGCGGCTCCGACGATCAGCAGAGGGCCGGACGCGTGCAATGCAATCATCGTCGCCCGACGTCGATGAGACAAATGGCGGGATTCGGACGGATTGTCCTTCAACGCGTCCACCGGATTCAGCCGGCTGACCCTCCGAGCGGGCAGCAATGTGGCCACATAGCCGATCGCCACGGCCATCAGCAGCGTCATGCCAAGCATCGGCCAAGGGAACGACTCCAACGTCTCACCAATGCTGATCGACCGATAGCGTGGAACGACCAGCATCATGACGGCAACGCCCAGCAGCGTGCCCAGCACTCCACCGATCAGACCGATGACGATGCCCTGTGTGGTGACGATGCGCTTGAGATCACGTGGCCCTGCGCCTGAGGCCGCTGCCAGGCCAAGCGTCCGCCGCTGCTGATCGGTGGACACCGAAAACGCGGGTGTAACCAGGCACAGCATTGTCGCAGCACCCAGCAGCGCCGTGATGCCCAGCGCCACGGTACGGTCCAGCACAACCTTCGGATCGACACTCACCGGGTACCGTTCGTTCGGAGCAGGGTACCCGTCCGTCAGCACATGACGCGACACCACGAACGCCTGCAGGGCATTGAGCTTCTTGATCTGGTTCCATGTGATCGGCCGATCGCCCACCGCCAGATAGTGCCCGTCAACACCCGCGTGGTCCTTCTCCACCATTGTCGACATCCAGCCATCAAGACCCCATGCATGACTGTCCTCGTCATCGACCAGACCGGAGATACGCCACGCACGTTGGGAATCCTCGATCACGTCGTCGATGCGTCCGCTGGTATTCATATATCCCTGAAACGGGGGAGCGGTGAACGCTATCGTATCGCCCACCGCAAGATGTAGCTGATCCGCCAACGCCGTGGACACCACGATTTCGGTGTTGTCCCGAGGAAACCTGCCCGACGACGGCTCGGGCATCAGCTGGCGCAGCGCAGCCTCACCGGCCTCGGTCATCGTGGCCGTGGTGGTGGAGTCAATAGGCGTATGCGAGGCGACCACCTGTGCACCGGCCTCACTCTGCTCCCCGGGTTTCATGGACGTGCCGGTGGTCGCCAGCAGCTTCCGCGACTCGTAGAACGGCAGCAGCGTGGTGCCCTCGGGCAGATACCGAAGCATTTCATCCGGGGTCGCCGGCGTCTGACCGACGTCATCGAGCCACACGCCCGGCGCGCCCTCGGGAATCTGCGGGAACGGCTGACTCGACCGTGTGACCGCAGTCGCGGTGATCACGGCCTGAACACCATCCGGAATGGTCGACAACGTGCGCTCGCGGTTGGCCGCCACCGCCGTGGTAGCGGAGATCCCCGCGATCAGCGCGGCCACCGGAAGCATGATCAACAGTACGGAGAAGAAGGTCCGTGCCTTATGACGCACGGCGTCGCGCAATCCCATGCGCAGAACGGGCCTCCAACGGCGCAGACCCGTTATGACACTGGTGGAGATCTCACGTCGATGTATCCGGGTCATCATGCACCTCCGATCTCGGTGCCGTTCAACAGCATGTCCACATCGGACGGGCCGGTGTCGTCGATGATGCGGCCGTCTCGCAGAAACACCGTACGATCGGCCCACGCCGCGAACCGCGGTTCATGCGTGACCAACAACACGGCGGCGCCATCATCGGCCCGGCGTCTCAACACCTCGAGAATGGTGGTGCCGGAATTGGAATCCAAGGCGCCGGTCGGCTCGTCGGCGAGCAGGAGTCGACGTTTGCCCACCAATGCACGGGCGATGGCCACGCGCTGCGCCTGGCCGCCGGACATGTCCTCGGGAAGGCGATCCGCCAGTTCCGACACGCCCACCTCGTCAAGCGCATGCACCGCCGAGGCCGCGGCCTTGCGGGCGCTCCACCCGTCAAGCTCCAGAGGGAACTGCACGTTTTCCCTGGCCGTCAGGCCGGGCAGCAGATTGAAATCCTGAAACACGTAGCCAATGGAACGACGTCGTTCCGCAGCACGTTCGGCGACGTTCAACGCGGCCAGATCACGACCCTCGACAAGCACATGGCCACTGGTGGGCGTATCCAGGCCGCCGGCGAGATTCAGCAGCGTCGACTTTCCCGAACCGCTGGGGCCCATGATCGCCACGAATTCACCGGGATGCAACACAAGATTCGCATGCAGCAGCGCATTGACCCGGCGGGCGCCTTCGCCATGGACGCGCGATACGTCATGCATGGCGAGGATTGGCTGGACCGTGGCGCTGGCCGTGTCGGTACCGGCTGTGTCCGTGTTGACCGTGTTGGTGGATTGCGGTGGCGACGGGGAAATCGATGCGTGAGACATGTTGTGTGACGGGCCCGACTGCCCGAATCGTGAAGTGGTCATGATCGTCTCGTTTCTATCCATATGGGGATGTGAATGACCGGAGTGGACAGGGCCGTCGTCTGGCTAGATGCGCGCTCGCAGGCGGCGGTCGTCGATGGTGTCGAGCCATCGCAGTTCGGCTTCGGTGGCGAAGATGTGATGGTCAAGTACTAGGAGGCCTGCGATGTCGCTTGGGGGAAGCGCGCGGCGTGCTCGGGTGACATCGTGCAGGAGTCGTTGCAGTGCGACGCGTTGTCGTTGGATGAGAGCGGTAACGTCCACTCCCGGTGTGGTTACGGCGAACGCCAGTTTCATCACGAGTTCGTCGCGTCCGCGCTGTTCGAGTGTGACGGGCGTGCTCCACCACTGTGATACCGCATCGCGGCCGATATCGGTCAGCTGCCATACTGCGGTCGTTTGGGACTTGGTGCGGGTGACCGTAGCGGAGTGGTTTGGCGACGTTGCGTGACCGGTTCCTTGTGAATCGGCAGTGGCCGTCATGACGGTGGTTTCCGCGGCTACGGTCTCGCTGTCCGGACATTGCTCGATCAGACCGTCGCGCTGCAGCCGCTGCAATGTGGTGGAGACCTGACCGATGTTGAGCGGCCATGTCTCGCTGGTGGTGGCGTCGAATTCCTTCTTGAGCTGGTAGGCGCTGGCGGGGCTTCGTTGCAACAGCGCCAGCAGTGCTTCCTTGATGGCCATCGCGTTCCTCCGATCGACCGGCGGATATGAATGGTTACTCAGTAACCTCTTGCTCTATAGGTTACTCGGTAACCATTCGACACGCCAATCATCCTCGGGGATGAAGCGTTGGTGAATTTGGTAGTCAAAACGAACTTAGTAGTCAAAACAAGACATTGTGATCCCTCACATCGCCTGTATTCGTCCTGTTTTGACTACCAAATTCATTCGGACTACGAAAATGTCTTGTTTCGACTACCAAGATGTCGCGTTCGGACTGTCAGCTGTGGATTGTCGGGGGAGACGATGCGTCTGATGAATGCATATGAAAAGGACCTGCTGCCGATATGGGCAAGCAGGTCCTTGTCGCTATGGTTTCGTGCTGAATCTACTGAAACCGATGCCGGGGGATCACTCCCACTCGATGGTTGCCGGCGGCTTCGAGGTGCAGTCGAGGACGACTCGGTTAATCTGGCGGCATTCGTTGGTGATGCGCGTGGAGATGGTGGCGAGCACATCGTAGGGCAGACGCGACCAGTCGGCGGTCATGGCGTCCTCCGAGGAGACCGGACGCAGGACGATGGGGGAGCCGTAGGTGCGCTCGTCGCCCTGGACGCCGACGGAGTGGACATCGGCCAGCAGCACGACGGGGCACTGCCAGATGTCGCGGTCGAGGCCGGCCTTGGAAAGCTCCTCGCGGGCGATGGCGTCGGCCTCGCGCAGCAGGTCGAGACGTTCCTTGGTGATCTCGCCGATGATGCGGATGCCAAGACCCGGACCCGGGAACGGCTGACGCCAGACGATCTCGTCGGGCAGACCGAGCTCGGTGCCGATGGCGCGCACCTCGTCCTTGAAGAGGGTACGCAGCGGCTCGATGAGCTGGAACTTGATGTCCTTGGGCAGGCCGCCCACGTTGTGGTGGCTCTTGATGTTGGCCGCGCCGTCGCCGCCGCCGGACTCGACGACGTCGGGGTAGAGGGTGCCCTGAACGAGGAACTTGACTTCCTTGCCGCGGGCGCCGGCCTCCTCGAGCACCTGCTGCTGCGCCTTCTCGAAGGTGCGGATGAACTTCTCGCCGATGATCTTGCGCTTGCGTTCCGGCTCGGAGACGCCCTTGAGCGCGGTAAGGAAGTCGTCGGCGGCGTCGACGGTGATGAGCCTGATGCCGGTGGCCTCGACGAAGTCGTGCTTGACCTGCTCGACCTCGCCCTTGCGCAGCAGACCGTGATCGACGAACACGCAGGTGAGCTGGTCGCCGATGGCCTTGTGCACGAGGGCGGCCGCGACGGCGGAGTCCACGCCGCCGGACAGTCCGCAGATCACCTCGGCGTCGCCGACCTTCTCGCGGATCTTGGCGACCTGGTCGTCGATGATGCTGGATGCGGTCCAGTTGTCCGGCAGGCCGGCACACTTGTGCAGGAAGTTCTCGATGAGATCCTGACCCAGCGGGGTGTGCTTGACCTCAGGGTGCCACTGCACGCCGTAGAGCTTGCGGGACTCGTCGGCCATGGCGGCGACGGGGGCGCCCTCGGTGTGGGCGAGGACCTTGAATCCTTCGGGGGCCTTGTTCACGGCCACGCCATGGCTCATCCAGGTGTTCTGATCGGCGGGAGAGCCGGCGAGGATGCCCTCGGCGTCGGTGATGACCGCGGGGGTCTTGCCGTACTCGCCGAGCGCCGCCTTGTCGACGTCACCGCCGAGCTCGTGCGCCATGACCTGGAAGCCGTAGCAGATGCCGAGCACGGGGACGCCGGCGTTGAAGATCTTCGTATCGATGCGGGGCGCGCCGGGTTCGAAGACGGAGGCGGGGCCTCCGGAAAGAATGATCGCCTGCGGATCCTTGGCCAGGATCTCATCCACGGGCATGGAGTGCGGCACCAGTTCGGAATAGATGTGCGCCTCGCGCACGCGACGTGCGATCAACTGCGCGTACTGGGCGCCGAAGTCGACGACGAGAACCGGTCCATTGGCCATACGAGCCTCCCTTGGAGTTCAGAAAGATTACGTGAAACGGTGTGTCGATTATCACTGAAGATTGCGACATAGGGGTATTTGCCGAACGCGCATGCGCATGTCGTTCGTTTGATCGGCGGCGACACGCCCTTGGGATGCAACAGCGCTTGCGCATTTTCACATGATAGGTTTTCACACGCCGTGGCAAACCACGGCAACCGAAAACCCAAGAGTTATCGGCCCGGCGGGGCGTTTTCACCTATTCCCGAAAACGCACAAGTTTCGATCCCCTTTGACAACTTTGCGAACATTTCTTAACAAAAGTCCGACGGCCGATTATGCAAAAGTCCGCTCGTTCCTTTACCATTAAGGGCGATTAGGAAATGCAGTTCATTGCACGTTCCAATCCAAGGAACACAAGGGATTGCAATCCTGAGGAAATAACCGATCGCACATCAAGTGCAGAAGTACAGGAGTACACATGACGAGTCCTGTTATTGGCACCCCTTGGAAGAAGCTGAACGCTCCGATCTCCGACGAAACCCTCGAGGCCGTCGACAAGTACTGGCGCGTCACCAACTACCTCTCCATCGGTCAGATCTACCTCCGCAGCAACCCGCTGATGAAGGAGCCCTTCACCCGTGAGGATGTGAAGCACCGCCTGGTCGGACACTGGGGCACCACCCCTGGCCTGAACTTCCTCATCGGCCACATCAACCGTCTTATCGCTGACCACCAGCAGAACACCGTGATCATCATGGGACCGGGCCACGGCGGCCCCGCTGGTACCTCCCAGTCCTACGTTGACGGTACCTACACCGAGTACTTCCCGAACATCACCAAGGACGAGGCTGGCCTGCAGAAGTTCTTCCGCCAGTTCTCCTACCCGGGTGGTATCCCCTCCCACTACGCTCCGGAGACCCCGGGCTCCATCCACGAGGGTGGCGAGCTGGGTTACGCCCTGTCCCACGCCTACGGCGCTGTGATGAACAACCCGAGCCTGTTCGTGCCGGCCATCGTCGGCGACGGTGAGGCCGAGACCGGCCCGCTGGCCACCGGTTGGCAGTCCAACAAGCTCGTGAACCCGCGCACCGACGGTATCGTGCTGCCGATCCTGCACCTCAACGGCTACAAGATCGCCAACCCGACCATCCTGTCCCGCATCTCCGACGAAGAGCTCCACGAGTTCTTCCACGGCATGGGTTACGAGCCCTACGAGTTCGTCGCTGGCTTCGACGATGAGGATCACCTGTCGATCCACCGTCGCTTCGCCGAGCTGTTCGAGACCGTCTTCGACGAGATCTGCGACATCAAGGCCGCCGCTCAGACCGACGACAAGCACCGTCCGTTCTACCCGATGATCATCTTCCGCACCCCGAAGGGCTGGACCTGCCCGAAGTTCATCGACGGCAAGAAGACCGAGGGTTCCTGGCGTTCCCACCAGGTGCCGCTGGCTTCCGCCCGCGATACCGAGGAGCACTTCAACGTCCTCAAGAAGTGGCTGGAGTCCTACAAGCCGGAGGAGCTGTTCGACGAGAACGGCGCCATCCGTCCCGAGGTCACCAAGTTCATGCCGCAGGGCGAGCTGCGCATCGGCCAGAACCCGAACGCCAACGGTGGTCGCATCCGCGAGGACCTGAAGCTCCCGAACCTCGACGACTACGAGGTCAAGGAAGTCAAGGAGTTCGGCCACGGCTGGGGCCAGCTCGAGGCCACCCGTCGTCTCGGCGTCTACACCCGCGACGTCATCAAGCTGAACCCGGATTCCTTCCGCATCTTCGGACCGGATGAGACCGCCTCCAACCGTCTGCAGGCCTCCTACGAGGTCACCAACAAGCAGTGGGATGCCGGCTACCTGTCCGACCTGGTCGACGAGCACATGAACGTCACCGGTCAGGTTGTGGAGCAGCTGTCCGAGCACCAGATGGAAGGCTTCCTCGAGGCCTACCTGCTCACCGGCCGTCACGGCATCTGGAGCTCCTACGAGTCCTTCGTGCACGTGATCGACTCCATGCTGAACCAGCACGCCAAGTGGCTCGAGGCCACCGTGCGTGAGATCCCGTGGCGCAAGCCGATCTCCTCCATGAACCTGCTCGTCACCTCTCACGTGTGGCGTCAGGATCACAACGGCTTCTCGCACCAGGATCCGGGTGTGACCTCCGTGCTGCTGAACAAGTGCTACAACAACGACCACGTGATCGGCATCTACTTCGCTGCCGATGCCAACATGCTGCTGGCCGTTGGCGAGAAGGTCTACAAGTCCACCAACATGATCAACGCGATCATCGCCGGTAAGCAGCCGGCCGCCACCTGGCAGACCCTGGACGAGGCTCGTGCCGAGCTCGAGAAGGGTGCCGCCGAGTGGGAGTGGGCTTCCAACGTTCACTCCAACGACGAGGTCGAGGTCGTGCTGGCTTCCGCCGGTGACGTTCCGACCCAGGAGCTCATGGCCGCTGCCGACAAGCTGAACAAGCTTGGCGTGAAGTTCAAGGTCGTCAACGTGGTGGATCTGGTCAAGCTCCAGTCCGCCAAGGACAACGACGAGGCCCTGACCGATGAGGAGTTCGCTGACCTCTTCACCGCCGACAAGCCGGTCCTGTTCGCCTACCACTCCTACGCCCACGACGTGCGTGGCCTGATCTACGATCGCCCGAACCACGACAACTTCAACGTCCACGGCTACGAGGAGCAGGGTTCCACCACCACGCCGTTCGACATGGTGCGCGTGAACAACATCGACCGCTACGAGCTGACCGCTGAGGCTCTGCGCATGGTCGACGCCGACAAGTACGCCGACGAGATCAAGAAGCTCGAGGACTTCCGCCTCGAGGCCTTCCAGTTCGCCGTCGACAACGGCTACGATCACCCGGACTACACCGACTGGGTGTGGCCGGGCGTCAAGACCGAGCTGCCGGGTGCCGTCTCCGCCACCGCCGCCACCGCTGGCGACAACGAGTGAGATTCGTCACATTACCGGTAACGGTCTGATTCGCTAGCGAATCGTAGAAAACCCCTACAGCCTAGATGGTTGTAGGGGTTTTCGTATATCCGGCGAATCCCAACTATTGGTATGTCGATGCAAATCACGACAACAATCGACAACATCCGTCAGTGAGAGGCGCTCACACACTTACAATGGACAAGGTTGCAATGCAGTGTTGCCGCACCTCAGCCCAGCAATGGACTGACCATTCGCGAAGGAGTGTATGACCGTGAGTCTTACCAGTGTGTATATCGCCAGCCCCGAAGCCGCCAATGGCCGCAATGTCGTCGCCTACGGTGTCGTTTCCGCTCTCGCAGGACAGTACAAGACCGGTGTGTTCCGTCCGGCCGCCTGCAAGAAGGAAACCTTCACCGACGTGCTTCTGGGAGCCGCCAATGCCGGCCAGTCCCGCGAGCAGGCCGTTGGCGTGTGCCCCTGTGCCGCCCGCGAGGATAAGGAAGGCGCCCGTGGCGATATCGTGCGCGCGTACTCCGCCGCCGTGGCCGCCGTGGATCCGGAGGCCGTCGTGGTGGTTGGCACCGACAAGAGCGGTGTCTTCGATCCCGCCGCCTTTGACTTCAACGCCGCCGTGGCCGCCGATCTCAAGGCTCCCGTGTTCCTCGCCGTGTGCGCTCTGCAGCGTGACGCCAAGCAGGCCAAGGCCACCGTCGAAGCCTGCGCCAAGAGCGTCAAGGATGCCGGCCAGACCGTCGCTGGCGTGTTCCTGACCGGTTGCGACGACGAGAAGGCCCCGGCCGTTAAGGAGGCCCTCGCCGACTTCGCAGCTCCGGTGTGGACCGTTCCGGCTCACGACTGCGGCACCGAGGAGGAGGCCAAGGCCGCCCTCGCCGACTTCGAAGCCCATGTCCCGGCCGCCCAGATCCTCGCCGCCCTGAACCAGGACTTCGCTCAGCCCACCACGCCGTACGCCTTCCAGTCCGACCTGCTGAACAAGGCCAAGGCCGCCAAGAAGACGATCGTTCTGCCGGAAGGCGAAGAGGACCGTATCATCAAGGCCGCCGACTACCTGCTCGAGCGCGACATCGTCAACCTGATCATCGTTGGCGAGAAGGATCAGATCCTGGCCCGTGGCAAGGAGCTCGGCCTCAACTCCCTCGAGAAGGCCTCCTTCCAGTCCATGAACGACGAAGAGGTGCTGGCCCCGATGGTCGAGAAGCTGTGCGAGCTTCGCGCCAAGAAGGGCATGACCCCGGAGCAGGCCCGCAAGCAGCTGACCGACGCCAGCTACTTCGGCACCATGCTCGTGGTGCTCGGCAAGGCCGACGGTCTGGTCTCCGGCTCCATCAACTCCACCGCCAACACCGTGCGTCCGGCCCTGCAGGTCATCAAGACCAAGCCCGGTCAGAAGCTCGTCTCCGGTGCCTTCCTGATGTGCTTCAAGGATCACGTGGCCGTGTTCGCCGACTGCGCCATCAACCTCAACCCGAACGCCGAGCAGCTCGCCGAGATCGCCCTGCAGTCCGCCGAGACCGCCAAGGCCTTCGGCATCGACCCGAAGGTCGGCATGCTGTCCTACTCCACCCTCGGCTCTGGCAAGGGCCCGGATGTGGATCTGGTCGAGGAGGCCACCTCCATCGTCAAGCAGAAGGATCCGGATCTGGCTGTCGTCGGATCCATCCAGTTCGATGCCGCCTGGTCCCCGGTCGTGGCCTCCACCAAGGCCAAGGGCAACGATGTGGCCGGCCACGTCAACGTGTTCGTGTTCCCGGACCTGTGCGCCGGCAACATCGGCTACAAGGCCGTGCAGCGCTCCTCCGGCGCCCTGGCCATCGGCCCGGTGCTGCAGGGCCTGAACAAGCCGGTGAACGATCTGTCCCGCGGCGCCAACGTCGAGGACATCATCAACACCGTGGCGCTGACCGCGGTCACCGCCCAGTGATGCCAATTCAAGGCTGACTGACACTCCAAGGGGTCACGGCGTAATGCCGCGGCCCCTTTGTCGTCTTTGCGGTCGTCTCTGTCGTCCTGTCGGCCTTGGGCGTGTCGTATGGCTGTCCGTGGTTCCGGGCTGTCCCTATAATGCTTTCATTTGCACCGCCGTTCGAGAAGGGATTCCCGCCACATGCGACAGGGATTTGACAACGACAAGTACATCGAGCTGCAGGCCGCCAACATTCGCAAGCGCATCGCGCAGTTCGGCGGCAAGCTGTATCTGGAATTCGGTGGCAAGCTGTTCGACGACTACCATGCGTCGCGTGTGCTGCCGGGCTTCGAGCCCGATACCAAGTTCCGCATGCTGCAGAGTCTGTCCGATGACGTGGAGATCGTCATCGCCGTCAATGCCAACCATATCGAAAAGGCCAAGGTGCGCGGCGATCTCGGCATCACCTATGACGAGGACGTGCTGCGACTGATCGACGTGTTCCGCGATCACGGCTTCCTCGTCGGATCGGTCGTGCTCACCCAGTACGCCGGCCAGCCGGCCGCGGACGCCTACCGTCATCGTCTGGAGCAGCTGGGCATCACCTGCTATCTGCACTATCCGATCGCCGGATACCCGCACGACATCGAGCACATCGTATCCGACCAGGGCTATGGCCGTAACGACTACATCGTCACCAGCCGGCCGCTCGTCGTGGTCACCGCGCCCGGTCCTGGTTCCGGCAAGCTCGCCACCTGCCTGTCGCAGCTGTATCACGAGCACCAGCGCGGCATCTCCGCCGGATACGCCAAATACGAGACGTTCCCCATCTGGAACCTGCCGCTCAACCATCCGGTGAACATCGCCTACGAGGCCGCGACCGTAGACCTGGACGACGCCAACATCATCGATCCTTTCCATCTGGAGGCGTACGGCAAGACCACGGTCAACTACAACCGCGACGTCGAGGCGTTCCCCGTGCTCAAGGCCATGATGGAACGCATTCTGGGCGAGAGCCCGTATCAGAGTCCCACGGATATGGGTGTCAACATGGCCGGATGCGCGATCTCGGACGACGAGGCATGCCATGAGGCCGCCAACATGGAGATCGTGCGTCGATACTTCACCGCGGTCGTCAATGTCAAGCGCACCGGCACGGGCGAGGAGCAGGTGGAGCGTCTGCGTTCCATCATGAAGAAGGCGGGCGTGGACGAAAACCTGTCTCCCGCGCGCCGGGCCGCCCTGACCCGTGAGCAGGAGACGGGCGCTCCGGCCGGCGCCATGGTGCTGCCCGACGGTCGTGTGGTCACCGGACGGACCGGCGACCTGCTGGGTGCGGCCAGCGCCCTGCTGATGAACGCGTTGAAGGCCGTGACCGGTGTGGACGATGCGGCCCGTGTGATCGATGAGTCCGCCATCGAGCCGATCTGCAGGCTCAAGACCGAGCACCTGCACAGCGTGAACCGTCGTCTGCATTCCGACGAGACCCTGATCGCGCTGTCGCTCACCAGTGCGGACAGCCCGGTCGCGGCCCGCGTGATTGACGGTCTTGAACTGCTGCGCGGCTGTGACGCGTTCTTCTCGGTCATCATTTCCTCGACTGATGAGGCGCTGTACCGTAAGCTCGGCATCAATGTGTGCTGCGAGCCGAAGTACGAACGCGTGAGCCTCTACCACAAGTAGGCCAATACCAAAATGCTCCCTCCTAGGGAGGGGGATGGCATACGAAGCGTGACTGGGGGAGGGATTGCGAGACGATAAGGTGTCTGATCCCTCCCTCTGTCATGATGTGCATCATGACATCTCCCTCCCATGGAGGGAGAACGGATTAGGCCTGAACCTCAGCGTGCTCCCTCCTGGGGAGGGAGCTGGCCGCCGTAGGCGGTCTGAGGGAGGGGTCAGGCCCTTTCTCTATACGACATCGTCACTTGCCGTACTTATAGAAGCCCTCGCCGGCGTTGATGCCGGTCTTGCCCTCGTCGATGTACTGCTTGAGCATGGCGGCGATCTTGCCCTGCGGCGTGTTCGGATCCTTGGAACGAGGATCCATGGAGCCGATGTTGTACGCCGTGGTCAGGCCCACGATGTCGAGGATCCGGAACGGGCCGAGCGGGGCTCCGGTGGCGAGCATCCATGTCTTGTCGATCGTCTCCACATCGGCCACGTCGGTGGCGAGCAGTGCCTCGGCCGCGCTGAGGAACGGCACCAGCATGCTGTTGAGAATGTAGCCGGGCTGCTCCTTCCTGAGCTTGAGCGGGATCATGCCGATCGCCTCGGCGAATGCGACCGTCTCGTCGTACGCCTCCGCGCCGGTGCCGGGGTGTCCCATGATCTCGGCCGTATTGTTGCGCCAGATCTCATTGGCGAAGTGCAGTGCGAGATACTTCTCCGGACGTCCCGTGTATTCGGCGAACGCGCTGGGCAGCATGGTGGAGGAGTTCGTCGCGACGATCGTATGTTCCGGCAGATGCTTGGCGAGCTCCGTGTAGAAGGCGATCTTGTCCTGCGGGTTCTCGGCGATCGACTCGATCACCAGATCGGCGTCCTTGGCCGCCTCCTCATAGGACGTGGTGTACACGATGCCGTCGAATGCCCGTCCAACGTTTGCCTTGAGCTCGTCGATCTGTTCTGCGGATAGATCGGGGGAGGGGGCAAGTCCGCGGCAGTAGGCCGCCGGGTTCGTCTTCATTGCCTCGAGCGTGTTCAGATAGATGCCCTTGAGCCGTTCGAACTTCGGCTTCGCGCGGCCGATCGACCCCTCGCTGCGCAGCCACACGGTCACGTGGAATCCCTTATACGCGATCTGGAAGGCGATCTGGCTGCCGAGCACGCCACCACCGGCCACGACTACGTTCCTGATATCCATCGATTGATCCTTTCGTCGTTGATACGGATCGGGCCCCGCTCTGCATCGAGCGCCGTGCAAGCCTGCAAACGGATGAGCCACGGCAGGCCGCCTTCGGCCTGTACTGGCGATCTTATCGGCTCGCGGTCATGAAAGGGTGATTGTTGCCAGATGATTCCATACATGGCAAACGAGGAGGAAGAGAGAATGCGATCATCGATGCGTGTTGATCCACAGGATCGCCAGCTGGGTGCGGTTGGTCAGTCCGAGTTTGTCAAGCATGGAGCTGATGCGGTTACGTACCGTGCCCTCGCTGAGGAACAGTCGTGCAGCGATGTCCCGATTGTCGAGCCCTTTGGCGACGAGTCGGGCCACCTCCCGTTCCCTGTCGGTGAGGGTGTTCAACGCGGCCGCGTCAACGGCGTCATCGTTGGAAACAGGAGTAGCGGCGGAATCGTGAGCTGGCGCCATTCCCGACAGTTTACCGAGCACTTCGGCACCCAACACGATCTGTCCCGCCATCACCGCCTGCAGAGCGGGCCCCACGGCCGCCACGTCCTGCTTGATGAGATATCCCTTGGCTCCCAGGGCCATGGCTTGTGTGATATATGCCTGATCGGAAAACGTGGTGAGGAACAGGATACGCGCCGCCGGATCCCGCCGCAGAATCTCCTGCGCCGTCGTGATCCCGTCCTTTCCCGGCATCTGTATGTCGATCAGCAACACATCGGGATGACTGGCCGGCGTTGCGAAGTACTGGAGAATCGCGTCGTCGCCGTTGCACGCCGTCCACAGGACCTGCGCCGTCCGCGTGGCCGTCAATATGGTCGTCAATGATTGGCAGACGATCGGATCATCGTCCACGATTGCCGTCCTCATCATGCCTCCTTTGGACTCGGTGTCTTTCCGTGATCGGATTCGTACCCCACGGAGCTTTGAGACCATGGCGCCTTGGGAATGGAAACGAATACCCTCCACCCCTCACGATACGGTCCGCATGACGACATGCCGTTCAAGGCGCGTACCCGTGCCTCGATATCCGACAGTCCCATTCCACGAAGCCTCTCATCGGCACCTGATACGGCGGCTTCGGACTGGGGCAAGGGAGCATCATGCCGTGCCGGTCCGGGATCCAGCACCACCAGCTGCCATATGGCGGGAAAATCGCGCAATGTGACCGTCGCGGTACGGGCATGGCTGTGCCGTACCACATTGGACAGCGCCTCACGGATCGTCGTGGCAAGACAGCGGGACACCGGCGCGGGTGCGGAGACGATGTCGTTGGTCAACGTCACCGAGAAATCGGGGGACACGCCATCGAACGATCCCGC
Organism: Bifidobacterium vansinderenii; assembly: GCF_002234915.1. Classification (GTDB taxonomy): domain Bacteria; phylum Actinomycetota; class Actinomycetes; order Actinomycetales; family Bifidobacteriaceae; genus Galliscardovia; species Galliscardovia vansinderenii. The sequence goes on along the minus strand of NZ_NEWD01000002.1, from coordinate 132,640 downwards.
GGCGTCGGCGATCTGGGCGGCGAAATCGGTGCCGTCGTCCTCAAGATCATGCACGGAGCGCCTGATCATCGTCATGGCGTCGTTCAGCGTGGCGTTCAGCGCGTCGAATCCCTGCGACGCCACGACGTCTCCCGTGGCGTCGGCGACGGCCTTGCCCGCCTGGGACTGCATGATCGCACGCGTCAGCGCGTGGCCGACGTTGTCATGGATCTCACGGGCGATGCGGGTACGCTCGCCGAGCGTGGCCATACGCACCGCCCGCGCCCGTTCCTCCTCGATGTCGGACAGGCGAAGACGAATATGGCGGAGACGTTCTCGAGCCTGATCACGTGCGCGACGGAGTGCTCGGCGAGATGCCGAGGATTCGGCCCGAGCCGATCCCAGTGCAGCCCCAAGCAGCACGCTCGTCGCCAGCAACGACATCGTTGCGACGAATGCCCCGGGGGCGGTGATCCCCATGGCGTCATACCATCCATAGCGGTGTCGCACTGACCACGCGAGAACGGGCGTCAGACACGGCAATCCGCTGATCATACCCATGCGAGCATTCCAGTCGCCGGTGGAACCCCGATACGGGATCCGAGCGAGACGGGCGGAATCGTAGGCGATCATCGGAAGAAACACGCACCATTGCGGGAACGCCAGCGCTCCGAGCACGTACGCCGCACAGATCACCCAGGTGCCGGAGGAGACGCCTCGCCGCCATTCGATCAGACCCGAGCAGATCAGGGACAGAAGAAGGCCTGCGGTCATGGTCCCGCCGTCGATCATGCCGATGGGCAACGTCGACATGAGCGTCAGGGACATGATCATGAGCAGAATCTTCTCCATCGTCACGCGCATCATGATCCCTCCCCATATACCAGTACGAGCTTAGCGCGCCGCAGGCACCGAACATGACCCATGGATATGACGCGTCCCCATGACGGGGGACGAATCAGTGACAAATGTCATGTCCCCCGGGCCCCGACATGATCTTCGTCGGTGGATTCGTCGCACCGAATGGAGGAGCATGGAATCACGATGATATTCAGGAACATGATCGGAGGGCATGATGACGGTGCAATCCACGCAAGCCACGTCGGCGGTGAAGGTCAGCCGTCTGGTCAAGCACTACGGCGACATGGTGGCACTCGACTATTTCGACCTTGACGTGAAGACGGGGGAGATCTTCGGCCTGCTCGGCCCCAACGGATCGGGCAAGACCACGGCGATCAACTGCATCCTCGCGCTGCTCGCCTACGATTCGGGCACGATCCGCGTATTCGGAGAACCGATGACGCCCACCTCATATGCGCTGAAACGCCGCATCGGCATCGTGCCGCAGAACGTGGCCGTGTTCAACGAACTCACCGTGACGGAGAACATCGACTACTTCTGCTCGCTGTACGTGCCGAACAAGGCCGACCGTGTGCCACTGGTCGAGGAGGCGATCGAATTCGCCGGACTGCAGGACTTCCGCAAATTCCGGCCGGGCAAACTCTCCGGCGGACTGCTCCGACGCCTCAACATCGCCTGCGGCGTTGCGCACAAACCCGACCTGATCTTCTTCGACGAGCCGACCGTCGCCGTTGATCCGCAAAGCCGCAACGCCATCCTCGAAGGCATCCGACGACTCAACCGAAACGGCGCGACCGTAATCTACACCAGCCATTACATGGAGGAGGTCGAACAGATCTGCGACCGCATCCTCATCATGGACCACGGACGGCATCTCGCGCTCGGCACGGCCGACGAGCTGAAGGCCATGATCGACACCGGCGAGCGCATCACCATCGCCACGCTCGACCTGACTGACGATGCGCTCGCCGCCATACGGGCCCTGCCGCGCGTGATCGACGCCACGTACGACGGCCGTGAACTTGATGTGCGCTGCAGGCGCGGCGACCGCAATCTCACCGACGTGCTGGACACGGCCAGACGCTTCGGCGTGAACATCGGTCATCTGACCAGCCGTCCGCCGACACTCAACGACGTGTTCCTGGAACTCACCGGCAAGGCACTCAGGGACTGATCGCCGCGCCGGTCGGAGCGGATAAGGAGAGCATCATGTGGACCACATTCCTCGTCGTATTGAAAATGAATCTGCGCAGCCGATCGGCGCTATTCTGGCTGATCGTGTTTCCCATCGTGCTGGCGACCATGTTCAACGGCGTGTTCGGCCAGATCACCGAAGGCTATGACATCAAGCCGATGTCGATGGCGGTCGTGAAGGACGCGAACTGGAAGCGTACGGCGGGCGCGGGCGCCTTCGTCGATGCGCTCGCGGGGAAGGAACCGTCATCTGACGCGACGACCGGCGCCCACGAAGGAACCGCGACCGGTCTCGACCAGCAGCTGATCGACATCACGACGGTCACGTCGACGGCCGAAGCACGGCGCAGGATCGCGGACGATGCCGTGCAGGGGTATCTGAACGCGGACGGGAGCGGACGACTGCGCATGACGCTTTCATCCGACACCGCGGGGACCGCCACGTCGTCCGACGGCAATGTCACCGTCACCATCGCGGCGCTTCACGGGGCCATCGAACTGTACAACCGGACCGACGCCATCACCCGAGAGACCCTCGAGGATCATCCGACCGCCGCCGCGTCCGCACGGTTCTGGCGATCCGTGGGAGACGCCGCGGGCCTGACGAGGGAGGTGACGCTGACCAACGTCAAGCCCGATCCCATCGCCAGATACTATTACGCGCTGCTGGGCATGTCGTGCCTGATGGCCATGTCCTACGCGGTGGCGGCGGTCACCTTCGCCCAGGCGAACCTTTCGGCGCTCGGCATTCGCCGCACGGTGGCGCCATTGGGGCGCGTCAGGCAACTGCTCGCCGGGTTCCTGGCCAGTTGGCTCTGTGCCGGAACGAGCCTGCTCATCGCATTGGCATACATCCGATACGGGTGCGGCGTGCTCCTGGGCGGGCGGGAGCCGGCCGCGGTTCTGGCGGTGGGCGTCGCATCGTTCATGTCATGCGCGCTCGGCACGATGATCGGCGCGATTCCCAGACTGCCGCACGGCGTGAAGATCGGGCTGACCAGTGCCATCTCCTGTGTGCTGTCCCTGTTCTCCGGCCTGTACGGTTCGTTCGCCATGGAGCTGAGCGACTGGATCACCCGACACGCGCCGGTGCTGGCTCTTGTCAATCCCGCGCAGCAGGTGACGAACCTGTTCTACGACATCCTCTACTACGACGGTTATCGACCATTCGCCGCCACCTGCGTCAACCTGCTTGTCATGAGCGCGGTGTTCCTCGCGGTTGGCGCCATTCTTCTCAGGAGGCAACGCTATGAACACCTGTAAGGTCACCTTGCGCATACTCATCGCGCATCGACTGTATGTCATCATCTATCTGGTGATGATCGGCGTGCTGATGTTCGGCATCGGATGGTCGCTATTGACCTCCGGGACGGGAGCGGGCGATACGTATGCCCCCAGCCGTCCCACGGTGGCGGTGATCGATCGGGACGACGGACGTGGTGGCATCGCCGACGCGATGCGCGACTACATGAAGGCCGACGGCGAACTGGTCTCGCTGCAGGACGACTCCGAGGCACTGCAGCAGGCGGTCGCATCGAACTATACGGACCTCATCGTCATCATTCCGGACGGCTACGCGGATGCTTTGCTTGATTCCGTGATCTCCGGCACGGACGCGCCGCAGATCGAGACGGTCACCAGCTACACGTCGGGCGATGGCACCATGGCGTCCATGGAGGTCAGCGGGTTCCTTGCGCTGACCCGCACCGCGCTGATCGGTGACGGCGTGCAGGTCGGCGCCGCCGATTTCGCCGAAATGTACGGTGACGGCGCGGGGTCGTCGGAAGCGGGTATGGCATCATCCCCGCAGACGTATGATTCGCGGGACGCGAGTGACCTCGACCAGCTGCCCGAGGGGACGGTCGGGCGTCTGACCCGCAACGATCTGGCCCGTGCCGCACGGTCGGCGGTGGCCGTCGCCAAGGACGGGACGGTGAATCATGCCATCGCGGTGAACCACACCGTCGGCTCTGACGTCGCTGCCGGGGACACCGCCGTGACCGATGCGACGGTTTCGGGGTTCGGCGGCATCATGAAGACCGTGCTGTATCCGCTGTTCCTGGCCATGACCGTATGCACGGCGCTGGTGTGCGGCGTGTTCAATGCGGGGGAGACCAGCCGTCGGCTGTCCGCTGCGCCCCGGCGAGCATCGATAACGAGTCTTGAACGGATGGCCACGATGTGTGGGTTCGCTCTTGCGGTGTCCCTGATATATCTGATCGTCACATTCGCGATGATGCTGGCCGCGGGGCTTAGTCCTCTGACGTTGCCCGCCGCCGGCGTGGCGATGACGTTCGCGTCGACCTGCGTGTACGCGCTGATGACCGTGGCCTGCGGTTTCATGCTCGGCGAGCTGGGATTTACGGACACGATGGCCAACGGGTTCGCCAATCTGTTCGGTCTGCTCATCCTGTTCACGTCGGGCGTCAGCTTTCCTCCGGACATGATGCCCGACGTGATGCGGGTGATCGCACGGTTCCTGCCCGGCTGGTGGTATTGCGTGTCCATAGACAACGCGCTCGGCTTCGGTACGGTCGGCGGGGTGAATGTGCCGGGATGGGCGGAATCGCTCGGACTGGTGCTCCTGTTCGCCGTGACGTTCATGTGTCTCGGACTTGCGGCCGGCCGCATCCGCCGTGCAAGGCGGGGAGCCGTTTCCCAGGCCGCCACCGTACTGGCCGAGGCATGATGGTGCGCTCGTGCGGGCCGAAGACTCAGCTGGTCTTCAGCCGATAGCGTTGGGTCGGGTCGTCCTGGAAGCGCACCTTGGCGACCCGGCCCTCCTTCACCAGCTCGCGCAGTCCCGACGTGGCGGCGAGCGGGGTGAGGCTCAGCTCCCGGATGATCTCCTTGACGCTCATTGCCGAATGCCGTTCGAGCAGCGTCATGATCTCCTTCGACACTTCGCTGGGGGAGCTGCGTTTGAGTGTGCGGTGCTTGGTGATCGTCATGGTGAACGTGTTGATGTCGTTGCGCGTGGTGGCCGGTTCGATGCCGTTTTCCCTCAGTGCGGCGGCGATGCGCTGGTAGCCGTCGCCGCCTTCCGGGTTCACGAACCCGCCGTCCGGATAGGGGGTGGATTCCAGCAGCGTGAACAGGAACTGATTGCGTGTGGACGAGAACGTCGTGCCCGCTACGGGATTCGAACCGGCGAGCACGTCATGCGTCACCGTGCCGTACAGGCCGCCGGGATTGCTGATCTCGATGCGGTCGGTGAACACGCTCACATGCACCTGTGTGCCTCGCGCGTCGGGGGAGTAGTCGCGGTGGGTCAGCGCGTTGGCGATCGCCTCGCGCAGCGCGTCCGGGGGATAGTCGGGTTTGCGTGCGCCGATCCAACGCATCAGCGAGGTCACCGTGTCGTCGATCATCACCGGGATCGAACCGACCACGGTCTGCGAGGCGACGAGTCGTTCGTCACCCCGGAACACGTCGTTGCGATTCGTGCCGGGGAACACGGCGATGGACACGTTGAGCCGGGGAAAGAACTTCTGCGGGTACCGTCCGAGCGCGAGCAGTCCGGCGAGTGTGGGCCGCAGCATGCTGCCGGCACGCCCGTAGTCGGAGTCGTCGTGGCGCAGCACCTGCAGATCCAGCAGCGTGTCCGTGTCGTTGCGGTCGGCGAACACATGCGGATGCTGTTCGCGAACCCGGTCCAGTAGTCCGGCGGTCAGTGTGGGGTCCAGATCGGCCATCGTCGCGTCCGGCACGATGTCAAGATCGTACGTGGGCTGCAGGTGCTCCTCGATAAGACGGTCCACCTCATACGATGTCATGCGTCGGTCGCCGTCGCCGGTGCGAATGTAGGAGCCGCCGTGTGCGCCGATCGCCGAGATGAAGCACGGCTTGTCGCGCGGCAGCATTTCGTCCACGCGGGCGAACACCAGATTCGAGCCCTCGAACGGGCATGTCACGATCACCGGACGGACCACGGGCGTCATCTTCTCGCACGCTTGGCTGAGCGACTCCTGCATGGAACGGGCGTTGAAGTCCGGTACCGGCGTGAACCCGTTCTTCTCCGAAAGCCCCAGAATGATCCAGCCGCCCGACCCGTTCGAAAACGCCGACAGCGTGTCGGTGATGGTCGACGAGATCTTGCGCTTGCACTCCTTGACCTCGCACTGCTGCGTATCGTTGCCGATCAGACGCATCAGCTCGATCAGCTCGGTCATCTTCGCGGTGTAGTCGTCAACCATGGCGGACCTCCTTGGATACCATTGTCCCCCACAAGTCCGCCATATGCCGGTGACGCTACGTCGTTGGCCGGCAGTTCATCAAGAATTCACGGGAGATGTGCGAGACGGGGAAGTCGTACGGTGTGCGGGATCATCCCCGTCCGTCGGCTACTCGTCGAAGCTGATGGTGAGCCGCCGGTCCATGCCGTGGGCCAGCGCCTCCAGTGTGCGGAACGATGGATTGATGTGCGCCTGTTCGATGCGGGCGATGGTGATGCGCGAGACCCCGGAGCTGGCGGCCAGCTGATCCTGCGTCATGCCGGCCTCCCGCCGGGCCTTCACCAGCGCCTCGCCCACCTGCGGGTAGATGCGCTCCTTGCGTCCCTTCGTTTCGGATCCGGCATCGGATTGGGGTGTGCTGGGCGTGGTCGTCTCGGCCATGAATTCCTCCCGTCGTCATCGTCATGTCATTGACATCGTCGTCGCGACGGGAATCGCGGACGGAGCGTTCCCGTCGTTCACCCGCCACTATACATTCCGTGCGTTCCACCGGGCGCGACGGCCGTTTCGCGCTCGGCGATGCCGCCGTATGCGCATCCTGTACACTGGAAAGGTTGAATCCTCGCGGCCGCATGCGGCGGCCGACTCCATTCACGAAAGCAGTTGTTAGGAGCACTCGCATGACACAAAGCCCCCAGATTCACGAGGGCATTCTCGAACCCGGCGTCGTCAAGGTCCACAGGGGGAAACGGCGCCTCGTCGAATTCACACACTCATCCACCAAGGCGACCATGCTCATGGTGTTCGCGGCCCTGGCCGCATTCGCCATCGAGAACACTCCGGCGCTGCCATACTTCAACGAGTTCTGGCAATCCGTGCACCTGTCGTTCTCACTGGGGTCGTTCCACGCGAACATCAGCCTGGAGCACTTCATCAACGACTTCCTCATGGCACTGTTCTTCCTCATGGTCGGCCTTGAGATCAAGCACGAGATGCGCGCCGGCGAACTCACCGAGCCGCGCAAGGCCGTGCTGCCCATCGTCGCGGCCGCAGGCGGCGCCCTGCTGCCGGCCATCATCTACCTGATCGTGAACGCCGGCGGACAGTACATCGGAGGCTGGGGCGTGCCCATGGCCAACGACATCGCCTTCTGCCTGGGTCTGCTCGCCCTGCTCGGCCGGCGCGTGCCGTCGGGGCTGCGCGCCTACCTGTCCACGCTCACCATCGCCGACGACATGATCGCCATCGGCGTGATCGCGTTGTTCTACACGTCCGATCTCAGTCTGCCGTGGCTGATCGCCGCGTTCGCCGCGTTCGCGCTGCTGATCGTGTTCAACCGCTGCCACATCTACGATCTGCCCCCGTATCTGGTGGTCGGATTCGTGCTGTGGATCTGCGTGCTGTTCTCCGGCGTGCACGCCACGCTCGCCGGCGTGATGCTCGCGCTCGCCATCCCCGCACGGTCCGAGATCAAGCTCGACCGCGTGGGCGGCTGGTTCGCCCATCGCGCGCGCACGGCCGAGGACCGGTATGATCCGGGAGAGCCGGACGTGGCGCAGCGCGAATACCTGCGCGAGGTGTACTCGATCCGTCGCGTGTCGCACGCCACGATCCCTCCGACGATCCGCTTGGAGAAGAGCCTGCACACGTTCGTGTACTTCTTCGTCCTGCCGTTGTTCGCGTTCTCGAACGCCGGCGTGGTGCTCGGCGGCATGTCGTTCTCGCAGATCGTGACCAGTCCTGTGGCGATCGGCGTGTTCCTCGGCCTGCTGGTGGGCAAGCCGTTCGGCATCTTCATCTCCACGTGGATCACGGTGAAGCTGGGCATCTCGCAGCTGCCCAAGGGCGTCAAGTGGGGACATATCGCCGGCGTCTCGGCGCTGGGCGGTGTGGGCTTCACCATGGCGATCTTCGTGACGAACCTCTCGTTCTCCGACCCGCAGATCGCTGCGATCTCGAAGACCGCCATCCTCGCCGCGTCCATCGTGGCCGGCGCGATCGGATTCCTGATCCTGCGTCACGAGGCGCTGAACGCGGAAGGCGAATCCTGACGATGCGGATACGGATGACGTCGTGGCGGCGACAACGGATCGTTGTGAACCGCGGTCCAGTTCGCGTGCCGTGATCGATCGCCTCGATTCCTTCTGCGCAGAGGGCCCGCCCCGGAAATTCCACCGGGGCGGGCCCTCTGGCTTTTTCGGCGGACGGGTGGAACGTCGTCTTGCCGACGCTCTGACATCTTCTGATAGAAAATGTGCAAAACTGATCAAAACTGCGTGAATCTCGTGTATTATGAACAGTAAGAGACAAAGCTGTCGACAATACAGGGAGGAAGCGGAATGCTCTACCCACAGACCAATGACGCACGCATGGTGTTCAGCCTTGACGGCGTATGGAACTTCAGAACCGCCGGCGAGAACGACTATCCAGCCGAATGGACCGCCGAGGCCCTGCCCGAACCCATCCCCATGGCAGTCCCCGGCTCCTACAACGATCAGAACGACATGACCGATCTGTACGATGTATACGGATGGGTCGTCTACCAGCGCACGTTCAGTCTGCCCGAACGCGTGATCGACGGCCAGCGCGTGGTACTGCGATTCGACGCCGCCACCCATGCCGCGGACGTATACCTGAACGGCGAGTGCATCGGCAGTCACAAGGGCGGATTCCTGCCGTTCGAGTTCGACGTGACCGACAGGATCAAGCCCGGCGACAACCTGCTCGCCGTCGCCATCGACAACCGCATCAACCAGTCCACCCTGCCGATCGGCAACGAAGGCAACGTGGCGTTCTTCGGCTCCGACAACGCCGGCATCCCCTCCGTGGAGGCGGGCAAGCGCTGGGCCAAGCCGCAGAACCGTCCGAACTTCGACTTCTTCAACTTCGCCGGCCTCAACCGACACGTGGAGATCTACACCACGCCGCGCACATACATCGCCGACGTGGCCGTGACCACCAAGGCCGTTACCGAAGGACTACACGACGGTGAGACCGGACCGGCGGTCATCGGCTACGAGGTGACGCTCGGCGGAGCATCCGCAGACGAAAGCGGCGACCGCGTGAGCGTGACGATCCGAGACGAACAGGGCGCCACCGTCGCCACGGCGACCGGAACCAAGGGCGAGATCGACCTGCCGGCCGCACACCTGTGGAATCCGGGCGCCGCATACCTGTACACCGCGCACGTCGCGCTCGCCGGCCAGGCGAAGGGCTCGGACGACGAATACGATCAGACCTTCGGCGTCCGCACCGTTGAGGTGAAGGATCAGAAGTTCCTTATCAACGGCAGACCGTTCTACTTCAAGGGCTTCGGCAAGCACGAGGACAGCTACTTCCACGGCCGCGGCACCGACCAGCTGCTCAACGTCAAGGACGTCTCGCTCATCCACTGGCTCAACGCCAACTCGTTCCGCACCTCGCACTACCCGTACGCGGAGAACATGTACGACCTGTGCGACCGCGAGGGCATCGTGATCATCGACGAGACCCCGGCGGTGGGTATGAGCTGGCCCCAGTACACGAACAAGCCGCTGTTCGAACACCACCAGCAGGTGATCCGCGACATGATCGCCCGAGACAAGAACCATCCGAGCGTGGTCATGTGGTCGCTCGCCAACGAGCCGTGGTACGACCAGGGCGGCGAGAAGTCCGAGAACGCGCTCAGGTACTTCACTCCGCTGTACGAGCTCGCGCACGCGGAGGACCCGCAGAACCGCCCGGTCACGATCGTGTGCTGCCAGAACGACTACACCAAGGATCTCGTCACCCGCACCATGGACGTGGTGTGCCTCAACCGCTACTACGGCTGGTACAACCTGTCCGGCGATCTCGACGCGGCCTGCTACGCCCTGAACTACGAGCTCGACTGGTGGGAGAAGATCGGCAAGCCGGTCATGTTCACCGAGTACGGCGCGGACACCATGGAGGGCGTGCACGGCACCCACGGCAAGATGTGGAGCGAGGAATACCAGCGCGACTACTTCGCCCGCATCGACGCGGAGATCGACAAGCGTCCGTGGTTCATCGGCGAACAGCTGTGGAACTTCGCCGACTTCGTGACCATCCAGGGCACCATGCGCGTGGAGGGCAACCGCAAGGGCATCCTCACTCGCGACCGCCAGCCCAAGATGGCCGCCCACTTCCTGCGCGACCGCTGGGCCGCCATTCCGGACTTCGGATACAAGGGCTGATCCGCAGGCCTATCCACGGGTCTGGCGGCATGAAAAAAAGGTGCTTCCGACACGGTATGGTCCGTGTCAGAAGCACCTTTGACTATGTTTGACTATGCGTTCCGTGGCCGTGCCGTCGTTCGAACGGTCACGGATGAATGATCATTCGGCGTCGGCCGGCTGCTCCTTCGGCGCCGAGAGGAAGTGGTCCTCGCTTGGCAGCACGAGGTTGAGGATTACGGCCACGACGAACGCCACGGCGATGCAGTTCGAGGCGAAGATCTGCTGGAACAGGGCCGGGAAGTGCACGAAGATGTCGCTCACCTGGGTGAAGCCGATGCCGATGGTCAGCGAAAGCGCCGCGATGGTGATGTTGCGCTGCGTATAGCCGGCCTCGGAGATCATCTGGAAGCCGGAGAGGATGATGTTGCCGAACATCATGATCGTGCAACCGCCGAGCACGGCCTGCGGCAGCGAGTTGAACACCTCGGCGATGGCCGGAACGAAGCTCGCGAGAATCAGGATCACGCCGCCGGAGAGAATTACCTTGCGGTTGACGACCTTGGTCATGGCCACCAGTCCGATGTTCTGCGCGAACGAGGTCAGCGGCAGGCAGCCGAACAGGCCGGAGACCGAGGAGATCAGACCGTCGCCGGCGATTGCGCCGGCGGTCTCACGCTCGGTGGGGAGCCTGTTGAGACCCACCTTCGTCAGGGCGGCGGTGTCGCCAAGCACCTCGACCGAAGACACGACGTACAGCAGACCCAGCGAGATGATCGCACCCCAGTCGAACTCGGGGCGGAACGGCATGAACTGCGGTACGGACACGATCGCCAGATGCTGGAAGCCAGAGAAATCGACCTTGCCCATGCAGATGGCCACCACATAACCGACCACCAGGCCGAACAGCACGGACAGCTGCTTGGCGGTGCCCTTCATCAGCAGCTGGAACGCCAGGCAGGCAACCAGCGAGATCAGGCCGAGCGTCAGATTCTGCCAGCTGCCGAAGTCCTTCGCCCCGGAACCGCCGCCGAAGCTCGTGGCGCCCACGGTCAGCAGCGAGAAGCCGATCGAGGTGACCACGATCGCGGAGACGATCGGCGGCACGAACCGACGCCAGTACTTCGCGGTCAGGCCGAGCACGAGCTCGAGCAGGCCGCCGACCATCACCGCGCCCACCACGGCGCCGTAACCCTTGTCGGCGCAGATCGCCACGGCCGCCGCCACATACGTGAACGAGATACCCGTGACCATCGGCAGCTTCGAACCGATGCGCCAGGCGCCGTACAGCTGCAGGCAGGTGCCCAGACCCGCCACCAGCAGACCGGCCTGAATGACCGTGGCCGACTGCTCCGGACTCATCTTCGCGGCGGAGGCCACGATGAAGATCGGCGCCAGATTCGCCACGAACATGGCCATCACATGCTGCAGGCCGAAGGGAATGCCCTTCCAGAACGAAACCGGGGCGTCAAGACTGCTCAGCGCCTCGAACGAGATACCGGAACGGTGCTTCTCTCCACCGTTCTCGGTGACTTTGTCACTCATCTGTTTCCTCTCTTGATTCCTTGATGGACCGCCGTCCCGACGGACTCCCGAACCCATGTGCCGGACGGCATGAAAAAGGGAGGGTGAGAATGTCGACCCTCCCTCGGGAACGATCATGAAACGGGCGGTGGGGCCGCCCGAAACCGATCAGGCGAATTCGATGTCGCCGGTCTCGGCATCCATGGACTTGACGATCGCCAGCGAATCCAGATCATAGCCGGCCTTGCGCAGCTGCTCGCCGCCATCCTGGAAGCCCTTCTCCACGGCGATGCCGATGCCCTCCACCGTGGCGCCCGCATGATCGCAGATTTCGATCAGGCCCTGCAGCGCCTTGCCGTTGGCGAGGAAGTCGTCGATCAGCAGCACGTGATCGCCGGGGGAGAGGAACTTCTTGGCCACGATCACCGGGAATTCACGCTGCTTGGTGTACGAGTAGATCGTGGTCACGTACTGGTCGCCGTCCAGATTGATGGACTGCGCCTTCTTGGCGAACACCACCGGCACATTGCCGAAATGGCGGGCGGCGCAACAGGCGATGCCAATGCCGGACGCCTCGATGGTGAGGATCTTGGTGATGGTCTTGCCCTTGAAGTGCTCGGCCCACGCCGCGCCCATGTGGTCGAACAGCTCCACATCGCACTGATGGTTGAGGAAAGCGTCTACCTTGAGCACGTTGCCGGGCTTGACGGTGCCCTCCTTGCGGATTCGCTCCTCGAGTTCCTTCATGCACACCCCTTTGATCATCGGCTCCGGTTCGTCGCCCCGACGCCGTTTACGGTCTGTTCACTCCGCGGACAGTGCTCGTCCACGTATGTCTAGCAGACTACTCTGGGCGTGGGATGACGACTGTACCGTGGTACAAACCAGGGTTTGGACTTTACCATGTGAGACGCATTAGGGCGATGCCGACATGATGGCTATAGTAAGGTCTCCGTGCCGGTATGCGCCGGTGGCGTCAACAAAGGGAAGCGGAGGAGCTGTTCATGCAAACCAGCGATATCTGGGTGTTCTTGGCGATGGTCCTGTATTTCGTGGCCATGCTGTCGGTGGGATTCTTCTATTCGAGGCGATCCAACTCATCCGCATCCCAGTACTTCGCCGGTGGCCGAGGAGTCGGCCCATGGCTCACCGCACTGTCCGCCGAAGCCTCCGACATGTCCGGCTGGCTACTCATGGGCCTGCCCGGCCTCGCCTACTTCACCGGCGTCGCCGACGCCGGATGGACCGCCGCGGGCCTGGCCATCGGCACCTACCTCAACTGGAAGATCGTGGCCAAGCGCCTGCGCCGCTACTCCGTGGCCGCCGGCAACGCCATCACCATTCCCGACTACTTCTCCAAGCGGTTCGGCGACACGAAGAACATCCTATCCACCATCGCGGCCGTAATCATCATCGTGTTCTTCGCCGTCTACGTGGGCAGCTGCTTCGTCACCGTCGGCAAACTGTTCGACACCCTCTTCGGCTTCGACTACCACCTCATGATGGTGCTCGGCGCCATCGTCGTGTTCCTCTACACCGTGATCGGCGGCTACCTGTCCGTCGTCGTCACCGACTTCATCCAGGGCATGCTCATGTTCTTCGCGCTCGCCGTGGTGTGCAGCGGCACCGTGATCAGCGCGGGCGGCATCGACCATGTCGCCGCCTTCCTCTCCGACATCCCCGGCTACATCAGCGCCAACCACACCGCCACCCCGACGCTCGACCCGGCCACCGGAGCCCAGCTCGCACAGGGCGGCCAGCCACTGTTCGGCGCACCCACCGACTTCGATCTGATCACCATCGTCTCCCTGATGGCATGGGGCCTGGGATACTTCGGCATGCCGCAGGTGCTCGTGCGCTTCCTGTCGGTGCGCGACGCCGAGGAGATCAAGCAGTCGAGGATCATCGCCACCGTGTGGGTCGTCATCTCGCTCGGCTGCGCCATCGCCATCGGCCTGTTCGGCCGTGCCATGCTGCCCGTCCAGTTCGGCACTCAGGCGGCCGCCGAGAGCGTGTTCATCGTGCTCAGCCAGATGCTGCTGCCCAGCTTCATCTGCGGCGTGGTGGTCTCCGGCATCTTTGCCGCATCCATGAGCTCCTCGTCAAGCTACATGATCATCGCGGGATCCGCCGTGGCGGAGAACATCTTCCGCGGCATCCTCAAGCGCAACGCCAGCGACCGTCAGGTCATGTGGGTGGCCCGCATCACCATCTTCGTCGTGTTCGTGTTCGGCTGCGTGATCGCCGCCGACCAGAACTCCTCCATCTTCCAGGTCGTCTCCTACGCGTGGGCCGGCCTTGGCGCCTCATTCGGACCGCTCATGCTGTTCAGCCTCTACTGGAGGCGCACCAACAAGTACGGCGCCATCGCCGGCATGCTCGTCGGTGCCGTCACGGTGTTCGTCTGGAACCTCGCCCTCAAGCCCCTCGGCGGCATCTTCGGCATCTACGAGCTGCTGCCCGCGTTCATCGTCTCCGCCATCGCCATCGTCGTGGTCTCGCTCGCCACCAAGGAGCCCGGCAAGGAGATCACCGACGTGTTCGACCACTACATGGACGACGACACCAACGTGGGAGAGCTTCTCGAGGAGCACGCCGTCAAGGCCTGACCCCCGACCGGTGCGGATGCCCGTCACGCATGCGTCCGCACGCTGCCCGTCAGTCGCGCTTGACCGCGCCCGATGGTAGATTCATGTACTCGGTTTTACCGCGAGGAACGCACAACCACATGAATCGACAACGGGACAGGGGAGCGCGAATGATGATGTATGACGAACCCGAGGTAATCGCCCGCAGTGCGGAGGAGCTGCTGGGCGGCCTCAACGATCAGCAGGCCGAAGCCGTGCAGTATCACGGTCCGGCGCTGCTGATCGCCGCCGGCGCAGGCTCCGGCAAGACCAGGGTGCTCACCCGACGCATCGCATGGCTGCTCAGTCAGGTGGGCGCATGGCCCAGCCAGATCCTGGCCATCACCTTCACCAACAAGGCCGCAGCCGAAATGAAGGAGCGACTCACCACACTGATCGGACCCGTGGCCCAGCGCATGTGGGTGTCGACCTTCCACTCCGCCTGCGTGCGCATCCTGCGCCGCGACGGCGAGAAAATCGGACTCAAATCCGGATTCTCCATCTACGACACCGCCGATTCGCAGCGTCTGATCAAGATCATCTGCAACGAACTCAACATCGACGTCAAGCGGTACACGCCCCGGTCCATCCTCGCCCACATCTCCGACTACAAGAACAGCCTCATCGGATGGCAGGAACGACTCAAGGAGTACGCCCCGCAGTTCAAGCCCGGCATCCGCGGCTCCCAGATCGGCAACTTCGGCGACGTCGAAGTGCTCTACGCCTGCGTGTACGCCGAATACCAGTACCGTCTCGCCGCGGCCAACGCCGTGGACTTCGACGACCTGATCATGCGCACCGTGGAACTGCTGCGCACCGACCCGATGGTCGCCGACTACTATCGTCGCAAGTTCCGCTACATCCTGGTCGACGAGTACCAAGACACCAACCACGCCCAGTACGTACTCGTGCGCGAGCTCGGTGGCGTGGACTCCGGTCAGCCGCGCGACCCCAACGCTCGTGGCGCCGGCAAGACGGGACCGGCATGGATCACCGTGGTGGGCGACTCCGACCAGTCCATCTACGCGTTCCGCGGCGCCGACATCCGCAACATCCAGGAATTCGAGAAGGACTTCCCGAACGCCAAGACCATCATGCTGGAACAGAACTACCGTTCCACGCAGACCATCCTCAACGCCGCCAACGCGGTGATCGCTCTCAACCCGGGCCGCAAGCCCAAGAAGCTGTGGACCGCGCTCGGCGAAGGCAGCAAGATCATCGGCTACGCAGCCGACAACGCCCAGCAGGAGGGCGCCTGGATCGCCACCGAAATCGCCAGACTCGCGGGGGAGGAGGGCTTCCGCTACTCCGACATCGCCATCATGTACCGAGCCAACGCGCAGTCGCGCTCCCTCGAGGAGGCGCTCATCAACGCCGGCATCCCCTACCAGCTCGTCGGCGGCACCAAGTTCTACGAGCGCAAGGAAGTCAAGGACGCGATGGCCTACCTGCAGGCCATCGCCAACCCGGCCGACGACGTGAACCTCCGACGCATCCTCAACGTGCCCAAGCGAGGCCTCGGCGCTCGTGCCGAAGCTGTGATCACCATGTATGCGGCCGACCACCAGACCACCACGTGGGGAGCCCTCGAGGCTCTGGACACCATCGAAGGCGTGCCCACGCGCACCGCCACACTGCTCGGACAGTTCCGCGACCTCATGCGCTCGCTGCAGGAATTCGCCGCGGCCAACGACACCAAGCCGAGCGAGATCGTGGCCGAAGTGCTCGACAAGTCCGGTCTGCTCGCCGAACTGCGCAAATCCACCGACCCGCAGGACATGACCCGCGTGGACAATCTCTCCCAGCTGCAGTCCGTCGCCGCGGAGTACGAGCAGAACACGCCCGACGCCACGCTCAACGGATTCCTGGAGACCACCGCGCTCGTGGCCGACAGCGACCAGCTGCCCGGCGAGGGCGAGGACACCGGTACCGTCACCCTCATGACATTGCACACCGCCAAGGGCCTCGAATACCCGGTGGTGTTCCTCACCGGCATGGAACAGGGCACGTTCCCGCATTCGCGCGCCATGGAGGACGAGAGCGAACTGGAGGAGGAGCGTCGTCTCGCCTATGTGGGCATCACCCGTGCCCGTCAGATCCTCTATGTCACCCGCGCCGCGGTGCGTGCTCAGTGGGGGCAGGCCGCGGAGATGATGCCCAGCCAGTTCCTCGACGACATTCCCGAGAACCTGATCGAATGGAAGCGTCGGGAGACCTCGGCCGAACGCATGCGAACCGGCTGGGGCGGCGGATTCGATGACGACGACGAATTCGGCGGCTTCGAATCGGCGTCCGATTCCGGATACGGGTCGTCACACCGCTGGGGGTCAGCCGCCGCGCGTGCGACCGGTGGATCGTATGGTTCCGGATCCTACGATTCCGGATACGGTTCGGGCTCCTCCTACGGTTCCCGTTCGGGTTCCCGTGGTTCCGGCTCACGGTATGGCTCCGGTTCGTCCCGTTCCTACGGCGGTTCGTCCTCCTACGGCTCGCGTGGCTCCCGCTCCGGTTCGGGATCATCACGTTCCGGCAAGGTGACCACGAAGCGCATGCAGCAGGATCTGTTCGGCTCCCTGTCGAAGGCCAAGGCCGCCGCCGCGCGCAGGACCGCGCAGAACGATCAGGAATCCCTGCCCAACGTCGCCGACTTCCACACCGGTGACAAGGTGACGCACGACCAGTATGGTCTGGGCACCGTCGTGGCGGTGGAGGACAAGGGCCGCAACTCCGTGATCACCGTGAACTTCGGCTCCGACGGCACCAAGCGTCTGCTGCTGCGCGTGGCACCGATCGAAAAGCTCTAGCACGGATCGGGGGAAAGTCAAGACTTGATTTTCCCCCGATTGCCGTTCACAATCGCTCAGGTTCGGATGCAGAAGGCATCCGTGGACATCCCCAATACAGAAGTCGCAGGAGAGAAGATCATGAAGAACAAGCTGTTCGCATCCATTCCGTCCATCGTGTTCGGTGCGCTGATCGCCATTGCCCCGCACACGTTCGCCTATGTCTGCAAGGTTGAGAAGATGCCGATGGCATGTCATTGGACCGCTCAGGCCGAGATCGGTGTCGGCGCCCTCATCGCCGTGCTGGGAGTGATCGCCCTGTTCGTGGCCCCCCAGATCCGCATCGGTCTGAACATCGCCGCGGTGCTGGGTGCACTGCTGGCCATTGCGGTGCCGACCGTGCTGATCGGCGTGTGCCCCGGCGCCATGATGCACTGCCACATGGTTACCCGTCCGACGCTGATCGTTCTCGGCGTGCTGACCATCGTCTTCTCCGCCATCGCCATCTGGCTGGACTCCCGTCCGGCCAAGCGCGTCTGACCGGGACCCGGACATCATGTCGCCGCATATCTCGCTTGCCGGACTGCCGCTGGAGAACCTTCGACGCAAGCCATTCCGCACCGCTTCCCTGATCACCGTGGTGGCGATCCTCTCCGTGGCCTTCTTTGGCGGCTCCATGCTCGCCATGAATCTCAACAAGGGTCTGACGAGCATGGAGGAGCGCTTGGGGGCCGACCTCATGGTCGTGCCGCAGACCACCGAATCCAAGGCCGAGGCACTGCTGACAGACGGCACGCCGAACACCTTCTACTTCACGAACGACATCGAATCGAAGGTGGCCAAGGCCGACGGCATCGCACAGATCACGTCCCAGACCTATATTTCGTCACTTGCCGCGGCCTGCTGCGCCGAAAAACTGCAGATCATCGGGTTCGATCCGCAGACCGATTTCGTGATCGAACCGTGGGTCGCTTCCCAGTACGACAAGACGCTGGGCGACGGCGAGATGGTGGCCGGCGCGAACGTGAACGTGTCCACCGACGGTACGATCGAACTGTATGGCAAGACCTGGCCCGTGGTGGCACAGCTGGCCAGCACCGGTACCAGCCTCGACAACTCCGTATTCGTCAACAAGGCCACGGTTCCGCAGATGGTCGCGGCCTCGGCCAAGGTGGCCAAGCGCGTGATGCCGCAGGAGTACGCGTCCAAGGCCGTATCCTCCGTGCTGATCAAGGTGCAGGATGGATACGACGCCCATACGGTGGCGGACAATATCGCCAAGCTGGATCCGCAGCTCGCCTCGGTCGGGTTTGTCTATCCCGGTGGCGTGACGGCCTCCACCAAGACTTCACTGAACACCATGTTGTCCTATATGCTGGTGTTCGTCGTCGTGCTGTGGGTGATGGGACTGATCGTCATGCTCGCCGTGTTCTCCTCCTCGGTCAACGAGCGCAAGAAGGAGTTCGCATCCCTGCGCATCATGGGCGCCACGCGCGGCATGTTGATCTCCATCGTGATCCGCGAGGCGCTGATCACCGGTCTTGCGGGCGGCGTGATCGGCGTGGCGGCGGCGTCGCTGATCGTGTTCCCGTTCAGCGGGTACATCGGCAAGCAGATGCAGCTGCCGTACCTGCAGGTGGGCATCGGATCGATTCTGGGCATGGCGCTGGTCGCTCTGGTCTTTGCGGTGCTCACCGCGGCGGTGGCTTCGCTGTTCGTCGCCTTCCGCCTGGGACGTCCCGAGGCATATCTGACTCTGAGGGAGGGGGAGTGACATGCTGCTGGAGATCAAGGACCTGACCCGCGAGTTCATTCGTCGCGGCGTACCGTTCGCGGCGGTCGACCACGTGAACCTGTCCATGGACGCGGGCGAATTCATTGCCATCGTCGGCCGTTCCGGTAACGGCAAAAGCACATTGCTCAACATGGTGTCGGGACTGTTGCGTCCCACATCGGGTGCGGTGACGATCGACGGGCAGTCCGTCGCCGATCTTGACGACAAGGCGCTGTCCCGACTGCGCAACCGTACCATCGGTTTCGTCACGCAGAGTCAGACGCTGTTGCCCAACCTGACCGCGTTGGACAACGTGATTCTGCCGGCCCTGTTCTTCCCGGACGACTCCGATGGACAGGCCGCTGGCGGGCCTGTCGAATCCGAGAACGAGAACGCCGGCGTCAAATCGGCGGAGCCGGCCGAGACTCCAGCCGACGACCCGGATATGCCTGACGTCATAGCACCGGTACGCGTTTCCGAACCGACGGCCGCCAGGCCCGACGCGCTGTCGACGCGCGCCCATGCATTGCTTGCCGACCTGCAGGTCGATGACCTCGCCGACAGCTATCCCAAGGAGCTGTCCGGCGGCGAGATGCGTCGCGTGTCCATCGCCCGGGCGTTGATGAATCGCCCCAAGCTGCTGATCGCCGACGAGCCGACCGGAGACCTTGACGCGGAGAGCACGCTCATCGTCATGCGACTCCTGCGCTCGCTTGCCGACCACGGCACGGCCGTGCTGATGGTCACCCATGATGCGGATGCCCTGCCTTACGCCGACCGTGTGCTCACGCTGGACGCCGGACGACTCGCCGACAGACCATCCCGGTGACAAAGTCCGACCGTTACCGTATACTTCTATTTTTGGTGTCTGCCATCAGGCGGAAACCTATCTGGAGCCTTAGCCCATCAATGGGTCGGTGGCTGCAATCATGTTGCGGTCATTCGTGCCATGGCACGGTGAAGCATTGGAGAGGCCGGCTCAGCGTGCGGCGCATGCCGCGCGTTCCGTTCAGATAACGACAGAAACAAAGGATGAACATTCATGACTAACGTTCAGCGCTCCCGCCGTCAGGTGCGTCTTTCCCGCGCCCTCGGCATCGCTCTGACCCCCAAGGCCCAGCGCATCTTCGAGAAGCGTCCGTACGCCCCCGGCGAGCACGGCCGCACCCGTCGCCGCACCGAGTCCGATTACGCCGTTCGTCTGCGCGAGAAGCAGCGTCTGCGCGCCCAGTACGGCATCTCCGAGAAGCAGCTGCGCGCCGCTTACGAGAAGGGTACCCACGAGGCCGGCCAGACCGGTAACGCCATGCTGCAGGACCTCGAGTCCCGCCTCGACGCCCTCGTGCTGCGTGCCGGCTTCGCCCGCACCACCGCTCAGGCCCGTCAGTTCGTCGTGCACGGCCACATCATGGTCGACGGCAACAAGGTGGATCGTCCGAGCTACAAGGTTCGCCCCGGCCAGACCATTCAGGTCCGTCCGAAGAGCCAGACCATGGAGCCCTTCCAGGCTGCCGCCGAAGGCGTGCACCGTGACGTGCTGCCGGCCGTCCCGGGCTACCTGGACGTCGACCTCGCCTCGCTGAAGGCCACCCTGACCCGCAAGCCCCTCGCCGAGGAGATCCCGGTTCAGGTGAACATCCAGTACGTGGTCGAGTTCTACGCTCGCTGATCCTGGTTCAGTTCAGCATTTCGCCCTGCGCGCCCTCGTGGCCGCAGGGCTTTTCCATATCCGAACATCGTCGTTCGGAGCGTCGCCGACTTCGAGGCAGCCTGCCATCAGGGACGAATCGGGGAACAATCAGGGCAAACCCCGATGGCGCCCTCGCCCATGCGCGCCCATAATGAAACCATACGGATAATCAACACGCACAATAAGGTGGCATTGCAATCATGAGACTGCTCGGCAACATTCTATGGCTGATCCTCGGCGGACTTTTCCTCGCGCTGGGCTGGGCCATCATCGGCATCATCCTCTGCATCACGATCATCGGTATCCCGCTGGGCATCCAGGCATTCAAGATGGCCCAACTCACGCTCACGCCGTTCGGCAAGCATGTGGACTACGGGGGAGGATTCGGCTCCCTGCTGCTCAACATCATCTGGATCGTCATCGCGGGACTGTGGATGGCCATCGGCTACGTCATTGCCGGACTGGCCAACTGCATCACGATCATCGGCATCCCCTTCGGCATCCAGTCCT
Organism: Bifidobacterium vansinderenii; assembly: GCF_002234915.1. Classification (GTDB taxonomy): domain Bacteria; phylum Actinomycetota; class Actinomycetes; order Actinomycetales; family Bifidobacteriaceae; genus Galliscardovia; species Galliscardovia vansinderenii. The sequence goes on along the minus strand of NZ_NEWD01000002.1, from coordinate 111,351 downwards.
TCAAAATGGCCAAGCTCGCCCTCATGCCGTTCGGTGCCGTAATCCGCTGAGTTTCGAACACGTCAGCCGATGCGGTACCGGTCGCCGCGTTGGGTGAGGAACAGGCCCGCGCGTTGCAATTTACGAGCGAGCGAACGCATGGCGGTAGCCATGACGTCGCGTTGTTCGAAGAACCCGTTGCCGCACACCCCTTCCAGCAGCTCGTCGAACGACAGATAATCGCCGTCGGCTCGAACCAGCATCTCCAAAGCCGCGTACTCACGGGGCGAAAGGGGCAACGGGCGTCCCAGATCCCCGTAGAACGCCCGTCTGGCATCGGTGTCCAATGTCAGATCGCCGCGGGTCAGGATCGTTGCGTCTTCGGAGTCATTGACATACGACAGACGGCGAACATGGGCAAGCAGCTCCGAATCAGAGAACGGTTTGCGCAGCTCGTCGTCGATCTGCGACAGCATCCCGGCCTCGGCGGCATCCGCATGCGTGTCATCGGCATGAGCATCGCCGTCCGCCGTGGTCAGACGGGGCGTTCGCAGATACAGCATTCTGGCCTGCATCATTCGTGCGGCGAGTCGGTCCAGATCCTCTCGATCGGCATGTCGCGGAAAAGCGTCGTCCATGATGATCAGTTCCGCGGAGAACGCATCGGCGGGCGTGTCATCGTCGTCGTCCGAAGGAATCGTCTCGACGACATGCCCCGCTGACTCCAACGTCGCGCGTACCGCATTGCGCAACGCAGTGTTGAGTGTTGCCAGCAGAATCCTCATCGTACCTCCCTGCCGGTGTTCATTGACTATGTCCAGCATATGATAGGAACGATACGACGATTACCGTCACGAACACGGCATGGAATGGATGGAACACGATGATTACCGAAGTGGTGATGGTGCGACACGGACGTACCTGCTTCAATCTCGAACGTCGACTGCAGGGGCAGATCGACGTTCCGCTCGACATCGTCGGCCAGTGGCAGGCGGACCAGACCGGATTCGAACTCGCGCGCAGATACTACTGGGCCAAGGTCAGCCGTATCGCCGATCATCCCGAAACCCTGCCTCAGCCCGGACCTCAGGCGGCGCGGCCGAGCAGCACCGAGGAATATCGCAAGGCGCCGGCGGCGCGCAGAACGTTGAGGATCGTGTCGTCCGACCTGTTCCGCGCCCAGCAGACCGCCCATGCGTTCGCCGACATCCTCGGTCTGCCGATCGAACTGGACGAACGCATGCGCGAACGTGCATTCGGACGATGGGAAGGGATGACCCGCCCGGAGATGCGTGCGATGGACGCCGAAGCCTATGCGTCGTGGAAGGCGCACACCGGCGGCGAGACCAGATACGGCGTGGAGACGCGCACTCACGTCGGTCGGCGTGGCGCAGACGCGGTCATCGACATCGTCGGGCGTTCCCGCGGCGAGGAACGGGAGACCACGCTGGTCATCGTGGGTCACGGATCGTGGATCGTGGCCACCATCGAAACACTGGTCGGCATGGATCCCGACAATCTGAGCAATCTTGGCTCCATGCGTAATGCCTTCTGGTCACGACTCACCCCAGTGTTCGTCGGAGACGGCACACTGCGTTGGACACTCGATGAGTTCAATTCCGGTCCGGCCATCGCCGGACTGATGGACTGGGAGAACGGGCCCGAAGAACTGCGCAACGACGATATGCCCCGTTGGAAGCCCATCGCGGGCTGAGCGTGGGATAATCAGAGCTATGACGTTTCATCTGCATCTGGTCCGTCACGGACAGACCTATTTCAACCGGTACAACCGTCTGCAGGGCTGGTCGAACTCGCCGCTGACCGAATCCGGCATCGCCGACGCCGAAAAGGCCGGTCACAAGCTGGAAGGCATCGACTTCGCGGCAGCCTACTGCTCCGACACCACCCGCGCCGAACTGACCGCTCGCTCCATCCTCGATATCAACGAGAAAGCAGGTCATCAGCGTCCCGAACTGACCGTGGACATGCACTTCCGTGAGCAGTTCTACGGCTACTACGAAGGCCTCGACATGGCCATGGCATGGTATGCGGCCGGAGCGCCCCACGGCGTCAAGACCTACAACGCCATCGTGGAGAAATACGGACTCGGCGCCACCAAGGACTTCCTCAAGGAGGCCGACCCGTTCCATGACGCCGAAAGCGAAACCGAATACTGGAAGCGTGTGGAGGGCGGCTTCGACATCATCGCCGCCAACCCCGTGCTCCGGGACGGCGACGACGTGCTCGTGATCTCCCACGGCAATACGCTGCTCAGCCTGATGCACCGGTTCGCGCCCGCCGGCTACGATCTGAGCGAGCGCCCGGCGAACGGCAGCGTCACCGTGCTCGACTTCGATCCGTCCAGGCCGTTGGACGACGGAGGCATCACGATCGTCTCCTATAATCAGTGAGCCGATCGCGAACCATTCGCGGCGAATATGACGGGACTGTTCGCCGTAGGTGATAGCCTTTGGATTTGTATTGCGTCCGGGACGCGAGAAGTTGTCAAGGAAACGAGGTATTCGGCAATGGATATCGGTCAGATCGCCGGCCTGATCGCGGCCATCGCGTTCGCCATTCTGGCGGGGTTCATGATCTACCCGCTGATTCGTCTGGGCAAGCTGTTCGATCAGATCGCACAGACCGTCAAAGACACCGGAGACCATGCACTTCCCGCCCTTGACGAAGGCGTGACCACCGTGCAGAAGGTCAACCGTTCCCTCGAGGATGTGAACACCATCTCCGACGCGGCTCAGCGCTCCGCCACGAACGTCGGTGCGCTGACCGATCTGTATGGGTCGTTCCTCGGCAAGCCGGTGATCAAGGCCGCCTCCGCACTGTGGGCCCTCAAAGCCACCGCGCAGGACTTCCTTAACCGTCGTGCGGCCGGCCGCCATGCCGAGCCTTCGCCGCTGTCCGACGCATCCAAGGGGGAGTAGCATGTTCAAACGCATCTTCTGGGTTTCGCTCGGCGTGGGCATCGGCATCATGGCCGTCACCAAGGCGCAGGCCTACGTGAAGGCCCATACGCCCGAGCCGGCCAGACAGTTCGTGTTCGGTCCCGATGAGGAGCAGCCGCCCATCACCCTGCAGACGGTGCAGGCTCTGTTCGACGACTTCCAGCAGCATCGCCGGGATCGTGAGGAGCAGCTCAACCGCGAGTTCATCGAACGGACCGCACGCTAGCCGATCGCGGACCAGTCCGCCGCGATCATGATCAGTAATTTTTCGCGGGCCGATCGCCGTGCCCGCAAGCCAATCAATTAAAGGAGTCGCACGTCCATGCGCACATCGGAAATCGCCAAGCGATATCTGGATTACTTCTCGAAGCATGACCACCTGGTCGTTCCTTCGGCATCCCTGATCTCGCCGAACCCGACCACGCTGTTCACCATCGCCGGCATGGTGCCGTTCATCCCCTACCTGCTCGGTGAGCAGACGCCGCCTCGCAAGCGCATGGCCAGCAACCAGAAGTGCGTGCGTACGCTTGACATCGACGAGGTCGGTAAGACCACCCGCCACGGCACCTTCTTCCAGATGCTGGGCAACTTCTCCTTCGGCGACTACTTCAAGGAGGAGGCCATCCACTTCGCATGGGAGCTGCTGACCACCCCGCAGAGCGAGGGCGGCTACGGCTTCGATCCGGAGAAGCTGTGGGTCACCACCTACACCGATGACGAGGAGGCCCGCTCCATCTGGAAGAACGAGGGCTTCGATCCCGAGCACATGCAGATCTTCGGCATGGAGGACAACTTCTGGACCACCGGCGGCCCCGGCCCCGGCGGCCCCTGCTCCGAGATCTACGTTGATCGCGGTCCCCAGTACGGCAAGGACGGTGGCCCCGCCGCCGACGAGACCCGATTCATCGAGATCTGGGATCTCGTGTTCGAGAACTACGAGGTCGACAACGTCAAGTCCAAGACCGACCTGCACATCGTGGGCGAGCTGGAGAACAAGAACATCGATACCGGCGCCGGCCTCGAGCGCCTTGCCTACCTGATGCAGGGCAAGGAGAACATCTACGAGACCGACGAGGTCTACCCGGTCATTGAGGAGGCCGAACGCCTCTCCGGACTGAAGTACGGCGAGAACGCCGACGCCGACGTGCGCTTCCGCGTGGTGGCCGACCATGTGCGCTCCGCTCTGATGATCATGAGCGACGGCGTGCGTCCGAGCAACGTGGGCCGCGGCTACGTGCTGCGTCGCCTGCTGCGCCGCACCGTGCGCTCCATGCGCATGCTGGGCGTCACCGATGAGGTCATGCCGCACCTGCTGCCCGTCTCCAAGAACGCCATGGCCCCCAGCTACCCGGAGCTTGAGACCACGTTCCACGAGGTCTCCGAATCCGCGTACGCCGAGGAGGACGCCTTCCGCCGCACGCTCGACAACGGCACGTCCATCCTCGACGTGGCCGTCAAGAAGGCCAAGAAGGAAGGCACCGATCCGGTGGTGTCCGGCAAGGACGCCTTCACCCTGCACGACACCTACGGCTTCCCGATCGAGCTCACGCTCGAGATGGCCGCCGAACAGGGCGTGAAGGTGGACGAGGCCAAGTTCCGCGAGCTCATGAACGAGCAGAAGTCCCGTGCCCGCGCCGACGCGCTGAAGAAGCGTCACAACGTGGATCTGTCCGTGTACGACGACTTCAAGAAGACGCTCGAGGCCCCGCTCGAGTTCCTTGGCTACACCGAGTACTCCAGCCGTTCCAACGTGCTGGGCATCATCCAGGAGGGCAAGGGCTCCGTGGCTGCGGTCAGCGCCCCCGCCACCATCGAGGTCATCCTCGACCGCACCCCGTTCTACGCCGAGGCCGGCGGTCAGCTCGCCGATCAGGGTGAGATCCTCACCGACGACGGTGCCGTGCTCGAGGTCGACGACGTGCAGCACCCGATCAAGGGCCTGACCGTGCACCAGTGCCGTCTGACCGAAGGCACGCTGGTCCGCGGCGCCAAGGTCACCGCCACCATCGATCAGGATCGTCGTGGAGCCATCGCCCGTTCCCACACCGCCACGCACATGGTGCACAAGGCGCTGCGCGAGGAGCTCGGTCCGCAGGCCACTCAGCGCGGTTCCGAGGACGCCCCGAACCGTCTCCGCTTCGACTTCCAGTGGGGCAAGGCCCCGAGCAAGGACGTCATGAACGCGGTCGAGGCCCGTGTGAACGATCGTCTGCGCGACAACCTCGCCGTGACCACGCAGGAGATGAAGTTCGACGACGCCATCGCCCTCGGCGCCATGCACCTGTTCGGTGAGAAGTACGGCGACATCGTGCGCGTGGTCTCCATCGGCGAGGACGGCTGGAGCCGCGAGCTGTGCGGTGGCACCCACGTCGACCATGTCGGCAAGATCGGTGCCGTGTCCATCATGTCCGAGGCCTCCGTCGGCACTGGCGTGCGTCGTGTGGACGCCGTCGTCGGTCAGGGCGCCTACGACTTCCACGCACGTGAGCACGCGCTGGTCTCCCAGCTGTCCGACAAGCTCAACGCCCGTCCGGACGAACTGGCCGATCGCGTCAACGCTCTGCTTGCCAAGCTCAAGGAATCCGACCGTCGTCTGGCTGCCATGTACGAGAGCAACCTCGCCGCCCAGGTGCCGCAGATCCTCGAGAGCGCCAAGGACTCCTCCGAGGACGTGGCCGTGGCCGTGAAGAACGTCGGTCACTTCGGTTCCGTCGATGCCCTGCGCAAGTCCGTCATGGACATCCGCGGTCGCTTCGGCGAATCCAAGCCGCTGGTGGTGGCCCTTGCCGGTGAAGGCGAGAACGGCAATCCGGTGATCATCGTGGCCACCAACGAGGCGGCCCGCGGCACCGGCATCAAGGCCGGCGATCTGGTCCGTACCGCGTCCAAGACGCTCGGCGGTGGCGGTGGCGGCAAGCCCGACTTCGCCCAGGGCGGCGGTCAGGACGCCACCAAGATCGATGAGGCCCTTTCGTCCCTGAAGGCCCAGGTGCTCAAGCACTGATCAACGGGACGGAGCATTCCATGTCATATTGGTTGGGCGTGGATCTCGGTAACGCTCGGGTCGGACTCGCGAAGTCCGACCCGGAGCTTACCTTCGCGCACCCCATCGGCAACGTGCAGGTATGGGGAGACGATTATTTTCATGCGCTTGACGATGTCCTCGACGTCATCGAGGACGAGCGCATCACTCATGTGGTTGTAGGCCATCCGTTGCAGTTGGATGGCACCGAAGGCAAAAGCGCCAAGAAGGCTCGACGCTGGGCCAAGGCCCTAGAACGCCGTCTCGATGAGGATGGCATCGCCGCCACGGTAGAATTGCTGGATGAACGGTTGACGACGGTCGACGCGCACCGTCAGCTTCGCGAGGCCGGGCTCAAGACCCGGGATCACCGGCCGAGCATAGACCAGCAGTCCGCCGTGGTGCTGCTGCAGGAGGCTTTGGACAGGAACGCACGCGAACGCACGGATACAGCGGTTATGGAGGTTTGATGGCCGACGATATGCAGGACTTTTTCGCTGAAAAGGCCGAATGGGTTGGCGGGGACGGTGAGCCCGAGCCCGCTCCCGGCACGCCTCCGCGTCCTCCGCGCTCTCGCAAGGAGATGCAGAAGTATCGGCGCAAGCAGCAGCGAGCCCGGCAGGTCAAGGTCATCATCGCAGTGGTCTTCGTCGTTCTGGTCGGCCTGTGCGGCTGGATGTTGTTCTCCAAGCTGGGATCCGTTCGCAACGCTGTGCAGGTCACGCGTACCGAGGCGGCGGACTATCCCGGTCCCGGCAGTGGCGATGTGGAGTTCACCGTCGAAAATGGGCAGAACAGCGTGCAGATCGGCGACAATCTGGAAAAGAAGGGCATCGTCAAGTCCAGCGCGGCGTTCCAGCAGGCGGTCAAGAACGCCGGACTCGAGAACCAACTCCAGCCGGGCGTGTTCGAGCTGAAGTATCGCATGAAGGCCGACGCCGTGGCGAAGGTGCTCACCGATTCCAGCAACGCCAAGGGCTTCCTCGTGGTCAATCCGGGGGAGCGGCTCAGTGCCGTGCTGGATCAGGCAGCGAGCCTTTCCGGCATCGACCGTTCGGAGTTCCAGGCCATCGTCGATAACAAGGGCGACGGCATCCTTCCCGCGGAGGCCGGCGGCAGCTTCGAAGGATGGTTGGAACCGGGCAACTACAACGTCAAGGAGCAGAAGTCGGCCGGGGACATCATGAAGATGATGGTCGACAAGCGCATCGCCAAGCTCGATCAGCTGGGCGTGCCCACCGGCGACGACCGGGAGCGCATCCTCAAGATCGCATCCATCGCCGAGGGCGAGGTGAACAAGTCCGACTACTACGGCAAGGTGACGCGGGTGATCGAGAACCGCCTCGCCAAGGACATGCCGCTCGGCATGGATTCCGTGATCGCCTACGGCAACAACGTGGAGCCTCGTGCACTGACCAAGGCGATGCTCAACGACACCAGCAACCCCTACAACTCCCGCTCCCAGAAGGGTCTGCCGCCCACGCCCATCAACCAGCCGGGCGACAATGCCATCAAGGCGGCGATGAACCCCGAGGAGGGCGATTGGCTCTACTTCGTGACCGTCAACCTCGACACGGGCGAGACGAAGTTCACCGCCGACGAGAACGAGTTCCAGCAGTTCTCCAAGGAATACGAGGACTGGGAGGCTTCGAACTGACGAATCGATCGGCTGGTGCGTGCCGAAATCAGAGCGCGCGCGCCAGCACCACGATCACCGCGGCCAGCACGATCGCCGGGGCGAAGGGAATTGAATCCCCGCCCCGGCGTTTTTGTACTCCCAGCATGACCAGTCCCAGCAGGCCCATCAGCATCCACCAGACCAGCACCGCCTCCACACCGAACCAGCCCACGGCGATCCCCATCATCAGCGTGCACGTCACATCGCCGAACCCCAGCGTGCCGGGGCGGACCATCGCCAGCAGCAGCTGCACGGCGGCGCATGCCAGCGCAAGCACGAGACTCATGATCAACGACGACCATCGTCCCACCGTCGCGCACCATGCAGCCATGCATATCACCTGCGTCAGCGATCCGGCGGCGATCACCGCACGGGGCACCCGACGTGTCCGTATATCGGTACACGTCACCACAAATCCGGCCACTGCTGTAGGAATGAAAAGGTACGTCATTACTCGTAAGATATACCGAGGTTGAACGACAAGCGTTCGACCGGGAACACACGTTGATAAAGGAGCGGGAGATGTTGCGCTGGCAGACGGCTGGGGAATCACATGGCGAGGCGTTGGTGGCCATGATCGAGGGATTGCCGTCCGGCGTGGCCGTCACATCCCAGGACATCAAGGACGCGCTGGCGCGTCGACGTCTGGGATACGGACGCGGCGCCCGCATGAAGTTCGAAGAGGACAAGGTACGCATGCTCACCGGCGTGCGTCACGGTTCCACGCTGGGTTCCCCGATCGCCATCGAGATCGCCAACACCGAATGGCCCAAGTGGACCGAGGTCATGAGCGCCGACCCGCTTGACCACGACATCCCCCGCGAGGGCCGCAACGCCCCGCTGAGCCGTCCGCGTCCCGGCCATGCCGATCTCACCGGCATGCGCAAGTACGGTTTTGATGACGCCCGCCCCGTGCTGGAACGCTCCAGCGCCCGAGAAACCGCATCCCGTGTGGCTCTGGGCGCCGTGGCCGCCAAGTTCCTTGAGCAGACGCTGGGTATTCGTACCGTCTCCCATGTCATCTCCATCGGAGGTGCCGGCGTCGACGAGAACGCCCCGCTGCCCACTCCCGATGATGTGGCCGCCCTCGATGCGTCCCCGGTGCGTACGCTCGACAAGGACGGTGAGGCCCGTATGAAGGCCCGCATCGACGAGATCAAGCAGAGCGGCGACACCGTCGGCGGCGTGATCGAAGTGCTGGCCTACGGCGTTCCCGCCGGTCTGGGCACCTACGTGGAGTCCGATCGTCGTCTCGATGCCGCTCTGGCCGGTGCTGTTATGGGCATCCAGGCGATCAAGGGCGTGGAGATCGGTGACGGCTTCCTCGAGGCAGTCCGTCCCGGATCCCAGGCCCATGACGAGATCGTGACCGACGAGAACGGTCGCATCACTCGTCTGTCCAACCGCGCCGGCGGTATCGAGGGCGGCATGTCGAACGGCCAGCCGATTCGCGTACGCGCCGCCATGAAGCCGATCCCGTCGATTCCGCGCGCGCTGCGCACCGTGGACGTGCTGACCGGCGAGGCCGCCCAGGCCATCAACCAGCGTTCCGACACTACGGCCGTGCCCGCGGCATCCGTGGTGGCTGAGGCCATGGTCCGTCTGACGCTCGCACGTTTCGTGCTGGAGAAGTTCGGTGGCGATTCGGTGGCTGAGATCCGTCGTAACGCCGAGTCCTACCTGGCGTCCTGGCCCGAGCACATGCGGTAGGGGAGAGCTTCGATCATGACGTTGATCCCCAAGGCCGTGCTCATCGGCATGCCGGGAGCGGGCAAGACCCGCATCGGCCAGGATGTGGCCGAACTGCTGAACGTGCCGTTCGTCGACTCCGATGTGGAGATCGAGGAACGCGAGGGCGTGAAGATCCCACAGATCTTCGAGACCCGAGGCGAGGCGGAATTCCGCCGCATCGAGGCGGATACGATACTCGAACATCTGCATGACTTCGAAGGCGTGCTGTCGCTGGGCGGCGGAGCGCCGATGACCGACCGGGTCTACGCCGCCCTGGAATCCTACATCGGGGAGGGCGGCACCGTCGCCTATCTCGATGCGGATCCCAACGAGGCCATCGCCCGCGCATCCCGTTCCGGCAACAGGCCGCTGCTAGTCGACGGCGCCGCCAAGAAATGGCGCAAACTGTATTCACAGCGTCGTCCGGTATTCGAACGACTGGCGAATTGCATCGTTCACACGAAAGGAAAGAATCCCATGCAGGCGGCACAGAACATCGCCGATTCCGCGAACGAACGCGTGGTGCACGTTACGGGTGCCGACCCCTACGACGTGCGGATCGGCTCGCATGTGGGCAGCCATCTGGCCGAAGTGTTGGGCGACAAGCCGGTGCGTATCGCACTGATCCACACCACTCCCGTCCAGAGGCACTCCGACCGTGCCCGCACGCTGCTGCGTCGTGCCGGATACGAGGTGTCCGATATCACCATTCCCGATGCCGAGGCCGGCAAGACCATCGAGGTGGCCAACGGCATCTGGAAGCGTCTGGGTGAGGAGGGCTTCACCCGTTCCGACGCCGTGGTGGGCCTCGGCGGTGGCGCGGCCACCGATCTGGCCGGCTTCGTCGCCGCCACCTGGATGCGTGGCATCCGCTACGTGAACTGCCCGACCTCGCTGCTGGCCATGGTCGACGCGTCCACCGGCGGCAAGACCGGCATCAACACCGAGGCGGGCAAGAATCTGGTCGGATCGTTCTATACGCCGGCCGGCGTGCTCGCCGATCTGACCACGCTCGCCACGCTGCCGAACGACATCTTCGTCGAAGGCCTGGGAGAGGTGGCCAAGTCCGGCTTCATCATGGACACCGAGATCCTGCGCATCCTCGAGGAGAACGCCGATGCGCTGCGTATCTTCGATCCCGAACATGTGTCCGACGAGCTCGAGCATGTGATCGCCGAACTCATCGAGCGTACGGTGCGTGTCAAGGCGCATCACGTCTCCTCCGATCTCAAGGAGAAGGGACTGCGTGAGTTCCTCAACTACGGTCACACCATGGGGCACGCCATCGAGAAGCTGGAACACTTCCGCTGGCGTCACGGCAACGCCGTGGCCGTCGGCATGGTCTACGCCGCCGAACTTGCCCATCTGCTCGGCTACATCGACCAGGATCTGGTGGACTACCATCGTTCGCTGCTGTCCTCGCTCGGCCTGCCGACCTCGTGGAACGGCGGCAGCTTCGAGGACGTGCTCGCGCTCATGCACCGCGACAAGAAGGCCCGCGGCAATATGCTGCGCTTCGTGGTGCTCGACCGCCCCGGACACGTCGTCCATCTGGACAACCCGCCGGCCGACGCCGTCGAGGAAGCCTTCCGCCGCATTCAGCAGTAAAGGAGCCCATCATGACCAAAGTCATCGTTGTCAACGGACCTAATCTCGGCCGCCTCGGCGTGCGCCAGCCGGACGTCTACGGCCGGCAGGATCTTGAGGAGCTTCGTCGCCTGTGCACCGAGTGGGGTGCGGAACTCGGTCTCGACGTGGAGGTGCGTCAGACCGACGACGAGGCCGAGATGGTCCGTTGGATGCACCAGGCCGCCGACGAGAAGACCCCGGTGGTGATGAACCCCGCCGCGTTTACCCACTACTCGTACGCGCTGTCCGACGCCGCGCACATGGTCGGCGACGCCGGACTGCCCCTCATGGAGGTGCACATCTCCAACCCGTCCGCCCGCGACGAATTCCGCAAGCGCTCCGTGATCAGCCCCGTGGCCACCGGCACCATCACCGGCATGGGCTTCTTCGGCTACAAGCTCGCCCTCGAGGCCGTGGCGCACATCGTCAACGGCTGAGCGCCGTACACATTCGCACATTCGATTTGTGTACAGACGTATCGCATGTCGTGCCGGTGCGCGCATCTGTCGTGTCGTCGCTAGTGTGATCACACCAACGGCGACACGACGACTTTCGTTCCACGGGATGGGACGATCCACTGGGACGACTGCGAACACGCCGCGTCTCATGGCGATGATAAAGTGAAATTCCATGGTTAGAAGAAAACATGGCATCGCGCAAGAGCACATCACCAAGCACATTTTCGTCACCGGCGGAGTTGTGTCGTCGCTCGGCAAGGGACTCACGGCATCGTCCCTCGGCCGACTCCTCCGTAGTCGTGGCATCCATGTGCTTCAGCAGAAGCTCGACCCCTACATCAACGTTGATCCGGGTACCATGAACCCGTTCCAGCACGGCGAGGTCTATGTGACCGAGGACGGCGCCGAGACGGATCTCGACATCGGCCACTACGAGCGCTTCCTCGACGTGTTCCTCTCCCAGAAGGCCAACGTCACCACCGGTCAGGTGTACCAGGAGGTGTTGCGCAAGGAGCGCGCCGGCGAGTACCTTGGCCAGTGCGTCCAGGTCATTCCCCACATCACCAACGAGATCAAGTCGCGTATGCGTGCCCAGGCGTCCGATGACGTCGACGTGATCATCACCGAGATCGGCGGCACCGTCGGCGACATCGAAAGCCAACCGTTCCTGGAGGCCGCCCGCGAGGTGCGTCGCGACATCGGCTCCGACAACTGCATGTTCGTGCACGTGTCCCTCGTGCCGTACATCGCCGCCGCCCACGAGCTCAAGACCAAGCCCACTCAGCATTCCGTGATGATGCTGCGTCAGCTCGGCATCGCCCCCGACGCCCTGGTGCTGCGTTCCGACCGTCCGCTGTCCCAGTCCATCAAGGACAAGATCAGCCTCATGTGCGACGTGGACGAGGAAGGCGTGGTCAACTGCGTGGACGCCCCGAGCATCTACGACGTGCCGAAGACCCTGTTCAACGAGGGCCTCGACGCCTACGTGGTACGTGAGCTCGGCCTGCCGTTCCACGACGTGAACTGGGCCGAGTGGTCCGACCTGCTCGACCGCGTGCACCACCCCAAGCACGAGGTGAACGTGGCCATCGTGGGCAAGTACATCGACCTGCCCGACGCCTACCTGTCCGTCACCGAGGCCATCAAGGCCGGCGGCTTCGCCAACTGGGCCAAGGTCAACGTCGAATGGGTCGCGGCCGACGAGTGCGAGACCGAGGAAGGCGCCGCCAAGGCGCTGGCCGACGTGGACGGCATCGTGATCCCCGGCGGCTTCGGCATCCGCGGCATCGACGGCAAGATCGGCGCCCTCAAGTACGCCCGTGAGAACCGTCTGCCCGCTCTGGGCCTGTGCCTGGGCCTGCAGTCCATGGTCATCGAATACGCCCGCCACGTCCTCGGCCTCGAGGACGCCAACTCTTCCGAGTTCGAGCCGGATTGCGCCAACCCGGTCATCGCCACCATGGAGGAGCAGAAGGACATCGTCGCCGGCAAGGGTGACATGGGCCACACCATGCGACTGGGCAGCTACCCGGCCGTGCTGGAGGAGGGCTCCCTCGCCGCGCAGCTGTACGGTACCACGCACGTCACCGAGCGTCACCGCCACCGCTACGAGGTGAACGTGGCCTATAAGGATCGTCTGCGCGAGGCCGGTCTGCGCATCTCCGGCCAGAGCCCTGATGGCGAGCTCACCGAGTTTGTGGAACTGCCGCAGGACGTGCACCCGTTCTACATCGCCACGCAGGCCCATCCGGAGTTCAAGTCCCGCCCGACCAAGCCGCACCCGCTGTTCGCCGGTCTGGTCAAGGCTGCGCTTGATCATCAGGCCACTCACTGATCGGGATTCGTCGATCAATCCATGATCTAACCGATTGATTCGACGACCACCGATGAGACGTGAAGCCCGCCGTGCATTACGCGTACGGCGGGCTTCATCGTATTCTGCGTCCGGCGGACACATTGTCTTTGTAATCTTTCTCACGTTTGCCGATGGATAATTCACGGAACGCCGATTAGTGTTGTTCGTGATGTTCTGTTAGATTTGCTACGGACAGAAAGCACTTTCGTCAAGGCTCCGGCGACCATGATCACGCCGGACGATGGGAGGAAACTCAAGGTGACGGATGAAATGACGTCGCAGGAGACCCCGGACAAGGGCTCCGCGGCGGCTGACGTGGAGATGAGCCAGTATGTGGCCGACCGTTCCCGCGTCAACGAGGACAAGATCAAGCAGGATGACGAGATCATCTCGCAGTTCGGTGATTACAGCTACGGATGGCATGATTCCGATGCCGCCGGCGAGGCTGCGAAGCGAGGCATCGACGAGGACGTGGTGAGGGCCATCTCCGCCGACAAGGGCGAGCCCGAATGGATGCTCGACATGCGTCTGCGCGGATACAAGGCGTTCCTCGAAAAGCCGATGCCCGAATGGGGCGTGGACCTTTCCGGCTTCAACGCCGACGACTTCAAGTACTACGTCAAGCCGATCGACAAGCAGGCCAAGAGCTGGGATGAGCTGCCCGACGACATCCGCAGCACCTACGATCGACTGGGCATCCCCGAGGCCGAGAAGAAGCGTCTGGTCTCCGGCGTGGCCGCCCAGTACGAGTCCGAAGTGATCTACAACTCCATTCAGGAGGATCTCAAGAAGCAGGGTGTGATCTTCGTCGACACCGACACCGCCGTGCGTGAATACCCGGATCTGGTGAAGAAGTACTTCGCCACCGTGGTGCCGCCGGAGGACAACAAGTTCGGTGCGCTCAACACGGCCGCATGGTCCGGCGGATCGTTCGTCTACGTGCCGAAGGGCGTGCACGTGGACATCCCGCTGCAGGCGTACTTCCGCATCAACACCCCGGCCATGGGACAGTTCGAACGCACGCTGATCATTGCCGACGAGGGCTCCTACGTGCACTACGTCGAAGGCTGCACCGCCCCGATCTGGTCCGAGGACTCGCTGCACGCCGCCATCGTGGAGATCGTGGTCGAGAAGCACGCCCGCGTGCGCTACACCACCGTGCAGAACTGGTCGAACAACGTGTACAACCTCGTCACCCAGCGCGCCTACGTGCGCGAGGGCGGCACCATGGAATGGGTCGACGGCAACATCGGCTCCAAGGCCACCATGAAGTACCCGGCCTGCATCCTCGCCGAACCGTACGCCAAGGCCGAAACCATGTCGCTCGGCTTCGCCGGCAAGGGCCAGTACCAGGACACCGGCGCCAAGATGATCCATCTGGCCCCGCACACCAGCTCCACCATCGTGGCCAAGTCCATCTCCCGTGGCGGCGGACGATCCGCCTACCGCGGTCTGGTCAAGATCGTCAAGGGCGCCGAGGGCTCCAGCTCATCCGTGGTCTGCGATGCGCTGCTCGTCGACGACTACTCCCGCTCCGACACGTACCCGCATGTGGACGTGCGCGAGGACGATGTCTCCATGGCCCACGAGGCCACCGTCTCCAAGGTCTCCGAGGACCAGCTCTTCTACCTGATGAGCCGCGGCCTCGAGGAAAAGGAGGCCATGGGCATGATCGTGCGCGGCTTCGTCGAGCCGATCAGCCGTGAGCTGCCCATGGAATACGCGCTCGAACTCAACCGCTTGGTGGAACTGCAGATGGAAGGATCGGTGGGCTGATACCGATGACAGACGAAAACAAGGTCGAAACCGTCGGCGACGGCACCGTGCGCGACATCGCCGCCGAACTCAACATCCCCGTCGCGGATCTCAACGATCCCTACGCCGTGCCGGCCCTGATGCCGTCCAGCGCGGACAAGGCCATCCGCTCGTTCGAGGCCAACGACTTCGCCGTCCCCACGCGCAAGCAAGACGACTGGCGCTTCACCCCCGTCGACCGCATCGCGGAGTTCTTCGACGTGTTCAAGCCCAGCGGCGAGACCACCATCGAGGTGTCCACCATCGACGGCACCGAACTGGCGGCGGACAATGTGAAGCTGTACCAGACCAAGATCGACGAAGCCCCCTCCGGCACCGTCTCCAAGCCGAACGACCGCGTGTCGGCCGTCGAATGGCAGTCCGGCACCACCGCCACCGTGGTGGAACTGACCGGTGAACTCACCACGCCCGTGCTCGTCAAGATCACCGGCGCCGGCGACGAACTCGACGCCCTGCATCTGGTGATCAAGGCCGACGACAAGGCACACGGCGACGTGATCATCGAGCACACCGGCCACGCCCGTCTCGCCGAAGGCGTGGAGATCACCACCGGCAAGGACTCGCACATCTCCACCACGTTCGTGCAGGAATGGGACAAGACCAGCAAGCACGTGGGCAACCACCGCATCCACGTGGGCGAGGGCGCAAGCCTGCGTCACTCCGTCGTCACCCTCGGCGGCGACGTGGTGCGCATCCGCATGGATCAGGACTTCGGCGGCCCGCAGGGCGACCTCAACATGCTCGGCATCTACTTCGTGGATCCCGGCCAGCACATCGAGCACCGCACGATGGTGGTGCACAACCACCCCGAATGCAAGTCCCGCGTGGTCTACAAGGGTGCGCTCGACGGCAAGGACGCCCACTCCACGTGGGTCGGCAACGCGCTGATCGAACCGACCGCCCCCGGCACCGACTCCTACGAGCTCAACCGCAATCTGGTGCTTACTCCGGGCGCCGTGGCCGACTCCGAACCGAACCTGGAGATCGAGAACGGCAACATCGTGGGCGCGGGCCACGCCAGCTCCGTCGGACGATTCGACGACGAGGAGCTGTTCTACCTGCAGTCCCGCGGCATCCCCGAAACCGAGGCACGCAAGCTCGTGGTACGCGGATTCTTCGCCGAACTGATCGAAGAGATCGGCATCCCGTCCATTTCCGAACACCTGATGACCGTCATCGACCGCAGGCTCGCCAAGGGCGAGAGCGCGGCCATGGCACAGGTCCTCGAAGACAAGTAACGACGAAATAGGAGATTTTGAAATGTCCACATTGGAGATCAAGGACCTGTACGCCTCGGTGGAGACCAAGGACGGACGCAAGCAGATCCTCAAGGGCGTGAACCTCACCGTCAACTCCGGCGAGACCCACGCCATCATGGGCCCCAACGGCTCCGGCAAGTCCACGCTGGCCTACACGCTGGCCGGCCACCCCAAGTACGAGGTCGATTCCGGTCAGGCACTGCTCGACGGCGTCGACCTGCTGAAGATGACCCCGGACGAGCGCGCCAAAGCTGGACTGTTCCTGGCCATGCAGTACCCGGTGGAGGTGCCGGGCGTGTCCATGACGAACTTCCTGCGCACCGCCAAGACCGAGGTGGACGGCAAGGCGCCGGCCATCCGCACCTGGGCCAAGGAGCTCGGCGACGCGATGAAGAAGCTGCGCATGGATCCGAAGTTCGCCTCCCGTTCCGTGAACGAGGGCTTCTCCGGCGGCGAGAAGAAGCGCGCCGAAGTGCTGCAGCTCGAACTGCTCAAGCCCAAGTTCGCCATTCTCGACGAGACTGACTCCGGCCTTGACGTTGACGCCCTGCGCATCGTGTCCGAAGGCGTCAACCGTGCCAAGGAGAACACCGGCCTCGGCATCATGATGGTGACGCACTACACCCGCATCCTCAAGTACATCAAGCCCGACATCGTGCACGTGTTCGCCGACGGCCACTTTGTGAAGACCGGCGGCCCCGAGCTGGCCGACGAGCTGGAGGAGAACGGCTACGACCAGTATCTGCCGGAGGGCGCGGATTCCGAAAGCGCCCTGGCGTAAGGTACTTGGTTGGTCGCCGAGGGGCGGGACATATGATGTTCGACACACTCAAGGCCGTTTGGCCGAGCCTACAGTCGAACATCATACGTCCCGCCCCTCGGCTCACGTACAACTACTGGCTTACTGAAGCGAAAAGGAAATATAAGTAGGGGGATAATATGGTTGATTTTGAGGCTATTCGGGGGGAGTTCCCGATTCTGGACCAGCAGATCCACGGCCATCCGCTCGTGTATCTGGACTCGGCGGCCACATCGCAGAAGCCGCAGACGGTCATCGACGCCGAGTCCGAGTTCTACCGCACCATCAACGCCGGCGTGCACCGCGGAGCCCACGAGCTGGCCGCACTGAGCACGGAGGCGTTCGAACAGGCCCGCGCGAAGGTCGCCGCACTGGTCGGTGCCAACGCGGCGGAAGGCGAGGAGGAGATCGTCGTTACCGCCGGCGCCACGGCAGGCCTGAACCTGCTGGCCACCGCCATTGGCAACGCTTCACTGGGTTGCGGGGGAGACGCGGCGAAGCGCTTCGCGCTCAAGCCCGGCGATGAGATCGTGGTGAGCAAGGCCGAGCACCATTCCGTGCTGCTGCCGTTCCAGGAGCTGGCCGCACGCACTGGAGCGACCTTCAAGTGGTTCGACCTGGACGAGGAGGGACGTGTCCGTGCCGACACCGCGGACGAGGTGATCACCGAACGCACCAAGGTCGTGGCCATCACGCATGTGGGCAACACCACCGGCGCCATCACCGACATCGCGCCGATCATCCGTCGCGCGCATGAGGTGGGAGCGATCTTCATTCTCGACGCATGCCAGTCCGTGCCGCATCTGGCCGTGGACTTCCACGCATTGGACGTGGACTTCGCCGCATGGAGCGCCCACAAGATGTACGGCCCCACCGGCGTTGGATTCCTGTACGGCAAGCGCGAGCTGCTCGAGGCCCTGCCGCCGGCAAACTTCGGTGGTTCGATGGTCGAACTGGCATGGATGGACAAGCCTGCCCAGTACATGGCTCCGCCGGCTCGATTCGAGGCCGGCACCCAGCCCGTCGCTCAGGTGGTGGCCGCCGGCGTGGCCGCCGACTGGATGCGTGCCGTGGGCATGGAGAACATCGAAGCCCATGAGAAGACCATCGCCGCCGAACTGCTCAAGCTCGGCGACATCGACGGCGTGCGCATCCTCGGACCGCGTGAAAACGTGAACCGCATCGGCACGGTGGCGTTCGATGTGCAGGGCGTGCATCCGCACGACGTCGGCCAGTTCATCGACGCACAAGGCATCGCCATCCGCGTGGGACACCACTGCGCCCAGCCGGTCCACCGTCACTTCGGACTGTTTGCATCCAATCGCGCTTCGAGCGGTGTATACAACTCGGTACAGGACGCGCAGGCATTGGTGGAGGCCGTCGGCAAGGTACGTGCCTTCTTCCGCGTCTGAGCGCTGTCGGACCGGACAGAAGAGGACCGGCATATGGTTCCGTCCGTGGAGATATGGATCTGCGGACGGAATCGTCGTTTCGCTGGGAGAAGTACGGCGCGTCCAAGTCAGGGCGCGCCACTAGGTTAGAGGGCATGGCAGATTACGGAATGAGCAGCGAAGAACTCGAGCAGATGTACCAGGAGGTCATCCTCGAGGCTTCGAAAACACCGCATGGCAAGGTGAGTTTCACCGCCGAGAAGGGCCAGCAGGCGACCATCGGCGTAGACAGTCTCAGTGCCGGGGAAAGCACGCTGAGCGCAACCCACGAATATTGCGTGCCGGCCCAGTCCCACCAGTTCAACCCCACCTGCGGCGACGAGGTCACCGTACGGGTGGAGATCTCCGACGGCACCGACGGCAAGCCCCAGCACATCGAGCATCTGGTCTGGGACGGGCAGGGATGCTCCATCTCACAGGCCAGCCTTTCGATTATGGTTGATCTTGTGGATGGCAAGACCGTGGACGAGGCCATGGAACTGTTCCATGCATTCCACAAGCTTATGGAATCGCGCGGCGCTGGTCTTGACGATGAGGCCATGGAGGAGGAGCTCGGCGACGCCGTGGTCTTCCAGGGAGTCTCCCGCTACCCAATGCGCATCAAGTGCGCGCTGCTCGGATGGGAGGGCCTGAAGGATTCCATGGCACAGGCATTGGCTCAGATGAACGCAAAGGAGGCGTAAATGGGCGATAACAGCAATCTGGTTCCCGAGCCCACGGATTCGATCTTCGCATCCGTGGAACGCGCGCTGGGTGACGAGAAGGCGGCCCGTCAGGTGATGGCGAACCCGAATCTCGCCGGCAGTGTGCAGGCGAACAAGGACGGCGGATCCGCGACTTCCGCCGACACCTGCGGCTGCGGCAACGACCACGGCGCATGCGGGTGCGGGGGAGAGGACCCCGAGGACGGCGGCATCGAACTGAAGGCCGTGGACGACATCGGTCGTGCCACCGCCAAGGACGTGCGCGAGGCGATGCATCAGGTCATCGACCCCGAACTTGGTATTGACGTGATCGACCTCGGTCTGGTATACGGCATCGAGATCGACGAACTCGGCAGGGCCATCATCACCATGACCCTCACCACGCCCGCGTGCCCGCTGACCGACCTCATCGAGGACGAGACGGCAAGCGTGCTGGCCGGCTTGGTCGAGGAATTCCGCATCGACTGGACGTGGACCCCGCCGTGGACGATCGACAAGATCACCCCCGAGGGACAGGCCCAGCTCTCCGCGCTGGGATTCAACTTCAACAACCTGCCCACCTACGGCGCGTGATCGCGTAGACATGATATTCGGGCGCCCCTGAGAGGGCGCCTTTTTCATGCCGTTTTGGGATTGCCGATTGACAGTGATGGCGAGGTGCCTAGGTTTTCCTTGGCAAGGTACAAGAAAAGGGTCTGAACCCATATTCTCTGGGTTCAGACCCTTCTCGTCTCTACGCCGTTATGCGCGGGGTATGCGATCAGTCGGTGACGATCGTACCCTTCGGCACCACGGTGATACCCTCGGCGGTCACCGTGAAGCCACGCTCAAGATCGCGCTCGGTGTCGATGCCGACGGTCGCGTTCTCCGTGAGCACGACGTTCTTGTCGAGAATCGCCTTGTACACGCGGGCACGACGGTTGATCGTGACATTGTTGAACAGGATCGAGTCGACGATCTGCGACCAGGAGTGGATGCGCACGTTCGGGGAGATGACCGAATGATGCACCTCACCACCGGAGATGATCACGCCGGGGGAGATGATCGAGTCGGTGGCGTGGCCGAGACGATCGCGGCCGGCGTGCACGAACTTTGCCGGCGGCAGGGAGCCGGAGTAGGTGTAGATCGGCCAATCCGTGTTGTACAGGTTGAATTCCGGCACGTAGGCGATCAGGTCCATGTGGGCATCGTAGAACTGCTTGATCGTACCCACATCACGCCAGTAGGCGTGGTCCTTCTCGGTGGAACCGGGGATCTCGTTGGTCGTGAAGTCGTAGACTCCGGCCTCGCCGCGGGACGCGAAGTAGGGGGCGATGTCACCGCCCATGTCGTGCTTGGTGTCCTTGGCCTTCTCGTCCTTGCGCAGCGCGTCAAACAGGGCGTCGGTGTTGGCGACGTAGTTACCCATGGAGGCCAGCATCATCGACGGATCGTCCGGCAGACCCTGCGTGGTGGCGGGCTTCTCCTCGAAGTGGGTGATGAGACCGGGGTGGTTCGGATCGGTGTTGATCACGCCGAACTGATTCGACTGGCTGATCGGCTGGCGGATGCCGGCCACCGTGAACTCGGCGCCGGACTCGATATGCGATTCCACCATCTGCTGGAAGTCCATGCGGTAGACGTGATCGGCGCCGACGATCACCACGATGTCGGGCTTGACATCCTCGATGATGTTGGTCGTCTGGTAGATGGCGTCGGCGGAGCCGAGATACCAGTGTTTGCCAAGACGCTGCTGGGCGGGAACGGGGGAGACGTAGTTGCCGAGCAGGGACGAGAAGCGCCAAACCTGGGAGATGTGACGGTCAAGCGAGTGGGACTTATACTGCGTGAGCACGATGATGTGACGGAAATCAGAGTTCACCAGATTGCTCAGCGGGAAGTCGATCAGGCGGAACACGCCGCCGAACGGCACGGCCGGCTTGGCTCGATCACGGGTCAGCGGCATCAGACGCGTGCCTTCGCCGCCTGCCAGCACTATCGAGAGCACTTTCGGGTTTCTCTTCATGGGTATCCCCTGCCTTCTACTCGTCGGTGAGTTGAAACAATGCCTCTATAATCTCACAAAAATCGTGATTATGTGCGTGGGTGTTGAGGGTGTTGCGGGTTTTCGTTAATCGTTTGCCGTGCCGTTACCTATAGGTCATGTTCGAATTCCGGGAAATCGCGCCTTGCGACACGCCGATGCATTCGTGTCAGCGTCGGCGCGTCGCCCAGAACGTAACGGCGCTGGAAGCCGCGACATTCAGGCTGTCCACATCGTGACCCATGGGAATCTTCACGGTCAGATCGGCGTTGGCGATGGTATGACGGCTCAGACCGTCGCCCTCGGTGCCGAAAATCATCGCAAGACGATCGATGTGTCCCGGAGTGTCGGGCGTGTTGTTCAGTCGTTCCACAAGATCGTCCAGACCGATGGAGTCGTCGGTGAGCGCCAGAGCCGCCGTGGTCAGACCGCATTCGTGCAGCTGCTTCAGACCCTTCCACGGCCAGTAGTGCGTGTCGTCGCCGCCGATGCGCGTCCACGGCACCTGGAACACCGTGCCCATCGAGACGCGGGCGGCGCGGCGGTACAGCGGATCTCCGCACGACGGCGTGACCAGTACGGCGTCCACGTTCAGCGCGGCCGCCGAACGCATGAGCGCGCCGACGTTGGTGGGATCCACGATGTTCTCCATCACCGCGACGCGCGACGCATTGCGGCAGATGTCCTCCACGCTGGGCAGCGTCCAACGGCGCATGGTGGCGAGCGCTCCACGGTGCAGACGATATCCGGTGATGCGCTTGAGCTCTTCGCTGGTGGCGATGTACACGGGAACGTCGGTGCCCCAGCGCTCGTCGACCTGTGCAAACTCCGGCTCCATGCCGGACAGCCAGGCCTCCTCGACCAGGAACGACACGGGCTCCACGTCCGCGGCCAGCGCACGGTCGATCACCTTGGGGGATTCCGCGATGAACATGCCCATGGAGGGCTCGAGACGATTGCGTAGCTGCGGTTCGGTCAGGTGGGTGAACGAGGCAAGTCGCTCGTCGTCGATGGAGTCGATGTGAATGTAGCGCATGATCCTACCTTGGGTCGCCGTCGCGGCGAATCTGGAAATAAGCGGTGCGAGACCGTTTGGATAACAAAAAACCCGGAAGTCGAAACTCCCGGGTTAATCGGTGTCCGGAGCGGGACTTGAACCCGCAGACCGGTCCTTGGAATTATGCGGTTTGGCATGATTCCAAGGGTTTTAACACGGTTATTGACGTCGAATGAGTCTAATGAGTCCCGTGGAGAAAATGATTCCTGTCCCAAAAATGTCCCAAACGGTGAGCTGGGACATCGGCGTGTCGCCATATACGGAAAACTGCCCCGTCCGACGTTTGGCGTCAGACGGGGCATGACTTTCAGATGTGCAGCTGCCGTACCAACCTAGTGGTTGAGGCTGTCCTTGGGCACGCTGCCGAGGCCGATGCTCACGAGCCACTGGTTGACCGTGGGGATGGCCATGACTCGGGTGATGGCCGCGGCGATGGCGGTGGTGGCCACGCCGATCGAGGCGAGGAACGCACCGATGTGCGTGTCGACCGGGATGCCCAGGGCGTCGATGATCGCGGTGATCGTCGGCGCGCTCAGGGCGAACGCGATCACGATCTGGACGATGGTCCTCAGCACGCGCTGCCCCTTGTACCAGATCTCCTGCACGTCGGGCGGCAGGCTTTCGGTGAGGTCGGTGGTGTGGGTCTCGACTCGGTTCTGGGCCGGATCCGTGGTTTCGTCGCTCATTCGGTCTCCTTCTTTGTCTTGGGTGCGGTGATGGTGTTGGTGGACAGGCTGATGGTGAGGCTGTCGAGCTTTTCCCTGACGGCCTGTTCGACCACGTCGGCCATGTCGACGGGATCCTGGCCGAGCGCCTTGGACAGGGCCTCGATCGCGGCGGCCTGCGCGGCGATCGTCGCGGTCATCTCCCTGACCCTCTTGTCGATGTTGACCACGCGCGTGTAGAGATCCCCGTCGGTCCCGTCGCCCGTGCCGGCGTCGTCCGTGCGGGACAGCATGCCGGCCATGTCACGCACGCGCTTGTCGATGTTGACGGTGCGCTCGTAGATGTTGCCCGATGTGCCGTCGCCCAGTCCCGCGTCGTCGGTGCGGCCCAGAATCGCGAACAGCCTGGCGGTGTCGTAGTGCGCGAACGACAGGTGCATCCACGCGGGGATGTCGTCCTTGCCGTAGGTGCCCTCCTGTCCGAGACCGGCGTTCCATACGTCGTTTGGTGTCATGTCGTCCTCCTGTTCGGTCGAGCCCGCGTACCTGAGATAACAGGACCACGGATAGTTGTAATAGCTGCGGATATTGGTCTCATAGCCTGTCTGGTCGCCGGACTGGCCGCCGCTGGCCCGGCCGCGTTCGTCGATGCTGGCCTGGGCGAGCTTGCCGCCGCCGAGGTAGACGGCCACGTGGTGCACGTCGTTGAGCAGGATGTCGCCCTTTGCGGGACGGCCGTTGTTCGGCAGGCGTTTCCATCCTCGGGCGCACAGCTGCTGGCTCATGTTCCCGGTATATGACGCAGAGCCTGTATCGAATCCCGCCTCCCTGAGGCAGTGGATCACCAGACTCGAACAGTCGCATTCGCCGCCGGGATAGATGTTCCAGCGCTGGGACTGGTCGTAGCCGAGCGACACGGACACGCACCAGTAGCGCATCCTGTCGCACAGTTTCTGGATGCTAGGCATGCACCAGGCCTCCTTTCAGTTGGTTTGTTGGTCCCACGCGTGTAGTGCGTCGGGCACGTATCGTTGGGCGAGTTGGCGCATGGTGAGGCATTCGAGCTTGCCTGCGTCGACAAGCGTCTTGACCCTGTCGAGCAGGGCAGTCCACTTGGATACCTCGATCTGGGTGGTGTCGCTGCCCTGGCCGTCGGCCACGATCTTGTGTTCGGTCACGCAGATGATGGCGCCGAGGTCCACGTAGGTGTCCAGTTTCGTGGACGCCTCCTCGTATCCGATCGTCGGCACGCTCCGGTACGTGGGGTCGATGGTCAGTCCGAGACCACCACCGTAGTTGCCTCGAATGAGCGGCCACCCGTCATCGGTCAGGCGCTCCAGATACGCCTTGCCGAGCTGGTTTCTGGTGCTGGCGACGTACGAGGCGCGCGGCAGACTGGGAATGTCTCGCACGTGTTTCATGCGTTCGGCCACCACGGTCCAATCACCGGTGTCGTAGTCGATGTCCTCCGGGTGACCGGAGTACACGCCGCCATCGGTGACGCCGGCCCCGAGCAGGTGAGCGACCTGATCGGCCGTCCAATTACTGTCGTTGGACTGGTCCCACGTGAACACGAGTCCGCGCGTCTGGTACATGTCGATCATGTCCTGCGTGACCTGGCCGGGGGCCACGTCATGCGTGAACACGATGACCGCCTTCGGGGTGGGCGGTTCGACGATGAGGCTGTCCACCCAGATCGAGCCTCCCGTCTCGCTTCTCCATTGGACGGTCAGCCCGACCGCATACGCCTGGGTATCGAACACGCACAGGTTCCAGCCTGGGAACAGGCCCTTGTACCGGTCCGTGCCGATGATCGGAGTGCCGGAGCCGCCGCCGTTGCCGCGGCCGAGGCTGACGGCCGTGTAAGTCGAGCCGCTGGCCTTGCTGGGCAGGTTCTCGGGGCCCACCCACACCCACAGGCCCACGCGCTGCGGGGTGGCCTGCCCTCGGTAGTCGGGGTACAGGAGCGCGGTCACGGTCTTCCCTGCCTCGGCGGTCATTTTGACGGCCTGCGGGGAGTATTTCACGTGTGCCTCGTCTAGGCTGACTCCGGCGGACGGGTCCGTGGGCAGGCTGGGAGCCTGCGGGTCGATCACCGTGACCGGGATGCTCGTGGTGATGTTCCCGGCCGTGAGGGTGAGGGTGGTATGGCCTCGTTTCAGGCCGGTGACGCTAAGTCCCCCCCCCCCGATGCGATTCTTGCTCATATGGTGTGCTCCTTTAGTCGATTCTGGTAAGTCGGGGCGTGACGCTGCGGCCGATCGCGCCCTGGCTGTTGATGTTGATCTGGCATCGGTAGCGTCCCGCGTCCAGGCGGGCGCTGGGGGTACCGGGCTTGATGATCGCGTCGCCGCTGGGATAGGGCGCGACCTGCAGGATCAGATCCCACGAGGACAGCGAGGTCAGTCCCTCGGATCCCTCGATCGTGTAGAGCCCGGCTTCGAGTTCGACCGTGGATTCGAACGTGGTCCATTTGTCCCAGGTGCCGCCGGTCGTGTACGAGCCGTCCGGGCCCGGAGTCAGGGTGACCCCGTTTTTGGTGCCGCCGGTGATGGCAGGCCAGAGGCTGGCTAGGCTAAGCCCCCCCCCCGAGAGATTCGTGACGTCGGGACTCATCCATGTGGTTGCGGTGTCGCCGGGTTCCACCTGCACCTTAATGTCCCCGCCGATCAGGTTGGTGGTGTTGGTCGCGACCCTGAATTCGATCTCGGTGGCCGCCTCGGGCAGGGTCTGGGTCGCGGCTGAGGAGAGCAGAGTGACCAGCACGCCGCTCGCGTTCCTGGCCTGCACGTAGCAGTACACGCCCGCCGGCGCGTAGCTGAGCTTGTAGGTGACGGTTTTGCCCTTGACGTCGTCGGGGATGGGGTACCGCCATTTGACGCCCTGGTTGGCCGCCGTGGTCTGTCCGCTGACGTGCAGACTGCCGTCTTGGTTGACCGTACAGGTTAGTCCGTTCGCGCTGGCGGGTCCGTAGGCGAGCAGGTTGCGACTGTGGACCGTGATAGGCACGCTCGCCGTGACCGTCGGCTGGCCGGATGATGCGATGTTCAGGCTCGTGGCGCCCATGGCCACGCCCGTGACGTTCAATGTCCCCATGCGGGGCTCCTTCCATGTTGGGAACCCCGTGACGGGGTTCAGAGTTTGCGGATGACCGGGGTGACGGTCGTGTCGCCCGTCAGGCCGGGCGCGACCACGATCTGGCATTGCACGCGTTCGGCCTGCGCTGCGGTCAGGGTCGCGGTCTTCGTGGCGGGGCCGAGCACTGTCGTGCCACCGGCCTTGACCTGCATGTACAGCAGGGATCCGTTGAAGCCCTCGCCGTCGGCGATCGTGTACTCGCCGGCACCGTCGAGCCCGCCGGTCGCGCTGTAGATCGCGTACCCCGTGCTCGAACCGGCAACACGCACCCGGCCGCCGCCGGCGTCCGAGAACGTCACCCCGGCGTTCGACACCGGCAGGCTGCCCGCCGGCCACAGGTTCGGTCGCACGGCCTCGCTCACCGTGACCGGCACCCTGGCACGCTTGTCACCGGCCTGCAGGGCCAGCGCGGTCCCGCCCGGCGCGAGGCCGGTCAGGCTAATCCCCCCCCCGGCCGTCTTCGCGACCTGGGCGATGGTCTCGTCGTCGATGCTCACGGTCACGTCCTGGCTGGCCGCGGCGGGCAGCACCCGGATGGTCAGGTCCACGCTCTCGCCCACACGCACCAGGACCGGGTTCGGGCTGACCGTGATCGACTCCGGCGCCCAGACGCACGCGACCGACAGCGCGGCCGATGTGAACCCGTTCACGGTCGCGGTCACCAACGCGGTGCCGCCGTGAACCCAACGCAGCGTGGCCCCGTCCATGACCGCCACGCCCGTGTCCAGCGAACGCCATGCGACGCCCTCGGTCGTATGGGTCTCGGTATGGCCGTCCCCGTACGTGGCCACGGCCGCAAGCTGGACGCTGCCGTTGACCGGGAGCATGGACGGGACCTGGCCGCCTGCCGCCGTGGTGATGCGGATTGATACCACGGTGTCCTTGGCCGAGGGCCAGACGAGTTTGCCGGCGATGTAGGCGTTCCATGTGTGGCCTCCCATGATGGGTGGTTGCATGGTGTGTTG
Organism: Bifidobacterium vansinderenii; assembly: GCF_002234915.1. Classification (GTDB taxonomy): domain Bacteria; phylum Actinomycetota; class Actinomycetes; order Actinomycetales; family Bifidobacteriaceae; genus Galliscardovia; species Galliscardovia vansinderenii. The sequence goes on along the minus strand of NZ_NEWD01000002.1, from coordinate 84,163 downwards.
GCTCATGACTGCTGGCATGGGCTTATCCTTCCATGAGGCCGGCGGCCTTGTTCTCGACCTGTGTGGCGGCGGCGTCGATGCGTGCGGTCGCGTCGGCTGCCGCCTGGTCGACGGTCTGGACGGTCGTGGTGATGGCGGTCTGTGTGGTTTCGGCTAGGTGGCCGATGGCGGTGGCGTTGGTTTCCACGCTGGTCTGTGCCGCCTGTGCCTGGGCGGCGGCGGTTCTGGCGCGCTCGGCGGCCTGCATGGCGGCGGTGAGTGCGGTTTCCGTGGCTTCGGCGGTCGCGGTTTCGTCGAACCAGACGATCATGTCATCGGGGTGCTGGGCGGAGAGTTCCTGTGCGGCCTGTTGGCTGGTGGCGACACGGACCTGTAGAAGGCGTCCGCCGATCATCGCGGTAGGGGCCCATGTGACGGGGTCGACGTCGGTCAGGTCCGCGTAGTCGATGGTCTGCTGGCTGTCGGGGACGGTCACATATCGGTCGTACGAGTTCGCGGTGCCGGGCAGTTCGGCCACGTGCCAGACGAACGTTCCGTCCGTGGCGGGCAGGCTGACGGTGGCGGTGCCCTGCTTGTCCAGGGTGACGTCGAATGGCTCGCGAACGATCACGTTCTTGTCCGCGTCGATGCGGCGTTTGGCCTGGAAGCGGATGAGCCCGTCGGCCATGGGTTCCAGTCCGGTGGAGATATGGCGTTTAAGGGTGATCTTGACCTGTGTCATGAGGGTCCTTTCGTTGGGTTACCGGTAGGTCCAGTCGCACGCCTGTTCTCGGCGTACGTAGTCGGCTTTGAGCGCGTCGTAGCGGGCGTGGCCCAGTCCATTGCCTCCGAGCGCGAGGTATTCCTTGCCGGCCTCGAGCTGTCGTTCGTGCTGGGTGCGCGTGTTGGTGTGGGCGAACATCTCGATGCGCAGCACGTCCAGACGGATCGCACGTCGGTCCCGGTCCGCCTCTTCGAAGCGTTCCCAGTCCCGGTCGAGTTTGGTTTCGAAGCTGCGGATCACGGGGGATTCGGCGAGCGCGAGGTCGAGTTCGTCTCGGGTCAGGACCTTTTCGTGGCGGTCGAGGTGTTTGTCGATGCGGCGGAGGATCCAGGCGATGAGTCCGCCGGATCCGAGTCCGGAGACGATGACCGCGGTCCAGAATTCGGTGGAGTTGAACAGTTGGGGCAGTGGTCCCACTAGTCGTCCTCCCCGGTGTTGTTCTGTTCGGTGAGCTGGTGGATGGTTTCCTGGTCGATGGCGTGTTGGATCTCGAGGTCCGCGATGCGTGTGGCGAGTCGGGTGATGATGGTGGTCGAGTCGATCTGTGTGGCCATATGGGCTCCTTTTATGGTTGTGGTTGCGGGTCGGTGGTGATGCGGACGAGGGATTCGAGGAATGCCGTGCCCTCCTGTTCGAGCAGGGGAGCCTGTCCGTCCAGGAGGATGGTCAGGGTGGTTTCGTCGATGCCGTCCGGCAGGGGCACGTCCATGGCTTCCTCGTCCTCCGTCTGTCCGGTGGCGAGGGCGGCCGTGGCCTCGTACGTGTCGATGGGGTTGCCGGGCAGGCCCAGCAGGCGGCGTGTGGTCTCCCTGCCGTCGATGCTGAGGGCGCGTGTTCGGGGGTTGGTGGCCCGGTGCAGTGCGGCTTTGCGGGTCTGGTTGAGGTCCTGGAGCCTGTCCCGTTCGAGTTGCGTGTAGGCGCTGGTCCAGGCGTTCTCTCCGGTTGCTCGGTTGATGATGCCGGGGTCCTGCGCCTGCATCATCATCGCGACGGTTTCCGTGGGGGATCGTGTTCCGAGCAGTTGTTGCCAGACGGCGATCGACCGCAGGGAGCAGACCAGTCCCTTGGTGGTCTCCCCGGCTTCGGGGCGGATGATGAGGTTGTCGTCCTCGATCACGGTTTCCATGCGTTTCTCCTAACTGTGCAGCCATGCGTAGCCGTTGCAGTACACCTTGTCGCTGCTGGATCCCGCCCCGTTCCAGAACGTGACCTCGCATTGGCTGGAGATGTGGTCGCTTTTTGGGTGGGCCTGGACCTCGCTCCATTCGCATACCGGTTGGGCGAGCACGTGGTAGCCGCCGTACTTCGGCGGATCCCATGTCCAGACGACGGAGCCGGTCTGTCCGGCGGCCATGCCCTGCCCCCAGGCGAGCCAGTTGATCGTTTGGAACGTCTGACGGCTGGTATACCCGCCGAGGAATCCGCCGAGGTACACGTATCCCTTGGTGATGTTCGCCTGGATTCCGACGGTGCCATTGACGTCGCCGGACTCGAGACTGGAGAAGCCCTGCTGGATGTCCCCGCGGATGTCGGCGTAGTTGGAGGCGCCGGACTTGTCGTCGTCGATGCGCATGCCGGCCTGTCCCTGGGAGACGTTGACCCAGTGGCGTCCCCACCGGGTCGGTGAGTTCGCGCCCAGCGTCGAGATGGTGTCCTCCTCGTCGGGCACGAGCAGGCTCAGATAGGAGTTCCATTCCCGTTGGGTCTTGTCGGTGTCGTTGGTGTGGTCGTAGTCCGCGCACGCGTTGAAGTACACGGTCGCGCGCTGGCGCTTCTGGCTGTCGCGGCGCATTCCGAGACGGCCGAACGCCCCGTATCCGTGGCCCGTGCCGAGGGATCCGTTGTCGCGGCGGCCACCGTTGAACGTGAGTGCGGATACGTCGCCCTCCGTACTGGTGCTGGCCTCGGTGGCGATGTACGGCATCTGTGCGTACGTGCCGGACATGGGAAAGCTGATGCCCGAACCGTACATGGTGTCGCTGCCGCCGATGGTGAACTGGGTGAACTCCGGGCTGAGGACCACGCGGTTGCCGCTGGTGCCGGTCTGGAACGTGCCGGTGAGGAGGTTTTCCTTGCCGGTGCCGTCCAAATAGATGGTCTTGACGCCGTCGTTCCACCATTCGAGCCGCTGGTTGTTGAGCTGCCAGCTGTTGGACTTCGGCGTGCCCCAGGTCGTGGACTGGAATGTGCTGCCGGTGAACGTGTAGCCGCTGAACGCGCCCGCCTGGATGTCGTCCGCCACGATCTTGCGCGCCTTGAGGAGTTCGGTGAGGATCTCGCCGTTGCCGATCTTGATGTTCTTGGCGGTGATCGTGCCGTCCTTGATGAGCACGCCGCCGTCGATCGAGCCGGGCACCAGCACCTGAGAGGCGTCCAATGAGCCGGCCTTGATTCTGGCGGCGCTCAGGTAGCCGGTGGTGATCACGCCGGCGTCCAGTCCGTCGGCCGTGATGTCCCCGGTGGTGATCTTGCGCGCCTTGAGGAGTTCGGTGAGGATCTCGCCGTTGCCGATGCTGATGTTCTTGGCGGTGATGGCGCCGTCGGCGATCAGCACGCTGCCGACCGACCCCTTGACGAGGACCTTGCTTGCGTCCAGTGATCCGGCTTGGATGCGGGCGGCGTTGATGTAGCCGGACTTGATCACGCCCGCGTCGAGTCCCGCGGTGCTGATGTCCGTGCTGGTGATCTTGCGCGCCTTGAGGAGTTCGGTGAGGATCTCGCCGTTGCCGATCTTGATGTTCTTGGCGGTGATCGTGCCGTCCTTGATGAGCACGCCGCCGTCCACACTGCCGGGCACCAGCACCTGAGAGGCGTCGAGGCTGCCGGCCTTGATGCGCGCCGCGCTGATGTAGCCCGAGGTGATGACACCCGCATCCAGTCCGGCGGTGCTGATGTCGGACGTGGTGATCTTTCTGGCTTTGAGGAGTTCGGTGAGGATCTCGCCGTTGCCGATGCTGATGTTCTTGGAGGTGATGGCGCCGTCGGCGATCAGCACGCTGCCGACCGACCCCTTGACGAGCACCTGTGACGCGTCGAGGCTGCCGGCCTTGATGCGGGCGGCGCTCAGGTATCCCGTGGTGATGACCCCGGCGTCGAGTCCCGCGGTGCTGATGTCGGACGTGGTGATCTTGCGCGCCTTGAGGAGTTCGGTGAGGATCTCGCCGGATCCGATGTGGATCGTGCCCACGGTGATGGACCCGGGTTTGATCAGGGTCGAGCCGGTCGCGCTGCCGGGCAGCAGGACGCTGTCGGCCGTGATCGCATGAGCGACGAATACGGTGCCGTTCCATACGTATTCGCCGATGATGTTCCCGGATGCGTCGAGCTTCCTCCACAGGTCGCCGTTCACACGGCCCGTATGGGTCGGCTCCGTCGTCTGGGCGAATATTCGGTTCTTGCCGTCCGCGGTGGTCTTGGCGTCCTTGGCCTGGGCGAGCGCCTGGTCGATGTCGGTGCGCACCCACGAGGGCAGTTCCGACAGTCCGGCCTTCTCCTCGATCCACGCGCCGTCGTGCAGGTACCAGCGGCCCAGTGGCTGGCCCGTGGCTCCCAATTGCACCCACATGGCGCCCTCGGGCCTGCCCGTGGCGTCGGCCGTGGTGGGGGCCTTGCCGGAGACGGTGGATTTTCCGTCAATGCTGGTGACGGTCTTGGACAGGTCGGTGAGGTCCTTCTCGGCCTCGTCCAACCGGTTGTTGATGTCGTCGAACGCGCCGTCCGGGATCTCCACGTCGGACGACGTCTTGAGCCACGTGCCGTTGCGGAGCACCCACATGCCGAGCACCTTGCCGGTACTGTCGATCTGGGTCCACATGGCGCCCTCGGGCCTGCCCTTGGCGTCGGCCGTGGTGGGCGCGCTGCCGGAGACCGTGGTCTTCCCGTCGATGCTGGTGACGGTCTTGCCCAGATCGTCCATGTCCTTGATGGCCTGGTCGATCCGCTTGTTCACCTCGTCGAACGCGCTGTCGGGGATGGTCACGTCGGACGACGTCTTGACCCATGCGCCGTTCCTGAGCACCCACATGCCGAGCACCTTGCCGGTACTGTCGATCTGGGTCCACATGGCGCCCTCGGGGTGGGTCTTCGCATCCTCCGTGGTGGGGGCCTTGCCTGACACCGTGGTCTTCCCGTCGATCGAGGTGACCGTCTTGGACAGGTCGGTGAGGTCCTTTTCGGCCTCGTCCAGCCGGTTGTTGATGTCGTCGAATATGCCGTCCGGGATCGTCGCGTCGGAGCTGGTTTTGATCCACGTGCCGTTGCGGAGCACCCACATGCCGAGCACCTTGCCGGTGCTGTCGATCTGGGTCCACATGGCGCCTTCGGGCTTGCCATTGGCGTCGGCCGTGGTGGGCGCGCTGCCGGAGACGGTGGTCTTGCCGTCGATGCTGGTGACGGTCTGGCTCAGGTCGTGCATCTGGTCGAGCGCGTCCTGCAGGTCCTGGTTGATCCGGTCGAACTCGGCGTCGTCGATCGCGCTGCTGACGGTCACGCCGATCGGGTCCGAGTCCGCGCTCACGTTGGGCGCGGTCGAGCCATCCACGGCGTGGGCGCGGTCGTAGGAGCGGGCGGTGACGGTGACCTTCTGGCCGGGGGTGAGGCTGCCGGACGTGAGCTCGCCGGCCGCACTCATGCGGCCTAGCGTCTGCACGGTCGAGTCGGGCAGGGTGATGCGGATCTCGATGCAGTCGAAATCCGGTGGCGTCTCCTCCTCCAGACGCCCGTCCCACGTGACCGCCACGATGCCCATCGTGCTCGTCGCGCCCAGTCCGGTCGGCCGGGGCGGGACGGTGGTGTCGCCCACCCAGTCGGACATGCCCTGGCCTCCCGCGAGCGGTCCGATCATGGTGCCCGCGCCGCTGCCGTCGCCGTTGGGCACCCAGATGCTGCCCGCCCTCATGGTCTGCTGGCTGCGTGCCTCCAACAGGGCGCGTTGGGCGACCGACAGGGCCAGATCGTCGGGGTCTGGATTCAATAGGTAGTGTTCCGCCATGTGTGCCTCCTAGTAGATCGGGTCGTCCATGATGTCGAAGACGAGTTTGACGGTGCTGGTCTCGTCTCCCTTCATCTGCATGAGGCGCATCAGGTAGTCGCCGTCGGGCAGCGACGGATACGAGCTGATGGACACGGTGAACAGTTCGCCGGGCCAGAACGAGCCGAGCGGATGCAGCGGGCTGCCGCTCGCGTCCTCGTCGGCTATGTCGATCGTGCAGGACGCCTGCATGAGCGGCCTGCTGTTCGCGTTCAACGTGGCCGTGGCGTGCGCCGTGAGCAGGGGGATGTTGTCGAGGTCCGTGTCGCTTTTCGCGCTCTCGCGCAGCGGCCATGGGTCCATCATCTCGATGAGGGTGCGGTCCTCGGCCAGCGTGCACAGGGTGGCCTCGTCGGTGCCCGCGCCGGTCATGTAGACGCGTTGGATGGGCGCGGCCCTGGTGATGGTCAGGTCGTCCACGTCCCCGCCTCCGGGAAACGCCCTGAGGCTGTGCATGACGTCCTGTCCGAGGTACACGTCCCCGTCGCTGGCGGCGACGAACCGCTGACGCACGTGCTGCGCGTCGGCGAGGTAGGGGCGGAACTGCATGTCGGGGCCGGCCTGCACATTGCTGAGTTTGGTGAGCACGTCGAGGCAGGAGAGGTTCTGCACGTTCCACGTGGCCCACGTGCGTGTCCGTGTGCCGTCCTCGCCGGCATACGGCAGGTCGATCGGCAGCGCCCCGCCCGGCTTGGCCGACGTGGCGAGGCGGATGGCCTCGCAGGCGATCGCCCGGTAGGAGCCGTTGACCGTGATCGAGCTGCGGCTGGTGCCGCCCTCGTCCATGCCGAACCGGCCTTCGGGGACCACGATCCGGTAGGCGAGCTGCTGCATCGTCGACAGGAGCGAAAAGCTCGTGTCGTTCCAGGTGTCGGTGCGTGGTTCGATGCAGCCGGTGACGATCGGGATGCCGGGCGAGGAGGGATCCGCGCCGGCGGGCCGCCACATGCTGACGATCGACCGCTTGCCGGCCATCAGGGCCGCGTTCCTAGCCGCCGGCGTGCTGCCGGGCACCGCGCTCCACGGGACCTTCAGGCCGGACACGTCGTCCTCGCCCACGCCCTTGTCACGGGTGGTCGACAGCGTGCTGTCGGACACGCTGACGCTCCATTGGAAGGCGGGCAGGTCGATCGGACTACCAAGCAATCCGGTGGTGGTGTCGTACAGGTAGTGGGTCCAGGTCATGCCATCGCCCGGTCCCAGACGGTGACGTTGCGCACGCCGCGCCACCACCATTTGGCCTCGTTCGTGTTGCATTTGGCGAGGATGGTGACGGTGTGCGAGCCGGCGGGCAGCTTGAGCGTCCAGGTGACGCGGCTGCGGGACCAGATGCGATTGACGAGCACCTCGTCCAGTCCGTCGGTTTTGTCCACGCCGTCGATCTGGACCTTGAGGTAGTAGCTGCCGATCGCGTCGCCGTCGGCGCTGGCCCTGCCGGTCCAGACCACGTCCACGAGCCGGTCCTGGGCCATGTACGACGTGCTGGCCGAGCATTGCACGTACCATGTGTCGTCGTGGTTCTGCTCGATGGTCAGGGTGTTCTCCGCGTAGCCGAGCCGGCCCATGGTCGCTCCGTACGGGATCGCGTAGTGCTGCGAGTCGTAGGCGGCGGAGTTCTGCGTGCTGGTCGCCCCGGCGGCGAGCAGGCGCACCCCGAGGATCACCGCGCCTGCCGGCAGGCTCGGCATGGCGGGCGACGCGGCGGGCGTGCCGCTGGTCACGTTGAGCGTCACCTGGTTGTCCGTGTCGCCCTGCGTCACGTCGTGTGCGCTGATCCAGATCACGTCGTAGCGCGGGTTCGACGGGTCGCCAGGCGCGACCGCGGGGGTCGGGCCTCCCGGCCAGTACGCCTCCGTCATCCCGTCGGCGCCCATGCCGTCCCTGCTGCAGATCGCGTTGCCCTCGGCCACGTCGTAGCGCAGGTCGCTGCGCCGTGTCACGTCCAGGCCGAACGTGACGCCCGGTGTCATCCACCGGCCCATGATGATTTTGCGGTGTGTGAGCGGGTCCACGCCGTTGCCGTTCCTGTCGGGCGCCACGCCCAGTGCGGTAACCATGAAGTCTCCTTTACATGTAGGTGTCCCTGATCAGGCAGTCCACGACCCCGCCGCCCGGCGACTCCAGCACGACCGGCACGCTGCCCCCGGCCGGTACCGTGGGGAAGCCGCGCGCCGTGAGACCGCGGCTGACGTCCATGCCGCCGATCGTGGCGGTACGGCTGCGGCAGTCCAAAACCAGCGGCACCATGCCGATCGGCTGTCCGTAGGCGAGGATCGCGTCCGAGCCCATGCGCAGCGTCACCCCGTCGGGCATCGGCCCGTGCACGGTGAACACGGGCGCTGCCGGATACGTACCCCCGTTGCGCAGCACGCCCACGTTGCGCGCGTCCACGGCCACGTCCCCGTACGACAATGGGTAGGAGAGGCCCTTCACTCCGCTCCCGTAGGACAGGCCGCCGCCCCCGCCCGCATGCGCGGCCGACAGCTGCAGCCGCTGTTCCTGCCACGCGAGCCGTTCCGGGCGCGGGCAGACGATGGTCAGCTGGTTCTTGGTCAGGACCCTGTCGGGCCATGCGGCGTTGACGTCTACCGACGCGTATCCGGTGCAGTAGGTGTCCTGTTCGCCGTCCATGACGCGGATGGTGATTTGCCGGCCCGTCAGCAGGCCCATGGAGGTGATCAGTCGCTGCAGGGCGTCACGGTTCTCCGAGACGGCGGCCCAGTGCAGGGTTATGGTTCTGGCGGCGTAGTGGATCATGCCGTCGGGGATGTCGTGCGCGCCGTCGCCGATGCCACGCTCTTGGCTGGTGACCTTCAGATCCGGGGTGGACAGCCATCCCTCGATGCCGTCCTCGGTGACGTACAGGCCGTCGATGTCGTCCACGGCGCCCCCGTGCAGGGTCAGCGTGGTGGCTCCCGCGCGGAGTTCGACCGTTTCGATCGTGTGGTTCATGCGAGCATCAGCCTCGCCTCCCTTGCCGCGTTGCGGTGGATGATGCTGGCGGCGACGTGCAGGTCGCTGTCGGCGCGCACCACCTTCGTGGTGAAGTTCTGCACGACGCTGGTCGTGCCGTTGCCTCCGGTCGTGGCCAGCGCGGTCACTGGCACGACCAGCGGTTCGATGCCGGACTGGAGCTTGGCGGTCATCTCGTCGAGGGACCGTTCCACGAGCCCGCGTGACATGCTCACGCCCTGCCCCATGCCGGCGCCGATCATCAGGCCGATCTGGTCGCGGAACACTCGGGACGGCGAGTGGATGCCGAGCGCGTTCTTGGCGGCGTTGATGGCGCTGTCGGCGACGCTCTTGGCGGCCTCGACGACCTTGCTCACGGCGCCCTTGATGCCGTCGACCAGACCGTTGACGATGTTGCTGCCGGCGTTGACGAGCCAGCTTCCGGCGTTCGCGAACGCGCCGGTGATCTTGTCCTTGATGCCGGTGATCACGCTCACGACGGCGTTCACGCCGCTGCTGGCGGCGGTCTTGATGCCGTTCCAGATCGCGCTGAACGCGCCGGACAGTCCGTTCCACGCCGCGTTCCACAGGCTGGTGATGACGGTCAGACCGCCGCGGATAAGCGCCTGCACCGTGTTCCATGCGCCGGACAGGATGCTCTTGATGGCCTGCCATACGCCGGAGAACACCTGTTTGATGCCGTCCCACGCCTGACTCCAGTTGCCGGTGAACACGCCGGTGAGGAACGTGATCACGCCGGTGAGCACGGTGACCACGCTCTGGATGACGCCGATGATCGTGGTGATCACGGGGGTGACCACGCCGATGATCGCGGACACGACCGCCGTGATGACCGGCACCATGGCGGTGATGACGTTGACGATGGCGGTGATCACGGGGATCAGCAGACTCACCAGCGTGGTGACGAGGGTGGCCACGACGGGCAGGAACGCGGCGATCGCGGACACGATCAGCGTGATGACCGGTACCAGCGCGCTGACCAGCGTGGCCGCCAGCTGCACGACGACGGGGACGAGCGTGCCCACGAGCATGGAGACCAGTTGGGCGATGACCGGCAGGATCTGGGCGATGACCGGCAGGATCTGCGCGGCTAGGCTGATGATCGTGGTGATGACCGGCACGAGCGCGCTGACCAGCGTGGTGGCGAGCTGCATGATCACGGGCAGGATCTGCGCGGCCAGTCCGGCGACCATCGTGATCACGGGGGCCAGCGCGGACATGAGCGTGGATGCCAGTGCGATGAGCGGGGTGAGCAGCGCCGGACCGAGCTGCGCGAACGCGGTGACGAGTTCGGCGATGACCGGGGAGAGCTGTGCCAGCGCGTCGCCGATCTGCGTCATCATGTCGGCCATGACCGGGGCGAGATCCGCGCCGGCCTGGGCGAACGCCTGCCCGAGCTGGGCGAACGCGTCGGACAGTGCCGGCAGCTGCGCGATGATCGGCTGCAGGATCGTGGACAGCAGTCCCGCCAGGGATTCCAGCACGGGCATCGAGGCCTGGGCGAGCGTGGCGAACGCGTCGGCCATCTGCCCGCCGATCTGCCCCAGCGTCGGCCCGATCTGCTGCAGCACGGAACCGACCACGCCGACGATGGTCTGGAACCGGTCCGCCATCCCCGAGGCGATCGAGGAGAGCAGCGGGCCGATGCTGGACGCGAGGGAGGACAGGACCGGTCCCACCGTCGAGACGACGTTGGAGATCGTGTTCCCGATCGACTGCATGAGCGACTGGAGGACCGGCAGGGCGGCCTGCCACGCCGCCTGCACCTGCTGCCAGAGCGGCTGGAGGAACTGCATGAACGACTGCCATGCCGCTCGTCCGGTCTCGGTCTGGGTGAAGAACAGGGCCATGGCGGCGACGACCGCGGCGACGCCGATGCCGACCATGCCCATCACGCCGATCGTGCCGGACAGCGCCGCGCCGAATCCCGTGGCGGCTCCCTTGATCGCGGTGAACATGGCCTGGCCGCTGGAGAGCGCCTTCTGCGCGTTGGCGACTAGGGTGAGGCTGCCCGCGTAGGTCCGGAGCGCCGCTGCCGGGCCGCCGAGATCCTGCATGAGCAGCAGGGCCCTGCCCGCCGACTGGGCGCCCGAGGCGACCGCGTCCATGGTCCTGGTCAGTGCCGTGAGCCCGCCGTTGAGGGTCTGGTAGCCCTTGACCGCGAGGAACCCCGCGGCGATGGCCATGAGCGCCGCGCTGATGGGCGCGCCGTGCTCCTCGTACCACTGGAGCGTGCCCTGCAGCTGCTGCAGGAGGCTGTTGGCGGTGGGCACCGCCTGGGCGAGCGTGGTGCCGAGGATGTCGCCGAACGCCTTGAGTGCGGGTTCGGCGGTGGCGGCGAACTGGTCGATGACGGGGATGAGCTGGTTGAACAGGTCTCGCAGTCCGTTGAGCACGGGCGTGGCGGCGGTCTCGCCGAGACGGCTCAAGGCGGCCTTGACGTTGGCGAGGGCGCCGGTGAACGTGGTGCCGGCGCTTTGGGCGGCGCCGCCGAGCCCCTCCTGCATGGCGTCGGCGAAGGTCTGGAAATCGATCTCGCCGGCGCTCACCATGTCGCTGACGGCCTCGGACGTGGTGCCCAGATGGTTGGCGAGCATCTGCAGCACCGGGATGCCCGAGCTCATCAGCTGGAGCATGTCGTCGCCCTGGAGCTTGCCGCGCGCGGCCACGGATCCGAAGATCGTGCCCACGTCCGTCAGTTCGCGGCCGCTGATCTGGGCGGTGTCGGCCACGGTCTTGAGCACGTCGGTCAGCTGCTTGCCGCTTTTGACGCCCGATGCACTCAGACTGGCGGCGACGGTTGCGGCGTCGCCGAGACCGAACGCGGTGCCCTTGACGGAGGCGAGGGCGTTGTTCATGATCTCGCTGACGGACTCCGAGTCGTGACCGAGGCCCTTGAGCTTGGCCTGCGCGTTCTCGATGTTCAGGGCGCGGTCGAAGCCGCCCTTGGCCGCCAGACCGACGAGCCCGGTGGCAACACCGGCGACCGCGCCGACGCCGATCTTGCCGACCTTGGTGAACGCGCCGCCGACGCGGGACAGGATCGTCCTGGAGGATTTCTGCACGCCGCTGCTGGTGGCGTCGTCGAGACTGCCCTCGATGGCCTTGCCCAGCCCCTTGGTGGAGGGCTGGACGAGGATGTAGTAGGTTCCCAGATCCTTGGCCATGCGGCTCCCTCCGGTCTTTCGCTATTCGGTTATGCCCAGACGGTCCTTGAGCCGGCGTCTGAGTCGTTCGTCATGCGGCCTTTTCGGCTTGGCCGGGTCGGTCTGCGTGACGGTGGTCTGCCAGGGCGGGCGGATCCGTATCTTGCTCATGCCCTGGTTGTAGGCGTGGATGTACTTGTCGGCGGGGTCGGGGATCCACGCGTATCCGGCCAGTGCGGCGTAGCTGTGGCTGGAGTGGTCCATGAGGATCTGCCAGAGCATGGGCCATGCCGCATACAGGGGCATGGCCTTGAGATCCAGCGGACAGCCCCATGCGCGGATCCAGTCGTACTGGAGCGCGGCCCGGTGCTCCAGCCACAGGTGCAGGACGATCAGGCTTTTGGGTCGGCCTTCGAGGCCTGCGCCCATGCCTGGAACACGAGGCCGATGTCCTTGATCTTGTCGCCGCTCCTGGTGTCGAGCTCGCGTTCGAACCGCGGGTATTCGCGGGACAGCCAGGCGAGGAGCACGGCCATGAACCCGGTCTGCTCGTTCTCGTCGAGGTTGTCCCAGCCCTTGGAGGCGACGCTCATGCCGGCGATCATGACGGCGGTAGGCATCTGCCTGCTGTCGTCGAGGCGGGGTAGGTCCATCTTCACGCTGCCGTACTGGATGTGCACGGGACGGGGGTCGACGTCGTCGGTGATGTGCTCGGGGGTGATCTGCGTGTACTGCTTGTCGCTCATGCGGTGTTCCTTCCGGTCAGGCTGCGAAGCCGTAGGCCTTCATGAAGTACGGGTATTTCGTGGAGTCCCTGTAGGTGCGCAGGGTCATGCCGAAGTTCTGCAGTTTGCTCACGTTCCAGGTGATGTCCTCGCGCTCGTTGACCTTGGCCTTGGGGACGTGCAGGAGGATGAGGTCCTCGCTCTGGGTGAGGCCGGCGACGACGTACTGGCTGATCCGGTTGCATTCGGCCGAGCTGATGGTCAGGCCGCCGTCCTCTCCGATGGTGGCGTCGAAGTAGGTCTCGACGACCTCCTTCTTGGACTCGAGGCCGGTGAACTGGATGGTCCAGTAGCCGCCGGAGCTCTGCGAGATGACGACGTTGCCGTTGTGGGCCTTGAAGTCGTTGCTGTCGCCGGATTCGGGGTGGATGACGATGCCGTCCTCGGAGAAGTAGCCGAACGGGTCCTTGCCGTCGGCGGGACGCCAGTTCGGTCCAAACGTGAGCGTCTCGTTCACGTCGAACTTGTAGATCGCGGCCTCCTTGATGAGCTTGACGAGGTCGCTGTTGTTGCCGGTGGACACGAAGTCGAGGCCGGCGGCGCCGGCCGCGAGCAGCTGCGCCTCCAGACTGGTTGCCATGATCGTTTTCCTTTCGATTGGTTATCGTGCGGCGACGGTGAGCAGGACCGCCCCGTACGCGTAGTCGACGCCCAGCCGGGTGTCGTGGTTGATGGTGGGGCCGGCCTGCAGGGAGGCGTCGACGAGAGGGCCGGTCTTGCGGTGGGCAAGCAGCCATCGGGCGCACTGACGGAACATTCGCATGGCCGTCGGCGTGTCGGCGGTACCGTCCGCCTGGAACGCGTAACAGCTGAATGTGAGCGTCATGTACTGGGATGCGGGCGTGGGCATGGCCCCCGGATCCAGGGTGAGCAGCGTCTTCGCCTGCAGGCCGTCGGGCATGTCCCAGCCGAACCTGATGCCTGGCAGAGCGCCGGAGAGCCCGTCGAGGATCATGTCGGACGGGTCGACGCCGGTGAGCGCGGGGGTCATAGGGTCAGCCTTCCGGGGAATCCGGCCAGCGTGCCGCGGTGCGCGTCCTCGACGGCCTTGGGGATGGTGGCCACGACGTTGCCGCGGTCGCCGTCCTCGTTGCGGTACACCTTGATGGCACGGTGCGCGGTGGCCATCCCGTGAAACTGGGATTCGACGTTGTCGAGGATCGTCGCGTTGTGGAGCAGGTATCGGGAGACCTTCAGCCGGTCGAGCACGAGTTTGCCGGGTTTCATGAGTCGAGGCTCCTTTCCACGTGGTATTGGACGCCGATGCGGCGGTCGCCGCGCCGCCAGTCCTCGGGCGTGCGGGTGACGGTCAGGGTCTCGCCGCGCACCACGGCCGTGTCCCCGACGCGCACATCGAACGGGGGCGTGCCGCGCAGGTACAGGTCGTAGCCCGACGTGACCACCAGTCTCCCGGTGTCGGTCTGCCGCTCGTAGGTGCCGGGAGCGGCGAGCACGTGCAGGGCGCCGAGTTCGGTCGGCTCGCCGGCGACGCGCCTGCCGTGCTCCATGCGGGTTTCGTGCCGCTGGAATGGGACGGTCTCCGTGTTCACTCGCCGCTCCTGGACATGGTGAGGGTGAACGCCCGGCCCGCGCCGGCGCCGAGTCGTCGTTTCTCGGTGTCGAGCATGTACAGGTTGCCCATGGGGTTGGCGAACGTGTACCCGTCGGTGAACGGGCCGGTGGTCGTGTTCATCTGGCTGACGCCTGCCGGTGCGCCGTTCTGGTCCGCGAGCATGGCGCGTTTGACCATCTCGCAGCAGGTGTCGGCGCACAGGCCGGGCGTGCGGATCTCGTACCGCTGCCAGTGGGGGCAGTCGGCTCTGATGATGCGCGACGCCCGCGCCAGCAGCGTTTGGGCGCGGGCGCGTTCCTCGTCGTTCAGCGTGTGCCATCCGGCTTCGAGCTCGTCCACGCTGGCGAACGGCTTGCTCACGGCAGTTCCTCGACGGTCTGGCGCCCGGTGTCGATGTCGCGGACGACGCGCACTCGTGTGCCGTCCGGTCGCGTGGTCTCGAACGATTCCACGCGCAGCCCCTCGACGGTGGGCTCCGTGGGTGCGGTGTCGCCGGCGGGAGACGCCGCGGGTTCGGGGTCCGGTTCGGGCGTCGGCGCCGGCGTGGCCGTGGGCTCGTCGAGGATGTCGGTGGTCACGTCGTCGGTCGGCTTAGGCATTGAGCACTCCGTTCAGGCGTGCGGCGGCCTTGCCTCCGAACACGCCGAGGCCGCAGTAGAACTCGACGCGGGTGCGGTAGGCGGGCTTCTCCTGCAGCTGGCCGAGGTCCTCGACCATGACGCCTCCGTTGGTCAGGCCGGTGACGGCCTGGTCTCCCTCGTCGCCGCCGAACTTGACCGCGTAGATGCTGGACGTGTTCTTGGGCGCGGTGTCGCCGGTGCCGAAGGTCTCGTTCTGGGCGAGGACCATGCTGCCGTCGGTGTTGGTGCCGGCGTCGAGCACGGGGATGCCGTTCCACATGAGGGTGCGCTTGCCGGTGATGTCCTGCTGGAGGGTGGTGTCGTAGCCGATGTGGCGCAGCGCGGAGCGGAACCTGCCCATGATCGTGCGGTTCATGTAGATCGCGCCGTTGGACGGGCCGATGCCGTTGACCGCGGCGAGCAGCTCGTCGAGCTTGTCGAGGAACGCGTGCACGTCGGTGCCGCCGTTGCCCAGGACCTTCAGTCCTCCGGCGGCGGGGCTGATGACCTGGTTGCCGGTCAGTCGCTTGCGCAGACCGTCGAAGCTCTTCGCGTCGGTGGCGGTGTCGCCGTTGAAGAACGTCTGCTGGAACTTGTAGGAGATCGCCTTGACCTTCATGGCGGTCTGGGTGGCACGCTGGTCGTTGAGGTTGGAGCGGGTCTGCTGGATGAAGCGGTCCACGTCGGCGTCGCCGCCCAGGATGACGAGCTTCTCGCTCTTCTGGTTGACGGTGCCGGTGGATTCCGCGTATGCCTCGTTCACGTTGCGGAACGCGACGCCGGGCAGGGTGGCCTCCTCGTTGTACGCGTAGGAGTTGCCCTCGATGCTCAGGAACGGGATGCGGTCGAGCACGGGGCTTTCCTGCACGAACGTTTCGAGTACGCCGCGCTGCAGGGCGTCGGTGGACAGTTTGGCCGATTCGGCCAGGGTGAGCGACATGATGGTTTCCTTTCGATGTTGTCGGTTAGTCGGCGTAGGCGGCGCGCAGCATGTCCATGGCGGACTTCGCGTCCTCGGGCGGGCGTTTGCCGTTCTGGGATGCGGCCTTGGGGCCGCGCTGCCTTGTCGTGGTCTTCTCCATCAGCGAGGAGAGCTTCTTGGCCTGCTCGGCCAGCGTGTTCTCGTCGTCTCCGGACAGCAGGGCGACCATGTCCGTGGGCAGTCCCGTGTCGGCGGCGATCTTGGTCACGAGCGTGCGATGGGCGTCGGCGGCCTTCAGCTCGTCGCGTTCCTTCTCGATTGCGGCGAGACGTTCGCCGAGCCTGTCGAGGTCGGACTTCGACTCGCTTTCCTGCGCGTCGTATTTCGCGGCCTTGGCTTTCAGCTCCTCGTAGTCCGAGTACTTGGCCTCGATCTCGGCGGCGCGTTTGGCCAGGGCGCGGCTGAAGTCCTTGGACTGGTCATCCTTGTGCTCGTTCAGAGCTCCGGCGTCGTGGCTCTGCTCGGAGCCGCTGCCCTCGTCGCCGCCGGTGTCGGCGAGACGCAGACGACGGAGCCGGTACTGCAGGAACTTGTTGTGCATGGGTCCTCCTTGGTGATGGCGCACGGTTAGCGACGCGGCGTGCGGGGTCCGCGGTACGTGGCGGATGCAGGATTCGAACCTGCGAGGCAAGAATGCAGCCGGGTACAGCCGGCCCCAATCGACCGCTCTGGCAATCCGCCGGGTGGTATGATGAGGGTGTAAGGCGGTTTCAGGGCTCTGCTAATAGGGACTTGAACCGCCTTATTTGATTCGCAGAATGGTTCCGTCCTTTCGTACCTGGAGCACCTCGTCTATGCCGTGTTGATTGGCTCGTCTGAGCAATTCGCCCGCCAGCCACTCGTCGTCCAATGCCAGGTATTTGCCGTTGAATACGACTCTGACCACCGACAGCGGGTTCGGGTAGGCTTGGGCGAACTGTCTCTTGGCTTTTCTGAGGTTCGATTCGACGCATCGCACGTTGCCGTTGTTCGGGCTTTTGATTTCCCAGATCAGGCCCCCGATCTCCAGGTCGATGTTGGAATACCCGACCGGCGCATCTTCGGAACGTGTCGTTAGGGCGAATCCGTTGGCGGATAGGCTGTCTATCGCGAAAAGGTCGCGAGGCTCGTTCTTGGCGATGTCCTCTCTGGTCTTCAGATAGGTGATCGGGGTGGGGGTCCCGTCGTATAGCCACTGGCGGTCACGGGTGCGCATCTCGGCGAGGATTCGGTTGCGTTTCCATTCCTTGTATTCGAGCGGCTTGTCCTTATCGGCCTTCGGGATGAAGGAGGCCTCGTATTTCCGGTATTCCTCGCGGGTGGTCAGTCGGGCCGCGGTGTCGGCGCATTGCTGGTATTGCTCATAGAGCCTGTCGGGATCGTACCCCTTGAGCTTCTGGGCGCCCCACGAGGGAACGACGGAGCAGTCGCAGTTACCGTTGTGGAAGCTGCCACCCAGTCTGGCGCTGTCCTCGGTCCAGTACACCCAGCCTCGGGAAGCGAGCATGACGCAGAACTCGCATGTGGGCCCGTTGGGCACACGCGCCCAGCGAGGCTGGGTTGGATCTCGGCCGATCGTGTCCATGAGGGTCAGACGCCCGGCAGACATGACCAAGCGTGCGATGTATGACTGGTAGCCCGCCATGTCGTCGGTCTTGGGCCAGAGTTCCTCGATGCTCTTGCCGTACTTGTTGTGGACTTCGCCGTCGGCGCCGGGGATCACGTCCTGATAGTGGAGTCCGGGATAGTCGGTCTGGTTGAATCCGCCGGCGAGCTGCCAGACGACACGGTTCGGGTCAAGCATGTCGCCACGGTCGAATTCCGGCAGCTCAACGCCGGAGTACTTTCCCCAGAGCTCTCGTATCGAGTCGTAGTAGTCGCTGGCGAGCTGGCCTGCGCGGTCGCTGTAGCGTTCCAGCATCGCGCGGGCCTCCTCGATACGGGATTCGGCGTCGGGGAAGGTGAAGTCGTCGTCCCAGATCGAGCCGATGTCGGCCGCGCCGTTCCTTTGCAGTTTGGCAAGTTCGCGCTTGTAGCGGTCATAGGCCGCGTCAAGCTGTCGTTCGAGTTCCTCCCGTCGGTTCTCCGGCACCTGCAGGTCGTTGAGTTCCACCGGCAGTGTCCTCCTGCATCTGTTGCATGGTCGTGGCCCTCAGCTGGTCTATGGCCGCCTGGGCGCGTTTGCGTCGGGCTTCGCCTCGTAGGATGCGTCGCTGCTGGTCGGTCAGGTCGAGCATGTCCCAGGTGACCTCGCTGTCGGAGGGCAGGATGTTCGCGCCGACGAGTTTGACGGCGAGGTCCGCGGCGGCGGCCTTGGACGGGGTGCTGGGGTTGCGCCATTGGGGCAGCAGGGTCTGGGTCTGCCCGTCTCCGCTGATACGCTGCGCGTGCTCGATGACGCGCTGCCATGGTCGGCCGAACCAGATGTGGCAGTTCTCGGCGAGCAGGCACAGTTCCTTGCTGGCCTTGTCGATGGCCTCGGCGCTGCTCGGGTTGTCGGTGAGCACGCCCATCGCGTCCGGGGGGAGGCTGGTCGCTGACGCGAACATGGTGGCGGTCTGGCGCAGCTGTGCGAGGTGCGGCTCGAACGATGCCTGCTGGAACTGTCCGACCTGTGGGATCTGCCCGGTGAGCTGGTCCCGCGGGATGGCGAGGACCTGGTCGAGCATGATCCTCCACTTGGGCACGAGGTTGCCGTCCTCGTCGGTGAACATGTCCTCGTTGACGCCGAGGAAGTAGCGTCCGGGCACGGAATAGAGCTCGGCCTGGATCTCGCTGCGCAGGAAGGTGCGCACGGCCGAGTCGGTCAGGCTCATGACGGTGCGGTTGATGCGGCTGCGTCCGAAGGGGCGGCGGCTGTCGGGCTTGTAGGCGAACAGCTCGCACGGGATGCGTCCGGACACCTCGTCCCACCGGTCGGCGACGTGCCAGCCGTGTTCGTCGGGTTCGATGGTGACGGTGTGCTCGTAGTCCATCAGGTAGATGCCGTTGACCTGCTCGTATTCGTCGTCGACGTCGAACAGGAGCGCGGCGGCGAGTCGCTTGCGTCGCTTGTCCCATTCGCCGGTCGCGGTGTCGGCGGTGAACTCCTGGATGATGGCTTCGGGCTCGCCCTTTGCCGGGTCTCCCTGCAGGACGGCGACGAAGCTGCACGAGTGGACGAACGCGTCGGTGTGAACGCTCTGGGCGAGTTGGATGACGTCGTTGGCGTCGGTCAGCTCGCCGATGGCGTCGGCGGGGGTGGATCCGTCGGCGGCGATGAGCCCGTCGAGGCGTACGCGGTTGGCGAGTCCCTCGATGGCCTTTTCGGGCCATCCGACCACGATGCTGATGTCCTTGGCGATCGGGGGCAGGCTGTAGCCGATGTCGTGCAGCTGGTTGCGTCCGTTGTAGTAGGTGGAGCGCAGTCGGTTGCGGTTGCGTTTGCGGTACAGGCGGCGCAGGAGACGACGGTAGAGCTGCTGCTCGCCGCTGGTCAGGCCGCTGATGGTGGTGGGGAAGCTGATCATGCCAGTCGTATCATCCTTTGCGTTTGTCCTGGTCTGCGTCTGCTGGTCATGGCGCCGTGCAGGGCGAGGGTGACGGCCACCAGCGGGCTGATGTCCACGTCGCTGCCGAGTTTGTTCCACCCCATGGCGCCGGACTGGCCGATGTGGCGCAGCGTGCAGCCTCCCACGGCCATGTCGAGCGGCGCTTGCGTGAGGTGGGCGAGTCTGCGGTCGCGCAGCATGTCCTGGAAGCGGCCGACGGCCTGGCCCATGTCGGTGGGCCCGGTGAGCGTGACCTGCACGCCGCGGCGTTTGAGGTCGGGCACGAGCACGGTCGCGGGGCTTTGCGCGTCGATGACGACGGCGGCCATGCGTGGCCAGCGCTGCGTGATCCAGTCGACGGCCCAGGCCGTGCCGTGCTGCCTGGTGTCGCGGAACATGGCCAGTTCCACGTGGGCCATTCCGTCCGGCCATGCGCGGCATGCGCCGATGGCGAGGCTGGAGCGGTCGGGCGGCATGTCCACGCCGATCGCTGTCCACCCGTTCGGGGTGGCGGCGCGTCGTTCGACGATGCCGGCGGCCCATGCGTCCGGGTCGATCGCGGAGTGGAACGTGACGTCGTCCCAGATGCCGAGGCATTCGCGGCGGAAGTCGTCCGGGGCGAGCTCCTCGTACAGGTTCAGGATGCTTTCGTCGCTGGTGTGCTGCGGGTAGCTGGGGTTGGCGCGCATCCACTGGTTGCGGTCGAGCGGGTCGGTGCCGCGTTCGGCCGAGAATTCGACGTACAGGGTGCGTGCGGACCGGCCGGCGAGCGCGTTGGCCCGGTGTCGGGCGAATACGTCGCCCTGCTGGTCGGGGCCGGGTGGTGTGCCCATGTACCAGGTCTGGGGGTTGTCGGCTCGGTTCTGGGTGGGCAGCACGCTGGCCAGGGCGGAGTCGGTCAGGTGCTGTGCCTCGTCGAGGACGAGCAGTCCTACCTTTTTGAATCCTCGGATGGCTCCGTTTTCTCGGGCCTTGAAGGCGATGCGGCTGCCGTTGCGGAAGTAGATGGCCTCCTTGCCGGCGGCTGAGTGGATGCCGTGGTCGGGGTCGATGAACGGGTTCATTTCGTCCATGAGGGCGATGTCGCGCAGGGTCTGGAACGTGTCCTGGGTGACGCTGAAGTGGTGGGTGGTCCAGATGGCGGTGAACCGGGGGTTGCGGATGCACCGGTGGAAGGGGATGAATCCGGCGGTGAAGGTCTTGCCTGTCTGGCGGGGGATGCTCATGTCGACGTTGCGGGCGGCCCATAGGCCGTCGGCGCGTTTGGCGAGGGCGAGCCGGTTGATGGCTCGCTGCCATGGGTCGAGGGCGAAGCCGAGCGCTTCGACGAACGCGTTGAGTGACGGTTCGCTGGTCGTGGCCATGTCGTCGGGGATGACGAGCTCACTCGCTCCCGGTATCGGGGTCGAACGGCTGGTCCGCGATTCCGAACGCCTGCACAATGGGGTTCTCCTTCGCCTTGTCCCGCGCGTCGATGGATTCGATCTCGCGGGTGATGTCGTCCAGTCGCTTGGTCAGGGCCGCGAGGTCGCGTGCGGAAACGCCCTCGTCGAGCGCGGTGGCGATCTTGTTGCGCATCGCGACCAGCAACCGCCGTCGGTCGTTGGATCTGGCGGCGTTGTACACGGTTCCTCGAACGCCCGAGGAGGTCTTGGCCATGGTGGTCTCCTGTGGAAAAACGTCCGTGGAAAAAAAGGCGCTGCACCCGAGGGCACCTCGAGACCGGAGGCGGGGGTATATCCCCCTATGGAGGGGCTACCAGTCGCTGGATTCGAACCGGAGAGAGGTGGCTTTTGTCGGGATCGTGCCTGAGCCGGCTTGGAGTCGTTTGGCGACTTCGTTGCGGGCCCATTCAAGGCTGTGGGTGCCTTTGAGCCCGTTGCACCATCGGTGCGCGGGTCCGCTGTTGGAGTGACAGACGCGTCCGCCCCTGGCCAGAGGAAGGGTCTCGTCGATGACGAAGCTCCACGGGTCGGGACTTTTCAGGCTGTAGTCGATGGGTCGGCCGCAGATGTAGCAGGGAGCTCCGCTGGCTCGCCAGCGCCGTTGCTCCTGTCTGCGTCTATACCCGTTCTTCCATCGTGGATTCGTCGAAGCCATAGGGCTCCCGTCTGTGTTCGCGGATGGTGAGGGATTCGAACCCCCGGAGGATACGCCTCGACTGTTTTCTGGACAGGTGCCTTCGACCACTCGGCCAACCATCCGGCGTGTCGCTTCCCCGCTGACTGCCGACGGGGAGGCGGCACGGTGTCTTCGAGAGAGAGGTGGCAATACGCAGAGAACCCCGGATCCACAAGGGGTCTCGGGGTTCTCATACTTATCGCTGAAGCGAGTATATCACAGGTGCGTGTAGGCCTACTCCTGCTTGGAATCCATTTTCACCTCGGCCAGCTCGATCAGCCGCAGAATCGGAAACTCCCGATAGCCGTTCTCAAGCTTCGGCGCCGTGATCCTGCCCGAGCGGATCCAGTTGTTGACGTCATCGCGGGTCACGTCGATCCCGGTCTCCCGGCTCACCCACACGGCGGCCCCGGACGGGGTCTGCGTCGTATGCAGCACATCCAACCGTCTGCGAGCCGCCCGACGCACCGAGGGCAGATGCAGCAGACTGTCGCACCGGCCGCACACCGCCCACTCCTCGCCCTGAACGGCATGGACCATCGCCCCGCATACGTCACACACCCCGACAAGCCTGCGCAGCCGCGGCCGACGATCGGCCACACGCTCCAGCCGCCCATTAAGCCTGATAAGCCCCTCGAGATGATCCGCCGCATCGGGCAGACATGCCAGCACACGTAGATTCGCGCCCAGCCGCGGCAATGCCCGTTGCCAACGGCCCCCGGGCAATCCGGCCGCCTCACAGATCCCATCGATCAAACGTTCGACCTCGGCCTCGAGATCGGCTGCGGACACATCGATGCCCAACGGCGCGAACGAACCCCTCCCGCCGCCGCGCTCGCGCAGATGCACCTCACGGCGGATGACCAGCTGCAGGACAGCCAGATGATGGCGCAGAAGCGTGAGCTGACGGGCGTAGGCGCGCATGCACTGCCGGCAGATCGTCATCCCGTCGGCGAGCGCGTTCGCGGCGCATGTGGGGCAGATGCGGCATGTGACGTGTGTGGTGTTGGTGTTGTCGGTTTCGTCGGTTGGGGTGTGGTTTGCAGTCATGGTTGTTCCCTCCCGTTGGCGGTATGCTTGGTTATGCGTTTCGGCCTCTGCCTTTGGGTGGGGGCTTTTTGTTTAGTGGGGCCGGAGGGTTTTTGGCGGTCGCATCCAGTCGTTGAGGCAGTGTTCGAGTTCGGCGAGCGCGGTGAGGTATCCCTGTCGGGTGTCGGGGTGGTCGATGTGTTCGATGCTGGTGTCTCGCATGGCGTGGATCTGGTTGAGGACTTGCTGGTAGGCGTGGTCGCGTTTGGTGATGTTGATGATGGACACTCATTCCTCCTCTGGTGTCGAGCCGTCGTAGGGGTTGCGTGGCGCGTGGTATGGGCCGATCATGTGTGAGGGGCTGTTTGCGGCGTAGCCTTCGGCCCATGCCCTGGCCATGGTTGTCTGCAACTGCTTGTCGACGTTTTCCAGGGTTTTTGCGATGCGTTCCAGGGTTTCCGCGATGTTGATGATGGCGAGGGTCGCCACGTACATGGCATCGGCATCAAAGGACGTGGTCAGGGAGTCGTCCTGCAGCTGCGCGTAGTCGTGCTGGATCTTGTTGCGCTGGGATTTCGTGTTGGTGCTCACTGGTTCTCCTCCATGATGTAGGGGTTTTCGCTGATGGGGCCCACGCGCGCCGAATTGGCGGCGGTTCTTACGACGTTCATTCCGTATTGGACGCCTTTTTCCCATGCCTGCGCGGCCGCGGCCTTCAAGAGTTTTCGGTCGCGGTTGGCCAGCCATGTGATGATCCGATGCCGGCGTAGCTCAATATCGTCGGGGTCCGTGGCCCATGCGTGCGCGTAGTCGTGGATAATCGAGGAGTAGCTGATCTCCTCGTCCTCGGTGGTGAAGATGCTCATCGCTTCCTCCTTGTCGTGAACGGATTCCAGCCGAACTCGCGGTGCAGAATGCACATGCAGATCGTGGCCGACGCCATGAGCAGGATCAGGCACATGACGCCGGCCAGCAGGATCGCGGTGACATCAGCGACGGTCACGATTCCTCCATGCCTGCGAGCGCGGTGTGGATGGCTTCGGTGATGGCAATGAATTCCTCGTAGTCGAAGCCCTGGGGAATGAGGATGGTGCGGGTGCTGATGGGGTGAATGTCGTCGACGTCGTAGCAGAGCCTGTTGTTTGGCTCCTTGAAGGCGATGTCGGTCAGGGTTCCTCGGATGATTTCTGTCGGGAAGCTCATTGCTGGTCCTTTCGTGTTTCGTAGGTGCCGATCAGTTCGGCGATGTCGTCGTACGGGACGAACGGGTTGAGTTCCTGGATCTCCTGGATGGTCAGGCCCGCGTTCCACCATCGGATGATGATGCGGGCCACGTGCTCGCCGATCATGCGTCCTCCAGCATGCTGATGTCGGTGGGGATGCCTGAATGCTCGTAGATCCTGTCGGCGAGCGCGGCGATGGTTTCCCAGTCGGCCTCCCCGTCCTCGCACTGGTTGAGGGTGATGGTCAGGTCGAGGTCGGCGAGCGCGTAGCTGATGGCGTGGGCGAGTTCGGTTTGGGTGTAGATGCGTGCCGTCTGGTTGTTGGTCATTCGTTGGTCTCCGTGTAGGTGATGGCAGGGTCGATGCAGGAGCATTGTGCTCGGGCGATGACGCTTCCGGCCATGTACCGCCAGTGGTGTTGGATCTCCTCGCTGGCTTCCCGGTATCCCTTGTCGTCGTTGGTCATGAGCGTGTACAGGAGTTCGGCGGCCTGGTCGAGTTCCATATCCGTTGGCTTGCGGATGGCTCCTCTGAGGTAGGCGCGTCGGAGATTCTGGTCCTGGTAGAGACGCTTGGCCTCTTCTGCGATGATGCTGGTCATGATTCCTCCTGTTGCTGCTGCCATGCGACGCCGGCGGCGAATGCCTGGGCCTGCATGACCGCGAAATCGAGTCGGCTGACGGTGACGGGCTCGTACGGGTGGTCGGGGATGGGGTAGCGTTCGGTCAGGATGTCGCGCATGCTCATAGCTGCTCCCTGATGCAATCCAGATACCATGCGAATCCCTTGTGGCCGTTGACCGCGCGGTTCCACACGCGGATCCCGGTACGCAGCGCCTCGTCCGTGGGGATCCGGGAGGTGGTGTGCATCGTGTAGAAGCGCACATGGCAGGACGGGCACTCGTACCGCCACTTCCACCCGTACGGGGCGGGGATGCGCGTGACACGGATCCTGGTATGGCAGAACGGGCATGGGCTCAGCCGGTGGTATTTCCTCGGGGTTGTCATTGGTTCTCCTTCCTGCGGCGTTCGCATTCGTCGAGCGCCTGATCCAACTGGTCGGCGAGCGCCTCGGCCTGTTCCGGGGTGATGCGCCAGGATGTGAGTTCGCGGGCCCTGCTGCCGCGGGTGTGGGTGAGGTCGGTCTTGAGGATGACGCAGTTGCCGTGCTGGCTGGCCTGCGCGCTGACCTTCAACTGGCTCATAGGGCCACCTCGTGGAATCCGAGAGAGCCGACGAGCATGGCTCGGCGCAGGAGCCGGTAGATGCCGATCTCCCTGTCGAGGCACTGGTCGCTCCTGTGATCGGTCTCGGGCGCCTGGTCGAGGATCCTGCGGGCCGTGTCGGGGGACAGGTGCTCGAGCAGTGCGAACGCGGACTGCACGTCCATCCAGTGGTAGTCCAGCAGGCCCAGGGCGTCGGGTGCCGTACAGGCGAGCCAGCGCATATCGAACTGCGGGTTCCATCCCGCCGGACGGAGGACCGCCTCACGGGCCTGCGCGACGATGAACGCGGTCAGACCGAGGCCGGCGAACCGGACGTCTCCCAGATGCGGGGCCAGCGAGGAGACCGCGTCGATCAGCCCGTTGACGGTGTGCGTGTGGCGCCAGCGAGCATCCATGCCCCTCAGGACCGTCTCCCAGTGCTCGGGGCGGGCCAGCACGTGATGGCGGGAGAGTTCCACGCCAGCCAGGTCCGTGACCCTCACGCTCGCCTCCAGCAGGTGACCGCTTGCCGGATCCAGTCCCGTGGTCTCCACGTCCACCCACAGCAGGCGGACGGGCTTGTCGAGTTCGTTCATTTTCAGTGTGTTCCTTTCGCTAGGCGATCTGCATGAGCTCGTCCGGCGCCAGTCGGCCGGTCAGCACGCCGCGGATCTCCACCGGATCCCTGCCCTCGTTGAGCATGTCCGCCGCCAGCTGGCGTGCCTGCGAGCGCGGTGAGCTGCCGAACCTGCCTCCCACGCGGTCGGTGCTGAACCGGTGTTCGATCGGGCGGATGAGGTCCGATACGTGCTCGCATCCTGCCGTGTGCTTGTGTTCGCTGTTCTGGTGGCGGGCGGGGACGGGTGTGGGCTTCTGCTGCTGGTCCGGTGTGGCGGCGGGTTTGGCGTCGCCGTGGATCCAGCGCAGGAAGCGGGCGTCCCAGTCGCGGAGCCTGCGGTGGTTCTCGAGGGCCCAGAGGCGGAAGCTGGCTTCCGACCGGTTGAGGTTCACGCCGAGCTGGCGGGCGAGCTGGCGTGCCTCGGGGCTGGGGGTCCAGTCCGTGGGCAGTTCATGGCGTTTGGGGTTTTTGGTTTTCGGGTGGGTCTCCCCTCGGGTAGGGGACACCTCCGTAGGAGGTGGGGTTATATAACGGTTCTTATTGGGTTTGGGTCCAGATTCTGGAGGGGTCAGAACCGGTTTTCTGGACGGGTCCGATTTCTGGAGGGGTCCGGATTCTGGAGGGGTGGTTTTGCGGGTCCGTCCTACTGCCGGCTTGCTGACCCCTCCGGATTCTGGAGGGGTGTCGTTTTTCGTGGTTTCGGGCTCCACGGTGGTGGGTTCCTGTGCCTCCACGGTGTCCCAGGTCACGTCCAGGTCGAGGTCGTAGACCACGGGACGCTGCCCGTTGGGCATCCATCCGATACGCCGCTGGTCGCCCTCGCGGATCAGGCCCTTGGCCTTCAGTCCCTTGATGGCGGTGCGTACCGCAGTGATCCCGTATCGGCTGCGCTTCGCGATCGTCGCGGCCGACTGGAACGAATTGCGCCCGTACTTGTCTGCCACATCGGCCATGTAGATCAGCACGATGCGTTCGGCCTTGTCCTTCGTCGGGGCCTCGTCCATGGCCCAGCTCATCGCCTGAACGCTCATGACTCCTCCTTGTCGCCCTCGTCGTCGAGCAGCAGTGTGTAAAAACGATTCCCGATCCGGTAGCGGACCGGGATCAGGGTCGGATCGTCCCATCCATGGACGAGCCAGCCCTGTTCATACGATTCGGCCGGATGCGCGTGCACCCAGCCATGACAGCCCGTCGTACCGGATCCGCACAGGAGGATCAGATTCGACGGGCGATTCAAGAGTTTGGGGTTTGGTTGCTGGCTTCTCAACTGCCGGTGATGTCGACTGCCGCCAGTGGCATACAGCGAAACGCCGCAGCGGACGCACGACCACTGGTCGCGCTCGTCCACCACGGCCTTCAACCTCTCGGAGGGCTCACGGCTCATACGTGCCTCCTGGCCAGCAGATCCTCCAACCGCGAGGCCTGCGCCTCGGTGAGGAACAGGCTCATATGCGAGCCCTGCTCGGCCGAGGACGTGACGAACCTCGCGTCATCCATGTCCACCAGGATCCCGTCCGGCGTCTTCTGCACCGCTATCATCTCGTGCCTCCGATCATCGTGTTGAGTATGTGGATCGCTTCGGGGATCCACCCGTTGCCCGCGATCAGCTCCGCCCGCGACAGGGCGGCGGGCGTGCCGTGCTTGCCCTTGTGGTCCAGGTCACGGCCCAGACGGTGGATGACGCTCTTCGCCACATCCGCCGCCGGTCCCGGCCTCACAGTGCCGTTCGTCTTCCTGGCCTGAATGTCCTCGAGATCCCTGACCGCCTCACGGATCAGATCACGCTCCAAATCCACGAACCGACGCGACTTCCTTTGCGGTTCCGTTCCGAACACCATCAGAACTCGGGCTCCTCTCCATACCCGGAGCCATACGTGGCGCCGGCCGCCCACGGCTCCTGACTCTCCTCACCGGCCTGAGACTGCGGCTGCTGCCGATTGCGCGCGGCTCCCGCGAAACCGCCCGTATAGCCTGACTGCTGCTGAGCCGCCTGTGGCTGCTGCTGGGGCTTGGGGTTGCGTTCGCACACCGCGATCTGCGTGGACAGGTCCGGGCCGATCGCCGTCACGCGCAGTTCGATGCTCGTACGCGTCACCCCGTCGTTGCCCGTGTAGTCATGCTGGTTCATGTACCCCTGCGCGACCACGCGCTGTCCCTTCGACAGGGACTGGACGATGTTCGTCGCCAGGGTGCGCTTCTGCCCGTTCCACGCACTGCACCGCAGGAACGTGGTCTCCCCGTCCTCCCACTGGCCCGACCTCGAGTCATAGCGGCTCGGCGTGGAGGCGACCGTGAAGTTCACGACCGTGCTCCCGCTTGGGATGGTGCGGATCTCGGGATCGGCGGTCAGATTGCCCACCACCGTGACCAGAATGTCATTCGCCATGTTTTCTCCTCCTAGAGTCGTTCTCGGGACAGGGCGACCAGCCACGCGCACGTGAGCACGACCAGGCCACGCAGGATCCCGTACCCGTCCATGTCATGCACTCCCACCATCAGGCCCAGCAGGCCCAATGCGGTGAACACGATGACGGAGACGAGCATCAGCCGGCGCAGACGCGCGCGGGTCATGCGATCACCCCTCACCGGTCCAGCCCCAACACGTGCAGGATGGCCTCCATGTACACGTCCGCCAGGCCGACGCCCACCACGCACGCGAGGACCATGCACCCCGTGCCCGGCCAGCCGCCCAACAGGACCGCACCCAGAAACAGACACGCGAGCAACACCAGCCCGCCGACGGTCAGAAAACGATTCATGACAACCTCACTTCGCATATTCAAGAGTGGACAGATAGGTATGGGCTGCGATGTACGCGATGAGATCGCTACGCCAGTAACGGATCACACTGCCCAACTGAACGAACGGCAGATCGTTGTTGGGCTCCTGACGGCGAGCCGCCAGCCACTTGTAGGCCGCGTTGGGCTCGTCGTCACACAGCAGCTTCGCCGCGGTTTTCGTGCTGATCAGCACGTCGCCCTCATCCAGACGACGCGCCACATCCTCGGGGCTCATAGCAAGCCTCCTTTCGAGTCGATGGGGTCCCGGCGTTTGGTAGCCGCCGGAACCCCTGTTTTGGTAGATGCCTTTGTGGAATCCCCTCGCCGGTACGCTGGAATCTGGCAGGAAACCAACCCCCGACGAAGGGAAGAATCAATGGATACGGAAGACCTGAACAACCTTGCCCAGGCCACGGCCGCCATCGTGGACGCGCTGACCACGATCAATGCGGAGGGAAAGCAGACGGACGGAGACCAGCAGCAGCCCCGTACCGGCCAGCGCAAGACCACGGCAGAGCGCGTACGTGCACTTGAAGCGCGGAACACCCTGATCCTCAACCTGCTGGACAAGACGGCCGACGTCATCCACGAGCTCACGGAGCAGACCCTCGAGCAGGGGCGGATGATCGACCATCTCTCCGCCGTCGTCGTCTCGCAGGACAGGGAGATCACGGCCCTTAAGAAGGCGGCCGCCAAGATGTCGAAGAAACACAAAGGGAAGTGACATCACTCCTCCTTTCTCGATTCCTTGAGCATTCGGTCGATCGCCCGACGCATGTACAGCAGATCGCCCTTGGTCAACGCATCCAACCGCAGATACTCCGACCTGCGAGAACCGAACACCGCCAGACTGAACTGATACGGACTACCCGGACTCTCACGATCCGGATCCCGCGTCAACAGGAAATCCCCGCCAATACCCTTCTGTCCGAACAGCGTCATCACTCCACCTCCCCGCCAGCGAGCGCGGAAGCGTGGAATTGCGGGGGCAGGAAGGACGAAGGCGGTTCTCCGATCGCTTCGGAGATGGCAAGGATGTCGTCGAGATCGAAGCTGCGATATCCCTTGAGTTTGCTGTTAAGGCTGCTGTAGGGCATGCCGGATTTCTCCGACACGGCACGCTTAGTCATGCCCTTGTCGTGAATTAATTTCTCAATTCGACGACCTATCCACGTCCGTAGTTCTGTAGTGCTCATATGAGAAACGTTAATCGACGGATAGAGATTCGTCAATCGGCGTGTTGCTCAAATGAAGATCGCAGTACCCGCAATGTAGATTGCGCATATGCAAATAAGGAAATATACTGACCATATGAGTAATTCAAAGAATCGAGGCCAGCGGTTTTCGCAGCTGATTGGCCTAGAGCTAAAGGCGAGTTTCGTTCGATTGCAGATTTCGCAATCTCAGGTCGCTGACCGATTGGGACATTCTCGATCCGGTTATTCGAAATGGATTAATGCAAAGCCTTCGATGCCCATTGAGGCCTTGCTCAATACATGTGAACTCATCGGCGTGGATCCAAGAGAGGTCATCGACAGCGCCTATCGTCGCCTTATTGAAGAAATGGGAGAGGCTGTCAATTCGCCCAGCGCCGGTGATTCTCGTGTTGAGGATGTGTTGTCTCGTGTACAGGCCATGTCCGCTGGCCGGGATGATCTCGGTCTCGCCGCCCTGCATGACGAACACAAGCTCGACGGGGACGGCGACGAAGCCGCGTAAAACCATATATTTCAGACCAACCGTCAGCGTTGACGGCCATGGACCGCAAGGCAGTTAGGAGTAGCCCATGGGATTCAGATTCAGAAAAAGCATCAGCCTCGGCAAGGGAGTCCGAGTCAACATCGGCAAGAAGGGCATCAGCAGCGTCACCCTCGGCAAACGAGGAGCCCCACACGTCACCATCGGCAAGACAGGCACCAGCGTCGGCGCCTCGATACCAGGAACCGGAATCTCATACACACAGAAGATCAGCGGACCAACAAAAGCCAAGAAGACCACGAGAAGACACAAGGAGAAGACCATGAAGAAGCAGCAGAACAACGAGCAGATCCAGACCACGGCAATCCCAAGCCTGCCCGCCTACAGCCCCACGCCCGTAGCCGACGCGACCATGCCCATCGCCGACGCCACCGCGCCCGAAACGCCCATCGCGCAGCCGGCACAGGACGCGCCCACCATCACCATGCCCGAACAGCCCGCCCCGAATAACAACGTCCCGCCCATCCAGCCGCCGGCGGAGTCGCCCGAATCGTCCGGATCCGGCAAGCACGGCAAGAAGAAAAGCAAATGGCCCAAGCGCATCGGCCTGATCATCGCGTTCCTCGTCGCCATCGGCATCGGCGCCAACACCGCCGCCGACCCCACCACCAGCAGCGAATACAAGGAACTCCAGGACAAGCGTCAGCAGGAACAGGACCAGAGGCAGACCGACCTCGACAACCGCGAGAACGCCATCAGCCAACGCGAACAGGCCGCCCAGTCCAGCAACTCGAGCAGCAGTTCGAACAGCGGTTCGACCGCCAGCAACTCCAACAGTTCCAGCAGCAGCTCCAACAGTGGCTCGAGCAGTTCCGGCACCGTGCGCGGCGGCGCGTTCTGCAGCACGGCCGGAGCCACCGGAACCAGCAGCGCCGGCACCACCCTCACCTGCCAGACCGCATCAGACGGGCGCCTGCGCTGGAAGAAGTAATCGTGTCCATGATCCCCATCACGCCGGGTATGAGCTACGAACGCATGAGCGACACCGCCCTCGCGGCCAACCCGCAGCTCACGATCGAACTCGCCATCCTGCCCGGCGACATCGCCGGCGTCTGCTGTCCGAGCCTCGACACGATCCTCATCGACCAACGCCAGACTGACACCAGGAAACGCTGCGCCCTCGCCCACGAGCTCGTCCACTACCGGCACGGCGACGACACCACCAGCGGGTGGGCCGGCGCCAAGGCCGAACACCGGTGCCGTCGACAGACGGCGCTCCTCCTGGTCAACCCCGCCGAATACGCCATCGCCGAGGCCATGTACGACGGGGACGTCTACCGGATCGCCGCCGAACTCGACGTCACCACCCAGATCATCCACGACTGGCAACACATCCTCAGGGAGGCGACGGCCCAAACGGAACAATTCGTGTAGACGTGTATTCGCGGGTATAAATGGGTATAAAACTGTATTTACAGGTATAAAATTGTATAAAGCTCATATGTGGGCATCGAAGGAGAAGCATGGAGGACGGTAAAACGCGTCATGCGATAATGCACGGTCTGAATCCGTTCGTACCCGGTGCCGGGCGACAGCCCAAGGATCTCGCGGGCCGCGAGCATGAACTCGAGATCATGGACCGGATCATCGCCCGGACCAAGGCGGGATACTCGAATCAAGGTCTCGTGTACAGCGGGCTGAGGGGCGTCGGGAAAACGGTGCTCCTGCTCAAGATGCGCGACATGGTGACGGAAGGGGGACTGCTCGCCATCCGTCTGGAGGCCACGCAGGATCCCAAGCACGACTATGCCGCGATATTCGAGGGCGTGTCAAAGGCGATCCTGAAGGAACGGGACAAGAGCCTGCGGGAAAGCCTGCTCGCCGCGGTGAAGCACGTCAACGAGGTTTCGGTCCATATCGGCGTGCTCCAGGCTTCATTCGGCCCCAGCCGGGACGAGGAGGCCCCCACGTCGGAATCCCTGGTATTGGAGATGATGGTCGAGGAGCTATGCACCACGCTCAAGAAGCACAACTCCGGCCTGTTCCTGTTCATCGACGAGTTCCAGGAGATGCCGAAGGAGCTCATGGGCACCATCATCGGCCTGCAGCACACCATGGGGCAGGACGATCTTCCCTTCTACGTCATCGCGGCGGGATTGCCGAACCTACCGGGCGTCCTGACGAAATCCCGCTCGTACGCGGAACGACTGTTCGAATACCGGCAGATCGGCAGTCTGCCCGAGAACGAGACGCGCGACTGCTACATAAAGACCATCAGCAGGGTCAGCCGGTTCGAGGACGACGCACTGGACCGTCTCGTCACGCTGTCACAGGGATACCCGTATTTCATCCAGGCATACGGATCCGCGGCATTCGAGGCATCGGACTCGTCGCCGATCCCTCTGTCGGCAGTGGACAAGGGAGAGCCGGTCGCACGAGAGGTACTCGACCGAGGCCTCTACGAATCCCGCTGGCAGCGCGCCAGGCCATCGGAACGAGAATACATGCGCGCCATGGCATCCATCGGGAAGGAGCTCTGTTCCTCATCCGAGATCGCGGAAAGACTGAAACGACCGGTTTCCGAAGTGGCGCGGATCCGCAAGGGCCTTATCGAGAGTGGTCTCGCATATGCTCCGGAACGCGGCTACCTGTCATTCTCCGTGCCGGGCATGGGGGACTTCATCCGCCGAGCGGCCCCGTTGCCGGAACAGATCTACGACAGAAAGGAGTGAAATCCTCTAAACGAAAAAGATCCCGCATGCTACCAACATGCGGGATCCGATGCCGGCGAGTGCTACCAACACTCGACCCGGCCTGAAACAGCACCTACCAAAATCAAGGACCGTTCCGTGGCTCATTCTACCGCGGGACGGGGAATGGAGCATATCCAATTGTCGTCGTCAGTTTTTGTCGTTTTTTGCGCCCCGTATCGCCTGGATGATCTTGGGGCCTGTTTCTGCAAGGCCGGCGAGCGCGGCGATGCCTGCCGCTATGTCGTGGCCGGTGAATGCGAGGGTTATAGCGGCGGCCTAGGGCAGTACGGTGTATCCGATCGAGGTGAGGAGCACGGACCACGATTCCAGTTTCGTGGTGGTGAGCAGGGCCTTGTTCTGGGCGTGGGTGGATTCCTCGGTCATGCGCATGATGCGGTCGGGGAACGATGGATCCACTCGTTTGAATCCCTCCATGTCCTCGGGGGAGGGGGTCAGTCCGGACCAGTAGGAGCTTCTGGTTGCGATTATCCGCGCTTCGCCATGCGTTGCATCGAGTGGATCATCGCCGTTTGCACCGACATCGACGCCGCTTTCATGGTGTTGGTCTCCAGAATGTTCCTGCGGATGCGTTGGAATTCGGTCGTCGGGTTCGGCTGCGTCGCGATGCTGAGTCCCCGTTTCATTCCTCGAGCTATCGCTTTTATCGTGGTGTTCTTCATGGGCCATCGGTCCTCCAAGCTATATGTAGCAGTTCTCATTCTAAGGGACGTGGGGAGGCGCGAGCGCATGCGTGTGGCTGCGGGCGGAATCGTGGAGGTGCTGGCGTGAGCATCGAGGCCTACGAGAACACGGCCGGGGTCACGCGGTACGCGGTGCGGTATCGAAAGCCCACGGGGAAGTGGACGCGGAAGCGCGGGTTCAAGCGCAAGCGTGACGCCGTGGACTGGGAGGCCGCCAACACGGTCAGCAAGAACACCGGCACGTGGGTCGATCCCACCATGGGTTCGGTCACAGTCGGTGACCTGGCGCCCGCGTGGCTCGCCAAGAAAGCTCTGGTAGCCAAGCCCAGCTATCTGGACGATCTCGAGGACGCGTGGCGCATCCACGTGAAACCGGTGTTCGGCTCGACGCGCGTGCTGGACATCCGTCGCGGTGCCGTCCAGGAATGGGTCACGGCGCTGGGCTCAGACAAGCTCGACGACAAGGGCGAGGTGACCGAGCCCGGCAGAAGCGCGAGCGTGGTGCTCAGGGCGCACGGAGTGCTCGCCGGCATCCTCGACGACGCCATGGCCGACCACAGGATCGCAGAGAACCCCGCCAGAGGGGTGACACTGCCCAAAAAACGCCGCAAGCCCCACACGTACCTGACCGCCGGCCAGCTCATGCGTCTGGCCAACGCGTGCATCACCACGATGGGGGAGCGGCCCACGTACGAGGAGCGCAAACGACGTCTGCTGGTGCTCATGCTGGGCACGATCGGCTCGAGATGGGGCGAGACCATCGAGATCCACATAGACGAGATCGACTTCGACAGGCACAGGATCCCGCTGGACCTGAGCGCCACCCAGGTGCGGGGGAAGATCGTGCTGGGCACGCTCAAGGGCGAGGAGGCCCGTACGGTGTCGTTTCCGGCGTTTCTGGACCCCTACCTGCATGACGTGATAGACGGCCGGGAAAACAGCGACCAGCTGCTGTTTACGGGCCCTCTGGACGGGTATATGCGACAGGTGGACTCTCCGTCCAAGGATGGCAACTGGTTCAGCGCCGCATGTGACCGCGCCGGAGTGCCCAGGATGACGATGCACGATCTGCGACACACCGCGGCGAGTCTCATGGTCCGCAGCGGCGCCAATGTCAAGCTCGTGCAACGCCAGTTGGGGCACAAGAGCGCCGCGATGACCCTGGATGTGTACGCGGATCTATTCGTCGAGGATCTGGACTCGGTGGCGAGCGCGATGAGCGACATGCTGCTCACCTACGGCGTGTCGCACACCGTGAAGGCCGCCTAGGCGTTTTGGGAATGTCCCGGAAATGTCCCAAGCGGTTCTGGGAAACAAAAAGACCCCTTGAAAATCAAGGGGTCTTGTCTGTGTCCGGAGCGGGACTTGAACCCGCACGGTTGTATAAAATAACCACTAGCACCTCAAGCTAGCGCGTCTACCATTCCGCCACCCGGACAGGTGCCGTGCTTGGCAACGAGATGGAACTTTATCATCATGGGTGGGGTGTCTGTCAAATCGGAGTTGCGGATCGGCGTGTCGCGTGATTTATCAAAGGATGGGCAATACCGATCACTCCATTGGGGGAGTAGGCATTCGGGGCGAAGACGAGGATAGGGGTGATGGTCGGTGGCTGCGCGGCGATCGATGGCGTCAGATCGGACCGATGATGGATCCGAAAATTCGTGATTCATGACAGATCGGTTCGACGGGGAGGCTGCAGTCTGATTTCGATGGATCGTTTTTGGAGGATGATGAAGACCATGAAGTCCGTGCGTATGTCCCAGGAAATGTCCCACGCGGTTCTGAAAAACAAAAAGACCCCTTGAAAATCAAGGGGTCTTGTCTGTGTCCGGAGCGGGACTTGAACCCGCACGGTTGTATAAAATAACCACTAGCACCTCAAGCTAGCGCGTCTACCATTCCGCCACCCGGACAGGTGCCGTGCTTGGCAACGAGATGGAACTATATCACCCCGGATAGGGGATGTGTCAAATCGGATCGTTATCCGGCGTGTCGTATACGTTTGAACCATGACGTTTCCGCTTTTTCTGATTGACCCCGATACGGACGAAACCCCGGTAAACGGTGACGAACTGCACGACGGCTGGGTGCTCACCCTTCCGCAGGCCGTTGCCCGCCACGCATTCAAGTCGATGCGTCTGGAGGAAGGCGATCGGCTGCAGCTATCCGACGGCCGCGGGTTGCGCATCCTCGCCACGGTGCACGATCCGGAGAACCGGCAGGTGCGCGTGGACGAGTTCTCGCGCGAACCCGCGACGGTCACCCGTCTCGCGCTGGTGCAGGCGCTCGCCAAATCGGGCAGGGACGAGCAGGCCATAGAGACCGCCACGGAGATCGGCGTGGACCTGGTGGTGCCGTGGCAGGCGAACCGTTCGATCGTGCAGTGGAAGGCGGGCAAGGAGGCCAAGGCCGCCGCCAAATGGCGCCAGGTGCTCGATGCGGCTACCGAACAGTCTCGCCGCGCATGGTCGCCGGAACTTGGCGACAAGGTCTCCAGCAAGCAGATCGTGGAGATGTGCCGCCGCGCCAATGTGCACGGCGACATGGTGATCGTGCTGCACCAGGACGCCACCGACACATGGAGCGGCATCGAAGACAAGGTCAGGGCGATGGAGGAGCGCTGCCTTGACGACGGTCGCGCTCGCACGGTGAACGTGGTCGTCGGCCCCGAAGGCGGCATCAGCGAGGAGGAGGTCGCTGCGTTCGTGGATGCCGGAGCCGAGGCCGTGGTGCTCGGCACCAACATCATGCGCGCATCGAGCGCGGGCCCAGTGGCGCTCGCCCTCCTGACCCGCGTGCTTGGACGATTTTCCTGACCGCTGATTCCACGGAATCCCCCGAAGCGCGATAGCATGAAGACGCAGTGCCACCAATGCAAGGAGGAAGCGTGAGCCAGGAAAACGACTGCCTGTTCTGCAAGATCATCGCCGGAGACATCCCGAGCACCAAGGTGTACGAGGACGATACCGTGTACGCGTTCAAGGACATCAACCCCAAGGCCAAGGTGCATGTGCTCATCGTGCCCAAGGACCACTATCCGAACGTGGCGGCGCTTGCCAAGGCGGAGCCCGCGAGGCTGGCGCACATCGTGGAGGTGGCAAAGTCCATTGCCGACTCCGAGTTCCACGGGGAGTACCGTCTGGTGTTCAACACCGGCGTGGACGCCGGACAGACCGTGTTCCATGTGCATGCGCATGTGCTTACCGGCGAGGTGCTTGACGAGTAGCCTCGCGTTCCCGGCCGGTTCGAGACCGTGCTCGTCCATACGTTGCTGATCGAATCACACGAACGAAAGAGACAACGACCTAACGTGGCCACAACAACACGTACCATTACGATTCCTTCGGAACTCGATCCCGTCGCCGTGCTCGGCCCCGCCGATCAGGTGATCCGTGAGGTGGAGAAGGCGTTCCCGGATCTGACCATCATCGTGCGAGGCAACCGCGTCGCGATCATGTCGCGCTCGCGGCAGACCGAGGCACAGGCCAACAAGGCACAGGAGATCGTCGATGCGATTATCCATGCGGCCTACAGCGCGCCCATGGACGCCGATACGGTGCGGCGCATGCTCGCCAACTCCCACGCGGATCTTGGCACCATCCGTCGTGAGCAGTCGGCCGCCAGACGCGGTGCGGTGCTCGAGACCACCGACAGGGGCCGGGGAAACGTGTCCCAGAACGAGCGAAAGCGTCCACGCGTTCCCGGTGTCATCACATTCGCGTTGGGGGCTCCCGTCCGCCCGAAGACTCCCGGCCAGATCGCATACGTCAATGCGATCGAAAGCCACATCATCACGTTCGGCATCGGCCCGGCCGGTACCGGCAAGACCTATCTGGCCGTGGCAAAGGCCGTACGCGCCTTCGAGGACGGTCAGGTGCATCGCATCATCCTGACCAGACCGGCCGTGGAAGCGGGAGAGAACCTCGGTTTCCTGCCCGGTACGCTCAGCGACAAGGTCGACCCGTATCTCAGGCCGTTGTACGATGCGCTGAGCGACATGCTCGGTTCCGATCAGCTGCACCGGTATCTGGCCGACGGCACCATCGAGGTGGCTCCGCTCGCCTACATGCGCGGCCGTACCCTCAACGACGCCTACGTGATCCTCGACGAGGCTCAGAACACGACCGAGCAGCAGATGAAGATGTTCCTCACCCGTCTGGGATTCAATACGCGCATGATCATCACCGGCGACATCACGCAGATCGATCTGGCGGTGCCGAGCTCCGGACTGAAGACCATCGAACGTGTGCTGCACGGCATCGACGACATCGCCTTCGTGCATCTGCAGCCGCAGGACGTGGTGCGCCACGAGCTCGTCGGCAAGATCGTGGAGGCCTACGGGCGCTACGATGAGGAACGCCAGACGCGCCGCGAGCGCCGCGACCGTCATGATCGGCATGACGACACCCATACCAACAGCAACGATCAGGAGAACAACGCATGAGCGTGGACGTGACCAACGAAACCCCGTGGACCATCGATCCCAAGGTGTTTTCCGACCTCGGCGTCTGGGTGCTCGACCAGATGCGCGTGAGCGTGCAGTCCGATCTGACCATCATGTTCAACGATCCGGAATCCATGGCGCAGCTGCATGAGCGGTGGATGAACCTCGAGGGGCCCACCGACGTGATGAGCTTCCCCATGGATGAGTTGCGTCCCGGCAACGCCAAGTTCACGCCCGAGGGCGTGCTCGGCGACATCGTCATCTGCCCGTACGTGGCCGCCGAGCAGGCCCGGGCCGCCGGACATTCCACGATTCAGGAGATGCTGCTGCTCACCATCCACGGCACGCTGCATCTGCTCGGCTACGACCACGCTACGCCGGAGGAGGAGCGTCAGATGTTCGGCCTGCAGCGTCAGCTGCTGCTCACCTTCCTCGCATTGCGTCCCGGCGTGCTCGACGACGTGACCCTGCCGCAGGGGGCGCCCGATCTGCTGGCGCAGTATGACGCCACGCACCGCGACGGCCGCACCCGATCCCGGAAAGGCTGAGCGGGGGAGTCGATGATGGTGAGTCTTAGCGATCCCACGATACCGATAGTCGTCGTGCTGGCGCTGGTGGCGCTGCTGCTGGTGTGGTTCTCCCTGGTCATGGCCTCCACCGAGGGAGCGGTGTCCCGGGTGACGAGGTCCAGTCTGAACAACCTCATTCTCGATGTGCAGACCAGCTCCGACAGCCAGTTCACCAAGATGAAGCAGATCGGCCGCATCCATCGGGTGCAGCGTCTGGTGGCCGATCGTTTCGCCACGTCGGGATCGTGTGCGTTCTTCCGCATCGTGTGCAACATCCTCGACGGCGTGCTGGTGGCCAGCATCGCCGATGCGCTGGGCGCTCCGCTGTGGCTTACGCTGTTGGTGGGGCTTCTGTTCGCGCTGGTGGTTGGCGTGGTTTCCATTCTGGTGCGCCCGCGCAGCACCGGTGCCAGCAAGCCGCTGCAGATCATGCTCCGACACGCCAAGGTGGTGTCGATCGTCGTGTTTCTCACGCCGTTCGCCCGTGTGAACGGCATCGGCCGTGGCTCCGGCAAGGCTGAGCTGTCCGACGACGAGGAGCTTGAGAAGATCCATCTGGAGCAGGGCCGTGCCATGATCGACCGTCTGGTCGAGACCAATGACTTCGATCCGGAGATTTCCGAGATGCTGCGCAACGTGCTCACGCTCTCCGAGACGCTGACGCGCGAGATCATGGTGCCGCGCACCGACATGATCTGCATCGGTCGCAACGAGCCGCTCGGCAGCGTGCTGAAGATGTTCTCCCGCTCCGGATTCTCCAGAGTCCCCATCATCGGCGATTCCGTGGATGATCTGGTCGGCATGGCATATCTCAAGGACGCCGTGCGCGCCGTGGCCTTCAATCCCGCCGCAACCGACCGTCCTGTGGAATCCATCAGTCGCGACCCGCTGCTCGTGCCCGAATCCAAGCCCGTGGACGACCTGTTCCATCAGATGCAGCGTCAGCGCCAGCACGTGGCCATCGTCGTCGACGAATACGGCGGCATTGCCGGTCTGGTCACCATCGAGGACGCGCTGGAGCAGATCGTTGGCGAACTCGAGGACGAACATGACCGTACGCAGAAGTCCGAGCCCGAACGGATCGGCGAGGGACGATGGCGATTCCCCGCCCGCGCGTCGATCGCCGACATCGAGGAGATCTTCGAAATCGATCTTGACGAGGACGATGTCGACACGGTGTATGGTCTGCTCACCAAGATGCTCGGACGCGTGCCGCTCGTCGGATCCAGCGCGGTCACGCATGGACTGAAACTGACGGCGGTCGACTCCGCCGGACGCCGCAAGAAGGTGTCGACCATTCTGGTCGAATCGTTGGGCAGCGTCGTCGACAAGGACTCCACCAAGGACTCGTCCAAGTCCGACCATCAGGACGACGCCGATGACGAATGACGTCCCAAGGTGAATCATGCCGCTGCGCGACGTCTGCCGTATGGGTAGCCCGTACGGCAGACGTCGCGCTAAAGTGGTTTCTCATGCAAGAAGCTTACAGGTCAGGATTCATCGCGGTCGTCGGACGACCGAACGTAGGTAAGTCGACGCTGATCAACGCGTTGATCGGCTCCCATATCGCCATCACGTCCTCCCGCCCGGAGACCACCCGAAAGGCGATCCGCGGCGTGCTCACCACCGACAACGCGCAGATCGTGCTCGTGGACACCCCCGGTATCCACCGTCCCCGCACGCTGCTGGGACAGCGACTCAACGACATCGTCGACAACTCCCTGTCCGACGTGGACGCCGTCGCATTCCTGCTTCCCGCCGACCAGCCCATCGGCCCCGGCGACAAGCGCATCCTCAGCCGTCTGCGCGGCGACTTCGCCCGCAAGAACGACGACGGCACCTTCACCTGGAAGGTCCCGCTGATCGCCGTCGTCACCAAGATCGACGAGCTCAACCATGCACAGCTCGTCGACAAGCTCATCGAGATCAACGAGTTCGCCGCGTTCTCCGACATCGTGCCCGTATCGGCCCTCGAGAAGGACAACCTCGACGAGGTGAAGCACGTGCTCATCGAGGCAATGCCGGAAGGCCCTCAGATGTACCCGGACGATCAGATCAGCGAGGAGCCGCCCTCCGAGACGATCGCCGAACTCATTCGCGGCGCGTTCCTCGAGGAACTCACCGACGAACTGCCGCATTCGCTGGCCGTGGTGGTCGACTCCATCGACTACCCGGACGAGGACGAGGAGGACGAGTCCGATGCACAGCGTCCGGCCAACGCCCCCAAGCCCAAGGCCCAGGTGCATGTCTCCGTGTATGTGGAGCGCGACTCGCAGAAGCCGATCATCATCGGACGCAAGGCCGAGCATCTGGTGCGCGTCAAGAAGAAGCTGCGCACGCCGATCAACCGCATCGTCGGATGCAAGGCCAACCTCGACATGCATGTGAAGGTGGCCAAGGAATGGCAGTCCGATCCGAAGAAGCTGGAACGCCTCGGATTCTGACGGCGGATCTTCGGGACCTCGCATAGAAAGGACAATGCATCATGAGCAGCCGCAATGGCACGCACTCGGGCATCGTGAACGTGGCGATTCTGGGCTGTGGCCGCATCGCGCATCACATGGCGCAGACGTTGCAGGGCATGAGCCGGGACGAACGCTATTCCGATCTGATCCGCCCCTATGCCGTGGCCACGAGAGCCGATGAGTCCCGTGCCCGTGCATTCGCCGACCAGTACGGTTTCCCGCACGCCTACGGATCGTACGAGGACATGCTCGCCGACCCCGAGATCGATCTGGTGTACATCGCCACCCCTCACGCTCTGCACGCCGATCAGGCCATCGCCTGCATGCAGGCAGGCAAGAACGTGCTGGTGGAGAAGTCCTTCACCGCGAACGAATCTCAGGCCCGACGCGTGCTGGACGTGGCCCGCAAGACGGGACTGACCTGCACCGAGGCGATCTGGACCCGATACATGCCCAGCCGGCAGCTCGTTCTCGACGTGCTCGGTTCCGGCGAGATCGGCACGCCGCGGCAGACATACGCGAACCTGTCGTACCCCGTCTCCGGCAAAGCCCGCATGACCGACCCCGCCATGGCGGGCGGTGCGCTACTCGATGTGGGCGTCTATCCGATCAACTTCATCGCCATGGCGTTCCCGGACGCCGGCGTCGAACGGACGATCAGCTCCTGCACCCTGACCGACAGGGGAGTGGACGAGCAGTTCTCCGCCACGTTCTGGCTCAGCAACGGCGTGTCGGCCACGATCGACTCGTCCATGGTCTCCGTCGGCAGCCGACAGGGTGTGATCCAGGGCGATGCCGGATATCTGATCGTCGAGAACATCAACAACCCCGAACGCATCGACGTGTTCGACAAGGATCATCGCAAGGTGCGTTCCATCGACGTTCCCGAACAGATCACGGGATACGAATACCAGGTGGTCTCCGCGGCCCGAGCGATTCTCGATGGCCGTGTCGAATGCCCGGAAATGCCTCACGAGGAG
The DNA here is from genome assembly GCF_002234915.1 of Bifidobacterium vansinderenii. Taxonomy (GTDB): domain Bacteria; phylum Actinomycetota; class Actinomycetes; order Actinomycetales; family Bifidobacteriaceae; genus Galliscardovia; species Galliscardovia vansinderenii. Next base: position 42,194 of record NZ_NEWD01000002.1, on the reverse strand, counting down.
ACGCTGCGCATCATGCGCGTCATGGACTCCCTGCGCGCGCAGTGGGGCGAGGTTTATCCGTTCGAGCGGTGAGAGTCCGCCACGGGGTTTCGCGTCCGTCGATCCGATTCGTCAGGCGCCTCCGATCAGTGCCGGTGAGGAATGAAAACGACGGGGCCGGTGTCCACGGAATCATCGTGGACACCGGCCCCGTCGTCTTGTCATTTCTGCCGTGTCGGTTGCGGGCGGTCGCCTACTTCTTGCGCGGCGTGTACATCTGCGTGTTGAGCAGTTCGGCGTAGCGGGCGATCACCTTCGGACGGATGACCTTCATCGACGCGGTCATCAGGCCGTTCTCCTGCGTGAATTCCTCCGGCAGCACAATGAACTTGCGCACTGATTCGGCGCGGGACACGCCGTCGTTCGCCTGATCGACGAACTTCTGGATCTCCGCGCGCACCGCGGCGTTCGAGGCGGCCTCCTCCATCGACATGTCACGGTTGAGACCCTTGGACTCCAGCCATGGGCGCAACGCCTCCTCGTCCAGCGTGATCAGCGCCGAGATGAACGGGCGCTTGTCTCCGAGCACCAGCGCCTGGGAGACGATCTCACAGCGCTGGATCACCTCCTCGATCGGACCGGGGGACACGTTCTTGCCACCTGCGGTGATGATGAGATCCTTCTTGCGGCCGGTGATGTACAGGAATCCGTTGCCGTCGAGACGGCCAAGATCGCCGGTGGCGTACCATCCGTCGTCGGTGAACGACGACTTGGTGGCCTCATCGTTCTTGTGGTAGCGGTGGAACACCGAGGCGCCCTTGATCTGGATCTCGCCGTCGTCACCGATGCGCAGCGAGAAACCCGGGAACGGGATGCCGACGGAACCCTGATGGAACGGCACGCCCAGCGGATTGAACGCGCACGGCGCCGTGGTCTCCGTGGCACCGTAGCCCTCATACACCGGCACCTTGGCGCCGCGGAAGAACGCCATGAGCTCCGGGTCGAGCGGGGCGCCGCCCGAGACGATCCACTGCATGCGGCCGCCCAGTACATCGCGCAGCGACTTGTAGACGACGGGATCGAACGAGGCACGACGGGCGGCGGTCAGCGCGCTGGCATGGCCCTTGTCGTTGACCTCCTTCATGTAGTCCTGCGCGGCGGTGACCGCTGCGGCGAACACCAGGCCCTTGGCACCGTGTCCTGCCTTCTGGGAGGCGGCGTTGTACACCTTCTCCAGTACACGCGGCACCACGATCATCACGGCCGGCTTGGCCACCTGCAGGTCGCTGATCAGCGTCTTGATGCCCTGAGCGATGTAGACGCGCATGTCGCTGGCCACCACGATGTAGTTGATGGCGCGGGCGAAGGAATGTGCCTGAGGCAGGAACAGCAGCACGGAATTGCGTTCGTCGTGCAGCAGGTCGGGCATGTAGTCGCGCAGGTTGAACGCGTCGGCGCAGTAATGCTCATGCGTCATCTCCACGCCCTTCGGCGCGGCGGTGGAGCCGGACGTGTACACGATCGAACACAGGTCGGTCTTGCGGATCGAGCTGATGCGCTCATCCAGTACGGCATCGGAGACCGAGGCGCCGTACGCCTGGATCTCGTCGAGTCCACCGGTCTCCAGGCATACGACATGCTCCACCGTCGGGCAGTCGGCGAGCACGCTCTCCGCCTCGTCACGCATGGCCGTGGTCTCCACGATCAGCAGACGGGCATCGGAATTGTTTGCGATGTTGCGGATCTGCTCTCCCGAGTCGGTGTCATACACGGTGGCGAGCACACCGCCGCACGCCATGATCGCGGCATCAGTGATGTTCCACGCGTAGCTGGTGCGGCACATGAACGCCACGCCGTCGCCCTTCTTCAGACCGTAATGCAGCAGGCCCTTCGCGGTGATGCGGATGTCGGCGAGTACCTCGTTGGCGGTCTTGGTAACCCACTGGCCGTCCTGCTTGAAGGTGTACAGCGGCTTATCGCCCATGCGTTCGGCACGTTCGGCATAGATGTCGTAGATGCTTGTGCCATCGTCGAGCGGCGGATTGCCGTCCGTACGGGCCGTCAGCAGACCGGCGTCGTCCAGGAAGGTCGTTGTGGCGTAGCCGGGACCCCAGAAATCCACGTGCGGCAGCTCGTCGGGGGAGGGCATCTCCTGCGACTGCGGGTTGTCGGGCAGGCCGTCATCGTTCAGATCGTCGCTGCCGGGGTAGTCCTGATAATTGCGTCCGAGGTTGGAAGCACGATGAGCCGCCGACGCGACGGCGTTCTTCACGGAACCGATTAGACCCACGAGTTCTCCTTCAACTTAAAGATTCCTCGCACACTTTAGCCCCCGTCCCGCTCGTTACGCTACCGTAGGCGGGGTGGAACAACGCCGTTCGGACGATCGGTGTACCGCAAACTTCCGTATCTTGGGCAAATGTTGCCAATTGTTGACTTTGATATAGACTTATCGGGGCGTTGCGGATTGGCGTGGCGCCATTACAGAAGGATTACGAGGGAGGACCAGGTGGCGGAAGATACGCAATCGACCATCACTTATGGAATTTTCAACGAGACCGCGGAATATGAATCCCGTGTGGCTCTCACCCCGGATATCGTCAAGCGACTCAAGCGCTCGTCCGTCGAATGCGTCATCGAAAGCAACGCAGGACACGCCGCCGGTTTCAGCGACGAAGACTATGTGAAGGCAGGCGCCAGGATCGGCTCCAAGGATGAGGTCATCAAGCAGGCGCAGGCGTTCGGATTCGTGGGACGGCCCGATGACGAGCTCGTCGGCAAGCTGCCCAAGGGCTCCTGGGTCATCGGCATGCTCGGATCGTTCACTGATCAGGAGTACGTGGATCGTCTCGACAAGGCCGGACTGGTCGGTGTGGGCATCGAAAAGCTGCCCCGACAGCTCAGCTCCGCACAGTCCATGGACGAGATGACCAGCCAGAACTCCGTCATGGGATACAAGGCCGTGCTCAAGGCCGCCGACGCCTACGGCTCGTTCTTCCCCATGATGACCACCGCGGCCGGCACGATCCGCCCCGCCAAGGTGCTCATTCTGGGCGCCGGCATCGCCGGACTGCAGGCCATCGGCACCGCGCGCCGTCTCGGAGCGGTCGTGACCGCCTACGACGTGCGTCCCGCCGCCAAGGGCGAGGTGCTCTCGCTCGGCGCCAAGTTCCTGGATCTGGGACTCGACTTCTCCAAGGGACAGGGCGAGGGCGGCTACGCCCGCCAGCTCACCGCCGAGGAGCAGGCCGCCCAGCAGGCCGCCGTGGACAAGAAGGCCGCGGAATTCGACGTGGTCATCACCACCGCCAAGGTGCCCGGACGCAAGCCCCCGGTGCTGCTCACCAAGGCCGGCGTCGACGGACTGCACCGCGGCGCCGTGATCGTCGACTGCGCGGCAAGCGAGCTCGGCGGCAACGTGGAGGGTTCCGAGCCGAACCAGACCATCGTCACCGACAACGGCGTGCAGCTGATCGGCGCTCCCGATCTGGCGAGCGGCGTGGCCACCACCGCATCCAACCTGCTGGCCCGTAACGTGGCCGACGTGCTCGCCCACTTCGTGCACGACGGCAGCCTCGCCATGGATCTGAACGAGGAACTCGACAACGCCATGGTCGTCGCCGGACGCGACGCCACGGCCACCAAGGAAGAGGAGAAGTGATCATGCCGGATCTCGTCGTTTCGATCACACTGTTCGTACTCGCCCTGCTCATCGGCATCGAGGTCATCGGCAAGGTGCCGGCGACCCTGCACACCCCGCTGATGTCGGGCGCCAACTCCATCCACGGCATCGTCATCGTCGGCGTCGTCATCGTCGTCGCCGAAGCCCACACCCCGCTCGCCTACGTGTTCATCTTCCTTGCCGCAGTGCTCGGCACCATGAACGTCGTCGGCGGCTATGTGGTCACCGACCGCATGCTCGAGATGTTCAAGAGCTCCAAGCCCTCCAAGAAGGACGAGAAGGAAGGCGATAAGTAATGACCGCAACACCCATCGATATCGTTGCATGGTTCGTATACCTGCTGGCCGCCGTGATGTTCGTCATGGGCCTGCACTTCATGAACTCCCCGAAGACCGCGCGCAAGGGCAACCAGATCTCCGCCACCGGCATGGTGTTCGCCGTCGTCATGGCGTTCGTGCACCTGTTCGTGCAGGGCTTCATCTCCACCACCGCCGTGATCGTGCTCGTCGTGGGCATCCTCATCGGCGCGGTGGCCGGCGTCGTGTCCGCCAAGAAGGTCAAGATGACCGACATGCCGCAGCTGGTCTCCGTGTTCAATACCGTGGGTGGCGGCGCGGCCGCGCTCGTGGCGCTCAACGACATCCTCACCAACGAGCAGCTGCCCACCCTCGTCGTGCTCATCACCGCCGGCCTCGGCATCATGATCGGCTCCGTCACCTTCACCGGCTCGCTCATCGCCGCCGGCAAGCTGCAGGGCGTCAAGTTCGTCAAGAACCTTAAGCTGCCCGGCAAGAGCTTCTGGAACGTGCTGTTCATCATCCTCACCATCGCCGCATTCGTCATGCTGTGCGTGCAGCCCGAACAGCGACTCCTCTGGTCCGTGCTGACCACCGTGTTCGCCCTGTGCTACGGCCTGGTGTTCGTCATCCCGATCGGCGGCGCCGACATGCCCGTCGTCATCTCCGTACTCAACGCCTGCACCGGCACCGCCGTGGCCATGTCCGGCCTCGCCATCGACAACGTGGCCCTGATCGTCGCCGGCGCCCTCGTCGGCGCGGCCGGCGTCACCCTGTCCATCCTCATGGCCCAGGCCATGAACCGTCCACTGCTCTCCGTCCTCGCCGGCGGATTCGGCGGTGACAACGCGGCAGGCGGCGACGACGGCGTGACCGGCACCATGAAGGAGACCTCCGCCGACGACGTGGCCGTTCAGCTCGTCTACGCGCAGAAGGTCATCTTCGTTCCCGGCTTCGGCCTCGCCATGGCCCAAGCCCAGCGCGAGCTCGCCGACCTTGGCGAACTGCTCAAGAGCCGCGGCGTGGAAGTCGCCTACGCCATCCACCCCGTCGCCGGCCGTATGCCCGGCCACATGAACGTGCTGCTCGCCGAAGCCAACGTCCCCTACGAGGAGCTCGTCGACCTCGACGACATCAACCCGCAGTTCCCCACCGCCACCATCTCCCTGGTGGTCGGCGCCAACGACGTCACCAACCCGGCCGCACGCCGCCCCGGCACCCCCGTCTCCGGCATGCCGATCCTCGACGTCGACAAGTCCCAGAACGTCGTCGTCATCAAGCGTGGCCGCGGCAAGGGCTACGCCGGCATCGAAAACGAGCTCTACTTCGAAGACAACACGCAGATGCTCTTCGGCGACGCGAAGAAGGAGCTGCAGGCTATCATCGCCTCCGTCAAGGAACTCATCTCGTGATCATTCACGTAACGCGTGCGGCTTCGGCCGATCGGAAGACTCGACGTACCGTCGTACGCCTTCGCCTTCCGCTCGACCGAAGCCGCACGCGTTACGTGAATGATCCCCCCCCTGAAAGCTTTAGGTCCTTCGGTCAGGTGAGACTCTTTTAGGAAACCTGAGCTTGAAAAGACTTGAAACAGTAGGGGATGCGAGAAAGGTCCAGTAGGTCGAACATATGCGAGGCCCTGTCCGAGGAATCGGGCGGGGCCTCGCCTGCGTTTTGGGAGGGATCCCCGTGGGAGGGAATCGCCGGACGGGACCTGTGCGCGGGTGCAAGGGACATCGGGCGAGACTATGTGAGGCATAGGGCGATGTAGGGTGGCGGTGTGAAGAAGTTCGTTGTCCGTATGCTTGATGCGACCCCGGCCGTGGTAATCGTGGCGATCGAGGGCGCGCTGATGTACATCGCCACCGGTACCGCCAAAAGCGTGTTCACCCAGATCAACCCGCTGTGCGCGGCATGGTACCGGTTCGGATTCCTTGCCCTGCTCATGCTCCTGTGGCGCCGGCCGTGGCGGCGCGAGGTGCGCAACACCCTGCCGAACACGCGACATGACTGGCTGATCACCGCCGGATGCGGATTCGCCATCGTTGCCATGAACACCATGTTCTACCTGGCCATCAGCCAGATGAACATGGGCATGGCCGTGGCCATCGAATTCATCGGGCCCCTTGGTGTCGCCGTGCTCACCGGACGCAACTGGAGGGAACGCATCGGCATCGTCATCGCGGCCGTCGGCGTGGTGCTGCTCGCCGGCATGTCGCTCGCCTCGCCCGACGGTGGGCACTTCATCGTCGGTCTTGTCGCCATTCTCATCGGCGGCAGCATGTGGGGCGTCTACATCATCATGGGCCGTCAGGTGGCCAACGCCGGCAGTCCGCTCAACCGTCTGTCCGTTGCCATGTGCATCGGATTCGCCATCCAGTCGGTCTTTCTTGCCGTCCCTGCCGTCCGCGGACTGTTCGTGCCGCCGCAGACGGCGACGTGGCTGGTTACGGAAGGCGGCTGGGGCATCCTGCATCTGCTGCTGCTCATGTTCGTCGTGTCCGTGTTCAGCTCGTTCTTCCCCTACGTGATCGACCAGGTGGTCATGCGCAAGACCACGCCCGGCGCGTTCTCCGTGATGCAGTCCATGTACCCGGCCGTGGCCGTGGCGGTCGGACTGCTGTTCTCCGAATTCCCCACCGTCTGGGAGATCGTCGGTGTCGGATGCGTGATGCTCGCCGTGGTGGTCACGTTCTCCGGAACATCCCGTGTGCGACACCCGGTTCGCCGTGATTCGGTGGATGTGGTAGACTAAGCGACTGTTGTCTTGGCGAGGGAGCGGTGACGTGAATTGCGTCATCCTCCGTAATCGACTCGACGTGTGATTTTCCCGTGCACTGCACGGCGTTCTCCGCGGCGCGTCGATGCGCCAAAACGAAACCTCAGGTTTTTCAGTTCTATTAAGGAGAACATCATGGCAGATATCACCCTCGAAGGTGCCGTCCGTTCCGAGTTCGGCAAGGGCGCGGCCCGTCGCCTGCGCGTCGCCAAGCTGGTTCCGGCCACCGTGTACGCCGGCGGCGAGAACCCGACCTTCCTGCAGCTCCCGCTGAAGGAGACCACCAACGCTCTGCGTCACACCAACGCCCTGTTCGAGCTGAAGTTCGGCGAGGACTCCAAGCTCGCCGTCGTCAAGGACGTGCAGCGCAACCCCGTCAAGCAGCAGATCGAGCACGTGGACTTCTACGAGGTGCGCGCCGGCGAGAAGATCGAGGTCGAGGTCCCGGTCTTCGTTGAGGGCACCCCGAAGGGCGCCGCCGTGGCGTTCGTCGACATCCAGGAGCTCAAGGTCAAGGCCGACGTGACCAACCTGCCCGAGCGCATCACCATCAGCGTCGAGGGCCTGGTCGACGGCACCAAGGTGCTGGCCAAGGACGTCGTCCTGCCCGAGGGCGTGGAGCTCGTGCACGACAACCCGGAAGAGTCCGTCGTGACCGTCGAGGTGCCGGAAGACGCTGCCGAGGCCCCGGCCGCCGCTCCGGCTGCCGACGCCGATGCCGCCGCTCCGGCTGCCGACGCCGCCCAGGCCTGAGCCATAGCGCTCGCCTGATCGTCATCCGACGATGAACGACTAACCGATGGACCACCATCGGAGAAGAGCCCACCGTCCGTGTGGGCTCTTTGCGTTCTTGGATGATCATCGGCGTCCGTTTTCATAATGTGAACTTTCTTTCATGTCGGTAACAGGCATGTGAGAAAGTGTTACTCAGTTCGGCGCCAGAAGCGCCGATGACATACTGATAGCCGATTCTCGATCGGCAATGAATACAAAGAAGCTGAGAATGACAGAAAATACTCATCACGATCCGGCGGCCCTGTCCAAGCTGGCCGACGCCTTCACCGTGCTGCCCAACGACAACCCGGCCTCCGACGCCAAGCGTCAGGAGCTCATCGACAAGCCGGCGTTTGGTCAGGTCTTCTCCGACAACATGACCCACATGACGTGGACCAAGGGCGAAGGCTGGTCCGACCGTCGCGTCGAGCCGTACGCCCCGCTGAAGATGGATCCGGGCGCATCCGTGCTGCACTACGCTCAGGAGTGCTTCGAAGGCCTCAAGGCCTACCGTCACGCCGACGGCTCCACCTGGCTGTTCCGCCCGGACGCCAACGCCGAGCGTTTCCAGAACTCCGCGAAGCGTCTGTACCTGCCCGAACTGTCGATCGACGACTTCCTGGGCTCCGTGGCCGCACTAGTCAAGCGCGACGCCAACTGGGTGCCGTCCCGTCGTGAGTACACGCTGTACATGCGTCCGTTCATGTTCGCTTCCGAGCCGTTCCTGGGCGTGCGCGCTCCGCAGGAGGTCGACTACTGCGTGATCGCCTCCCCGTCCGGCCCGTACTTCCCCGGTGGAGTCAAGCCCGTGAGCATCTGGGTGGAGGACAAGTGGTTCCGCACCGGCCCTGGCGGCACCGGCTTCGCCAAGTGCGGTGGCAACTACGCCGCCTCCCTGCTCGGTGAGTACACCGGCATCGAGAACGGCTGCGAGCAGGTGTGCTTCGTGGACGCCGCCACCAAGACCTACCTCGAGGAGCTTGGCGGCATGAACATGATGGTCGTGCACAAGGACGGCCATGTGGAGACCCCGTCCCTGACCGGCAACATCCTGCCTGGCGTCACCCGCCGCTCGCTGATCCAGCTGCTGCAGGACGACGGCCACGACGTGGTCGAGACCATGATCGCCCTTGAGCAGCTGCTCGAGGACATCAAGTCCGGCGAGGTCACCGAGGTGTTCGCCTGCGGTACCGCCGCCATCATCACCCCGATCGGCCGCTTCAAGTCCGAGAAGTTCGACGTGACCGTCGCCGACGGCGGCTCCGGCGAGCTGACCGTGGCCCTGCGCAACAAGCTGCTCGGCATCCAGCTCGGCGAGATCGAGGATCCGCACAACTGGATGTGGAAGGTCTGCTGACCCTTCACAGCCTGTTTTGAGGACTGTTGGAATCCCAGTGTTTTCTGGGGTTTCAGCGGTCCTCTTTTTCGTTTTTTGGCACGTCTTGGGCACGTTCTTCTGTTTCCTAGCTGATGGCCTTGTCGATGTCGTCGACGTGTACAGGCACAGCTGCGTGACCTATGGGGCGAATACGGCAACGTGGACATGCCTGAATATGCGACGGAACTATTGGATCCCGATCGTGCGCTCTGGGACCTGCAGGGCGGGTTCAACGACACCGACTATGCGGGGCCTGACCTACACGCAGGTCAAGAACGGCCGGGCGCGCAGCGGCGTGACCCTGGCCGACCTGTGGCCCGACCTGAGCAACGTGGACGACGCCCAGCAGTTCATCGCCGACATGATCGCCACCAGCGGCCGCATGACCATGCGAGCCAACATCGCCAAGGACCCCACCAAGCCCCGCTGGGCTCGAGTCTGCGGAGGCGTGAAGCCGTGCGCGTTCTGCGTCATGCTCGCGTCCCGAGGCTTCGCCTACTCGAGTGAGGACACCGCATCCCTGGGCGGGAGCTTCCACGACGGGCACTGCCATTGCACGGTCGTGCCCAGCTGGGGTGCAAGCACGCAGCTGCTCGAAAAACAGTCGGAGTGGAAGAGCATGTATTCTCAAGCGATGCAGTCGGCCAAAGACTCTGGCGATGGTACTGGTCTGAAAGTGATAACGTCATGGCTCCGCTACTTGAATCCGGACAAACTCAGCGATGGATCCGCATTCCAGCCTGACATGCGCATACCAAGAGGGTGTAGGCTCGAGCAGCAGCTGGGAGCCTCATACACCAAGAAGATTAACGAGCTTCTTCGCGATACCACGCATAAGTCCGCTGCGCGACTGTGGGCAAAATATGCCGATCGTTTTGAAATCAAAGATGGGCAGTATCAGGGAATCGCTGAATACAACCCATCAAAGGGTGGTATTTACATTGATATTGATACCGCTATGAGTGGGGACAATGTTCGTCGCGAGGGGCAGAATCTATTCCACGAAAGTGGCCATATGCTCGATTGGATACTGGGCAGGAATGGGTATCGTTCCGCTGAGCCAGTCGGGGGCGGCTGCTTGCCGATGCTCTTAACCAGGATGCCGACACCCTTTTTCGTGGTACACAGGCCGTACTTATGGTCTCGGGCAGGGATGCGTCAAGGGCCTCGGTTCTTGACGCAATAGCCAACGAAATCCAGTCAGGCAGCAAACTGACCGATCGGAATGTGGAAGACATGCTACAAGCCGCGCTGGGGAGGACCATCCATATTCCGTTGGGCATACGGCTCCTGGATACTTTCTGGGCTTGGGCAATACCAGACAGTCACGGGAGGCTTTCGCCGAGATGCTCGACGCCCAAATATCTAATCCGGAGGCGTGGCGGCTCATCGTCAATTACTTCCCGGAAAGCGTTAGAATATTCAATATCATGATCGAGGAGACGCTGGGGTGACGGAAGAGGAGTATTTCGCGGCTCACAATGGTGACGGCATCAATAAACTCCTCCGCTCTTACCATCGTGCTTTCCGCAAAGGGTACTTTGATATCGAGGCAACCGGAGTCAGGCTTTCCGAAGAGGAACTCCGGGCGGATCTGTTGCACTGTCTCTATCACAACAAGCCGAAAGACATGATCGATAGCCCCGATAAGAGACTCATCGAACTTATTGGCATACGGGGAAGCGGCATCTGATTTTCTCAGTATCCATCACCAATGGTTAGGTTTATAACCATTTTTCTTGTCTTTAGCCACCCGCATGGGTGGTTTTTTTATGCCCGCACGGGCCCCAAACCCTATTTTCCAAGGAGGAAGCATGGCCGAGGAAACCATCGAGTCCCAGCAGCCTGCGGGCGAGCCGAACGGCGAGACGCAGGCCACGGAGGTCGATTGGAAGGCGAAGTACGAGGAGACGCTGGCCCACTCTCGTGAGTGGGAGAAGCACGTGAAGGCCAACAAGACGGCTGCCGACGAGCTGGAACAGCTCAAGGAAAGCCAGATGACCGAACAGCAGAAGGCCGCAGCCCGAGCCGTCGAGCTCCAGAAGGAGCTCGACGCGTTCAAGGCCGAAAAGCAGTCCAGCGCATGGCGCAATCAGGTGGCATAGGAGACAGGTCTGCCCGCGAGCCTGATCGTCGCGACAGCCTCGAGGCCATGCAGGAGCACGCCAAGGCCATCAACGAATACGTCACGTCGAAGATAGACGACTGACCAAGGTCGACGACCCCTGCCTCCCGTTTCCGTGGAACGTTGAATAATAGCTGTTCGGCTTACTCGCGATCGGACTGAGCGGTCATTTCGTTTTTGACGGGGTTTGACGCGTTCTGATGGAAAATAAATATGGGCACAATGTGGGCGAATAGGAAAGCCGGATGCCGGCCGGCAAGATGCCGATGCCGGCTCGGCTATGCGGCCAGCGCGAAATTCGGGGTGGTGGAGAGTGCGATGCGCATGGCGCGGACGTGCTCGCCATCGTTGTCGATCACAAACACGCCTTTGAACACATATTCCATGGTGGGTGCTCCGGTAATGTGAATGCGGGGATCACGTACGAACACGAACGTGATCTCGTGGTTGCGCATCGGGCCGGCCACGCGCTGTTCAAGCGTCACATCACGCCACTCCTGCTTGGTGACGGTGATCACACGTGCGTTGAGCGACCTGAGCGGCTCGCTGTTCTTCGCAATGCTGCCGCCGAACGCATCTCGCAGCGCCTTGCGGGAAGTCAGACGGTCGCCGACGGACATCGGCCTGACGGAGACGGGGACGAGCACGGTGGCAGTGGCATGCATGGCCATGACGGAGAATCCTTTCAGAAGCGGTTTTGTGGTGACGATTCCAGTGTCATGCCAAAACCAAGGGCTGGTGAAAAACTGCCTCTTGCGAGGATATCGAGCATTAGCGGGAACCAGTGGTGTCGGCTATCGATACCATTGCAAATGTCTCTATTGTTTCTTTTTGCTAAAAAGAAACAATAGAATTAGAATTTCTGACAATTCTTTGACCTAAAACCATGGAAAGGGACCATATGCAGTACAAGAGCATTCGGCAGATGACGCATATGAGCCAGTCCACGCAGCCGCCCAAGACCATTGCCGAACATGAGTACCGACAACGGCTGGAAGGATGGAGCACGTTCAGGTCCGGTATCGTTCTGCGTGGCCACGAGATGTTCGTGGTCAACTTCCGGGAACTCGCCGCTATCCTCGACCGTGTCCGCGAACAGGAAAACATGGTGACCGCTCTATGGGAGACTCTTCCCTCCATCGCCCGTCGTGCCTACATCATGGATCTCATCGGTGCCGAGATGCAGAGCACCAACAGTATCGAGGGAGTGCGTTCCACTCGCAAGGAGATCAGCGAGGCGCTTGAGACCGCCATGACGAACGGTCCTCGCAAGCGGTTCAGCGAGTTCGCCAAGCTGTTTCTCGCACTCAGCGACAACGACCCAGAGCATCTCGCCCTTCCTCGCAGTCTGGAGGATATCCGGTCCCTTTACGACCGAGTGGTCTCCGGGGAGCTGGATGACGGTGACCTGCCGGATGGGGATCTGTTCCGCAACGGTCCCGTCTACATCGATGACGAGGCTACCGGGCGGCGCATCCATACGGGCATCACTCCGGAATCTGAGATCAAGGTGCTGCTTACGCAGTGGCTTGCCTTCATGGGGAACCGGGATGTACCGCCGTTGCTTCGCGCTGCGATGTGCCATTTCGCGTTCGAATACATCCATCCGTTCTACGATGGCAACGGCAGAACGGGACGGTTCTTGTTCGCCCTGCAGCTCAGGCGACATCTGAGCGTGCCCACGGCCATCAGTCTCAGTCCCGTGATCTCTGATGGCAAGGACCGGTACTACAAGGCGTTCGAGGATGCTCAGCACCCATTGAACTGCTGCGATGCGAGTTTGTTCTCTTACCGGATGATGAAGTTCGTGAACGATGCGCAGCGGCGCATCATCGATGATCTTTCCGAAAAGTACGGAGCGTTCGAGCGTGCCAAGGCCGTACTTTATGAGCTCAGCCGCGAGCGCGGATGGAGCGATGACCAGGTGGATATCGTCGGCGTGCTCATTCAGGAGGAACTATTCGGAACGCCGCCGCACCGGGTTACTCGCCCACAGTTGCAGAATGGGTTGAAGTTCGGCCGCAAGCGCGTGAACACGGCTTTGGATCCGCTGGTCGAGAGTGGAGCCATGGTCACGATGGGCATGCGTCCCGTCCGCTATTCGCTGGCCGACGGCATGAGGCGATTGTTGCTGGGCGAAGGTTAAGCAGAAAATTTCGCGCTGCCACGCATTGAAGGTGAACAACGGGCGAACTCTGGCATGGTGTCAGTGTGTCACCGACGTACGGTGCTACGCTCTTATCGGCTGAAATTCGATATGGGGAGACCCGCGGTCGATGGGGGGAGGGCGCAGTGGATCAGGTCGCGCTGGAAAGCAACGCCGTATTCATGGGAATCGAATATCTGGCGATCTTCATCTGCGGTCTTTCCGGAGGCTTGGCGGCCATCCGCAAGCATTATGACCTCTTCTCTATACTCGTTATCGCATGGGTCACGGCGCTTGGCGGCGGCATCACGCGAGACGTGCTGCTCGGCGACCTGCCTCCCGTGGGCATTACGGACAAGGGATTCGTGCTCACGGCATTGTTCTCCGGCATCATCGTCGCCGTCGCGCATCCGGAGATCGAGCACCTCAAATGGTCGATGATCGTCACCGACGCACTGTCGTTGGGCCTGTTTGCCGTCAACGGTACCGCCAAGGCGCTGGCGTTCCACACGTCCGGCATGACCGCGGCGTTTCTGGGCATGTTCACCGCGCTCGCCGGCGGCACCATTCGAGACATCCTACTCAACGAGGTGCCGTCGATCCTGCGCGACAAGCATCTGTACGCGGTGCCGTCATGCGTGGCCTGCGTGCTCACTGTGTTCGCCTACCGTGCGTCCGTGTATTGGAATCTGGGCCTCAACGGCGAAATGGTGCTGGACGTGGCCATCGTGATCCTCGTATTCGTGCTGCGCGTGATCTCGGTGAAGTTCAACATCACCTTCCCCGGTGCAATGGAGCGTCGTCGTGCTCATCTGCCATCGCAGGGAAAGTATCTCAAGCGTCCGGTGATCCACCCGGATTCGGTAAAAGGCGCCAAGGACGGCGGCGACGAATAAGCGGCCGACCGTATGACCGTATCAGAGCGTTCGCGTGGATGACGAGGGTCGTTCCTTCTTGCTTTTTGCCTACCGCAATTCTGTTCACAATGTGGACGAATCCGTGATCAGTGAGGTGGGATGTCGTCGAGACGGTGTTCAATCAGAGCCATAACTCAATAACGCATCTTCAGGGCAGGGTGAAATTCCCGATCGGCGGTATAGTCCGCGAGCATTGAGATCGAAATCGAATCAATATGCAGGAACGTTACGGCGTTCGTGAACCGGTGTGATTCCGGTACCGACAGTTACAGTCTGGATGGAAGAAGAATGCGGCGGCGCAATCGTACCTTGCGCGGCCCACGTATATGCATGCCCCTGAATTCCAATGGAGTTCAGGGATTTTTTTGTTTTCGGCATACGTTTGGGGCAGCGGAATGGTCCGTGCGCCGCCACGTACCCTGGACATGCTCTATCGCGTCGAAAGGGGAAACGTGAACGATAGAGATTTCATGTCCGTGGCATTGCGCCACGCAAAACTGGGCGTGGGAAAAGTCAATCCCAACCCCATGGTGGGAGCCGTCATCGTACGCGACGGCCAGATCATAGCCACCGGTCACCATGACCATTTCGGCGGATGGCACGCCGAACGATCCGCATTGGAGGCGGCCAAGGCCCAGGGCGTTTCGGTCCGCGGCGCCACGATGTACGTCACCCTGGAACCCTGCTGCCATCAGGGCAAGCAGCCGCCATGCACACAAGCGGTGATCGACAGCGGCATCTCCCGCGTCGTCGTCGGCTCGTCCGATCCCAATCCGCTGGTGGCGGGCAAGGGCATCCGACAGCTGAAACGGGCGGGAATCACCGTCGAGCAGGGCGTGCTTCGCGACGAATGCGATGCCCTCAACGAGATATTCATGCACTACATCGTGCGGCGCACGCCGTTCGTGCTGCTCAAATACGCCATGACCATGGACGGCAGAATCGCCACGGCAACCGGCCGGTCGCGCTGGATCACCGGAGAGGAGTCCCGCAGACGCGTGCATGAGGACCGCAACCGTTTCGCCGCGATCATGGTGGGCGTGGGCACGGTCCTCGCCGACGATCCGATGCTCACCTGCCGCATCGAAAACGGCCATGACCCGCTGCGCATCGTATGCGACGGCACGTTGCGCACCCCACTGGACGCCGCACTCGTGCGCAGCGCCCACGAGACCCCGACGATCATCGCTACCCTCTCCCACGACGAGGAACAGGCCAGACCGTACCGCGACGCCGGATGCGAAGTGCTGACGATCGACGCCGACGCTGAAGGGCACGTGGACCTGCAGGCACTGATCCGAACACTGGGGGAGCGTGGCATCGACAGCGTGATGATCGAAGGCGGCGCCACATTGGCATGGTCCGCCCTGCACGCCCGGATCGTCGACAAGATCGACGCCTACATCGCACCCAAACTCTTCGGCGGCGCCACGGCCCCATCTCCCGTCGGCGGACCCGGCGTGGAGGACCCCGCCGACGGCTACCGAATCGTCAACCTCACGGTGCGGACGATCGGAGACGACGTTCTTCTCGAAGGAGGAGTGGACTATGTTCACCGGAATCGTTGAGGACCTCGGCACCGTGGAATCGCTGACCCGCGGAGCCGACTTCGCCGCGCTCGCCGTATCCTCCGACGTCGTGGTCACCGATCGCACGCTGCTGGGGGAGAGCATCGCCGTCAACGGCGTGTGCCTGACCGTGACCTCGATCCACGGCACGACCTTCACCGCCGACGTCATGCATGAGACGCTCCGCAGGTCAAGCTTGGGCTCGTTGTGCCGGGGAAGCCACGTCAACGTGGAGCGTGCCATGCCTGCGGACAGCCGGTTCTCCGGGCACATCGTCTCCGGGCACATCGACGGCACCGGCGACGTGCAGTCCATCGTCCGAGACGGCATCGCCACGGTCTACACGATCGGCGCCCCGCGCAATCTGATGCGGTTCATCGCGGAGAAGGGATCCATAGCGGTGGAGGGTATCAGCCTGACCGTGACCTTCGCGGACGAACGGTCGTTCGGCGTGTCCATCATTCCCCATACCTCCGAGCACACCGTACTGCCGGAACGCAAGGTCGGGGACCTCGTCAATCTCGAGATTGATCCCATCGCCAGATACGTGGACCGGCTGCTGTCCATGCCGCAGGCCGACACCGACGAGCACTCGGAACCGACGTCCGTTTCAGCGCCCACGCTCACCAGGAACTTCCTGCTGGACCACGGATTCTGACCGCGGCGCCGGTCGCGGCCGACCGCACATGATCGGTGACATATCAGCCACCTATTCATTCGTCACATCATCGAACATATCGAGGAACACATCATGAACCAGACAACGAACATCCACTCTGACTCGGAACACGAGCCGAACATCGACCCCGTGGAGCGCGCCGTCCGCGACATCGCCGCGGGCCGCATCGTGGTGGTCGCCGACGACGAAAGCCGTGAGAACGAAGGCGATCTCATCTGTGCGGCACGCTTCGCCACTCCGGGCAACATCGCCTTCATGGCCACCCACGGTCGCGGCCTCATCTGCACCCCGATGAGCGGCGAGATCGCCGAACGACTGGACCTGCCGCCGATGTGTGCGTCGAACACCGACAACCACCAGACGGCGTTCACCGTCTCCATCGACCATGTGACCACGTCCACGGGCATCAGCGCACGCGACCGTTCCGTCACCGCGCTGGCGTGCATCGACCCTGACGCCAAGCCAGGGGATTTCCGTCGTCCCGGGCACATGTTCCCGCTGGTGGCCCGCCCCGGCGGCGTGCTGGAACGCAACGGACACACCGAAGCCACCGTGGACCTCGCCCGGCTGGCGGGACTCGAACCGTGCGGCCTGTGCTGCGAGATGATGAAGGCGGACGGCACCATGATGCGCCGAAACGACCTCCGGGAGTTCGCCGCCGAACACGGACTGGCGTACATCACCATCGCCCAGCTGCAGGAGTATCGCCGCACGCACGAGTTCCCCCACACGGTTCGCCGCGTGGCGACGGTCGACCTGCCCTCGCGCTACGGACGATTCACCATGGTCGGGTACGAATCCGAAAACGGCGGTGAACATGTGGCGCTGGTGATGGGCAAGGACATCCTCGCTTCAATCGCCGGCGGGGAGTCCGTATCCGGGCCGGTGCTCTGCCGCGTGCACTCCCAGTGCCTGACCGGTGACGTCTTCGGATCCATGCGCTGCGACTGCGGCCCGCAGCTGCAGGAGGCGATGCGTCGTATCGCCGAGCGCGGCAGGGGAGTGGTGTTGTATCTCAGCCAGGAGGGACGCGGCATCGGGCTGCTCAACAAGCTGCGCACCTACGAACTGCAGGAGCAGGGCTTCGACACGCTCGACGCCAACCTCGAGCTCGGATTCCCTGCCGACATGCGCGAATACAGCACGGCCGCGGCCATCCTCGAGGACCTGGGCATCGGATCGATCGACCTGATGACCAACAACCCCGACAAGATCGAGCAGCTGGAACAGGCCGGCATCGTCGTGGCCGATCGCGTGCCGATCGTCATCGAACCGAACGAGTTCGACGCACGATACCTGTCCACCAAGCGGCATCGCATGGGACATCTCATCGGTGCGATCGCGGACTGATGCGGACCGATCGGTCGCACAATATTTTCCGATATCTCCAACCAGACAGACAAAAGGAGCAACACAATCATGACGGTATTCGAAGGAAGCCTCGTAGCCAAGGCACAGCCGCAGTCCGGACGACCGGTGCGCATCGGCATCGTGGTCGCACGCTTCAACGAGTTCATCACGTCCAAACTGCTGTCCGGCGCCCAGGACGGACTGCGTCGGCATGGCGTTGAGGACTCCGACATCGACGTGGCATGGGTGCCCGGATCGTTCGAGATCCCGATCGCCGCGAAGCGCATGGTGAACACGGGCCGCTACGATGCGGTGATCTGCCTTGGTGCGATCATCCGCGGCAGCACCTCCCACTACGATCTGGTGTGCAACGAGACGGCCAAGGGCATCGCGCAGGTGTCCCTGAACACCGACGTGCCGGTGCTGTTCGGCGTCATCACCACCGAGAACATCGAACAGGCCATCGAACGCGCCGGAACCAAGGCCGGCAACAAGGGCTTCGACTGCGCGCTCGGCGCCCTGGAAATGATCGACGTGCTGCGTTCCATCGACGCCGGGGAGTGACCTCTCCGTCTGCCGACAATACGAAAAAGCCCCGCGGGAATAATCCTGCGGGGCTTTCACGTCTATGAATTCACGCCGTCACATGTGGATCGCGGGTGAATCCCGAAGCGCCTATAGGCTATGAACGACGATCAGAGGGCGTTCACGGCGAGGGCCAGACCGGACTTGCGGTTGGCGGCCTGGTTCTTGTGGATGATGCCACGGCCGGCAGCCTTGTCCAGCTTCTGAGCGGCGACGCGGTAGGCGGCCTCGGCGGCGGCCTTATCGCCGGCGGCGATGGCTTCGCGGACCTTGCGCACGGCGGTCTTCAGCTCGCTCTTGTAGGCCACATTGCGGATGTGGGCCTTCTCGTTGGTCAGGACGCGCTTCTTCTGCGACTTGATGTTTGCCACTATGTACTCCAAACGACGTGTTCTAAACGGACATACGAGCGAATAGTATACCACGGGCAAGGACGGAAGCCAACTCTTCAGAGGATTTTCTCCTGCCGATCATGTCGCATCCCGGAAACAACGGCGCCGGAACGGTATTCTGAGAAACGAAGGACCGGCCCTTCGCCGGTTCCGGGCAAGGAAAGGACAGGCCATGACAGACAAGTACGACGGTGTGCAGGATATCCGGCTGAACGACGGCGTGGCGATCCCGCAGGTGGGATTCGGCACCTATCAGATTCCTGCGAAGGACACCCAGCGGGCCGTGGAGGAGGCGCTGGAGATCGGATACCGCCATTTCGACACCGCCGCCGCCTACTACAACGAGGAGGGCGTGGGTGACGCGCTCAGGGCCACTGGCATGGCCGGCAAGGTGTTCGTCGCCACCAAGCTGCGCAACTGCGATCAGGGATACGAGCCGACGAAGGTGGCGTTCGAGGAGTCCCGCCGCAAGCTGGGCGTGGATGTTCTTGATCTCTATCTGATCCACTGGCCATTCCCGGCGATCGACCGATACGTGGAGACGTTCAAGGCGCTGCTCGATCTCAAGAGCGAGGGAGTGCTGCGTTCCGCAGGCGTGTCGAACTTCCTGCCCGAGCATCTGCAGCGGCTCATCGACGAGACGGGGCAGGTTCCGTCCATCAACCAGATCGAGGTGCATCCTCGGTTCTCCCAGCCTGAGGTGCGTGCGTACTGCGCCGAACACGACATCGCGGTGGAGGCATACTCTCCGCTGGGTCACGGCGGCGACATGAACACCCCGGCGGTGCTCGCGGCAGCCGAACACCACGGCGTGAGCCCGGCGCAGGCGGTACTGCGCTGGCACGTGCAGTCCGGTCGCGTGATCATCCCCAAGTCGTCGCATCCCGACCGCATGCGTCAGAACCTCGACCTGTTCGGCTTCGAACTGACCGACGCCGAGATGGCCGCCATCGATGCACTGCACGACCCCAAGGGCCGTATCTCCGGCGACCCTGCGACCAACGTGAACTCGCAGTCGTGGGCCGACCAGTTCGCACGTGGCAACGTCGTGCGCTGACCGTGTGACAACGGTTGACTGTAAACTGGTGGTTTTGGAATAAACGTCGTATGCCCATGCGGTTGACAAGGAGACTAGTTTGGCGGTTGAGCAGAAGAACAAGCCCGGTTACACCGATCAGTCATTGATCCGCAATTTCTGTATCATCGCGCACATCGATCATGGCAAGTCCACGGTGGCCGATCGCATTCTTCAGTTGAGCGGCATCATCGAGGAGCGCGAGATGCGTGACCGATTCCTCGACCGCATGGACATCGAACAGGAGCGCGGCATCACCATCAAGTCGCAGGCCGTGCGCGTGCCGTGGACCTTCGACGGCACCGAGTACACGCTCGGCATGATCGACACCCCGGGCCACGTCGACTTCACCTACGAGGTGTCGCGCGCGCTGGCCGCATGCGAGGGTGCGGTGCTGCTCGTCGACGCCACCCAGGGCATCGAGGCGCAGACGCTGAGCAACCTCTACATGGCCATCGACCACGACCTGACCATCATCCCGGTGCTCAACAAGATCGACCTGCCCAGCGCCGAGCCCGAAAAGCACGCCGAGGAGATCGCCGGCCTGATCGGCTGCGACGTTTCCGACGTGCTCAAGGTGTCGGGCAAGACCGGCGAGGGCGTGGCCGAACTGCTCGACCGCATCGTCACCGACATCCCCGCGCCGCACGGCGACCCCACCGCCCCTGCCCGTGCGCTGATCTTCGATTCCGTGTACGACTCCTACCGCGGCATCGTCACCTATATCCGTATGGTCGACGGCGAGCTCAAATCCCGTCAGAAAATCCACATGATGGGTCTGGGCACCACGCACGATCCGATCGAACTGGGCGTGATCAGCCCCGAGATGCAGCCGACGAAGGCGCTCGGCGCCGGCGAGGTCGGCTATGTGATCACCGGCGTGAAGGACGTCAGCCAGTCCAAGGTGGGCGACACCGTCACCGAGGACGCCCGCCGCGCCGCCGATCCGCTTCCCGGCTACCGTGACCCCAAGCCCATGGTGTACGCCGGCCTGTTCCCGATCGACAACGCGCAGTTCCCCGACCTGCGTGACGCGCTTGACAAGCTCAA
Organism: Bifidobacterium vansinderenii; assembly: GCF_002234915.1. Taxonomy (GTDB): domain Bacteria; phylum Actinomycetota; class Actinomycetes; order Actinomycetales; family Bifidobacteriaceae; genus Galliscardovia; species Galliscardovia vansinderenii. The sequence goes on along the minus strand of NZ_NEWD01000002.1, from coordinate 21,419 downwards.
GCTCAACGACGCGGCCCTCATCTACGAGCCGGAAACCTCCGTGGCGCTGGGATTCGGCTTCCGCTGCGGCTTCCTCGGTCTGCTGCACATGGAGATCGTCTCCGAACGCCTCGCCCGTGAATTCGGCCTCGACCTGATCTCCACGGCCCCCAACGTGACCTACGAGGTGACGATGGAGGACCGCAGCGTGCACATCGTCAAGAACCCGAGCGAATTCCCCGACGGCAAGGTGAAGAAGATCGTCGAGCCCATGGTGGCCGCCGACATCATCCTGCCCAAGGAGTTCATCGGCGCCGTCATGGACCTGTGCCAGGAACACCGCGGCCAGATGGGCACCATGGAGTACATCAGCACCGACCGCGTGGAGATGCACTACCGCATGCCGCTGGCCGAGATCGTCTTCGACTTCTTCGACCAGCTCAAGAGCCGCACCAAGGGCTACGCGTCGCTCGACTACCACGAGGACGGCGAGCAGTCGGCCGACCTGGTCAAGGTCGACATCCTCATCCAGGGCGAGAAGGTGGATGCCTTCAGCGCCGTGGTGCACCGCGACAAGGCCTACAGCTACGGCGTGATGATGACCAAGAAGCTGCGCGAGCTCATTCCCCGCCAGCAGTTCGAGATTCCGATCCAGGCCGCCATCGGCTCGCGCATCATCGCCCGCGAGACCATCCGCGCCCTGCGCAAGGACGTGCTCGCCAAGTGCTACGGCGGCGACATCAGCCGCAAGCGCAAGCTGCTCGAAAAGCAGAAGGCCGGCAAGAAACGCATGAAGATGCTCGGCCACGTCGAGGTGCCGCAGGAGGCGTTCATCGCCGCCCTGTCCACCGACGAGCCCACGGATCGCGACACCAAGGACAAGATCCGCGCCGCGCAGAAGAAGGAAGGCTGACCCACCGCAAGTGGCCTACGAAATCTACATCCACGTGCCGTTCTGCATGCGGCGCTGCGGATACTGCGACTTCAACACCTACACGGCGACCGACCTTGGCGCGGGCGCCAGCCGCGGCAACTACGCGACCATGGTGATCAAAGAGATGAAGCTCGTGCGCCGGTGGCAGCTCGATCACGGGATCGACGAGCCGGCGGCGTCCACGGTCTTCTTCGGCGGCGGCACTCCCACCATTCTGCCCGCCGCCGATCTGATCCGCATGCTCGATGCGATCCGCAGCATCTGGGGTATCGAGGACAACGCCGAGATCACGACCGAAGCCAATCCGGACACCGTGGACGCCGAGTACGTTCAGGCGCTCGCCGACGGCGGCTTCACCCGGGTCTCCTTCGGCATGCAGTCTGCCGTGCCGCATGTGCTGCGCACGCTGGACCGCACGCATACGCCGGCCAACGTTGAGGCCGGCGTTCGTGCGGCCGACCGTGCCGGACTGCGCTCCAGCGTGGACCTGATCTACGGCGCGCCGGGGGAGAGCCTCGACGACTGGCGCACCTCGGTCCGAGCGGCCATAGACCTCGGCGTGAACCACATCTCGGCGTATGCGCTCACCGTGGAACCCACCACGAAGATGGGGCGCATGATCGCCGCGGGACGGCTTCCGGAGCCCGACGACGATGACGAGGCGGCCAAGTACGAGATCGCCGACGACCTGTTCACCGCCGCCGGACTGCAATGGTACGAGGTCTCCAACTGGGCCCGTCCCGGGTACGAGAGCCGCCATAATCTGGGCTATTGGCGCAACGTGGACTGGGCCGGTCTTGGCCCCGGGGCGCATTCGCATTACGCGGCACCGGATGCCTTGCGATCGTGGGACATCGCGCATCCCCGTCTATGGGGTACCGCCATTGCCGAAGGCCGGGTGCCGTGGCAGGGCAGCGAGCATATCAGCCCGGACGAGGATCTTGAAGAGACCATCATGCTGGGTCTGCGTCTGCGTGAGGGGCTGAGCCTCGAACACGTGGAGTCAAAACTGGGGCGCACGCTGGACCGATCACAGCTCAACACGTTGTCTGATGATGGTCTGATCGTCCTTGACGGCGATCGCGTGATCCCGACTCGTCGGGGACGTCTACTGAACGACGCGTTGATCGGTGATTTCTTCGATCTGTGTGATCTGTAAAGCCAAGTGATTCGCGGGGTTGATTCGCGAAGCGGATCGTATGAAGGTTGTTGGGAAGTCCTCAAAAAATCCCGTTTTTCTGTCGATACGGCACGTCGAACGAACCCCTTCGGCGTGTCGTATCGCGTTTCGAGAATGTTACGCACGGGCGTGTCGTGCGCGGTGATATGCCACGGCGACACACGCTGTCTCACTATATGGAACATATCAAAGCCCTAGAAAAGAAAAGTCTTTAAAAGTTTTGGCTTTTGTGATATGGGATCCGATTTGCCTCTAAGATACACAAAGGCTGTATTCTGTCAAGGCAATTCAAAATGCAGGTGCGTCCTGCCCTAGCCCAGAGGTGATTTCGGTGACAAAAGCTCCGCTTGACCTGACGATCCATACTCCCGAAGGCATGTATGACCCGATCTCGGAGCATGACGCCTGCGGTGTTGGCATGGTCACCACCCTCAATAAGATTCCCGAGCGCAAGATCGTTGACGACGCCATCGAGGTGCTGATCAACCTCGATCATCGTGGTGCCGTCGGTGCCGAAGAGAACACCGGCGACGGTGCGGGCATCCTGATGAGCATGCCCGACGAGTTCATGCGCAACACCATCGACGTGGCGCTTCCGCCGGCCGGACACTACATCGCCGGCATCGCGTTCCTCGACCGCGACATCGAGGCCGGCTCCCAGCAGGAGAAGGCCATCGCCGCCATCGCGGAGGAGGAGGGCCTCGAGGTCCTCGCGTGGCGCGTCGTGCCCACCAACCCCAATGGCCTGGGCCTGCAGGCGCTGTCCTCCATGCCCGCCTTCAAGACGCTGGTGCTTGCTGATGCCAACGGCGCCAAGCTCGGCGGCATCGAGCTGGAGCGCAAGGCGTTCCGCGTGCGTAAGCGCGTCGAGCACGAGGTGGGCGTGTACTTCGCCTCCCTCTCCGCGCGCACCATCACCTACAAGGGCATGCTCACCACCATGCAGCTCAAGTCCTTCTTCCTGGATCTGTCCGATCCCTCGATGAAGACCGTGGTGGCCATCGTCCACTCCCGCTTCTCCACCAACACGTTCCCGAGCTGGCCGCTGGCCCAGCCGTTCCGTCTGCTCGCACACAACGGCGAGATCAACACGATCCAGGGCAACCGCAACTGGCTTTCCGCCCGAGAGGGACGCCTCAGCTCCGAACTGCTGGGCGAGTTCAAGCCGCTGCTGCCTATCAACACCCCGGGCTACTCCGACTCCGGCACCTTCGACGAATGCCTCGAACTGCTGCACCTCGCCGGTCGCTCCCTGCCGCACGCCATCTCCATGATGCTGCCCCCGGCCTGGGAGAAGAACGACAATCTGGATCCCGACATCAAGGCGTTCTACGAGTACAACAACACGCTGATCGAGCCATGGGATGGCCCCGCCGACATCGTGTTCACCGACGGCACCCAGGTCGGCGCGCTGCTCGACCGCAACGGCTTCCGCCCCGGTCGCTGGCAGGTGACCGACGACGGCTATGTGGTGCTTGCCTCCGAGACCGGCGTGCTCAACGAGATCGCCCAGGATCACATCGTCGAGAAGGGCCGTCTGGAGCCCGGCAAGATGTTCCTCATCGACACCGCCGAGGGACGCATCATCCCCGACGAGGAGATCAAGCGCAACCTCGCCTCCCTGCACCCCTACCGTCAGTGGGTGGAGGGCAACTCCGTCGAGCTCAACCAGCTGCCCGCCCGCGAGCACGTGAACCACTCCGGCCAGTCCGTGCAGCGCCGCCAGCGCGCCTTCGGCTACACGGAGGAGGACCTCAAGCTGCTGCTCACGCCGATGGCCAACACCGGCAAGGAGCCGCTCGGCTCCATGGGCAACGACGTGCCGCTGCCCGTGCTGTCCAAGCGTTCGCGCATGCTCTTCGACTACTTCACCCAGAAGTTCGCCCAGGTGACCAACCCGCCGCTCGATTGGGAGCGCGAGGAGATCGTCACCTGCCTCGAGTCCGCCATCGGTCCCGAGCCGAACCTGCTCGAGGACTCCGAGCTGCACGCCAAGAAGGTGCTCATCCCGCTGCCCGTCATCGACAGCGACGAGATGGCCCAGCTCAAGCGTCTCGACCGCGCCAAGGTGCTCGGCGGCTACTACCGTCCGTTCGTCGTCAAGGGCCTGTATCAGGTCGCCGGCGGCGGCAAGGCCCTCGAGGAGCGTCTCGAGGAGATCTTCGCCGAGATCGATCAGGCCATTGCCGACGGCAAGAACTTCCTGGTGCTCTCCGATCGTGACTCGAACCACACGTGGGGTCCGATCCCGTCGCTGCTGCTCACCAGCGCCGTGCAGCACCACCTGCTGCGCCGCCATACCCGCACCCAGATCTCCATGGCAGTGGAGGCCGGCGACGTGCGTGAGATCCACCACGTGGCGCTGCTCATCGCGTACGGCGCCGCCTGCGTGAACCCGTACCTCGCCCTCGAGTCCGTGGAGGACCTGTCCCGTCGCGGCTACGTCAAGGTCGAGCCGGCCCAGGCCGTGAAGAACCTCATCAAGGCGCTCTCCACCGGCGTGCTCAAGATCATGAGCAAGATGGGCGTCTCCACCATCATGAGCTACCGCGGCGCCCAGCTGTTCGAGGCCATCGGCCTGAGCCAGGAGGTCATCGACCGCTACTTCACCGGCACCACGTCCCGCGTGGGCGGCGTCGGCCTCGACGAGCTCGCCGAGGAGGTGGCGATCCGCCACCGCGTGGCCTACCCGAACCAGTGGACCGCCACTCCGCACCGCAACCTGCGCACCGGCGGCGAGTACAAGTGGCGTCGCACCGGCGAGGACCACCTCAACGACCCCGATGCGATCTTCCTGCTCCAGCAGTCGACCCAGCGTGGCGACTACGAGATGTTCAAGAAGTACTCGCACCACATCAACGACACCTCGAACCGTCTGATGACCCTGCGTGGACTCATGAAGTTCAACTCCAAGCGCAAGCCCATCGACATCTCCGAGGTCGAGCCCGCCAGCGAGATCGTCAAGCGTTTCTCCACCGGCGCCATGAGCTACGGCTCCATCTCTCAGGAGGCCCACGAGACGCTGGCCATCGCCATGAACCAGCTCGGCGCCCGCTCCAACTCGGGCGAGGGCGGTGAGTCCGACGACCGCATCAACGATCCGCTGCGCTACAGCAAGATCAAGCAGATCGCATCCGCACGATTCGGCGTGACCAGCGACTATCTGGTGCACGCCACCGACCTGCAGATCAAGCTCGCCCAGGGCGCCAAGCCCGGCGAGGGCGGTCACCTGCCCGGCGCCAAGGTCCCGCCGTGGATCGCCAAGGTCCGTCACGCAACCCCCGGCGTGGAGCTCATCTCCCCGCCGCCGCACCACGACATCTACTCCATCGAGGATCTCAAGCAGCTGATCAACGATGCGAAGATGGCGAACCCGAAGGCCCGTATCCACGTCAAGCTCGTGTCTGAGTTCGGCGTCGGCACCATCGCCGCCGGTGTGGCCAAGTGCCATGCCGACGTGGTGCTGATCTCCGGCTACGACGGCGGTACCGGCGCGGCCCCGCTCAACGCGATCAAGCATGCCGGCACCCCGTGGGAGATCGGCCTGTCCGAAACGCAGCAGACCCTGATCCTCAACGGTCTGCGCTCCCGCATCGTCGTGCAGTGCGACGGCGAGCTGAAGACTGGCCGCGATGTGGTCATCGCCGCGCTGCTGGGTGCCGAGGAGTTCGGTTTCGCAACCGCCGCCCTGATCGTCGAGGGCTGCGTCATGATGCGTGCCTGCCAGAAGAACACCTGCCCGCAGGGTATCGCCACCCAGGATCCGGAGCTGCGTGCCCGCTTCCGTGGCAAGCCCGAGCACGTGGTCAACTTCTTCATGTTCATCGCCGAGGAAGTGCGTGAGATCCTCGCCCAGCTCGGCTTCCGCACGCTCGAGGAGGCCGTCGGCCACGTCGAGTGCCTGGATCAGGACGAGGCCATCAAGCGCTGGAAGTCCGAAGGCGTGGACCTGAGCAACGTGCTCAAGCAGGTTGGCCCGACCCCGGGCACGATTCTGCACAACACCGAGAAGCAGAACCACGAGCTCGAGAAGGCGCTCGACAACCAGCTCATCGAACTCGCCCAGCCCGCGCTCCAGCACAAGGAGCCTGTGCGCATCGAGCTGCCGATCCGCAACGTGAACCGTACGGTCGGCACCATGCTCGGCTACGAGATCACCAAGCGCTACCAGGCTGAGGGCCTGCCCGACGACACGATCGACATGACCCTGCACGGCTCCGGAGGCCAGTCCATCGGTGCGTTCATCCCGCGCGGCGAGACGATGCGCATCTACGGCGAGGTCAACGACTACGCCGGCAAGGGCCTGTCCGGCGGCCGCATCATCGTGCGTGCCGAGGACGGCGTACGCTTCGATCCGCACACCAACGTGATCGCTGGCAACGTCACCGGCTTCGGTGCCACCTCCGGCGAGATGTTCGTCGCCGGCAAGGCTGGTGAACGATTCGCCGTGCGTAACGGCGGCGCGACGTTTGTGGTCGAAGGTGTGGGCGACCACGGCTGTGAATACATGACCGGCGGTGTGGTCGTGGTGCTCGGTGCCACCGGCCGCAACTTCGGTGCCGGCTTCTCCGGCGGCAACGCCTACGTGCTTGATCTGGACATGTCGAAGGTGAACCCCTCCGCCGTCAAGAGCGGCGCGCTGAAGTTCCTCGCGCTGGAAGGCGACGACGAGAAGCTGGTGCATGAGCTGATCAAGCGCCACGCCGAGGAGACCGACTCCACGATCGCCAAGGAGCTGCTGGCTAACTGGCCTGCCGCCGCCAAGCGCATCACGCACATCGTGCCTACCCAGTTCGTCGCCATGACCGCGGCGATGAAGAAGGCCGAGGAAGACAATGTTGATTTCAACGCTCCGGGGGCCTGGGAGAAGGTCTACGAGCAGGTTATGGAAGGAGTGCGCTGAACATGGGCGATCCTAGAGGTTTTCTGAAGGTCCGTTCCCGTCGTGAGCTCGCGGAGCGTCCGGTCCAGGAACGCATCAAGGACTGGCTGGACGTCCATGCCGAGTCCGGTCTGCAGCCGTGGACCCAGGAACAGGCTGCACGCTGCATGGACTGCGGCACGCCGTTCTGCATGACCGGCTGCCCGCTGGGCAACGTCATCCCCGAATTCAACGATCTGGTCCGTCAGGGCCAGTGGGAGGACGCCTACGGTAAGCTGTCCATGACCAACAACTTCCCCGAGGTCACCGGTCGCATCTGCCCGGCGCTGTGCGAGTCCGCCTGCGTGCTGGGCATTCACCAGCCGCCGACCATGATCAAGCTCGACGAGCAGACGATCATCGATCAGGCGTGGAACCTCGACTACGTCAAGCCGCTGCCCCCGCAGCGTCTGACCGACCAGACTGTCGCCGTTGTGGGTTCCGGCCCCTCCGGTCTCGCCTGCGCCCAGCAGCTCACCCGCGCCGGCCACACTGTGGTCGTCTACGAGCGCGCCGACGCCATCGGCGGCCTGATGCGCTACGGCATTCCGAACTTCAAGCTCGACAAGTCCCTGATCGACCGTCGAGTGGAGCAGATGGAGGCCGAGGGCACCCGCTTCGAGACCAACGTGGAGATCGGCAAGGACATCTCCTGGGATGACCTGCGCTCCCGTTACGACGCCGTCGTGGTGGCCATCGGCTCCACGGTGCCGCGCGACATGAAGCTGCCCGGCCGTGAGCTCGACGGCATCCACTTCGCCATGGACTTCCTGCCGGACGCCACCCGTCGCGTGTGGGGCAAGAAGCCGGTCAACGACATCACCGCCAAGGACAAGCACGTGGTGGTGATCGGCGGCGGCGACACCGGTTCCGACTGCCTCGGCACTTCGATCCGTCAGGGCGCGAAGTCCGTGACCGTGCTGCAGATCATGAGCAAGGAGCCTTCCGAGCGTCCCGCCAACCAGCCGTGGCCGACCTACGCCCGCATCTACCAGAAGACCTCCTCCATGGAGGAGGGTGGCACCTACGTGTACGACACCGATTCGGTGGAGTTCGAGGGCGCCACGGATCCGAAGAACGTGCACGAGATCGACGGCGCGACCGCCGAGGGCTTCGTGGCCGACGAGCGTGGTCACGTCACCGGCCTGAAGATCGTGAGCGTGGCTCCGGGCGAGAACGGCCCGTTCACCCGCCAGCCCGGCACCGAGCGCGTGATCCCCGCCGATCTGGTGCTGATCTCCGTAGGCTTCCTGCATCCTGAGACCGACACGCTGGTGGACCAGCTGCCCGTCGAGCTCGACCGTCGCGGCAACGTGGCCAGGAACGACTCCTTCGCCACCAGCCAGGACGGCGTGTTCGCGTGCGGTGACGCCGGCCGTGGCCAGAGCCTCGTGGTGTGGGCGATCTCCGAAGGCCGCTCCTGCGCCGCCGCTGTGGATCGCTACCTGACCGGTTCCACCGAGCTGCCCGCGCCGATCACCGCGTCGAAGCGCCCGATGATGCTCCCTCGCTGACCAAAGGGTTATACTCGCAGTCAGTGATACGTCGTCAAAGGAGCGATCATGCCTAATCGAGGAGAGCGCCGCGCCAATGCCAAGCGCAGTCGTCGCGGGACTAACAGCCAGCCGCAACGTGTTCAGACCCGTTCCCGTCAAGGGATGGTCGATGAGTATTCGTTGCAGGAAAGGTCCGTTCGTCTGGAAAACGGTCAGACGGCCGAATGGAAGCCCACGGCGTCCAGTGACCTGCCCGAGCAGTCCGCGTCGTCCGCGCGTACGATGCGCAAGCCCGGCGCTCCCCGAGGGGTGCGCGGCTGGCTTCGTTTCGTCAGCTGGGCTCTGATCATCCTGTCCGCCATCGCGTTCCTTGTGGTCATGTGGATTCCGGGAATGCCGACGTGGGCCACCATCGTGGTGGCCGCGGTGTTTGCCGTGGGCGTGCTCAGCCTGTTCTTCGTGGCCGGCAACCCCAAGGACAATCCGAATCTGGATGAGTACGGCACCGCCGTCTAGCGTGTGTATGGCGTGTCGGGACCGATTGGACCGACCTTCCTGCAAATTCGCGAGAAACATGTGATGAACCGCCGGGTTTTCCGGCGGTTCTTTCATATACTGGGATATGTTGTTCATTTGTTCAAAGGAGACGTCAATGAAAGTCGATATCCTCACCCGTGAGTACCCGCCGCACATCTATGGTGGCGCAGGCGTCCATGCCGAGGAGCTGTCCAAGGTACTGGCGGAGCGCATTGACGTGACCGTTCGCGCATTCGACGGTCCGCGTACTTCCGACGACATTCCGGCGATCCCCGGCGACTCGCCCAAGGGCAGCCTCAACGTCGTGGGCTACAACACGCCCGCCGAGCTTTCCGACGCCAACGCGGCACTGAAGACCTTCGGTGTGGATCTGCAGATCGCCAACGATGTCGATGCGGACATCGTCCACGCCCACACCTGGTACGCCTGCCTGGCCGGCCGTCTCGCCCAGCAGCTTCACGAGATCCCGCTGGTCATCACCGCCCACAGCCTCGAGCCGTTCCGCCCTTGGAAGAAGGAGCAGCTCGGTGGCGGCTACAACCTGAGCTCCTGGGCCGAGCGTGACGCCTACGAACACGCCGACGGCATCATCGCCGTGTCCGGCGGTATGAAGGAGGACATCCTCGCCGCCTACCCGAACGTCGACCCGGACAAGGTGCACGTCGTGTACAACGGCATCACGATGAGCGAGTTCGCCACCCCCGCGGACGACGATCCGGGCTGGGGCGTGTTCGACCGCTACCACATCGACCGCAGCAAGCCCACGCTGCTGTTCGTCGGTCGCATCACCCGTCAGAAGGGTCTGCCGTACCTGCTGCAGGCGCTGCACTTCGTGGACAAGGACGTGCAGGTCGTGCTGTGCGCCGGCGCCCCTGACACTCCGGAGATCATGGAGGAGGTCAAGAACGCCTTCGCTGAACTCGACAAGGAGCGCGGCAACATCATCTGGATTGAGGAGATGCTTCCCAAGCCGGAGCTCAGCGCCCTCGAGCATGGCTGCGACGCCTTCATCTGCCCGAGCATCTACGAGCCGCTCGGCATCGTGAACCTTGAGGCCATGGCCTGCGGTCTGCCCGTGGTCGCCAGCGCCACCGGCGGCATCCCCGAAGTCGTCGTCGACGGCGAGACCGGCTACCTTGTGCCGATCGACCAGCTGCACGACGGCACCGGCACCCCCACCAACCCCGACAAGTTCGTGCACGACATGGCCGACGCCATCAACAAGGTCATGCGTGACCCCGAACTCGCCAAGAAGATGGGCGAGGCCGGCTACGCGCGCGCCCGCGACGTGTTCAGCTGGGAGACCATCGCCGACCGCACCATCGAGGTGTACAACAAGATCATCAACGGCTGAACCATACGGCACGGCCGATTGTCATGACGGGCTCCCGACTTGGGAGCCCGTCCCATGTCATGAGGACATCACACGGACACGAGGAACCCGATCCATGAACAACGCGAGTAACGACATCGCCCTGCAACTGAACGGCGTCGAATTCCGACGCAGCCGTCGCGTCATCGTCACCGACGTGAACCTCACCATCCGTCGGGGGGAACGCTGGGTGCTGTTCGGCCCCAACGGCATCGGCAAATCCACGCTGATCGCCATGATGGCCACGCGCAAGTACCCCAGTGAAGGCACGGTGGACATCCTCGGCAACCGACTGGGCAAGGTGAACGTGTTCTCCTACCGCAACAGAATCGGCCTGTCCTCGGCGGAACTGTCCCGTGCGTTTCCCCCGGACGAGGATCCTCTCGACGCCGTGGTGACCGCCCTCACCGCCACCACGGGACGCTGGCGCGACACCTACACCGACGAGGAGATGAATCGAGCCCGTGACCTGATGCGCCGGTTCGGCATCGACTACCTCGAAGGCAAGCAGATGTGGCGTCTGTCCGAAGGCGAACGCACGCGCGTGCTCATCTGCCGCGCACTCATGGCCGATCCGGAACTCGCCATTCTCGACGAGCCGACCACGGGTCTGGACCTCGGCGGCCGTGAACTGGTCGTCAAGACGCTGGGCGATCTGGGACGGGAACAGAGCGACCGTGCCGTGATCCTGGTCACCCACCGGCTCGAGGAGATCCCCGAAGGATTCGACCATATCGCCGTGATGGGCAGAATCGAGGGGGATGAAAAGCTCGCGCACGAGACCAAGGTGCGTGGCGGCGATCCCGCTCCGGGAACCATCATCTACACCGGCGATCTGGAGCACGGACTGACCACCGAACGGGTGTCGCGCATCTTCGGGTTGCCGCTCACCGTACGCCACGAAAACGGACGGTGGCAGGCGTTCGCCGAGTAGACCCGCAGGCCAGATTCCGATCGACGATCGTCCGACGTTCGTGCGATGCAACGCAATGCCCATGCGTGATGCGCGCGGCGGACGATTTGTCGCACTGTCTTGCCAATCTGTGCAGGACGAAAACACAATCCACGAATTCAAGGGGAGGACGACGATGGTTCGTCGCGGACCGTTGCAGGCCGGCGAAAAGGTGCAACTCACCGATCGTAAGGGCAAGAAGATCACCGTACAGCTCATGGCGGGGGAGGAGACCCAGACCGAACGCGGAGTGATCCGTCACGACGACATCATCGGCGGCCCGGAAGGCGCGGTCGTCGTCACCCTCACCAGTGAGGGCAGCATGGAAAGCGCCGCCGAGGCGTATCGCCACAATCCGCGCAAACCGTGGAAGAACACCCGCAAGATCGGTGGATGGCAGTACACGGTCATGCGTCCCCGTCTGCAGGACTTCATCCTGTCGATGCCGCGCGGCGCGCAGATCATGTATCCGAAGGACATCGCCCAGGTCATCGAGGTGTGCGACATCCGCCGCGGCATGCGCGTGCTCGAATCCGGCGGCGGCAGCGGCGCCATGGGACTGCACCTGCTCGACGCCGTGGGAGCGGAGGGTGAGCTGACCACGATCGAGATGCGCCCCGAGTTCGCGCGCGTCTGCGAGGCGAACGCCACCGTGTACTTCGGCGAGCGCCCGGCATGGTGGAACCTGCTCGTCGGCGATTTCGATTCGAAGTCGCAGGATCTTCCTGAGCATTACTTCGACCGCATCTTCCTGGATATGCTCGACCCGTGGAACCGTTTGGAGAACGCATGGAGGGTGATTGCTCCGGGCGGCGTGATTACCTGCTACGTGACCACCACTACGCAGCTGAGTCGCGTGGCCGAGGCGATGCGTGAATCCGGACAGTGGACGGAGCCGGAGATCAGCGAGACCATGGAGCGCGGCTGGAAGGCCCAGGGGCTCGCCGTGCGACCGAACCATGAGATGATCGGACACACTGGGTTCCTGATCACCGCGCGCGCCATGGCGCCCGACGTCGAGGCGCTGCATAAGCGCCAGCGTGCCACCAAGGACACGTATTCGGATATCGACGAGCTCACCCCGGAACAGCAGCAGGCCAGGCTTGAGGAACTGGAGCTGCGCGACATTTCCGACCGTAAGCTTCGCAAGGTGCTCAAGGATCTGGACACGCAGGTGGCAAATATCGCCAAAAGCGCCGCCGGGGGTGAAAGTCTGCCACAATAGAGTAGTCGGGCGTTGCAGCCGCCCGTCGAAAGGGGCAGGGAATGGTCAACCTGAACAAGGTCGCCAAGAAGACCAAATCATATGAGTATCAGCTCATCATCATGCGTCACGCCAATGCGGAGTCCGGTTCCGGCAAGAACGATGTGGATCGGGAACTGACGGACAAGGGCCGCAAACAGGCCAAGAAGGTCGGCAAGGCATTGGCTGTGATGTCGCTGATTCCCGATCAGATTCGCTGCTCGGGTGCCACTCGCGCCCGGCAGACGCTGGAGCGCATGCTCAAGTACTTCGGAGACAAGCCGAACGTGGACTATCGCAAGAGCCTGTACGAGGACGGCACGCAGTCGATTCTGGGTGAGATGAGCCACATGAAGGCCAAGACGAAGCGGCTGATGATCGTGGGTCATGAGCCCACGGTGTCGTCCGCGGCGCAGTGGCTGGCCTCTCCGGATTCTGACCCCGCGCTGCTCAATGTGCTCGGGTTAGGATTGTCCACTGGCTCGCTGGTCATTCTCGGCTCCGACAAGCCGCTGGCCGAATGGGGCCTGCGTGAAGCCCATCTGGTCGCCGTGCTCACCCCCAAGGACTGCGCGGCGTAGCTTGCGCATTGAATGAAATTCCGGCCGATTATTCGGAATCTAAGAAAGCGTTCCATGGATTCGGATTTCCGCGGAACATGGGAAACGATGAACAGGTCATGAGGGATGGAAACACGGTTATCTCTTACCAGTGTTTTATCCCTCATGCCTGACGACTGGTGTTGCTTCTTCTAGTGGAGACGCTCATCAGATGTGGATCTTGAACGGCTTCGTTTCGTACTTATCTGATGGTGGAACTTCTGCCGTCCTGATCACAGAAGGCGCCTGACCTCTTCACGTATCTGATCTGCATACGTATAGATGCCGTTGAGCGTTTCGATGGGGTGGCGCTCGCAGTTCTTGTTTTCGTCGAATAGTCCGAGATACTTCTGTCTGGTGTTGAAGAACAGGCGAACGATTGGTTTGCGGTTGTTGTTGTCCAATAGGATTGCGCAATAGGACTTCGCATCGCGCATGGTGACACGTTCAGGGTCGACGTCGCTGCAGGCAATGGCCTTGACGATACGATACGCCATGATCTCCTCTTCCGTGGTTACGATACCGTCTTCAGGCTCGACGGGGGTTTCCTCGTTTGCCGTTACGGCACCATCAGACGAGGGGATTTCTGGGGAGATCTTGATGTCATCGGCTCCGAGCGCGGTCTTCAGACGGTCATTGACCTGATCGTTGAGATACCGCTTCAGGGCCTTGCCGACAAGCGGGCGGAACTTCTCCATGACCTGCTGACGGAACGCGCCATCATAAACGTGTCCGGCGAGAAGCTTGACGAAATCATCCGATGGGGTTCTGAACTCGTCTCCTACGGCGCGCTTCAATGCGCCGACGTACTTGAGCTCTTCGGCACTACTGGCGATGGATTCGATGTCAAATGCGGGTTTGGTGAGCTTATTGAGCTCGGGGAGTACGGTGTCGTCGATATCGAGCAGATCAAGCACAAGGAAAGGCTTGGAATCCATTCGATTAGGCTCGTCGATGTCCATATAGAAATTCCACACCTGACCGTTGGTCAGTACACCGATCCGGGCTCTCGTCGCGGCAAAGTATCGGTACAATTGGCTGGCATTTTCCAGAGTGAGTGGAGCGCCGATCTTCTTGCATTCGATGAGAATTTGCACCTGATCATCGAGCACAAGTGCATAATCAACCTTTTCGCCCTTCTTCACGCCAACGTCTGCGGTGAATTCAGGCACTACCTCACGGGGGTTGAATACGTCATAGCCGAGTACCTGTCCGATGAACGGCATGATGAATGCCGTCTTGGTTGCCTCTTCGGTCTCGATGCCGGCTTTAAGATCTCGCACCTTTGCGGCCATCTGGCGCAGACTTTCCTCGAAATCCATGGTGATCCTTTCTTCTCGATGCCGTCAAAACCGCAATCGCCGAAATACTGCGGTTTCGCAATCCTGGGCGTTAGTAAATGGTAGTGATCTTTCGAAGTTTGGTGGAATGCCTATAGAGACCGCAAAGGGGTTATTTTTGTTATCGAGACATATTTAGAGGGGGTATTCATAAGGGGTATATTTATTTATCTATTTCAATGTATGGTGCAAGGAGGGCACTCGTAGTTTAGGGGGATTTCTAGCGCTGAATGATTTAATAAGACGGGCAGTATGACCAAATAGTGAAATATGAGTGCGTGAATGACTGTTGAAAGAAGCCATGCGAGAGTCGGTGCTTTTTCGTTTATGGTTCTTTGTCAATGGAGTCATCTCGCGTTCAGGCACAGTGCGTCTAGGTGAAGGGCCGCATTGTCGATGACCCTATGCGGGGTTGTTGTGTGGGAAGTGCTAGGCAGATCTCATGAGTATTTTTCCTATGACGGCGAGCCCTACGCGATATGGCATCTACAATCAATTGGGTGGTTTGAAGCCCCGTCAGGCAGCCTTTCCTCGATGGTGTGGATGGCTGATATTGCGCCACTTTCGATAGCTATAAGACTCGCCTATGACGACACCCAAAATCGGTGGATATCCTTGATTTGCGCCAAGTTTGTTAACCTTTTTGCGGTTTTCACTCACATCGTATTGGAGAATTATGAGCGCACTGACATCCGTCATCGGATTCCCCCGCATCGGCAGCAACCGACAGCTGAAGAAGGTCATCGAAGGTTACTGGAAGGGAGCCAACAGCCTCGAGGACGTCAAGGAGACGTCTGCCCAGCTGCGTGCCGAGCACTGGAAGCTGCAGCAGCAGGCTGGCGTGGATCTGATCCCGAGCAACGACTTCAGCTACTACGATCAGCTGCTCGACACGGCCATCCTGCTCGGCGCCGTTCCGCAGCGCTACAAGGATCTGGGCCTGAACGCCGAGGACACGCTGTTCGCCATCGCCCGCGGCTACCAGGGCGACAAGGGCGATGTGACCGCCCAGCCGATGAAGAAGTGGTTCACCACCAACTACCACTACCTGGTTCCGGAGATCACCGCCGACACTGAGATCGCCCTGACTGGCACCAAGCCGTTCGACGAGTTCAACGAGGCCAAGGAGCTCGGCATCGTCACCAAGCCCGTCGTGATCGGCCCCTACACGTTCCTCAAGCTCGCCCGTGGCGCGGAAGGCGCCGACCTTGAGCTCACCGACAAGCTCGTGGCCGACACCGCCAAGGCCTACGCCGACCTGCTTGCCAAGTTCAACGAGCTGGGCGCCCAGTGGGTGCAGCTCGACGAGCCGTACCTGGTGCTCGACAAGGAGGAGGGCGACCTCGACCTCTTCACCACGCTGTACACCACCATTCTCGCCGCCAAGGGCAGCGTGAAGGTGCTCCTGCAGACTTACTTCGGCCACATCGCCGACACCTACAAGACTGCCATCGACCTTGGATTCGACGGTCTCGGCCTCGACCTGATCGAAGGCAAGGACGAGAACCTCGCCGCTATCGAGGAGTACGGCGTGCCCGCCGGCCTGACCATCTTCGCCGGCGTGATCAACGGCCGCAACATCTGGCGCAACAACTACGCCGTGAGCCTGGGTCTCGTTGACGCCGTGAAGACCAAGGCCGCCAACGTGGCCGTCTCCACCGCCGACTCCCTGCTCCACGTACCGTTCAGCACCGCCGGCGAGGACAAGCTCGACGCCGCCGTGCTCAAGCACTTCGCCTTCGCCGTCGAAAAGCTCGACGAGCTCAAGGAAGTGGCCGACCTTGCCGATCTGGATGACGCAGCCCGCGCCGCCGACGCCAAGCTCGCCGCCAACCAGGAACTGTTCGACGGCACCCGCGTGGCCGCCGACCCGGCCGTGCACGAGCGCGTCGCCAAGCTCACCGACGACGAGTACGTGCGCCAGCCCGCCCGTGCCGAACGCCAGGCCATCCAGAAGAAGGAACTCGGCCTGCCCGTGCTGCCCACCACCACGATCGGCTCCTTCCCGCAGACTCGCGAGGTGCGCTCCACCCGCGCCAAGTTCCGCAAGGGCGAGATCTCCAAGGCCGAGTACGACAAGTTCATTGCCGCGCAGATCGACGAGGTGATCGCCAAGCAGGAGGAGATCGGCCTCGACGTGCTCGTGCACGGCGAATTCGAACGCAACGACATGGTCGAATACTTCGGCCAGAACCTCAACGGCTTCCTGTTCACCAAGAACGCCTGGGTGCAGTCCTACGGCACCCGCTGCGTCAAGCCTCCGATCGTGTGGGGCGACGTCTCCCGCGCCAACCCGATCACCGTGGAATGGAGCTCCTACGCCCAGTCCAAGACCGACCACGTGGTCAAGGGCATGCTCACCGGTCCGGTGACCATCCTCAACTGGTCCTGGCCGCGTGAGGACATCACGCACGAGGAGCAGACCACGCAGCTCGCGCTCGCCATCCGCGACGAGGTGCTCGACCTCGAGGCCGCCGGCATCAAGGTCATTCAGATCGACGAGGCCGCACTGCGTGAGAAGCTGCCGGTGCGCCGCTCCGACTGGCACAAGAAGTACCTCGACTGGGCCGTGCCCGCCTTCCGTCTGGTCCACTCCGCCGTCAAGCCCGGCACCCAGATCCACACCCACATGTGCTACTCGGAGTTCAACGACATCATCCGCGACATCGACGCGATGGACGCCGACGTGATCTCCTTCGAGGCCTCCCGTGGTGATCTGGTCGTGCTCGACGCCATCCACGACGCCAACTTCGAGACCGAGGCCGGCCCGGGCGTGTACGACATCCACAGCCCGCGCATCCCCTCCACCGAGGAGATCGTCGACCGCATCCACGAGATCCTCAAGAAGATGGACGTGGAGAAGGTCTGGATCAACCCCGACTGCGGTCTGAAGACCCGTGGCAACGCCGAGACCTGGCCGAGCCTCGAGCATCTGGTCGAGGCGACCCGCAAGGTGCGCGCCGAGCTCGCGTGACCATGCACAAGCCGATCTTTTCGATTGAGGTGTTCCCGCCGAAGCGCAACGCTCCGGTGGGAACCATCTACGACACGCTCGACGGGCTCGAAGGGCTCAATCCCGACTTCATTTCGGTGACCTACGGTCACGGCACCCAGTCGGACCGTACCGCCACGGCGCGCATCGCTCACACGATCCGCTCCGAATACGGCATTCCGACGGTCGCGCACCTGACCGCGCTGTACTCCGATCATGAGGTTGTCGACCGAGCGCTCGACATGTTCGACGAGGCCGGCGTCACCGCCGTGCTGGCGTTGCGTGGCGACGAGCTGCCCGACCACGAGTCCGTAGGCGTGTTCCCTCACGCCAGTGATCTGGTGGCCTACATCCGCGAGCGCCGGCCGTCGTTGAAGATCTTCGGCGCCTGCTATCCGGAGGGCCATTATCAGGCCGAATCGTTGGACAAGGACATCGAAAACCTGAAGATCAAGGTGGACGCTGGCGCGACCCATCTGATCTCCCAGCTGTTCTACGACAACGAGGACTTCTACCGGTTCCTCGACAAGGCTCGTGCGGCCGGCATCAATGTGCCGATCGAAGCGGGCATCATGCCGGTGCGCGGCGCCAAGTCGGTGCGGCGCATGGCTGAGCGTAACGCCTCACGCATTCCCAAGCCGCTCGAGGCCATTCTCAACCGGTGGGAGGGCAACCGTGACGCGTTGCACGCGGCGGGCATTGCTTACGCATCGCAGCAGATCAACGATCTGGTGGCGAACGGCGTGGACGGCATCCACCTGTATTCGATGAACCATCCGGGCACCACGCGACGCATCTGGAACAACGTCAAACCGCTGTTTCAGAAGATCTGATCGATAGCGTTCGCCGATGAAGAATCGGCGTACGCCAATCGGTGCGATCGCGAGGCCACGCGGCCGCGTGATCAAGCGAACAACAGTACGAGGGTTCGTGTTCCCCAGGCATCATGCCGGGAATACGAACCCTCGTCGCGTATTCGTTCCAATTGCATCGTTTCAACGTTGTCAGACGCTAAAATGGAACACCATGGAAGCTTCACGATTGCCGCTGCGCGAGATCATCAGAGCCGGGATCTCCGACCTTGACCGGGCACAGGACCTGTTCGCCACCCTCGCATCCCTCGGAGTGGAGGGATATTACCGTTCGGAACTGCTCGAAGCCCTGTCGTCCGCATTCGACCCGGACACCGCGCTACGACACGTGACCGAACTCGCCCAACGCGTGCACGACGCCGGAGACCCGCTCGAATCCCTGTTCACCGGACTCGACGGCCTGTCCCGACTCGTCGCCGTGCTCGGCGCCTCCGACGAACTCGGACGGCTCATGCTCAACCGGCCCGACCTGATCCGCGCCGTCACCACCGGCACCGGATACGAAACCCACCTGTGGAACCGCGACCAGCGTCGTCAGGCCATGCTCGAACGCATCGGCGCCGACCCGCAGTCGGATACGCCGGTCAGCGACAAGCCCATCGCCGAATCCACCACCGAACTGCGACGCTGCTATCGAGAACAGCTCGCCGCCATCATGGCCAAGGACGTCACCGCCGACGATCCACTCACTATCCAACCCACTACCAGCCGTTGCCTGTCCGACCTGGCCGACGCGGCCCTCGAAGGCGCGCTCGCCATCGCCCGGCACGAGGTCGTCGGCAGCGAACGATGCCGGTTCGCCATCATCGGCATGGGCAAGCTCGGCGCCCGCGAACTCAACTACGTCTCCGACGTCGATCTCATCTACGTGGTCGAACCCGCCGACCCCGACCTTGGCCACGAACAGCTCATCCGCATCGGCACCAAGCTTGGCGTCACCCTGCAGCGCGTCTGCCAGTCGGTGGTCATGGGCGTGGCCGAACCGGTGCTCTGGCAGATCGACGGCGGCCTGCGACCCGAAGGCAAGGACGGCCCGCTGGTCCGCACCCTCGACTCTCATCTGGGCTACTACGACAAATGGGCGGAAAGCTGGGAGTTCCAGGCTCTGCTCAAGGCCCGACCCGTCGCTGGCGACCCCGAGCTCGGCAAGGATTATTACGATCGCACCCGTCCGCTCGTCTGGTCGGCCTCCAAACGCAAGAACTTCGTCTACGACTGCCAGCAGATGCGCAAACGCGTGGAGGACCTGATCCCCAAGGCGCAGAAGGACCGTGAGATCAAGCTCGGCCGCGGCGGCCTGCGCGACGTGGAATTCACCGTGCAGATGCTTCAGCTCGTGCACGGTCGCACCGACGAGGCGCTGCACACCGCCAGCACGCTTGACTCCCTGCAGGCGCTCGCCGGCGGCGGATACGTGTCGCGCAAGCAGGCGGCACGGCTCGCTGTGGACTACAGTTTCGAGCGTGTGCTCGAACACCGTCAGCAGATGTGGGCGCTCAAACGCACCCACCTGTTCCCGGACTTGGGTAAGGGCAACGCCGGCGGCATCGAGACGCAGCGTCAGCTCGACCGTGACGAGGTGCAGAACAACGCCGAACTGCGGCGCCTGTCCCGTGCGCTCGGCCTGCATCCGGAGGAGCTGATCGAACGGTACGACGCCACGCGCCGCGAAGTGCGCAAGCTTCACCTCGATATCTACTACCGTCCCATGCTGCCCAACATCGCCACGCTCGGCGAGGACGAGATCACGCTGAGCGCCGAGGCGACCAGGGAACGCTTCGCGTCCATCGGATTCGCCGACCCGGAGAGCGCGGTGCGTCACGTGCAGGCGCTCACCAGTGGCATCAGCCGTTCCGCGAAGATCAACCGCATCATCCTGCCCGCCGTGCTGCAATGGCTCGGCGACGGCCAGAACCCCGACATGGGACTGCTCACCTGGCGCAAGCTCGAGGAGAACTTCGGCCAGGGCAGTGACTATTTGGGATTCCTGCGCGACTCCGCATCCGCCGGACAGCGCCTGTGCCACATCCTGTCGAACTCGCGCTACCTTGGCGATGCGATGAACAAGTCCATGGAGTCGGTGACTTGGCTCGGCCACGACGAGGAGATGCAGCCGCGCACCCGCGAAAGCCTGAACATCCAATGCCATGCGGCCCGAACCCGATACAGCGACCGGATCAACGACTTCGCCACCGTGCTGCGCGCCATGCGACGCCATGAGATCGAACGCATCGGCCTGGGATGGATGAGCTCGGTGATCGACGACATCCAGAGCCTCGACGCCATGACCACCGTGTATGATGCACTGATCGACTGCGCGCTCGACTGGTCGCTCGACAACCAGTGCCGTGAGCACGGCTACGACGAGCCTCCCGCACGACTGACCGTCATCGGCATGGGACGTTACGGCGGCCGCGAAGTAAACTTCAGCTCCGATGCCGACGTGATCGTCATCTACCGGCCGAACGGGGGAGTGGAGGACCAGACCGCGTTCACCTTCGCCAAGAACGTGGTGGACGATCTGCGACGCATCCTCATGGGGCCGATCTCCACCGAAGCCAAGATCGAACTCGACTTGGATCTGCGGCCCGAAGGCAAGAACGGCCCGCTGGTCCGCTCCTACGAATCCTGCCGCGAATACTACACGTCGTGGGCGAGCACGTGGGAGCATCAAGCGCTGCTGCGCGCCAGGTACGCGGCCGGCGATCAGGCATTGGCTCAGGACTTCCTCGAGATCATCGCCGCGCCATTGCGTTACCCGGCCGGCCAGCTGACCGACGTCGAGCTCATGGACATCCGCAGACTCAAGGCGCGCGTGGAGGCCGAACGACTGCCCCGAGGCGTACGCCGCGAACGGCATCTCAAGCTCGGCAAGGGCGGCCTGTCCGACGTGGAGTGGACCGTGCAGCTGCTGCAGTTGCAGAACGCGCACGAGCACCCCGNNCTGCNNNGCGCAGCGTGGCGGCATCATCGGCATTGATCTTTTCGAGCCGTTCGAGTGC
>NZ_NEWD01000019.1 GCF_002234915.1 Bifidobacterium vansinderenii | reverse complement strand
GGTCGCGCCGGCGCCGGCGGAGGGACGGGCGCCGGCCGGGGCCGGCGGGGACGCGGTGCGCGCGCCGCTCACCTGGACTCCCTGTCGTCGAAGCTCGTCGTGTACAGGCCGTACAGCAGACTGTCGTCACGGATACGACCGTCGAACGGCACATACGCGGGACCGATCTTCATCAGACCCTGACCCGGCATCACGTTCGTGAAATACGAGCGCTGCTCCTCCGAGAGCTTCAGCAGCGAGCACAGCTCGTCCGCGTCCGACGCGTTCTGCGTCAGCAGCATCAGGAAATCGGAGTTCGACAGCATCAGCCTCGCCCCGTCGTCCATCAGCAGCTCCTCGATGTTCTGCGTGATGCCCGTCACGCCCAGACCGTACTTGCGGGCGCGCTTGTAGATGTCCAGGAACTGGGCCGACGCGTACCCGTTCGAGAAAAACCGGTGGAACTCGTCCACATACAGCCACGTGCGACGGCCCGCCGCACGGTTCCTCAGCACGCGATTCCACACCTGGTCGATGATCACCATCATGCCGAACGTACGCAGCTCGCCCGTCAGCGCGCTCACGTCGAACACTGTCATGCGGTTGGTCATGTCCACGTTCGTCTGCCCCGAGAACCCCGAGAGCGAACCCGACGTGTACGCGTCCAGACTCACCGCCAGCAGATGGCCCGCATCCTCGCCCGTCGCCTCCAGGGCGTCGCGAAGATCCCCCAGCGTCGGCTGCAACGACGACCCCGAATCACGCCAGCGCACGTACAGACCCAACGCCGACCGGTCCACCAGACTCTTCTCCACCGCGGTCAGACCCGTGTTGCCGCCGACCAGCGAACCGATCATCGACACCAGATTGTTCGTCTTCGTCTTCATCGGATCCACGTCGCCGGTCTCGTCCAGCACGATGTCCAACGGGTTGATGCACTGATGGCCGCCCGCGCTGATCTCCACGATCTGCCCGCCGAACGCCTCGCACAGGGCCAGATACTCGCGCTCCGGATCGATGATGATCACGTCGTCGTCACGGTTGAGGAACATCGAACCGATCTCCTGTTTGACACTGAACGACTTGCCGCCGCCCGACGTGCCCAGGATGAAACCGTTCGAGTTCATATGCGCGCGCCGGTCCGCCACGATCGGATTGCCCGTCTTCGTGTTCGTCCCGTAGAAGATGCCCGACGGCTCATACACCTCCTGCGTGGTGAACGGGATCAGGATCGACGCCGAATTCGTCGTCAGCGTCCGCTTCATCGGCAGCGGATTGTTGCCCAACGGCAGCTCCGCGACCAGACCCTCGATCTGCATGAACGACAGCGACTCCGCCTTGCACGACTGCGCGTTGACGCGCGTGCGCACCTGACTGACCGCATGCTCCAGCGCCTCCTCGCTGTCCGCGCTCACGCCGATCACGATCATCGCGTTCGTCAGACGCTGGTTCGTGCGACGCAGCTCGTCACGCAGATCACCGATCTGCGTCTGCTGGTCGGCCAGATCATCCGGCAGATCATCCGGGTCCAGGCCCTGACGACGGTTCTGTCGGCGCGTCTCCATCACCTGCATCTTGATCTCCGCGCCCTTGCGACGCACCATCGTCAGCGAATCGCCGCGATCATACGGCGCCAGATGCACGCTCACGTTCACCCGCGCACGCAACCCCGTCAGCTCGTTGATCAGCTGGTCCGACAGTTCCGGCGGCAGGCCCGAGATCCACAGCGTCCGATGCCAGAACCCCGAATCCAGGGACTCCACGCGCAGCGTCGACGCCCTCGACGCGTCGATCATCCACGGACACACCAGATCCTTGATGTCCGGCCGACCCTGCAGATGATGGAACGTACGCTCGTTGAACGTGAAATCCTCACCCGGACGCAGGATCTCCGACATCAGCGCCAGACGCTGCTCACGGCTCAGCCGGGTCGCCCGGCACCCGTCGATCGCGTTCAGCTGCGCGGCGACCGAATTGCACAGGCCGTTGAGCGTGGTCACCGCCGCGTCACGATCATGCTCCTCGATCGTCAACGTCAGGATCTTGACCGTCTCCGTGTTCCTCGACGCCGTCTCCAGCTTCGAGCCCACCAGATCGTTGTAGTCGCGACGCCACCGATCCAGGCCGTCGCCACGATCCTCCATCCGCACATCCGACAGCACGTCATCGATGCCACGCGTCCTCGTGTACAAGCCGATCTGGATGTCCTGACCGCCCTCGAACCCCGACAGCATCTTGGCCCAATGATCGATGATCTCCATCTGATGCCGCTCCGGCGCCAACTGGTAGTTGATATCCGTGAACGCCATCGACGCGCTCCACCGGTCATCGCCCAGGAACGCGATCCCGTTGCGCAGCATCGAATCGAACCCGATCAGCGTCTTCACGCTCGCGGGCATCCTCCCGCTCGACCGCGCCCGCTCACGCGCCTTCCCGCGCGCTGCCGCGGCATCACCCTTCCTCCCAAGAAACTCGAACACTCCACTACTCCTTCAACGACGGCCGGGCCGGCGTGACGAACCGGCGCGACGGACCATCCAGCAAATACACGTTCCGATGCGCGTAATGCCTCCACAGGTAACGCGCGTACCGCTCGGGCATCAGACCACGGGGACGCCACCACCCCCACATCGCGATCGGAATGCCCGGCGGGAAGATCAGATACATACACAGATCCGACGGCAGGCCGGCCACGATCCACAACAGCAGATACGAGCCGCCGCACACCACCGCCAGAGCGCACGCCGCCAACAGCTGACGCCACGACAATCCCAGGAACACCTTCGACTCGATCGCGCTGATCTCCCTGTACACCGGCATCTGCAACGCCATGACACACTCCTCTCACTCGCCGCCGAACAGCTTCTTGGCCACGCCGTTCGCGACCATCACGATGCCGATCAGCAACACCGACGCCAACAGCAGATTCCCGAAATTCGAGATGATCCACCCCGGCAGACTGTCGCCCTCCTTGAACCCGTCCATCGTCAGCACGTTCTTCACGAACACGCGATACACGATCACCGCGAGATACAGGGTCGCGCACTGGAAAACCAGTACCGCGTACTGCTTGAAATAGCCGATGCCCCACGCCTTCGTCTCCTCATGCGCGCAGAACGCGACCGGCAGCGGATTGAACGCCGTCATCATGTACAACTGCACGAACCGCAGCAGGATCACGACCGTGAACACGATCGACGCGGCCTGCGACACCACGAACGGAATGATCAGCAGCACCATGCACGCCGCCTGACCGGCCCAACCCGCATCCTTGATCTGATCCGCCATCGCGTCGCCCAGGCCCATCGTGCTCGTCGCACCCTCCGTGGGCGCCGCCGACGTGAACCCCGACATCATCGATGAGCCGATCTCGTCGACCGCCTTCAACAGCAGCTCGCTGTTCTGCGCCAGAGTGAACACGATCGCGATCCTCAGCATCGCCGCCGCGACCATCTTCATGCCCAGCTCACGATCAGCGTCCACCTTCGTGGACACGCGCGCCAGCTCCATCGAAAACACGATGGCGAGCACGATGCTCGCCATCGGCTTCACGGCGGTATCCGCCACGCGCAGGGACAGGTCATACAAGTCATGGTTGAAATCGGCCGGCGTCTGCAGCAGCCGAGACACCATATCCTGCGACACACCATTGCCGATGGTGTTCAACAGGCCAATGAGCCAATCCTCCATGCGCGGCCGCCCGTCAGGCCAGGGCCTTGAACAGCTGCGCCGCGGCCAGGATCACGATGCCGCCCACGGCCTGCCACAGGCCCGACTGCGTCTGCGGGCCGTTCTGATCCTTCAGACCGGCCGCGAACGTGATCGCGCCCCACACCGTCCACGCGCCGCCGCCAAGCGTGGCGGCCGTGACGAACAGATCCAACACATTCGACGTGAGCTGGTTGCCATCCGCCGCGGCCAGCACCACCGGCGCATTCGCGGGAGCGGCCGCCTGCGGCAGCGCACCCGACAGCAGATCCGCCTCACTGGGACCAAAACCGAACATAAACCACTTCCTTTCACTGGACTCAACGACCACACACGCGGCCGCCACCATCCATCCAACCCCGAAAACCCACAACCGAGTTTGGAACACGAAACCCAACCCCCACACCGCGATACCCCGATACCGCAACACCGAAAAACCCGAACACCGGCCGACCGAAACAGGCAAACCAACATACGATGGAACGGACACGACGACAAGGACGCCGATAGAAAGGAACACACCATGACAGAAAAGACGAAGAAGCCGCAGGAAAACCAATGGGAATGCCCGTACTGCCACAGCACGAACGAACATCGGTCACAGGAACACGTGATCTCTAAGGCCGTGCTCGACCTCTATCCGAACAGCCGAACGACCCTCGACTACACCCGGACCGGCAGGCAGCCGAACACCATACTCACCTACTCGGGCGACCCGACCGTCACGATCGGACGGCAATGCAACACCGCCAGCTCATACCTGGACGACTACATGAAGGACATGCTCGCCCGTCACATCGCCAACCCGCGGGCCAACATCCCGAACGGAACCAGACAATGCAAGGACCGCACCGCCGACACGACGACGATATGCCACGACTACGTCCTCTTGCAGAAGACGCTGACGAAATACGTCTGGAACGCGCTGCACCTGATGAGCGAAGGACCGCAGGTCCGGTCGTTCCTCGGCGCCGAATTCCCCGAACCCGGCGACGGGACCATCAACCCCCGCCTCGACTGGATACGACATCTCGACATGGACCACCCGGACGACAGGATACTCATCCTCGCAGGACGCTACGCCACCCCCAGATTCCCCATGACACGCGACCGCGACATCGACATCCTCACCTCGATCACCGCCATGTTCGGCGACGGCGGGAAGGACGAGCCGCTCGACATCCCCTGCCGTCACTCGGCGCAGTTCAAGTTCGGCGACCTCAGCCTCGTGATCCTGTTCATGCCCGACGGCACCGGACTGCCTGACAAGACCAGGAACATGCTGAAAAGCCAATACGGGCATACACTCGTGGAACCCGGCAAGCCGATCAGAACGAGAACCTGCTACCTGCCACCCACGCCCGATACATTCGGCGCCATCCCCTCCATCCGGAAGGGAAAACAGCTTTCCCAGCTGGCAAACGCCGGGCGGGCCACCATGCTGCTGAACGCGATGGGAGCGGACCTCGCACGCACCACGCCCAACGCGACCGACAAGGCCATCGACGACCTCATCACCCGGGAGGCCGAACGAGAATGACAGGAGAAACAGGGGAGGATGGAGAAGACCACGGCAGGGCCGGCCATATCCCCCTCCGCCCCGATCACGGAGACATGAACGACGAACGGCGACACCCCATCGTCCGGATCGGCGAACGATCGAGGAAACGCTGGAAGCCGTTCCTCGGCAGGCCGGACGCCGTCCAACGGATCATGGACCTAGAACTCGGCAAGAATACGGAGATCGACGATGACTTCCGTCACTTCCTCGAGGCTGAGATCCGATACGAGATCGGCCTCGGCGGCCGGGACGAGGCCGAAGCCGCCTACAACGCCTACTACGGAATAACACCCGAGGAATCCACGGAGACCATGGTCATCGGGAAGAGGTGACCTTTCCGGCCAGCGAGGGTCTTGAAGAGCGGCATGCCGCCGATTGATAGACCCTCAAGGCCATGCGCACCTTGTAAACAAAGGCGATTTGGGCGCATGCTCGGCCCGGCGTAACGTTCGCCATGCCACCGGCCATACGGGGCCGACGGCATAGGAGAAAGGAGCCGCGCATGCGACCCGAGCACAATCGAAACCTGGCGCTCGTCACGCTCATCGCCGTCTGCGGCGTGCCGTTGGCGCAGCAGACCAGCGGCTGGCAGGCCGTGGCAGTTCTCATGGCCATGACCGTCGCGGCATTCCAGAGCGACCGACACCACTGAAAGGCCAGTCCGCCACGACCGGCGGCGAACTGGAACTGTGATGAAGATCACGCCACATCGCATGTTCTAGGCGCATAGCCGACAAGTATGGCCGATTTTGTAGGCGCCGTGATCGGCGCGTTCCACACCATCCATATCACTGATCTGTGCTGGAGTCTGCCGCTGTGGTCTCTGGGCATCCTGCTGCGTGACGCCGGCCGTCACGGCCGTCACTCACGTCGATGCGGACGGCATACGCGCGCACGTCACAGCAGGGTATCGAGCCGGATCAGGCTCATCAACCGGATCGGCGAGATCCTGAAGGCGGTGGCGGAGTTCCTTGCCTCATAGGACCTCTAGAAGAGGACATGGACGCCTCCCGGACATGGAAAACGGGTTCATCCTCCTCCCCGTGAAACCGGTGAGGGGATGAACCCGTCATGTGGTGCGTCGACTACCGGACTCGGCGCATGCGGCGTGCGATCATGCCGCCGGCCGTGAGCAGACCGGCCGTGAGCAGGACGCCCAGTCCCGTGGCCGCTCCGGTGGAGGGCAGGGTGCTGGTGCCGGTTCGTGCCCATTGGGCGGTCAGGGTGACGGTCTCGCCGTCATTGGAGGCGAGGTTGGTGGCCTCCTGCGCGTCCTGGTAGGTCTTGCCGTTCTGGTCCTTCCAGCCGGTGAATCGCCATCCGGATCGTTTGAACCCGTTGGCGGTGAGCCTGGCGGACTGGTCGAACGTCATGGCCTGGTCGCCCATGCTGCCGGTCGCATCATCCGCGCCCTTCTCATAGCGGACGGTGTAGGTCCACGTGCGCCATTGGGCGGTGAGGGTGAGGCCTCCCTTGGGGTAGTCGATCTTGTCGCCGGCCTTGTGGTCGCCGCCGTCCGGATCCTTCCACCCGGTGAACGTGTGGTGGTCCCACGTGTAGCCGGTCGCGTCGGGCAGGGTGGCCTGGTCGCCGACGTACCCGTCTAGAGGCTTGATGCTGCCGGTGACCTTGGGATCACCGGGCTGGAAGGTGATGCGGCTGGACGCGGCCCGGTAATGCAGGACGACGGCCTGGTTGCGCGCGCCCATGGTGCCGGACGCGACCGTATTCGGATCCTGCGTGCTGCTGGACGTCGCGTCGCCGGTGACCTTCTCGAGCGTGTACCCCTCGGGGGCCTTCGGCGTGGCCAGCTTCCACTGGGTGCCGTAGACGACCTTGGTCGCGTCCAGATCCTTGCCGGCGGCGGTGGTGAACCCGCTGGTCTGGTTCGTCAGCCCGGGCAGCGTGTTGCCGTTCTGATCGACCGCAGTCCACGACACCTGATGGGAGCTGTCCTTCTCGACCGCGTCGGAACCGATGGTCATCGCACCCTCCTGGCCGCTCGTGTAGCTGAAGGTCAGGCTCGTGGCGTCGAACAGGGCGGCGAACCGGTGGGACGCCTGACTGGACTCGGCCAGGGCCTGATCGTTGGTGGTGTCCCTGTGATCATACAGGTCGTTGGGATTGTTCGGCCTCGGGAAGTTCGCGTCGTACGTGTAGGCGAACGTCTTGTCGCCGGCGATGCCGTTGCGCCCGAACCGGGTCAGATCGCCGGTCGACGTGCCGGTCGAGGGCAGGATCAGCTGGTCGAAGCCCTGCAGGGGCTCGATACCCACGTGCAGGTAGGGGTCCCACTTCAGATTGTCGGGGTCGCCGCCCCACCAGAGGCCGTACCGGTCACCGTCCAGATTCTCGAACGCCGTGTATCCGGACACCTGGATCGGCTGGCCGTTCTGGTCGAGGAAGTCGACCTGAAGGGTCAGGCCGTTGCGCTTGGCGGCGTCGTACGCGGGCTGGGGGGAGTCCTTCGAATATCCCGTACCGCAGCCCGTGGGCTGTCCGTTCGCGCATTGCAGGAGCTTGATGCCGGCGTCGGCGGCGAACGTCAGGCCCTTCTCGTACACCGGGTTGTTGTCGCCGCCCAGATGGTACCAGCGGACGGAGCCGCCGTTCCATTCGGTGACGGTGAACTTCGCGCTCACGGTCTGGGGCAGGCCGTTGCCGGCGATCCACGTGCCCAGATCGGGAACGGTGAACGAGGCGCCGATCTTGGTGGGGATCTGCTGTTCGATGGCGCCGTCGACCATGCCGCTGTTGCCGTGGGTCCAGTTGGCGTCGAACTTGACGGTGTCCATGCCGATGGACTGTGTGTCGAACTCGAAGTTGGTGTATTTGCCGTGGATCTGGCCGGCGATGGTCCCGCCCTGGGGAGCGACGGTGACGGGCAGACTTGTATCGCACACGGGCAGCTTGACGTTGATGTCGGTGTCGCTGCCGGCGGGACGGTCGTAGCCCGAACAGGAGGCGTCCGCCGCCTGGACGGCCGGAACCGCCATCAGGCCGGCCAACGGCATGGCGAGGCATGCGATGCCGGCCAGGGCCGCTGCAGGCCGTTTCCAAAACATTGTTCTCATGATGTGCTGCTTTCCTTTCTGGTGGAATGATGCTGCGGCGTCTCACGCCGGCTGGCACGGCGGGCCAGCGGCAGGCCGACGATCAGGGGCAGGCCGACCCCGGCCGCGAGCAGCGGCCGCGCGTCGCCGGGCGCATCCGCCTCGGCCGGCACCTGAACACCGATCCGGGCGCGTTCGCCGGTGACGAGGAGCCGTTGCGTGTTCACGCCGTACGGGGTGCACGTGACCAAGGTGACCAGATCCTTGCCCGGGACGATCTTCAGACTGTCGACCTGGTCCGGGTCGACGACCCGGATATCGGTCACCCGGTAGGCAAGCGTCGTGCCGAGCACGTGCAGATAGAACGGGTCTCCCAACCGGATCTCGTCCAACCGGGTGAACAGCTCCGCGTTGGGCAGACCGCGATGACCGGTCAACGCCGCATGCGTGGACGGGCCTCCCACGGGCAGGCTGGTGCCGTGCAGATGACCGATCCCGGTCTCCAGCGCCTGCGCGCCGCTGCCATGACGAATGGTCAGGTCAACGCCGATCTTCGGGATGCTGATCGACCCCATGACCCCCCGACCGGTGTCGAGGGTCCGCTCGTAGTCGGGATCATCACTCCCGGTGAAATCCCCGGTGGCCTTGCCGCTGAACGGGTCCGCCGCCTCGCCGATGATCGGCTGGCCGGTCCGGGCGAGACGCCGGTTGTACGCGTCGGCGGCCGTAAGCATGCGGGTGCGACGCGCGGAGTCCATGGCGTCCATGGCGTCGGAGAGCCGTTGCGTCGTCTGGCTTTGGTCGGCGGCGAACCCCACGCTCTGCGCGGCCGGAATGCCGACGACAAGCGTGGCGGCGGCGAACAGGAGCGCGGTCGCGGCGGTGAGGATCCGGTCACGGACCCGCCGGCGTCGCTCACGGCGGCGCTCGATGCGCGAGAGGGACGGATGGATGATCTCGTAGAAGTCGTCCATTCGTCCCTCCCGGTGGTCCATGCGTTGTCTTTCCCGTTCGTCATGTCCCTCTCGGGCCGTGTCGGGCGGGAGGGCGCGCATGTCAGGCGGCCGGCTGCTGCTTGCGCTTGAGGGCGTAGGTCGCGCCGCCCGCGAGGGCGAGGAGCGCGGCGGTGCCCGCGAGCACGTACACGCCAGCGGCGCCGGTCTGCGGCAGCTGGGTGATGCTGTTGAGGTTGTGGACCTCGACCTGGCCGCCGTCCTTGATGGTCACGTTCGGGGTCAGCCCGTTGTTCGCGCCGGTACCGGTGACGACGCCCGTGTGCGCCTTGTTGTCGATCTTGATGGTGAACTGGGCCGGGGTCTTCAGATAGCCGTCCGGCACGGTGGACTCGGTGACGGTGTAGGTGCCATCGCCCAGACCGGCGAAGCTGAGGAAGCCCTGGTCGTTGGTCTTGGTCTCCGCGCCGGCGGCGACGGCGGCCTGGTCGTCCTTCGCGTCGACCTTGGTCCACTTGCCCTGGGCGAACTTCATGTACTTGCCGTCCGAGGCCTTGATGGTGAAGCCGGCGTTCTTCAGCGCGACCGTGCCATCGTTGTTGGTCTTATGGATCTTGAAGTCGAAGTTGGCGAGGGTGACGGGACCCTCGGGCGTGGTGCCGGTGTGGTCGGTGCCGTCGAGGTTGGCGTGCACGGTACCCGTGTTGGACGGATCCTCGCCGAGGACGACCGCGGTGTAGGTGATGGTCACCTGCTTGCCGTAGTTGGCATCCGTCAGCAGACCGGTCGCGTTGTAAGTGAAGCCGGCGTTGGCGTCCTTCATGGTCAGGGTGCCCTGGGCGGGGGCGGCGGCCGCTCCGTCGCCGACCTTGACCTTGATGGAGTCCTGGTTGACGGACAGGTTGGTGGCCACGTCCTCGTAGGACAGGCTCTTCGGGTTGGAGTTCTTGTCCGGGACCTTGAAGCTGACCGTGTAGCTCACGGTCGCGCCGATCGTGGAGTCGCCCGCACCGTCCTTGGAGACGGACAGGATGGTGGACTTGACCACGGCGACGCCGAGCGTCTGCGTGTCGAGATCATGGCCGCCGATCTTGGTGCCGACGAGCAGGGGCAGACCGTCGGAATCGACGACGAGGTAGTAGCCCTCCTCGAGACCGCCGATGGTCAGGGTGGTCTTGTCCTTCGCATCCGCGGCGACGGCGATGCCGGACTTGACGGCCTGCGGCTTGTTCTTGACCGCGGCGAGGGCTGCGGCCGCGCTGCGGGCGGCCTGCGCGTTGCCGGCGGCGATCGTGCCGGCCTCGTCGTGGCCGGTGGCCTGATCGGCCTTGATGCCGGCGGCCTTGAGCCAGTCGGTGGCGGCCTGATTGGCGTTGACGACGTCGGTGGAGTCGATCTTGCCGTCCGCGTCGTTGTTCCAGTTGCCGTAGTTCGTGTAGGAGCCGACGCGGTACACGTCGAACGTGTGGCCGACCAGATCGCCGGACGCCGCGCTCAGGGTGATGGTCGCGTTCGCGGCCGCGGCCTGACCGCCATCGGCAGCGTTGGCCGAGAGAACGCCGGTGCCGAGAGCGGCGGCGGCGACGAAGGCCGCGACGGTCGGGGCCACGATACGGCGAAGGTTGTTGCTCATGATGATTTCCTCTTTCCTCGGGAAGACCACACGGCCTGCCCGCTTGTCGTTGTTGCATATGCGTGGATGCCGCCCCATCGGGGACGGCGGGATGATGATCGGTGTGGATAGGCTCCTTTCCTGATCGGGTCGTGGTGGACGGGGAGGGCCAGCGTGCGTGTCACGCCGCCGCTGCCGGCCCGCCCCTGCGCCCGCGCCTGGTGGCGCGGGAAGAATGAACGGCCGCCGGGAGGAAGAGATCCGACGGCCCGGGTGCCCCGAAGCCGGGGAAGACGACTCCGGGGAGGCTTCGTCTACCGGTCTCCGTCATGCGGCTCCGGTTCCCGGCCGTGACCGGGCGGGGATTCCAGCCGTTTGCCATGCCGGTACAGGAGGAACAGCACGCCGCCGGCCGTGGCCGTGGCCATCGCGGCGACCATGTTGACGATCGCGGCCCCGGTCGCCGCGAGCCTGGTCGTCCGCCCGCCGGCACGCATCCCGGACCAGTCATCGGACGCGGACGTCACCGTCGTGTCCAGACACAACGATCGACCGCCCGCCTCGACCCGACCGGCCATGTCCCCGTCGGACGGACACTCGGTCAGGGGGCGCGCCGACACCGTCGTCCTGCCGGTATGACGCCCCTGGGTGAACCCCTGCAGCCGGCCCGTCACGTCCACGCTCTGACCCGGAGCCAGCAGCAGCGAATCCCAGCCGGACGGGTGCTCAAGCCCCGTGACCGCGCCGTCGCCGACGACCGCCCGATCCGAGAAATGTAGGTCCGAGGCGCGGAACCACGCGTCCGAACTCGTGTTCGTGACCGTGAACACGATCCGCTCCCCGTCCTTCACGCCCGTCAGAGCATCCGTCGAGGAATCCCGGTCCCCGGACTCGCGACCGCTGCGCGCGTCCCAGGACTCCACACGCAGCGTGGGCGTCGCGTCGGGAGTACGGGTCCACGCCGACGCGCTGCGCGTCGACTGTCCGTTGAGCGTCGCGGTGAACCGCCAGTCCACCCTGTCGGAGACCGCGATCCGTGTGGCCTGCGCGTAGGCGCGCCAGGCGGCCTCCCGACCCGGATTCGCATTCACGAGCCGCCGGTACAGGTCCGTGGCCTCCACTCGCGTCGTCCCGGACCCCGGATCCACACTCGCGGTGAACAGGTCGCCGCCGAAGCGTGACGAGTCCATGCCGTCGCCGCCGATCCGGGATCCCTTGGCCGCCAGCATGGAACCATCCATGCCATACAGGTCACGGGCCGCATACACCGCCCACCGGCCGGTCAGCCGGTCCACGCCCGGATCCACATTCGAGTCCACGCGCCACGACGAGACGGACGTCGCACGATCCGCGGACAGTACGCCCGAATCCATCCGATACAGGAACGACGAATCCCTCCACACCGACATGCCGTCCACGGAATCCCCGCCGACCGTCATGACCGCGTCACGATCCGGCTCCACACGCGCCAACGGATTCGACACGGCGTTCCCGTCGCCGCGATCCGCGTCCACGATCCTGGTCATCGACGCTCGAGCCGTGGAACCATTCCCCGTAACGCCCGTCACCCGCCACGGCACACGAACCCGATACGAACCTCCGGCCAGCGACCGGTCCACGCCCGGATCGTGCGACGGATCATGCGAGGAGCCATCCAACGCCGCATACGCGGCCAGATCCGACGGCTGCGCGCCGGCCGGCACCACGGTCCCGTCCTCCATCGTCGTGTCCACCAGCCGGGCAAACACGTACACGCGACCATCCGACACCTGCACGTTGAAACCATCGGTCACATCCCGTCCCGAACCATCCGACACCCTCACCGTCGAGGCATCCACGACCAGATGCCGCGCATCGAACGCGAGCACCACTCCCGCACGCCACGTCGGAGACATACCCGACAGATCCAGCAACGCCTCGTACTCGCCGGCATCCCCCACCAGCAGACCACGACCATCAATCCCCTCCGACGAACCATCGGACGTGCGCACCGACAGCCACTGACCAGCCGTCGAACCCTCCGCGGCCCCGGCCCCCACCGGAGCCAGCAGCGCCGCCAACGCGACACCGGCGGCACACGCCCTCACGCCGCAACGAAGATCCATGAGCTTCCCTCTCATCCAAAATCCATACGTCCCCGCCCTCCACCGGAGGCGGACCGGTCTGACCGGTCCGTCTCGACATCGGAACAGGAAAGAAGCGGACCCCCGAAGGGGCCATGCACCATGGAACCGCGAAAACCACGGGAAGAGTTTGGAACGAAAAAGAAAACCCAGCCTGAAAAACCGGCCTACCGCAATACCGCCATACCCCCGGAACGATACGAAAAAAGGGCCGTGCGAACCCGCACGGCCCCCACCGGGAACCCGCTAACCGATATCCGTGGAATCGGACAGGCCCGCCTCCACCGCCGCCAATCTGGCCTCCAGCGCAGTGACACGACGCGCCAGCGTCCGAACTGTCGCACGGCCCTCCACGCCCTTGACGCGAGGCCGGGACGGCGTCCAGACCACAGCCTCGGCCGGCACCGGAGGCGCGGGTGGAACGTCTTCATCGGGCAAATCACGCCAGCGCGCGATGCACCGTTCGATGCGCTTGTAGCCGATCAGAGCGGAATCCAGCCCCGCCTCACGGAAGATCCTGGCCGGAGAATCCCCGGCCCGATATCGTCTTGCCACCATGCGACGGAACCCCTCCTCATACGTGATCCGCAACCGGCCCCCGGTCACGCTCACACGCTTCACCGCGGGCAACGACTGCAGATACGACAGATCCGACATCGACAGCTCCCTGACTCCACTACTCATAACGAACTCCCTTCCAAAACAGGACTACACAACGAAAACCAACGAGAACCCGGCCGACACCGTACGGCACCGGCCGGCACGGGGTCACGGCCTAGAGGCCAGATACTCCTCCAACGCCAGGTCGACGACCTCCTGCATGCTCATGTCATGCTCCAGCGCCCACAGCTTCACCCGCCGGCGCGTCGACCTGCGCATCGCCACGCTCGTCTTCGTCCAACCGTCATCCCCGGTCGCTGACGAACCGGAACGGACTGGAGCGGTATCGGCGGCGAACACGTTATCCAACGGCGCCTCGGACACGGCGCGCGGCCTCGATGGACGGAACGCGAGATCCTTCATGCGATCACCCACCCCGCCAGCAGCACGAACGACGGGACCAGCAGCATGAGCGCCATACGTCCCGAGGCCGGCACATCCGCGCACATCGCGCACAACAGGCCGGCCGATGTCACGGCCAGCAGGACAACGAACACCAGAACGACAAGCGCCAGCAACCGGATCATCGCAGCACCTCCAGCAGCTCGTCGAGCACCTGCCCGTACTCCCACAGCTTGCCCGGGCGCAGACCCATGCACCGTTTGAGATCCTGCCGCTTGCGAACCACCGCGTCGAACCGTGGCGTGGCCGCGTCCCCGAGCGCGGACAGCGTCCTCGCATACGCCGTCGTGCCCGGCTCCACACGCACCAGCAGCAGGGCCGCCGGCCGATGACGCGGCACCGCCTCGAGCGTCGCCCACGCCTGCTGCAGATCCAGCGGACTGTCCGACGAGGGCACCACCACGAAATCCGCCACCCCGATGGCCGTCTCCAGCAGACGACCCTGCGGCGGCGCGTCCACCGCCACGAACGAATCCGCGCCCACGCGGCTGAGCCGGCCCAGCGTGCTCAGATTCGCCGGCGACACATCGAAGCCCAACGGCTCGCCCGCATCCTCGGCGAGATCCCGCCACAGACTCGCCGACGACTGCGGGTCCGCGTCCAGCACCACCGGCGCCGAACCCTCGAACCGGCGCGCGTACGCCGCGGCCAGAAACATCGCGCTGGTGGTCTTCGCCACCCCGCCCTTCGCGTTAGCGATAGTCACGATCATGATCAAACTCCTTGAAAAACCAGAAAAATCCAAAAACCAAATACCGACGACGGCACGTACCGGAGGAACCCGATACCGCCACACCGCCATACCGTCACGTCGACGCCAGCCGGCGCAGAAACGAGTCCAACGCCCAGACCACGTCGGCCGCACGGCCCGAACGCACCCGCAGGCCCCGCATGCTCACCGGACGCAGCGAGAAGCCGACCTCCATCAGCATCAGCCCCGACGACGAGGACGCGCAGTCCAGCACCAGCGACCACGGGCCCGGGGACGCGGGACGAGCCCCGTCCGCCAGCCCGTACCGGCCCTCCAACGCGCGCACGGCGGCCGACGCCACCGGAGCGGACTCGCGAGCCAGCAGGGGCCAGCCTCCGGCCGGAGGCTCGGCCTCGCCGCGGGACGACACCCGGGCCAACGGCACCGGCCCATCGACATGCAGATCACCGTCGAACACCTGAAGAAACAACACGACGAGCCTCCCTAGAACAGACGACCCTGAGCGAGAGCCGCGCTGGAGGAACGCTTGCGGTCCCGCCAGTAGGCGCGGGTGCACGACCGCGCCCGCTCCACCGCCCGGGGATGCTCACGAAGCCAGGCCAGCACCGTGGACGGGGACACCGACGCCAGACCCCACAGGGTCACGCCCAGATCCGCGGCGATCTCGTGGCTCAGCACGCACCGCTCCTGATAGGTCAGACCACCGGCCAGCACGTTGTCCCTCGTGCGACGGGCCAGCGCCTCGCTCAGACACAGGTCCCGCACCGGACACGAATCGCACAGCCTCCTGGCCGCACGCCTCGCCCGCCGATCGACACGACCGGAATCCGGGACCGCGAACATCTGATCCGCCAACGCCTGACTGCGCGCCGCGACCCGCACGCACGACGCCTGCTCCATGCCGGTCATGAGACGGCCCCCCGGTACATCGGATTGCCCGCGAACGACGGACGGAACGCGCCGGACGCGGCCGGGCGGCTCCGGGCGGCCTCACGGTCGCGACGCTCGGCGTCCAGACGAGCCTGATACGCGAGGCCCGCGTCCAACGCCGCGCGCAGCGCCTCGGCCTCGTCGACGCCCTCGCGCAGCAGCCGGCGCAGCTCGCGGCGGGCCATGAACCCGTCGTTGCCGTCCTCGACGCCCAGACCGTCCAGCAGCCTGCGGCAGCGATGCTCGAGATCGTCCGGAACCCCGTACGTGCCGGCGGACGGGGCGGAACGGGCGTCGAGCGTCATCGCGTCGCGGATCTCGTCGAACAGGCGGGCCAGCTGACGCGGGGACGACACCCGACGGGCCAGCCGAGCATCGGAGAACGCGTGATCGCACACCCGCCTCGCCTCGACCACCGCATCGGAGGCCCCGGAGGCCGTCAGACGGTCCAGCAGCGAGGCGACCGCGCGACGGTCACGATCCGAGAACGCGCGACGGGACAGACCCAGCTCGGCACGCCTCGAGGAGAACCAGTCCAGGAACGAACCCACCAGGTCCCCGCCAACGGCGGCCACGCCATCGACGGAACCCTCATCACCAGGTTCGCCCCCGGAGGGGGAGATGTCCCCATGGGGGACAGAGGGGGAAATGTATTTATATGTATTTCTATGTATATTGGGTGACATTTTGTCACGTTTTGATGACAAAATGTCACGCTTTTTGGACAAAATGTCACCCCGTTCAGTCTCCACGCACGGGGCGTCATTTTGTCCGGAACCGGTTCCAGGCGCCTCCATCACACCGTCGTCCACGGCATCGGCGACGGACATGCCTGCATCCTCGGCATCGACCTCGGCGGGGGAGGACTCGGCCGGTTCGGCCTCCTCGACCGCCTCGGACGGGATGTCACGGCACACCACGTTCCACACGGTCGTGCGACGGTCCTGACGCACCGGCTCGCCCGTCTTCGGGTTGAAGCCCGCGAAATCCTGCTGGCCGAGCTCGATCAGACCGATCTCCAGCAGACGATCCATCGCCCGCTGCACCGTGCGCCTGCCGATGCCCAGATCATGCGAGATCGTGTCCACCGCGGGCCACGACGCCGTCCCGTCATCGAAATGCGCGCGGAACGCCAGATACGCCAGCACCGACTTCGTGGCGTTGCCCACGCAGGTCACGTTCTTCTGGACCCACACCATCGTCACCACGGTCACGTCACTCACCTCCGATCAGACGGTCGCCCGCCTCCGCGCCCAGGCGCATGCCCAGCACGAACGCCGGGGACACGTCCACGGCCAGACCCGACGGGTCCATCAGGTGATGGGCCACGCCGGCATAGAAATCATCACGGTTCGCCGCGGTCAGCGGCAGACCCGCGTTCAGACAGGTCAGACCCCACATCGCGGCCCGATACGCCTCGACGCCCATCCACGCGACGAACAGACGATCCGTCGCCGTCCGGGAACCCGCGTCCAGCAGCACCGACTCCGCGTCGAACTCCACACGACGCAACGGCAGACCGCCCCGCATCGCCAGAAACAGCAGCAGCGTGGTCTTCGCCGCATCCAAACGCGCGGGATCACAGCCCCGCACCACCGGAACACTCAGCCACGAGCAATGCCGGCCACCCAACGAGCCGCCCGCATCCACCAGCGCGCGGAGCGACGAGACCCGGCCATGCAGACGCTCATACGCCAGCACCCGCTCGTCAAACCCCAGACAACGATCCTCGAGAAACGAGGAATCATCCGACGGCGTCTCCAACAGGGACAAGTCCCTGGCCGCCGCCAACAGACACGACCCGGTCATCACAGCACCCCCGAACCGGCCGGATGCTCCAGCATCGCCAGACGCTGCTCCAGCGCGTGACGCACCGCCGTGCCGCACTCCGACGCGCC
Source organism: Bifidobacterium vansinderenii (assembly GCF_002234915.1). Classification (GTDB taxonomy): domain Bacteria; phylum Actinomycetota; class Actinomycetes; order Actinomycetales; family Bifidobacteriaceae; genus Galliscardovia; species Galliscardovia vansinderenii. Next base: position 43,191 of record NZ_NEWD01000019.1, on the reverse strand, counting down.
CAGGGCACGCTGCTCCGCACGATCCCAGTCCACCGCCGAGAACGACCCCGTCGCACCGGACTCGTCCAACCCGCGCATCGTCGCGACATGACCGGAGACCACGTCACCGGAAGCGCGATTGCAATCCCGCATCGCATCCAACAGGGCAAGCCCGTACGCCGCGTGCACGAGACCCGCGATATCATCATCGACAGCCAGTCCCATGACACGGGACAACAGATCTTCCTTTTCCAAACTCGGCGCCCCGGAACCACCCTTACCCTTGGAGGTGTTCAGGGAACCGCAAGCTGCGTTTGTAAAATCACACATGTGCGATAACTCCTTGATCAACCCGAGCGGAAAACGTTTGGCGACATTTTGAACGCCCGGGAAACGGTTATTTGCACGGCCGGCCCTCCGTCACTTCCAGGTCCTGGAGAGCCGGCCACCTCATTCATTGGCTTCTCAACGGGCGGCGCGCCCGCATAACGATGACAGTGCGGCATCACCTCCTCTCGGATTCCCGGACGGGAACTCCATTTCGTAGGGGATGAGGTCCTGAATGAAATCCGAAGACAGGCCATACAGCTCGCGGATGCGCAGACAGTCGCGTCGTTGCCACTCGGTCTTGCGATTCAACTTCTGAGTGATGCTGGATCGGGACTGGTTTGTCTGAACGGCCAATTGAGAGCTGGGAATACCCATCTCGCGCAGCCACCGCTTCATGTTTGACATGACCTCTCCGTTCCATAGAAGTTAGATTTCCTAACCTCAGAATACAGGGAAGAAACCATGTCCTCAAGTTAGTAATTCTAACTTTCGGAAATATGTTGTTACTGTTGGGTTCGACGGCGTGTCGTTTTCGTTGGAATTTATGGCCTGAGATGCGTTTTTATTTAGATTTCCGACGGCTGGACGAGTTTAGGTTTTCTAACTTTCGTTTGATATGATGACCTATGTTAGTCAAAAGATTGAAGGGATACGCGCATGAGTGTGACGGAAGCCGTAAATTTTGTGGCTGCCGATAGGGAAGAGGCTGCCGCTCGTTTTGCCGAAGTAGTGCGATACAACATTCGCCGGTATATGAGGTTGACGGGGAAGCTGCAGAAGGATCTTGCGAAGGCGATGGGAGTGACCCGGCCCGCCGTTACGCAGATGCTCAATGGAACCACGAAGATAAAGCTGGAACAGTTGTATCTTGCGGCAAGGGAATTGGGAGTTACTGTCAATGATTTGATTGACGATACCTATTACCGACAGGACGAAGATTTCGTAGCGCGAATGCAGGAAAACGAAAAAACCGTGGCCGGAAACTCCAAACCACGGTTTTTCGTAGGTCTCCTTTCGGAGACCGAATTTGTAGCGGGGCATGGATTTGAACCATGGACCTCTGGGTTATGAGCCCAGCGAGCTACCGAGCTGCTCCACCCCGCGTCGGCCTTAACAGGCAACGTCTATATAGTCTATGGATTCGAGCGGGGATGTCAAGCGGGAGTGTGGCTGTGGGGGATTTTGTTGTGATACATCGTTGGGATTGTTGGGGTTTGTCGGCGTGTCGTTTTTGGGGTTGTGGCCCTCCCTCAGTCACGCATTGCGTGACAGCTCCCTCCCGAGGAGGGAGCACGTTGAAACGGGGCGTGTGAGGCAGTGCTCGGGGGTCTTCCTTCCTTGGGGCGCATTGAATGGTTTTGGGGATTTACACGGCACTGCAATAATTGGGACTATGCCTATCAAGATTCCCGAGGGTCTGCCGGCCCGTGCCATACTCGACTCAGAGCGCATCTTCGCGTTGGAAAAAGCCGACGCCGAACAGCAGCGCGTGCGTCCGCTGCGTCTGGTGATCCTCAATCTGATGCCCAAGAAGATCGAGACGGAGACGCAGCTGCTTCGTCTGATCTCCAAGTCCCCTCTGCAGGTAGACGTGGACTTCATGAAGACGTCCACGCACGAGGCCACGCACGTGAGCCGCGATCACCTGCTCAAGTTCTATGAGAACCTCGACGCGTTCGAGGACAACTATTACGACGGTCTGGTTGTCACAGGCGCGCCCGTGGAGCACATGCCGTTCGAGGACGTGGACTACTGGGACGAGTTCCGTCGCATTCTCGACTGGGCGGGCACGCACGTGTTCTCCACCATGTATCTGTGCTGGGGCGCAATGGGCGCGCTCTATCATCGCTACGGCGTGCGCAAGCATGTGCTCGATCAGAAGATCTTCGGCGTGTTTCCGCAGCGTCTGCAGGACGAATACTGCTTCATCACCAACGGATTCGACGAGATCGCATTGCAGCCGCACTCGCGTCTGGCCGACGTTGACATGCACGACATCCGTGCCAACGAGGATCTGCAGGTGCTGACCTGGGGAGAGGAGAGCGGCCCGGGGCTGGTGGCCACGCGTGACTTCTCGGAGGTGTTCGCACTCGGCCATTGGGAGTACGGCAAGTGGACGCTGGCCGAGGAGTACGAGCGCGACATGTCGCGCGGTCTGACGAACGTGCCGTTCCCCGTCAACTACTTCCCGCACGACGATCCGAGTCAGGAGCCGCTGTTCGCCTGGCGTGCGCATGCGAACCTGTTGTGGCGCAACTGGCTGAACTGGGTGTATCAGACCACGCCATACGATCTGCGCGAGGTGCCGCAGCTGCGTGCGGAGAAGCGTCTGGGGACCGATCGGCGGTATCGTCGTTCGCCGGCCGGTCCGCGCGGAGACGACTTCCATACGTTCGACGGCTGCGGGTACGGCGTGATCGAACGGTAGGGGAGTGAGGCGCTTTTCCGGGATGGATCCCTCCCTCAGTCACGCGTTCGCGTGACAGCTCCCTCCCCTGGAGGGAGCACGAAGTAAGAAAATCCGCGTGCTCCCTCCGAGGGAACGCTGGTCGCTGCGATGCGAATCGGGGGCCTCGGCATGAGCGCGCACGGTATGACGCTTGGCAGGCTTCCGGTTCCCTTGCATGACGCAGTGCGTCCACATAGTGAGATCTGTGGGTAATGTCGTCAAACTGCGTGTTGCGTGTGACCGATCACTGGAATTCCAACGAAAATACGGGCCGATGAAAGTCGTCTGATGTGTCTGATTTTCGGAACGATTATTTAGACAGGTGTCGATTCGGTGTTGCTTTGGGCGGCTTTGCAATGTGAGCCCTAACATAAAGCCGCCCACCGAAGGCGCCGCGATGCCCCCGATCGGGAAGTGCCGAAATTTGAACGATGTCGCTGTTTCGTTTCTTGGAAAATCCTGTATCCTAGAGGGGTTAAAGGAAGACTGCCAACCTGTACGTAGGTGTACAGTCGGCTAATTAACGTCTGTGACACATATTGCGCCGAAGAAGCGTTATATTGGTTCAGGTTCAACAAAGAGGAGGCATGCAACAATGGCAGGTGTTGCTGAATTGATGGGGGCAGCGGGCATGACTCTCGCCGCGGCTGAAGGGCCGGAAATCCCCCAGATCGACGAGTTCCTTCCACCGGAGATCCTGTTCGCGGGCACGCCGTTCGCGATGAATCGCATCATTCTCGTCCGTGTGATCATGACCGTCGTCATGCTGCTGATCCTCGGCATCAGCGCCAGCCGTGCGAAGCTGATCCCCGGCCGTTGGCAGGGATTCGTGGAGTGGGGCATCGAATACGTTCGCGACAAGATCGTCTATGAGGTCATGGGCGAGCTGCGCGGCAAGCGCTACGTGCCGATGATCTGCACGATCTTCTTCACGATCTTCTTCTTCAATCTGTGCGGCATCATCCCCGGCATGAACATCGCGGCCACGGCCACGATCATGATGCCGCTGATCTTCGCGGCATGGACGTTCGTGCAGTACTGGATCGCCGCGTGCCGTGAGCAGGGCCTGATCAGCTACCTCAAGCAGGAGTGCACCCCTCCCGGCGTGCCGTTCCCGGTGCTGATCCTGTTGGTGCCGATGCAGCTCATCGATATCCTGATCATCCGTCCGGCATCGCTGACCCTGCGACTTCTGGCCAACATGATCGCCGGCCACCTGATCGTGGCGCTGTGCTTCTCGGCCACGCAGTTCTTCCTGATTCTTACGGAGAACAAGCTGATGATGGGCGCCGGTGTAGTCACCTTTGCGTTCGGCTTCATCATGACCCTGTTCGAGGCGTTCGTCGCCTACCTGCAGGCGTTCATCTTCGCCACGCTCTCCACGGTGTACATCAATATGAGCTACCCGGAGGAAGACTGATCCGAAGGGACGCCGGCTTCCCGTTCCCGTCCACAAGGCGGTGGCGGAAACGGCCGACAACACTTGATATCTCCGTATATCGCAATAACTCAAGATCGTATAACTGAACATCATCCGCAGTTTTTGTTTCGTGGGCTCACGGAACTGAAAGAAAGGAAACAACAATGGATCTCATCACTCTGGCTCAGGTGACCGGTAATCTGAGCGCCATCGGTTACGGCCTCGCCGCCATTGGCCCCGGCATCGGCGTCGGCATCGTGTTCGGCAAGGCCATCGAGGCCACCGCTCGCCAGCCCGAACTGGGCGGCCGCATCCAGACCCTGATGTGGATCGGCTTCGGTCTGATCGAGTTCCTTGCCCTCCTCGGCTTCATCTCCGGCTTCATCTTCACCGCCTGATCCGCACTCGAAGATAACGAGATATTCATTATCAACACGAGTGAAAGGAGGCGAACATGGTGACAATGGCCGAAGGCGGAATCGATCTGTTCCTGCCGAAGTCCTATGACATTTTCTGGTCGGCTGTCATCCTGATCGTCGTCGCAATCTTCTTCTACAAGTTCTTCCTGCCGAAGTTCCAGTCGATCTTCGACGAGAGGACCGCAAAGATCGAAGGCGGCATGGCCAAGGCCGAGAAGGCCCAGGCCGAGGCCGACGCGGCGAAGAAGAAGTATGAGGACCAGCTGAACAACGCCCGCATCGACGCAGCGAAGATCCGCGACGACGCCCGCAGCGAAGCCACGCACATCATCGCCGACGCCCGCACCAAGGCCGAGGCCGATGCCGCGCAGATCACCGCGACCGCGCAGAAGTCCCTGGAATCCCAGCAGCAGCAGGCCCTCGTGAGCCTGAAGGGCGAGGTCGGCGCACTGGCCACCGCTCTTGCCGGCAAGATTCTGGGCAACAAGCTGTCCGACGCCGACGTGCAGTCCACGATGATCGATTCCATGCTCGACGAGCTCGACAAGCAGGGTGCCGGAAAGGCCGCCAAGTAATGGCGACCGCACCGGTGCATCACGTGAACACAGAAGGCAGGAGGTGAAAATCCGATGTACGGAGAAACTTCATCCAGTTCGGTGAAGGCCGTGCTCAAGACCTATGGTCCCAAGCTGGACAAGGCCGGAGCGGCTGCGAAGACGGTTGGCGATGAGCTGTTCGACTTCGCCGCCATCCTCGACGCCAACCGCCAGCTCGAGCGCTCGCTCACCGATCCTTCGCGTTCCGCGGACGACAAGACCAAGCTCGTGCGTGCCATCCTCGCCGGCAAGGTGAGGCCGCTCACGCTCGAGATCGTCGAGTCGCTCGTGGCCAGCAACTGGAGCCGTCCGGCCGACATCGCGGATGCGACTGAGGACGTGGCCGTGGAGGCCCTGCTGTGCGAGGCCGACTCGCGAGGCAAGTGCTCCGCCGTTTCGATTCAGCTGTCCCAGCTGTCGAGCGCGCTGCTCAACCTGCCGGTCGTCCGTCAGCGACTGTCCGACTCGCACGCCGAGCCGGAGACCCGAGTCAAGTTCCTGAACACCCTGCTTAAGGGTCAGGCGCTCGATCCGGTCACGGTCGATCTGGCGGAACACGCCACCAGGGACCTGCGCAACCGCCGATACCTGTCGACGATCAACTGGCTGATCGACGTCGCGGCCGAACACCGCGATCGTTACATGGTCACGGTCACGAGCGCCGTCCCGCTGAAGGACGAGCAGTTCCAGAAGATCAAGGCCGTGTACTCGAAGAAGGTCGGTCGTCAGGTCTTCGTCAACAGCGTGGTCGATCCCAAGGTGCTCGGAGGCATGCGCATCCAGATGGGTTCGGAGGTCACCGACAACACTGTGGCGGCACAGCTGCAGAACCTCAAGCGCGCCGTGGCCTAGTCCCGGCACGCCGTACGAACGAATTAGACGTTCTTGAACAGAAACAAACAAAAGGAGTGATCAATGGCAGAATTGACCATCGATCCCGCGGCGATACGCCAGGCGCTCGACGACTTCGTCGAGTCCTACAAGCCGTCCGACACTCCGACCCAGGAAGTCGGAACCGTCAAGACGGCCGGCGACGGCATCGCGCACGTGGAGGGTCTCCCCGGCTGCATGGCCAACGAGCTGCTGACCTTTGAGGACGGCACGCTCGGTCTGGCATTCAACCTGGACGCCCGAGAAATCGGTGTGGTCGTCCTCGGTGACTTCGCAGGCATCGAAGAGGGTCAGGAAGTGCGCCGCACCGGCGACGTGCTTTCCGTGCCGGTTGGCGACGGCTACCTGGGCCGTACCGTCGACCCGCTGGGCAAGCCGATCGACGGCCTTGGCGAGATCAAGGCCGAGGGTCGTCGAATCCTCGAGGCGCAGGCCCCTGACGTGATGCACCGTCACCCCGTCGATGAGCCGCTGTCGACCGGCCTCAAGGCCATCGACGCCATGACCCCGATCGGTCGTGGACAGCGTCAGCTCATCATCGGCGACCGCCAGACCGGTAAGACCGCCATCGCGATCGATACCATCATCAACCAGAAGGCCAACTGGGAATCCGGAGATCCGAAGAAGCAGGTCCGCTGCATCTATGTGGCCATCGGCCAGAAGGGCTCCACCATCGCTTCCGTGCGTCAGGCCCTCGAAGAGGCCGGCGCCATGGAGTACACGACGATCGTGGCCTCCCCGGCATCCGATTCCGCAGGCTTCAAGTACATTGCCCCGTACACCGGCTCGGCCATCGGCCAGCACTGGATGTACCACGGCAAGCATGTGCTCATCGTCTTCGACGATCTGTCGAAGCAGGCCGAGGCCTATCGTTCGATCTCGCTGCTGCTTCGTCGCCCGCCGGGGCGTGAGGCGTACCCGGGCGACGTCTTCTACCTGCATTCGCGTCTGCTCGAACGCTGCGCGAAGGTGTCCGACGATCTGGGCGGCGGTTCCATGACCGGTCTGCCGATCATCGAGACCAAGGCGAACGACGTCTCCGCGTACATTCCGACCAACGTCATCTCCATCACGGACGGCCAGATCTTCCTGCAGTCCGACCTGTTCAACGCCAACCAGCGTCCGGCAGTGGACGTCGGTATCTCCGTGTCCCGAGTCGGTGGCGCGGCGCAGACCAAGGCGCTGAAGAAGGTCTCCGGTACGCTGAAGATCTCGCTGGCGCAGTACCGTTCGCTGGAATCCTTCGCCATGTTCGCCTCCGATCTGGATGCGGCGTCCAAGGCCCAGCTGAACCGCGGTGCGCACCTGACCGAGCTGCTGAAGCAGCCGCAGTACTCCCCGTACTCGATGGAGCAGGAAGTCGTGTCCGTGTGGGCCGGCACGCATGGCAAGCTCGACGACCTCGATCTGGTCGACGTGCTGCCGTTCGAGCACGGTCTGCTGGACTACGTTGACCACAACACCGACATCCTGAAGACCATCCGCGATACCGAGGACTTCACGGCCGACACCGAGAAGGCCCTGGAGAAGGCCGTTGACGACTTCCGCAACACCTTCGTCCAGCACGACGGCACCCCGCTGGTGGCCGAGAAGCCCGTCGAGAAGACCGACACCCCTGTCGAGCAGGAGAAGCTGGTCGCGCCGAAGGCCTCGACCAAGGAGGAGTAGTCCATGGCATCGCAACTCGCATATAAGGCGCGAATCGCCTCCACGTCGTCGTTGGAGAAGATCTTCAACGCGCAGGAGATGATCGCAAGCTCTCGCATCGCCAAGGCCCGCAACGTGGCCCTGGCCGCGAAGCCTTACTCCGATGCGATTTTCGATGCAGTCCAGGCTCTGGCCCAGCACACCCATATCTCGCATCCGATCGTGAGGAAGGACGAGGACAACCCGCGCGTGGCCGTCCTCGCCCTCACGGCGGATCGAGGTATGGCCGGTGCATACACCTCTTCGATCATCCGTGAGACGGAGAGCCTGCTGGCCAAGCTTGACGACAAGGGCAAGAAGCCCGAGCTTTATGTCTACGGCCGTCGCGGCGTCACGTACTACAAGTACCGTGGCCGCGACGTGCGGGGCACCTGGGAAGGCAACTCCGACGCTCCCGGCGTCGAAGTCGCCGAGGAAATCTCCAAGGCCCTGCTCGACGCCTACATGAAGCCGGCCGACGAAGGCGGCGTGAGCGAGCTGTACGTCGTGTTCACCGAGTTCGTGAACATGGTGGTGCAGAAGGTGCGCATCCTCAGGATGCTGCCCGTGGAGATCGTGAGCGTCGAAGGCGAACAGGCCGAGGCATCCGGTGTGCCCGAGGCCCAGCCGCTCTACACTTTCGAGCCCAGTCGTGACGAGGTCCTCGATCGCGTCCTTCCGAAGTACGTGCAGTCGCGTATCCACGAGTGCCTGCTCACCAGCGCGGCCTCGGAGACGGCAAGCAGGCAGAACGCCATGCACACCGCCACCGACAACGCCCGCAATCTGATCGACGAACTGACCCGTAAGCTCAACGCCACGCGTCAGGCAGCGATCACGCAGGAGCTTACAGAAATCATCGGCTCCGCTGATGCATTGAATAACGAGAAAGAATAGGAACGCCATGGCAGAAAGTAATGTAGCTGCGGCAACGGCAGCCGAGGTGGACGCCTCGGCAGCCTCGCAGGGCCGCATTGTTCGTGTCCAAGGCTCGGTTATCGATATTGAGTTCCCGGTGGGTCACCTGCCCGATATCTATAACGCCTTGACTGTGGAGATCGCCGCGGTGGGTTCCACCGAAGGCGAGACCAGCCACACGATCATGCTCGAGGTCGAACAGCACCTCGGTGACTCCACCGTGCGCGCCGTCGCCCTGAAGCCTACGGACGGTCTGGTCCGCGGCGCCAGCGTGACCGACACGGGCGGCCCGATCGAGGTTCCGGTCGGCGATGTGACCAAGGGACACGTGTTCGACGTCTCCGGCCGCATCCTCAACCAGAAGCCCGACGAGAAGATCGTCGTCAAGGAGCGTTGGGGCATCCACCGCAACCCGCCGGCATTCGATCAGCTGGAGTCCAAGACCCAGATGTTCGAGACGGGCATCAAGGTCATCGACCTTCTGACCCCGTACGTGCAGGGCGGCAAGATCGGTCTGTTCGGCGGCGCAGGCGTCGGCAAGACCGTGCTGATCCAGGAGATGATCCAGCGAGTCGCGCAGAACCACGGTGGTGTGTCCGTGTTCGCCGGCGTCGGTGAGCGTACCCGTGAGGGTAACGATCTGATCGGCGAAATGGACGAGGCTGGCGTGCTCGAGAAGACCGCTCTGGTCTTCGGCCAGATGGATGAGCCGCCGGGAACGCGTCTGCGCGTGCCGCTGACCGCTCTGACGATGGCAGAGTACTTCCGCGACGTGCAGAACCAGGACGTGCTGCTCTTCATCGACAACATCTTCCGCTTCACCCAGGCGGGTTCCGAGGTGTCCACGCTGCTCGGCCGTATGCCGTCCGCAGTGGGTTACCAGCCGAACCTGGCGGATGAGATGGGCTCGCTGCAGGAGCGAATCACGTCGACCCGTGGTCACTCCATCACCTCGCTGCAGGCCATCTACGTGCCGGCCGATGATTACACCGACCCGGCGCCTGCCACGACCTTCGCCCACCTCGACGCGACCACCGAGCTTTCCCGTGAGATCGCCTCGAAGGGTATCTACCCGGCCGTGGATCCGCTGGCCTCCACCTCGCGAATCCTCGATCCGCGCTACGTGGGTCAGGACCACTACGAGACCGCCAACCGCGTCAAGGCGATTCTGCAGCGTAACAAGGAGCTGCAGGACATCATCGCCCTGATCGGTATCGACGAGCTCGGCGAAGAGGACAAGACCACCGTCAACCGTGCCCGTAAGATCGAGCAGTTCCTCGGTCAGAACTTCTACGTGGCCGAGAAGTTCACCGGTCGTCCCGGCTCCTACGTGTCGAAGGACGAGACCGTCGAGGCGTTCAAGCGCATCTGCGACGGCGTGTACGACGACGTTCCGGAGCAGGCGTTCTCCGGCATCGGCGGCATTGACGACCTCGAGGAGAAGTGGCACAACATGCAGAAGGAGTTCGCGGCCTGATGGCAGCGACCGACAAGCCCACCATCCAGGTGAACATCGTGGCCGCCGACCGCCCTGTGTGGTCGGGGACCGCGGTGCAGATCAGCATTCCGGCTTCCGAGGGTTCCATGGGCATCCTCGCCGACCACGAGCCGGTCATGACCGCCACCAAGGACGGGCTGATCAAGGTCATTCAGCCGAACGGCGAAACGCTCGGCTTCGAGGTGACCGACGGCTTCATCTCCTTCGACTCCAACAAGCTCACCGTGGCCGTGGAGACCTGCAAGGACGGCGTTGACCTCAACGCCTCCGCCGAGTGAGGCAGTCCTCGTTCGGGGTTTCCGCCACGTCACGTGAGTGACTTGGTGACCGCACATGAAAGGGTGCGCAGCTGATTCGTTCGGCTGCGCACCCTTTCCGCGTCTTCGGAGAGAATGTTTTGGCGAGAATGTCCTGAGCTGGGCGGTCGTCGGGGAACGGCCGGCGGGAGCGGCGGGGGCCGGCGAGCGCCGCGACGGTCAGGGGATTCGTTATCCTGTGCTGTATGCGTATTATCGTCGCCGACTGTTCGGCCGAGTATTCCGGCCGCCTCAATGCCTCGCTTCCGCAAGCCAAACGCGTGATCCTGATCAAGGCCGACTCGAGCTGCCTGATCTTCTCCGAACTGGGATCGTACAAGCCGCTCAACTGGATGTCCGCGCCGTGCAAGATCAAGGAAACCGATCTGACCGACGGTGACGCGTCCGATACGCCGGCCGTTGACGATGCTTCCGTTGATGCTGCTGATACCAACGTCGTCGATGACGATCTGATCGCCCCCAAGCCTATCCGGCAGCTGCGCGTGACGGCGGACAAGTCGTCTGACGTATTGGTCGTGAAGCTGTACCACGTGTATTCGGATCAGGACTTCGACCTGGGGGAGGATCCGGGACTCGTCAAGGACGGCGTGGAGGATCATCTGCAGCGGTATCTGGCTGAACAGATCGAACGCATCGGTGAGGGCGCCAAGCTGATTCGTCGTGAATACCCGACCGCCATCGGCCCGGTAGACATCATGGCCGTGGACGCCGAAGGCATGCATGTGGCCATCGAGATCAAGCGTCACGGCGGCATTGACGGCGTGGAACAGCTGACTCGCTACTGCAAGCTGCTGAACCGCGATCCGCTGCTGGCGCCGGTCCGCGGCATCTTCGCTGCGCAGACCATCACGCCGCAGGCGCAGGTGCTGGCCAAGGATCGTGGATTCGAGTGCCTGATTCTGGATTACGACGAGATGAAGAGCACCGAATCGGATGAGTTGAGGTTGTTCTGAAGTTCTAAATTGATGTGATGCGATGGTCTTGGGATGGGATCCCTCCCTCTGTCACTGCGTTTGCAGCGACATCTCCCTCCCTCGGAGGGAGAACGCCATCGCACCAGTGGGGTGGAAATGGTGGAATTGGGTGGGCGACGCTTGCGTCGTCAAGGCGCGCAAGGCGAAGGCGTACAACAGTACGTCGAGCCTTCCGCAACGCCGACGACGCTCCGTCGCCCACCCAATTCGCTTTAGTAGGCGTCGAGGATGTCTACCACGAACACCAGCGTCGAGTTAGCGGGGATGCCGTTCTGCTCGGTGGAACCGTAGGCGAGGTCGGCCGGGATGATGAGCAGGACCTGGGAGCCGACGGTCTGGCCGGCAAGACCCTGCTTCCAGCCCTTGATGACCTGATCGAGCGAGAAGTCGCTGGCGGCGCCGCGGTCCCAGGAGGAGTCGAACTGCTTGCCGTTGCTGGCGAGCCAGCCGGTGTAGTTGGCGCTGACGGTGTCGGTGTCCTTGACCTCCTTGCCGGAGCCCTTGATGAGGGTCTGCACCACGAGCTGGTCGCCGGGCTTGTAGTTGTTCATATCGATGGACGGCTTGCCGTTCTTGTCGAGCGTGACCTTGGGCAGGTCGGCCGGGATGTCGGTGACCTTCTCACCGGTGGCGCGGGTGAGCGCCTTGGACTTGGACACCACGGTGAGCACGATGATGTACTTGGTGGCGGTGGCCGTGGTGATGCCGTCGGAGCTGGAGGATGCGCTGGCGGAGGCGGAGGAGCTGTCGTCGAAGCCGAACGCGATGGTGGTGTTGACCTTCCTGCCCTTGAACAGGTCGTAGTACTCCTGGTTGATCGCGTTGGTGTTCATCACCATGGAGCATTCGGGGGTGTTCGTGGTCCAGGTGTTCGCATTCTCCAGCTGCTTGCCGGTCTCGGCGTCGTAGGCGATCTGCTGGACGCACAGACGGTCGCCGTCTTCGATCTTGTCGCCGTTGCCCTTCTGCAGGACCTGATAGCTGTAGTTCTTGACGTTGAGCGGGGTCTTGAAGGAGACCTTCGGCTCCTTGCCGAGCTCGCCTTCCGCGGAGATGCCGGTCATGGCGGTCAGCTTGACCGATGACGACGAGGACGAGGAGGAGCTGCTCGACTTGTCGGAGGAACCGGAGTTGCTGGAGCCGCACGCGGCGAGGGAGACGCCCAACGCGACGGTGCAGACCAGGGCGATTGCGCGGCGTGCGCGCTGACGGATAATGGAGTTGAAATCACGCATAATCCCCTACTCTAACGGCATTTCCTGACCGTAATAAGTGGTGGCTTGTAGAATGGCAATCAATATGAGTGATACGAACCTGCAGAATCAGGATGACGAATCGTCCAAGGACGGGAAGGGGTCGGCCGCGCAGACGGCCGGCGGTTCGGCCTTGCCTGAACGACGCGAGAATCCGTCATCGCAACTTGACCTATTCAAATTCATGCCGCACCGCGAGCGTGCCGACGTGAATGCCGACGAGTCCAAGACCTCGGACACTGGCGCCGCGGATGACGGACTCGACCATGTCGACGATACCGATCCCAAGGGCGTTGTCGCCGTTGACGACTCGTCCTCCGAAACGGCCGCCGTGGCAGACGACGAGCCTGTCGTCGCCGGTCCAGACACCGCTGATTCCGACGTCGTCGAACCGCAATCCGACAATGCGACGGACGAATCCGGTGCCGCCGATGCGGAAGACGACGCGGATCCTGAAGAGGCTGCCAAGCGCAAGCACCGTCGTCATGTGAGGATCATGCGAGGCGTGGTCACCCCGCTGCTCGGTCTGCTCGCCGTGGCGTCGTTCGTGTTCGGCGGACTCAATGCGACCATCTGGAAGCCGAACCCGCACGTGTCCGTCTCCACCGGGACGTTGTCGACGAACTATCTGGTCACCGATCCGGGTGTGCTCGCCCTCGCCGACAACACCGTGGATATCAGCGCCACCGCCGCGTCCGGAGATCAGGTGTGCATCGCCGTCACATCCGCACGAGACGCCACCGGATGGCTGTCCGGACAGAAATACACGCGCGTGAACGGACTGGATACATGGCAGAAGTTCACCACGCAGTCCTCGTCCACCAAGGATTCCGGCGACACCGGATCCGTCGCATTCGCCGACTCCGACATGTGGGAGAAGGTCATTTGCGCCAACGACAAGGCGAGCATGCAGTGGAAGGGCGACGGCGGCGACCGCGTGATCCTCGTCAGCGTTCAGGGCTCTGACCAGAACGCCTCGACTAAGCTTGACTTCACCATGAGCTGGACGCGCGCCACCGTGCCGAACTTCGCCATGCCGTTCTTCTTCGTGGGTGGCCTGCTTGTGGTGATGGCCATTCTCGCCGCCACGCTGTTCTCGCTCGAAGGGCACCGTCGTCGCAAGAAGAAGACTCTGGAGAATGCGCATGTGACCGCGCTCACCGAAGAGGAGATGCTCGATCAGGACGGCAAGCCGCACTGGATGCATGCCGGAGCGAAGCCGCCGTCGCCGGAACGCAACCGCCGCGAATTCCGCCGCCGGCACCACTCACACCGCAGGGAGGCCGTAGAAAAGGAACTTCGGGAGGAATCCGAATCCGAAGGTCCCGAAGTGCTCGACGTCACGTCGGTCAATCTGCTCCAGCAGAACACGCCCGCGGTGAGCACCGACGAACTGCAGGAATACTTCGCGCGACTGGCTGCGGAGAACGCGGCGAACGCGGAGCAGGCCGCCGCCTCGGATCAGGGTGAAACCGTCGGACACCTGGCCGACGCCGCTGCGACGGAGGCGAGCGAACCGACACTGATCGGGACCGAACCCGAGGAAACCGACGCGGACCATGCGACGGATGATATTGACGGCAACGACAACGACGGCAGGAAGGAGGCCGAGTGATGAGAAAATCCACGATCGTCCGCATCGCCGCGGCCGCGCTCACCGTGGCGATGCTGCCCGCACTCGCCGCCTGCAGCGAAACCGTACCCAAGGTGACGTCCACCGCGTCGTCGTCCACCGCGTCTCCGGTGATGACCGAGGCACAGGAAAAGAAGATCCGCACCAAGATCCTCGACGTGCTCAAGCAGGCCGATGACTCCAAGGACGCGAACGCGCTCGCCGAACGTGTGGAGGGACCGGAACTCGAGGTGCGTTCCAGCCAGCTGACCATCGCGCAGGCCACCGGCAACCTTGATCCGCACGCCACCATCCCCGACAAGATCAGCCAGACCGTGATCCCCACGGACTCCAGCTGGCCCAGGTCAATCTTCACGATCACCACCACCACCGACGACCAGCAGTCGCAGCGTCTGCTCGTGCTTAATCAGGACAGCGCCCGCAGCAACTACAAGCTGTGGGGATTGGTCCGCCTGTTCCAGGGCGCCCAGCTGCCCGCCTTCGAGATCCCCAAGCTCGGATCCAAGATGGGCGACGCCGACGACTCCGGTCTGGTGAGCACACCGGCCGACGCCGTGGCGCACTATGCCGATCTACTGCAGAACGGCAGCGGCAGCCAGTACGCCGGTGACTTCAACGACGACCAGCTGCGCAGCGATCTCGCCACGCTGACCGCGACCGTGCAGAAGGGCATCGAGGCGAACGCTGGCACTCAGACGCAGACGTTCACCGTGCAGCCCGACCAGATCAAGGTGATGCGTGCGGCTGGCGGCGGCGATCTCGTGGTGGCTCAGATCAACTCCGAATGGACCCGCACCGCCGGCGAGGGACGTGAATCGCTGCCCGCATCCGACGCGGAGAAGGCGCTGTTCGGCGATGGCACCGCCACCAGCAGCATGAAGGTCACCTACGTGAACGTGGTGGCTCTGTTCGTGCCTAAGTCCGACTCGGGCGAGAAGATCCAGGCCGTGGGCGCCGAACGTCAGCCCATCAAGGTCGAGGCGCAGTAGAGCACTAGACTACGGGTAGATGCCCGTGCCGGACAGGCAGGGGCGAAAGCGGTAATAGGGAATAGCAAAAAGGAGCAGTGATGGCGGACAAGAAGCCGTTCAATCCGGGAATGTCGTTGGCCGGGGCCGTGGATCTCGAGGCCCTCAAGCACAAGGTGGATGCCGAGGCCGGTCAGGCCGGGGGAGCTCCGGCGGCTGGCGGCTATGTGATCGATACCGATGAGAGCACCTTCCAGGCCATGGTGCAGACGTCGGCCACGTTCCCGATCCTGCTGCTGCTGTGGGTGACCGACGACGACCGCTGTTTCGGCATCGCCCGCAAGCTCGGTGAGGCGGTGAACAAGCTCGAAGGCAAGATCCAGCTGTCCCGCATCGACATCGCCAAGAGTCCGACCATCGCACAGGCGCTGCAGGCTCAGGGAGCTCCGGCGCTCTACGGCCTGATCGGTGGCCGTCCGATGCCGATTCTGCAGGGTGTGCCCTCTGATGCCGAGCTCGATCAGATCGTGGATCAGCTCATCCCGCAGCTCATCCAGATGGCCCAGCAGGCCGGTGTGACCGGCACTGCCCCGTATCAGGAGGGTGCCGCCGGCGATGGCGCTCCTGCCGCGCCGGAGACCGAGGCCATCCCCGAATCGCATGCCAAGGCTCATCAGCTGGCGCAGGAGGGCGACTACGCCGGTGCTGCCGCTGAGTACGCCAAGCTCATGGAGGCCGATCCGCATGATGTGCGCGCGGCCCGTGAACATGCCAAGGCCCTGCTGCTCGACCGTTCCGGCTCGGCCGACGTGCGTGTGGTGCGTGCCGCCGCCGCCGAGGCCCCGGATGACGTGGAGGCCCAGCTGGCTGTGGCCGACATCGATATGATCGGCGGGCAGATTCAGGACGCGTTCGATCGTCTGCTCGACTTCCTCGCCGGTCACAAGGCCGACGTGGAGCCGGTGCGCAAGCGTCTGCTCGAGTACTTCTCCATTCCGGACGCAAAGGATCCGCGTGTGGCCCGCGCCCGTAGGCGCCTCGCCACGCTGATGTACTGAGGTGTCCTTCTGTTCTCCCTCCAGGGGAGGGAGATGTCATGACGAATGTCATGACAGAGGGAGGGATCGAACACCAGCCGGTCCGCGATCCCTCCCTCAGTCACACCGTTTGGTGTGACAGCTCCCTCCCGTGGAGGGAGCACTTGAAGAGTGGTCTATTCGTAGCGGTTTTGGCCGAAAAGCTGAGAGTATTGGGCTCCGTCGCGGTCCAGACTGGCGAGGAAATCATCCCGCCAGGTGATGAACGGCCGTGACGCGAGCCCATCGTTGTAGAAACGGTGATCGTCGGTCACCTCGGTCGTGCAGAAGCCGGGGATCAGCAGATTCGTCACCGGACTCGATCGCTCCACCTTCGCCACGATCAGACCGGCATTGTTCGCGCCGAACACGTCGATATTCCATCCGTCCTCGCCGATCCACACGCTGTACCGGTTCTTGATGATCGGCGTACCGCCACGCAAAATCATCTCCGCGGCGATATCGGCATCCACTGTCCGTTCCGCCTCATATCGCGTGCCGCTCACCGGCGAGCCCAGCACCGTGATATACGCCTCTCGGAACGCCTCCCGATACTGCATCAGCGTGGTCAGACCATCCGTCTGCGAGCCCATCGGCACACGTACGCCGCGCGCCTGCACGCGCAAGCGCAGCGCAAAACCATCCTGATGCAGGAAATAACTCTGCACCATCAGCAGTGGCGCGTCGCCGTCGTCGCACTCGTTCGGAAACTCACGGCAGTAGAAACGACGCTCATATTCGAATTCATCCACCATGGCACCATCGTAACGAAAATCGAAAGGCAAGAAAAGCCGATCGGCGCAAACGCTGTCGCAAGGACAACCTCTGTCTTAATCGACGGAATACTGCCGGTAACAGGATGGAAACCGCCCATTGTGTACACTATTGGCGTTTTGTAAAGGAGCTCAATCTTATGCATATTGAGAAGAAGATCGGCGCCGTCGTGATGCGGCGCGCTTCGCAGTGGCGGATGATGGTCGGCATGATGCTGGCCCTGCTGCTGTGCGTGGCCGGCCTTGGCTCCCTTGGAGTTTCCACGGCGAACGCCGCCGAAGATACGGCCGCCAGCACCGAAAACGTGGCCGCAGTCAAGGGCAAGACCTTCAAGGTTGCCACCGATACCACTTTCGCACCGTTCGAATTCCGTGATTCCAGCGGACAGATGGTCGGCATCGACATGGACATGCTTCGTGCCATCGCCAAGGACCAGGGCTTTACCGTGGAAATTCAGTCGCTCGGATTCAACGCCGCCCTGCAGGCGCTGTCGTCCGGTCAGGCCGACGGCGTGATCGCCGGCATGTCGATCACCGACGAGCGCAAGGCCGTCTACGACTTCTCCGACCCGTATTTCCAGTCCGGCGTGCAGATGGCCATCGCCAAGAACAATGACGAGATCAAGGGATACGAGGATCTCAAGGGCAAGACCGTCGTGGCCAAGACGGGCGCCGAAGGTGAGGCGTTCGCCAAGAAGAACGCGAAGAAGTACGGCTACACCGTCAAATCCGTGGACCAGTCGGCCACCATGTACGAAATGGTCAAGTCCGGCAACGCGGCCGCCGTGGTCGACGACTACCCGGTGCTCGCCTACGGCATCGCCCAGGGCAACGGACTGAAGACCGTCACCCCCAAGGTTCCCGGCGCATCCTACGGTTTCGCCGTGAACAAGGGCCAGAACGAGGATCTGATGGCCGCGTTCAACACCGGACTTGCCCACCTGAAGGAAACCGGCGAATACGACAAGATCCTCGCCAAGTACCTCGGTGAGGACAGCACCTCCAGTGCCGCCTCCAACGCCAACGCGTCCAGCACCAAGAAGAGCTTCATCGATCTGGCCGCGGACTCGTTCCCCGCGCTGATGACCGGTCTGAAGAACACGCTGCTCATCACCGCGATCTCCTTCGTGATCGCGCTCGTGCTGGGCATTGTGCTCGGCCTGATGCGCGTATCGCCCAACCCGGTGCTCGCGTGGATCGCCCGCGTGTACGTGGCCATCTTCCGCGGCACGCCTATTCTGGTGTGGGCGTTCTTCTTCTACTTCGGCATCCCGCAGCTCATCGGCCACAGCATCAACATCTGGGTGGCCGGCGCGCTCACGCTGTCGCTCAACTCAGGAGCCTACCTGGTGGAGATCGTGCGCGGCGCCATCGAATCCGTGAACAAGGGCCAGATGGAGGGCGCTCGCTCGCTCGGCCTCAACTATGGTCAGGCCATGCGCAAGGTGATCCTGCCGCAGGCCGTGAAGATCGGCACCCCTGCCATCATCAACCAGCTGGTCATCATGCTCAAGGACTCCTCGCTGCTGCTCGCCATCGGCTTCGGCGAACTGCTCTACCAGGCCCAGCAGATCTACGCAGCCAATTTCCGCGTCACCGAGACGCTGCTCATGGTCGGCGTGATCTACTTCGTGGCTATCACGCTGCTCACCTGGCTCGCCAATATCGTTGATCGGAGGATGAACAAGCGATGAGTGAAGCAACCAACGCGACGAACGCGACCAACACGCAGAACGATGCCGTGAAGAACGGTGACATGCAGAAGTCCGACGTCGTCATCGACGTGAAGGACCTGCGCAAGAGCTTCGGTGGCAACGAGGTGCTCAAGGGCATCAACTGCCAGGTGCATGCGGGCGAGGTCATCTCGATCATCGGCCCGTCCGGCGCCGGCAAGTCCACGTTCCTGCGCTGCCTCAACGGCCTCGACACCCCGTCGTCCGGCTCGATCGTGGTGCTCGGCGACGACATCGCCGATCCGAAGACCAACATCGACAAGACGCGCGAGCACATCGGCATGGTGTTCCAGCACTTCAACCTGTTCCCCAACATGACCGTGGCGGAGAACATCACGCTGGCGCCCACGCTCATCAAGAAGGTGCCGGCCGACAAGGCGCGCGCCCGCGCGCTCGAGCTGCTGCGCATGGTGGGGCTCGAGGAGAAGGCCGACGCCAATCCCGAATCGCTGTCCGGCGGCCAGAAGCAGCGCGTGGCCATCGCTCGATCGCTCGCCATGGACCCGCAGATCATGCTGTTCGACGAGGCTACATCCGCACTCGACCCGGAGATGGTGGGAGACGTGCTGCAGGTGATCCGCGATCTGGCCAAGAAGGGCATGACCATGCTGCTCGTCACGCACGAGATGGCGTTCGCCCGTGAGGTCTCCACGCGCGTGATCTTCACCGACGCCGGCGTGATCGAGGAGGAAGGCACCCCGGAGCAGGTCTTCGGCAATCCGCAGAGCCCGCGTCTGCGCTCCTTCCTGTCCAAGGTGCTGTGATCGCGTAGCCGTGATCGGGTGCTGGCCCCTCCCTCTGTCACTGCTGCGCAGTGACATCTCCCTCCCTGGGAGGGAGAACGCCGGGTTTGGAATCTGGCTCCCCTCCTGGGGAGGGGAGCTGGCTGCCGAAGGCAGACTGAGGGGAGGGGCGGGCGCCGGGAGCCCTAAGGCCGTGATTGAAGTTCAACGGTCCAATAATTCCCCGCCTTCCCTCCCAAAGTCCATCTCGCGTGTAAACTAATCACCAGTGCCCGCGGACGGCTGTAATGCCATTGCGGGATTCGGGTTCGTAGCTCAGTGGATAGAGCGTCTGTCTCCGGAACAGAAGGTCGTGGGTTCGATCCCCATCGAGCCCACGAATAAGGTCCGTTTCCTCGGAATGAGGAGCGGGCTTTTTGCGTATGTGGCCGTATATCGGGCGATAACGCAGGCCGCGGCGCTTCGGGCGCTACCATGGTCGGCAAGTCGCGACGGCAGATGGGACGTCGACGCGGCATGACAACGGTTGAAATGGTTCAAGGAGGACATCATGGTGGACAAGCTTGAAGAGGTCGCGACCGCGTACGCACCGGCCGCGCTCGGCGCCTACAGCCAGGCGGTGAAGGCGAACGGATTCGTGTTCGTCTCTGGCCAGCTCGGCATCGACCCGCACACCGGCGAACTGGCGGGCCCCTCCGCCGGCGAACAGACCGCACAGGCGCTGAAGAACATCAAGCATATCCTCGACGCGGCCGGCAGCGGCATCGAGAACATCGTGCGCGCCACCATCTACATGAAGAACGTCGACGACTTCAAGGAGATCGACGGCGAGTACGCCAAGGTGTTCATCGGATCCGTCAAGCCCGCCCGCGTGGCGTTCGGCGGCAACAACATCCCCAAGGGCGCGCTCGTGGAGATCGACGCCATCGCCGTGCTCAACGACGCGGAGTGACCTGCCGTTCCATACGACGGTTCGTTCCACGGTTCGTTCATGACGATTCACTGATCGTTCGCGGTAGGGGCACCGGCCGGTACGTCGGTCTGACCCGCCGCGAACGGCATACAATACGACCATGTTTCTTGTACTGATTGGCGTGCTGGCATGTATCGCAGCGGCAGTGCTGACGCTGGGAGTGCGGCTGATGCGCGCAAAGACGAAGATTCCCGTGTACCCGCTTGGGCTCGCGCTCGCCGTGGTGGGCGGCGTGGCCACGGTCGCGTTCGTGGCGATCTTTCTGGTGTACGGTATCTCCGCATTGGTGTGATTGCGATTACGTCGGCGCGCGTGGGATCGAGCCGTGGAACCGGATGGTTTGGTTGGGCGGATTACCGTTTTTGGATGGGTTGCGGTAGTCTTCTGGGGTGACGAAAGAAGAGCAGCACCTCACCGCATCGACCGCGGAACTGGAACCAACGGCAGCGTCCGCAACGGCAGGGCAGGAGCCTGAAGCCACCGGACTTGAACGCAAGATGGAATCCCGCCACCTGACCATGATCTCGCTCGGCGGCGTGATCGGCACCGGACTGTTCCTGAGCTCCGGATACACGATCCATCAGGCCGGCCCGCTTGGCGCGATCATCGCCTACGGCATCGGCTCGCTCCTCGTCTACTTCGTGATGCTGTGCCTCGGCGAACTGTCTGTGGCCATGCCGTACGCCGGTAGCTTCCATCTCTACGCCAACCGGTTCATTGGCCCCGGCACTGCGTTCACCATTGCCATCCTCTACTGGCTCAACTGGGCGGTGGCGCTCGCATCTGAATTCACGGCGGCCGGCCTGCTTATGCAGCGCTGGTTCCCCGGCAGTCCCACATGGATGTGGAGCGCCATCTTCATCGCTGTGGTGTTCGCGCTGAACATCCTGTCCGTGCGACTGTACGGAGAATCCGAGTTCTGGTTCGCGTCGATCAAGGTGTTCGCCATCGTCGCATTCATCATCATTGGTCTGCTCGCCATTTTCGGGGCGATTCCGATCTCCGGCTACGACTCCGCGCCGCTGTTCGGCAACTTCACCGCCGACGGCTGGTTCCCCAACGGTATCGCGCCGATCTTCTCCACACTGTTGACCGTGGTGTTCGCGTTCTCCGGCACTGAGGTGGTGGGCGTGGCGGCCGGCGAGACGCGCGACCCCGGCGCGGCGATCCCCAAGGCCGTGCACACCACCGTGCTGCGTCTGGCCATCTTCTTCATCGGTTCGATCGCCGTGATGGCCGCGCTGATCCCGTGGCACAAGTCCGGCGTGGACACCAGCCCGTTCGTGCTCGTGTTCCAGTCGATCGGCATGCCGTTCGCCGGCGACGTGATGAACTTCGTGGTGCTCACCGCCGTGCTGTCCGCAGCCAACTCCGGCCTGTACGTGTGCTCGCGCATGGTGTGGTCGCTGGCCAAGGAGCGTATGATCCCGGTCGGGCTCGCCAAGACCAACTTCCGCGGCGTGCCCGTGTTCGCCGTCATGTTCAGCATGGCCGGCAGCCTGCTCGCTCTGCTGTCGTCCGTGGTGGCGGCCAGCACCGTGTACCTGGCGCTCGTGGCGGTCTCCGGACTGGCGACGATCGTGGTGTGGGCGTCGGTGGCCGTGTGCCAGATCCGATTCCGCAGACAGTGGACGGCCGAGGGGCACAGCGTTGACGAGCTCGGATACCGTGCGCCCGGATATCCGTTCGTGCCGTGGGCTGCCATCGTGATGTGCGTGCTCGCGCTGGTGCTCGTGGTGCTCGACGACTCGCAGCGGTCCACGCTCTACTACATGATCCCGTTCGTTGGCCTGTGCTATGCGTTCTACTACGCCCGCGAGGCGTGGCGGAGGCGGCACGGCGACGTGCAGTCCGCTGGACGGGTCTGAGTCGCGAACGGCGCCAGCCAAGCGGCTGACGGCTGGACAATCTCCAAGTTCTGAAGTGATTTCAAGGTCCTGCAGACATCAATCTCGAAGTTCTGAAGTGATCATCTGGCATATTCGTAATATGACCGTTGAAATCACAACGGATCTACCTTGAAATCGTGTCGTAGACACTTCAGAACTTGGAGATTGGTGTCTGTAATGCGTAAAAAATACTTCAGAACTTGGAGATTGCTCTTCTTCGCGCCTCATTGCTCGTTCGGGGGCGCGAAGATATTTTTCCCGATCTTGTGACGAATCGGTCGGGCACCTCATCAGTCACCCATCGGCTGACAGCTTCCTCTCGAGGGAAGCGGAAGGCTTCGAAGAAGCCGGAAGGTCAGCGCCCTCGGTAGACTTTGAAGAATGAGTCCTGAAGCGCTTAGTGAACTGATTTCCGCAATTGCACACGACCTCGCCGCAGCCGGAACCGCCGGCGAGCTGACCGACGAACTGATTCCCCCGATCGAGAAGATCACCGTCATGCGCCCGAAAGATCGCGCGCACGGTGACTGGGCCAGCAACATCGCCATGCAGCTGGCCAAGAAGGCCGGCATGAAGCCGCGCGATCTGGCCGAACTGTTCGTTCCCGAACTCGAGAAGAACACGGGCATCAAGTCCGTGGAGATCGCCGGCCCCGGCTTCATCAACATCACCCTCGACTCCGCGTCCGCCGCTGGCGTGGTCGACACCGTGCTCGAGCAGGGCGCCGACTTCGGCCGCAACGAGCACCTGGCCGGCAAGACCCTCAACCTCGAGTTCGTCTCCGCCAACCCCACCGGTCCGATCCACATCGGAGGCACCCGCTGGGCTGCCGTCGGCGACTCCATGGCCCGCGTGCTTGAAGCCAACGGCGCCAAGGTGGTGCGCGAATACTACTTCAACGACCACGGCGAGCAGATCAACCGCTTCGCCCGTTCCCTCGTGGCCGCTGCCCACGGAGAAGAGACTCCGGCCGACGGCTACAAGGGCGCCTACATCGACGAGATCGCCCAGCGCGTGATCGACGAGGCCAAGGCCGACGGCGTGGACGTGCTCTCCCTGCCGCGCACGACCGCCGAGGACGGCGCCGAGGGCGATTCCGTGCAGCGCGAGGAGTTCCGCAAGCGCGCCGTGCCGATGATGTTCGACGAGATCAAGGACTCCATGAAGGAGTTCCGCGTGAACTTCGACGTGTGGTTCCACGAGAACAGCCTGTACATCGACGGCGAGGTGGAGAAGGCCATCGCCGAGCTGCGCGAGCGCGGCGACATCTACGAGAAGGACGGCGCCACCTGGTTCGCGTCCACCAAGCACGGCGACGACAAGGACCGCGTGATCATCAAGTCCGACGGCAACGCCGCGTACTTCGCCGCCGACATCGCCTACTACCGCAACAAGCGTCACCGCATCCTCAACCCGGCCGACGTGGCCATCTACATGCTCGGCGCCGACCACCACGGCTACATCGGCCGCATGATGGCCATGTGCGCCGCGTTCGGCGACAAGCCCGGCGAGAACATGCAGATCCTCATCGGCCAGCTGGTCAACGTGATGAAGGACGGCAAGCCCGTGCGCATGTCCAAGCGCGCCGGCAACGTCGTGACGCTCGACGACCTCGTGGAGGCCGTGGGTGTGGATGCCGCCCGCTACTCGCTGGCTCGCACCGACTACAACCAGAGCGTGGACATCGACCTCGACCTGCTCGCCAGCCACACCAACGAGAACCCGGTGTACTACGTGCAGTACGCGCACGCCCGCAGCTGCAACGTGGACCGTAACGCGGCCGCCGCCGGCGTGACCGTGGACGGTGCTGATCTGGCCCTGCTCGACACCGAGGCCGATGGCGATCTGATCGCCGCGCTCGCCCAGTACCCGAGCATGGTCGCCACCGCGGGCGACGGTCGTGCGCCGCACCGCGTGGCCCACTACCTCGAGGATCTGGCCGGCCGCTACCACAAGTGGTATGCCGCCGAGCGCGTGGCCCCGATGGCCCTGACCGACGCCGAACAGCGTCTGCCCGAGGCCGAGCGCGCCGCCCTCGAGATCGCCAAGAACCCGGAGCCGGCCCGCGCCGCCGCCCGACTGCGCCTCAACGATGCCGCCAAGCAGGTCATCGCCAACGGCCTCGACCTCCTCGGCGTCACTGCTCCCGAAAAGATGTGACGCCATTCGGCGTCGCTCAATTTTGAAGGGCGCTCATATTCCGGCTCCCCTCTCTGAGGGGAGCTGTCCGCCGTATGGCGGACTGAGGGGAGCCGTGCCGAAAAGCTGCATGGCCGGATTCTCCCCTCAGTCGGCTGCGCCGACAGCTCCCCTCAGAGAGGGGAGCCAGAGCATATGTACGCTCTCCGATCATGGACGATGGGCGTACGAGTTTCGCGACTTCTGGCACAATGTGAACGGTATTGTGCATTCACGCGTTTACGAATGGAGCGACGATGAGCGAGAAGACCGCGGAACAGGACTACGAACTCGGCAAGGGCATCACGCCGATCTGGCCGACGGCCACCACGATCAACGATGACGGGGCCATCGAATTCCACGGACGCACCGCCGAATCCCTGCTCAGCGAATTCGGCTCGCCGCTCTACCTCATCGACACCGACGAAGTCGCCGCCCGCGCCCGCTACTTCGTGCGCGCCGCCGCCGACGCGTTCAACAACTCCACCACGCACGTGAGCTTCGCCGGCAAGGCGTTCCTCTCCAAGCGAGTGGTGCGCGAAGTCATCGACGCCGGCATGCTCGTCGACACCTGCACCATGGGCGAGATGCGCATCGCGCTCGCCGCCGGCGCCCCCGGCCGTCGCCTCGTACTGCACGGCAACAACAAGTCCAACGCCGAAATCGAACTGGCCGTGGAGAACGGCTTCGCCAAGATCGTTATCGACTCGGCCGACGAGCCTGCGCGCATCGCCGAGATCGCGCATCGCCTCGGCAAGCGCGCCAAGGTGATGCTGCGCGTCACGTCCGGCATCCACGCCGGCGGCCACGAATACATCTCCACCGCGCACGAGGACCAGAAATTCGGCGTGCCGCTGCTGCCCGCCGGGGCGGACACGTCGGCGCTCGGCGTGCTCGACGATCTGGGCGACGTGACCCCGGCGGCTACGAACGCCCGCCTGTCCAACGCCGCGAACGCCGCCGACAAGACCGGCAAGCCGGAACGCGAACTGCGCTACGACGTCAAATACCCGTACGATCTGAGCCACGAAGAGGTCTCCGACGCCGACAAGGCGCTCGCCGCCGCCATGACCACCGTGGCCGACGGCCCCGCGCTCGCCGTGCTCAAGGACATCCTTGCGCACTCCGAGGATCTGGAGCTTGTGGGCATCCACTCGCACATCGGCTCCAACATCCACGACGCCGACGCGTTCATCCAGGCCGCCAAGCGCATGATGCTGCTGCGCAAGACCTTCTACGCCACTGACGCGTACACGCTGCCCGAGGTCGATCTCGGCGGCGGCTACTCCGTGGCCTACACCGACGGCGAGGATTCCATGGACGTGCGCGTGGAGCTCAAGCGTCTGGCCGACGCCGTCGTGGCCGTCAACCGTGCGCTCGGCATGCCTGCCCCGTCGATCAGCTTCGAGCCCGGCCGTTGGATCGTGGCCCCGGCCGGCGTGACCCTGTACCGCGTGGGCACCGTGAAGCCCGTGAGGCTCGCCGATGCCAAGGATTCCGCCGGCAATCCGATCCACGAACGCGTGTACGTGTCCGTGGACGGTGGCATGAGCGACAACATCCGTCCGGCCCTGTACGGCGCCGACTACACGGCCCGTCTGGCCAACCGTACGGGTTCCGCCGAGACCATGCTGGCACGCGTGGTGGGTATGCACTGCGAGTCCGGCGACATCGTGGTGCACGAGGTGAGGCTCCCCGCCGACACGCATCGCGGCGACATCCTCGCCGTGCCGGTGACCGGCGCGTACGGCCGTACGATGGCCAGCAACTACAACCAGGCGCTCATCCCCGCCGTGGTGGGCGTGGGCGAGTCCGGCGCAAGCGTGATGATCCGCCGCCAGACCGTCGACGACCTGCTGGAGCTCGATCAGGACTGACCTGGGACTGACTCAGGACTGACTTTCGCCGCGCCCTCCCTCATCCAAGGGAGGGCGTCTGTCGCTTTGCACCTTTAGGATTATGTAGGTTGTATCTGTTGCAAGCGGCGGTCAACGCCCGTGTTGGGAAGGACAATACAAATGGCACACACTGCGGAAAGCACTGCAAACCCGATTCGCGTGGCGCTGCTGGGCGCCGGCACGGTCGGTTCGGCCACCGCCCGTCTGATCGTCGAACAGAACGAAGAGCTCGCCCAGCGCATCGGCCGCCCGCTCGAGCTCGTGGGCGTCGCCTGCCTCGACCCGGACGAGGTGAACGTGCCGTGGATCGACAAGTCCCTGCTCACCACCGACACCGCCGACCTGTGCACCAAGGCCGACATCGTTATCGAACTCATCGGCGGCACGACCGCCGCGCACACCTTCGTGATGAAGGCCATCGAATCCGGTGCCTCCGTGGTCACCGCCAACAAGGCTCTCATCGCCAAGTACGGCCCGGAGATCTACGCCGCGGCCGAGGCCAAGGGCGTGGACTTCTACTTCGAGGCCGCCGTGGCCGGCGCCATCCCGATCGTCCGCCCGCTGCGCGAATCCATGGTCGGCGACAAGATCACCAGCATCATGGGCATCGTCAACGGCACCACCAACTACATTCTCGACGAGATGACCACCAAGGGTCTCGACTTCGACGTGGCGCTCAAGGACGCTCAGGCCAAGGGCTACGCGGAGGCCGACCCGACCGGCGACGTCGAGGGCGAGGACGCCGCCAACAAGGCCGCCATCATGGCCTCCCTCGCTTTCCACACCGACGTGCGCATCGACGACGTGAACGTGGAGGGCATCACCAAGATCACCGCCGACGACATCGCCGCGGCCACCGCCGAGAACAAGGTCATCAAGCTGCTGGCCGTGTGCGAGAACACCGAGGCCGGCATCTCCGCCCGCGTCTACCCGGCGCTGATCCCGAACGAGCATCCGCTGGCCAGCGTGCGTGGCAGCTTCAACGCCGTGTTCGTCAAGGCCGAGGCCGCCGACGATCTCATGTTCTACGGTCGTGGCGCCGGCGGCGACCCCACCGCTTCCGCCGTGGTGGGCGACGTGGTCACCGAGGCCCGCCACATCACCCACGGCTGCACCGGCCCGGTCATCCCCATGTACGCCAACCTGCCCAAGGCCCCGCTCAACGCCTCCCGTTCCGCGTTCGCCGTGCGCTTCGTGATCCACGACAAGCCGGGCACGCTGGCCGCCATCGCCGAGGAGTTCGCCAAGCGCGGCCTGTCGATCAACGGCGTGAACCAGGATCTCAAGCCCACCCTGCACGAGCCGGGATACAGCGGCGAGCTGCAGCAGCTGCGTCTGGTCACCCACCTGTGCGACGAGGTGACGCTGCGCGAGGCCGTGGACGCCGTGACCGAACTCGACTTCGTCTCCGGCGAGGCCACCATCCTTCGCGTGATGGACTGACCGATCGTATAGCAAGATCCAACAAGGTCTGTAAGGAGCATTATGAAGTTCGCCGCCGATGCCGTGCGCGTAACGGTCCCCGCCACCAGTGCCAATCTAGGCCCCGGTTTCGATGCCGTGGGTCTGGCGTTGGACGTGCGTGACGAGCTGACGTTCACGCTGTCGCCGTCCTTGGAATCGTCGATCGAGATCCACGGCGAGGGGGAGAACACGCTGCCGCGCGACGAATCGCATCTGGTGATGCGCACGTTCCGTCGCACGCTCGACGAGCTCGGCCTACCGCAGGCCGGCGTGAAACTCGTGGCGAACAACCGCATCCCGCAGGAGCGTGGCATGGGCTCGTCCGCCGAGGCGATCGTGGCGGGCGTGTCCGCGGCCGTGGCGTTCGCCGGCTACGGCGACGAGGAGCGCGACTTCATCTTCGACCTTGCTGCGCACATCGAAGGCCATCCCGACAACGTGGCGCCGGCCGTGTACGGCGGCATGACCGTGTCCTGGGACTTCGAGCCCAAGACCGAGGTGCCGCTGGTGGACGCCCCGAACGCCAAGCCGTCGAACGTGGTGCCCGTGGAGGCCGACCGCGCGATCTTCCCCGATTCCGCCGAAGCGTTCAAGGGCGGCTACCATACCGTGAACTACCCGGTGGGGGAGAACATCAACGCATGGGTGTTCGTGCCGGACTTCAAGCTGTCCACCGAGGAGGCGCGCAAGGCCCTGCCGTATGAGGTGCCGCGCGCCGACGCCCTATTCAACGTGTCGCGTGTGGCCCTGCTGCCCGCGGCCATGAGCGGCGCCTCCGGTCGTGACACGAACTCGCTGCTGTTCAGCGCCACCGGCGACACGCTCCACCAGCATTACCGCAGCTCGCTCATGCCTGGCTCATGGGAGCTCATGACCTTCCTGCGCGCGCACGGCTACGCTTCGACGATCTCCGGTGCAGGCCCCTGCGTGCTCGCCCTGCATGAGGGCGACGCCACCGATGCGATCACCGAGCTGATCCACGATCAGTTCCTGGCCGGCGGACATTGGCGCATGCTGCACCCGGCGATCGATCGCAGGGGCGTGCAGTTCGGTCCGGTGGAGTTGTAGACCGCGGCCGCGCACACGGTTCGGGTCTTTCGATCTTGTCTTTGAGCCCTTGATCGGCATGCCGGTCGGGGCTCCCCGTATTCTTCAGGAAAGTTGGTGTCTGTTGTCGATTCCGGTGATTCTCGCGTCCCAATCCAAGGCGCGACGTGACGTATTGTTCCATGCGGGCATTCGTCCGACGATTCGCGTGTCCCACGTGGACGAGGCGGCGGTGATCGTGAACACGGCCGCGCAGCAGGGCATCGACCCGGACTCCATGACCACGGAGGAGCGTGTGCCGCTGTTGGCGCGCGCCAAGGCCGCGGCCGTGTACCGCGACTACATCGCCATCTCCGCGGCCGCGGTGGCCGCAGTGGGCGAGGAGCACGTCTCCCGTCCGCTGACCGACGGCGTGGGCAGCATCGCGTCCGTCACGCCGATCCATGACGCGATCGACGCCGAGGAGGGCATGGCCAACCGTGCCGTCGGCCCGCTGATCATCGGCTGCGATTCCATGTTCGAGCTCGACGGCGTGCCGTACGGCAAGCCGCACACCGTGGCGCATGCGCGCGAACGACTGGCGCTCATGCGCGGCCGCACCGGTACGCTGTGGACCGGCCACTGCGTGATCGACGCCGCCACCGGTTCCATGATCAGCCGCGCCAGCCATGCCGAAGTGACGTTCGCCAACTACTCCGACGAGGATATCGAACGCTACATCGCCACCGGCGAGCCGCTCGAGGTGGCCGGATCGTTCACGCTCGACGGCTTCGGTGGCGCGTTCATCGACGGCATCCAGGGCGACCCGAGCGGCATCATCGGCCTGAGCCTGCCGCTCACCCGTCAGCTGGTGGAGGAGCTGGGCATCAGCTGGACCGACCTGTGGAACCTCGACCGCGACGAGCAGCAGGGCACCGGCTACGGCAGTGGCAAGGCCGTGGACCCCAAGGCTCCGCGAGACAACGTGAACCAGCCCGGCGACGGGTTCATCGACTGCGCGTGCGGCCGCAAGCACTGGGGATTGAACGGCGCCTCCGGCGTGCTGCTGTGCCGCCGCGACGCCGAGACCGGCGAGATCACCGACGTGCTCATGCAGCATCGCGCGCTGTGGAGCGCCGAGGGCGGCACGTGGGGCATTCCCGGCGGCGCCACGGCAGACGGCGAAAGCCCGCTCGAGGGTGCGCTGCGCGAAAGCTTCGAGGAGGCGAATATTCATCCCGAGGACATCGCCGTGGTCGGCTCCTATGTGGAGGATCATGGCCCGTGGAGCTACACCACGGTGTTCGCGTTCGAAAAGCCCGGGCATGCGGTGGAGCCTCGTGCGAACGACGACGAAAGCTTGGAGATCGCGTGGGTGCCGTTCAGCAAGGTCGGCTCGCTCAAGCTGCTCACCGCCATGAAATCCGACTGGCCGCGGTTCGAGGAGCGTCTCAAGCGCATCGCCGCCGAATGCGAGCGGTGAGTCATGACCGTGATCGTGAGGCCGCTGCCCAAGGCGGTGCTATGGGATCTCGATGGCACGTTGGTGGACTCCGACCCGCTGTGGACGGCTGCAGAGCGTGAATGCGTGATCGCGCACGGCGGCACATGGACCGATTCCGTGGCCGACCCTCTGGCCGGCGCGTCGCTGACCACCTGCGCGCGAGTGCTGCGCGAGGCCGGCGTGACATTGCCGGACGATGCGATTATCCGCGAACTTGTCAACAGCGTTGTGCGCAAGTATGGGGATAACGTGCCATGGGTGCCGGGAGCCGTGGAGCTGCTGACCGCACTGCGGGACGCCGGCGTACCCTCGGTGCTGGTCACCGGGTCTCCGCATGCGCTGGCCGACCGCGTGGTCGAGGCCGCCCCGGCAGGTGCGTTCGTCGGCTGCGTGACCGGGGACGACGACGTGCGCGACAAGCCCGACCCCGAACCGTACGAGCGTGGAGCCTTGCTGGCGGAAGCGCTGCCGGGGGAGTGCCTGGCGTTCGAGGATTCGCCGACCGGTCTCGCATCGGCCCTTGCCGCGGGAACACGGGCGGTGACGGTGAGGGCGCACGCGCGCACCGTCGTGCCGGAGGCCAGCGACCATCTCACCATCGGCTCGCTCGCCGACGTGCGGGTGCATGCGGGCCGGCTGGAACTGGTTTTAGACGAATAATGCGTGGTGAGTGAAGTCTGATCCCTCCCTCAGTCGGCCGTGCCGACAGCTCCCACCCTAGGAGGGAGCACAAGCTCTTTATCCATGTTCTCCCTCCTTGGGAGGGAGATGTCATGGCGCAGCCATGACAGAGGGAGGGCGCAACCCCCTAAAAACGTCTCGGAGCAGAGGGAACGCCAAACGCCAAAGACGCCGCGGCATCAGAAAACGCTCCCCGAAATGTCTCCTGAACACCGTCCAGCCTAACTGAGGATCGCGGCGATGATGGCGATGAAGATCGGGCTGGTCATCGTGGACAGCAGGATGCCGTCGCGTGCGAACGTAAGACCCACGTTGTACCGGGCCGCATAGTTGTACACGTTCTGACCGGTCGGCAGCGCGGCGAGCACCACGCACGCGTACAGCGTGGCGCCGCGGAAGCCCATCACGAAATAGGCGAGCAGGAACGCGATGATCGGCATCACGATGTTCTTCAGAATCGCCACGGTGAAGATCGCCGGACGGTCGCCCTTCTGCTGCAGCGGCTTCGTGCCGTGCAGCGACATGCCGAACGCCATCAGGATCATCGGCACCGCGGAATCACCGATCATGTCGATCGGGTCGAACAGATAGTTCGGCAGGAACCAGCCGGTCTTCGCATGCACGGCCGACAACGCTATGCCCAGCAGCGAGCCGATCAGCAGCGGCTGATGCAGCGGCTGTTTGGCGATCTCCTTCAACGACACCTTGCCCTTGGTCGTCACGTCGAGCACCGTCAGACCGACCGGCGTGAACACGGCCTGCTGCATGACCAGAATCGGCGCCACCAGCGCCGGATTCCCAAGAATGTACGTGGCGATCGGCAGACCGATGTTGTTCGAATTCAGATACAGCGAATTCAGTGCGCCGATCGTGGCGTCCGCCGCCTTGAGATGAAAGAACAGACGGTTGAGCACGATGAAGACCACACCCACGATGGCCGCCGAGAAGAACGCGACGATGATCGACGAATGAAAGATCTCGAAAATCGGCTCCTTCGACAGGATCGCGAACATCAGACACGGACTGGACACGAAAAAGCTGAAACGGTTCAACACCATCTGCGCCTGCGGTCCGCCGATACGCATGCGTGCGGCCGCATAACCCACGGCGATCACGATGCCGATGACGCAGAAACCCTCCATGGCACTCAGCAAGCCAGGCATGTTGCTCCCCTCGATTGGTAACCCGTCAATACTGCCACAGTTCCCGTACTAGGTGCCGTATGTTTCGGAGTATGGGCGGGATGATGGGGCGGAGAGGATCGGCAGCGTCCTGTGCGCGGTCGGGGCAGGTGTCACCTCATCCGTCGGCTTCGCCGACACCTTCCCCTCAAGGGGAAGGCGGCATATCGCCTCATGGGGTCATTGAGGGGAAGGTGGCAGCCGAAGGATGACGGAAGAGGTGACATTGCGGAAGACCGCCGGCCCACGGTACTGCATTCCTGCGAATGTGAGCTGTGCCTCGTTGTGGGATATGTCACGATTCCGTCGCTGGCGAACGCCGTCGCAATGATGCGGCATGGTGACCCGCCTAGTGATGACGCGATTTTGCGCACTCTATATCTAGTGGCGACACGCTGATTTGGTGACTAGATGTAGTGGTTTTTGCGGTCGGCTGGTGATGTAGTCTTGGGGAACGCAATAACGAAACGCAGTCCAGACCGACGGAGGAATCCATGCCCATCACGGTGTTCACCAAACCGCATTGCCCACAGTGCGACGCCACCAAGCGCCAGTTCGACAAGCTTGGCCTGACGTACGAGACCGTGGATCTGAGCAAGAACCCGTCCACGCTTGAACAGCTGCACGCGGCCGGCTTCCGTCAGGCGCCCGTCGTAATCACCCCCACCGACTCGTGGAGCGGCTACCGCCCCGACCTGATCCGCGCCTACGCGAAGCAGGCGGTGGTCCGCGCATGAACGTCGCGGCCGGTGCCGCTGATGTCGCCGGCGCAACCGAACCCGCCGGCGCAGCGGACTCCATCGGAGCAGTCGTCTACTTCTCGTCCGCATCAGGCAACACCACACGATTCGTGAAAAACTGCCGACTCGACGACCTCGGCATCAACGCCTACCGCATACCGCTGCGGGCCAACGAGCCGGCACTCGCCGTGCGTGAGCCATACGTGCTGATCGTGCCCACCTACGGCGGGGGAGACGCGCGCAAGGCCGTGCCGATCCAAGTCAAACGATTCCTCAACGATCCCGACAACCGCAGCTGGATCCGCGGCGTCATCGCCTCCGGCAACACCAACTTCGGCGAAGCCTACGCTGCCGCCGGGCGCATTGTGTCCGCCAAATGCCAGGTGCCGCTGCTCTTCACCTTCGAACTCATGGGCACGGCCGAAGACGTGGACAAAACCCGCGAAGGACTCGCCCGATTCTTCGCCGGCGCCAACGCATAACCCGCAGCCCGCAACCCCAGGACCACAACCGCAACAAGGACCGCACAACCATGACCACCTACGATCCCGCCACCGACTACCACGCGCTCAACGCGCAGCTCAACCTCTACGACGCCGACGGTCGCATCCAGTTCGACAAGGACAAGGAAGCCGAACGCGCGTACGTGACCACCGAAATCGAACCGCACAGCCGCCGGTTCGCCTCCACGCGCGAACGCATCGAATACCTCATCGCCAACGACTACTACGACGCCGACGTATTCGACCGCTACACGCCCGAATTCCTCGACGCGTTCTACGATCGAGCGGCCGCCACCGAATACGAGTTCAGCACGTTCCTCGGCGCGTTCAAATTCTTCCGCTCCTACGCCCTGAAATCGTTCGACGGCAAGGAATACCTCGAAGACTTCCCGCAGCGCTGCGCCGCCGTGGCCCTGAGCCTCGCCGCCGGCGACGAGAACGCAGCGACCTCATACCTCGACGAAATGCTCTCCGGCCGATTCCAGCCGGCCACGCCCACGTTCCTCAACCTCGGCAAGGCACAGCGCGGCGAACCCGTCAGCTGCTTCCTGGTGCGCATCGAAGACAACATGGAATCGATCTCCCGCGGCATCAACGCGGCCCTACAGCTCAGCAAGCGCGGTGGCGGCGTGGCCCTGCTGCTCAGCAACCTGCGCGAACTCGGCGCGCCGATCAAGCACATCGAAAACCAGTCCAGCGGCGTGGTCCCCGTCATGAAGCTCCTCGAAGACAGCTTCTCCTACGCCAACCAGCTCGGCGCCAGACAGGGCGCGGGCGCCGTATACCTCAGCGCCCACCACCCCGACATCCTGCGCTTCCTCGACACCAAGCGCGAAAACGCCGACGAAAAAATCCGCATCAAATCCCTCGCCCTAGGCGTCGTCGTGCCCGACATCACATTCGAACTCGCCAAGCGCAAGGAAAAAATGGCGCTGTTCAGCCCCTACGACGTGGAACGCGTCACCGGCAAACCGTTCGCCGACGTACCGATCAGCGAAAACTACGACAAACTCGTGGCCGACGACCGCATCCGCAAGACCTACATCGACGCCAGAAAATTCTTCACCACCCTCGCCGAACTCCAATTCGAATCCGGCTACCCGTACATCGTGTTCGAAGACACCGTCAACCGCGCCAACCCGATCGACGGCCGCGTCACCATGTCGAACCTGTGCTCCGAAATCCTGCAAGTGCAGGAGCCGAGCACCTACAACGACGACCTCAGCTACGCACACGTCGGCCGCGACATCTCCTGCAACCTCGGCTCGCTCAACATCGCCAAGGCCATGGACGGCGGCCTCACCACAACCGTGGAAACCGCCGTGCGCGCCCTCACCGCCGTCGCCGAACACACCAGCATCAACTCCGTGCCCTCCATTCGCCGCGCCAACGAAGAAGGCCACGCCATCGGCCTCGGCCAGATGAACCTCCACGGCTTCCTCGCCCGCGAAGGCATCGAATACGGCAGCGACGAAGCCCTCGACTTCACCGACACGTACTTCATGACCGTCGCCTACCACGCCTACCGCGCCTCCCACGCGCTCGCCGTGGAACGCGGCCACGCATTCGTCGGATTCGAACGATCCGCCTACGCCAAGCCGGCCGGCCAAGGCAACTACTTCGACAAATACACCGAACAGGGCGAATACGCCGACGGACGCTACACCCCCGGGCCGAAGACCGACCGCGTGCGCTCCCTGTTCGACCACTACGGCATCACCGTGCCGACCGCCAGCGACTGGGCAGTGCTGCGCGACGCCATCCTCGCCGACGGCATCTACAACCAGAACCTGCAAGCCGTCCCACCCACCGGATCCATCTCCTACATCAACCACAGCACCTCATCCATCCACCCCATCGTCTCCCCAATCGAAATCCGCAAGGAAGGCAAGCTCGGCCGCGTCTACTATCCCGCGCCCTACATGACCAACGACAACCTCCCGCTGTTCCGCGACGCCTACGACACCGGCTGGAAAGCCATCATCGACACCTATGCCGCCGCCACCCCCCACGTGGACCAGGGCCTTTCCCTCACCCTCTTCTTCCCCGACACCGCCACCACCCGCGACGTCAACAAGGCCCAGATCTACGCCTGGCGCAAAGGCATCAAAACCCTCTACTACATCCGCATCCGACAGCAGGCGCTGTCTGGCACCGAAGTCGCCGGCTGCGTCTCCTGCACCCTCTGACGGCGCGTCGTCGGCGTTGCGGCAGGCTCGACGTATTGATATACGCCTTCGCCTGCCGCGCCTTGACGCCGCGCGCGTCAGAGGGCGCAGGAGGGTCTCAGGCCCAGAATCCCGGGAAGTTTGGGGTCCTTCGGTCAGGTTATCGGGGGAGTTTCGGGGCCTTCGGTCCGGAATCCGGGGGAGTTGAGGTCCTTCGGTCGGGAGTTCCAAGAGGCTTGGGGGCCTTCGGTCAGGTTATCGGGGAAGTTTGGGGTCCTTCGGTTCGGGATTTCGGGAGGCTTGAGGGCTTTCGGTCGGGGGCTACGGGAGCTGGAGGTTCTTTGGGCGGGAGACTTGGACGCTCCTTCGGTCCGGGAATCGGGGGCTTGGGCTTCGGGACGAGGTCGGAGTCCGGGGTGCTCCCTCCTTGGGAGGGAGCTGGCGCGCGGCAGCGCGACTGAGGGAGGGATCCGCCCCGCACCCATCGAATATCCCAATCGGCTCCACTTGTTCGTTGTCAATCCATCACACACCACACACAAAGGAATCCACTATGTCACCCATGATCTACCGCGCGATTCTGCGCCTCACCGCACCCGAGGAATTCGCCGACCGCACCGCTGCCCCGACGGACAACAAGGAGGACTGATAATGGCACCGATCTCCGTACCCCGCAAGCCGCTCAAGCTCATCGACCGAGTCAGCGCGATCAACTGGAACCGTCTCGAGGATGACAAGGACCTCGAGGTGTGGGACCGCCTCACCGGCAACTTCTGGCTGCCCGAAAAGGTCCCCGTCTCCAACGACATCCCCAGCTGGCAGTCCATGAGCGAGGAGGAGCACACGCTCACCATGCGCGTGTTCACCGGCCTGACCCTGCTCGACACCATCCAAGGCACCGTGGGCGCCGTCTCCCTCATCCCCGACGCGCTCACCCCGCACGAGGAGGCCGTGTACACCAACATCGCGTTCATGGAATCCGTGCACGCCAAGTCGTACTCCAGCATCTTCTCCACGCTCTGCTCGAGCGAACAGATCGACCAGGCGTTCGCGTGGAGCGAGGACAACGAATACCTGCAGAAGAAGGCGCAAATCGTACTCGACTACTACGAGGGCGACAGTCCCCTCAAGCGCAAGGTCGCCTCCACCCTGCTCGAATCATTCCTCTTCTACTCCGGCTTCTACCTGCCGATGTACTTCTCCAGCCACGCCAAACTCACCAACACCGCCGACGTGATCCGCCTGATCATCCGCGACGAGGCCGTGCACGGCTACTACATCGGCTACAAGTACCAGCGCGGACTCGAACGCGTAAGCGAAGCCAAGCGCGAGGAGCTGCGCGAATACACGTACGAACTGCTCAACGAGCTGTACGACAACGAGGTGGACTACACCGAATCCCTGTACGCCGGCGTCGGACTCGTGGACGACGTGGAAAAGTTCCTGCGCTACAACGGCAACAAGGCGCTCATGAACCTCGGCTACCCGGCGCTGTTCCCCGCCGAAGCGTGCGACGTGAACCCGGCGATCATCGCATCGCTCTCGCCGAACGCCGACGAGAACCACGACTTCTTCTCCGGCTCCGGCTCGTCGTACGTGATGGGCAAGGCCGAGGACACCGACGACGAGGACTGGGACTTCTGACCGGTGCGCGTGCAGTCGCCGTGCGTGCTGGCGCGTGCCCCGATTCCGCGTGTCGTGTGGGGGCATAGGGCGTGGGGCATGCGCATGGTATGTCGATGATGTGCGAGACACGGACGTCGGGTACTATGTCGAAGAGGCTGTGAACGCTCACTGTTCACGTGTATTCGCATGGTGTCCCTAACTGACCGACCATTCTGGGTGCTTCGTGCTTGTGCGCCGAAGCGGCCATTGACCATTTGCTGTCGTGATAGTGAGGTGTTGTAAGCATGGCAGGCAAGCGCGTTTCCATCTTCGAGGTCGCCAAGGCGGCCGGAGTGTCCCATCAGACGGTATCCCGTGTGATCAACCATTCCCCGAACGTGTCTCCCGCCACCCGAGCCAAGGTCCAGGCGGCCATCGACCGAATGGGATACCGTCCCTCGAGCGCCGCACGCGCGCTCGCAACGCAGCGCACCAAGACCATTGCGCTGATCGCAGGCGGCGTCAGCTACTTCGGCCCGCTCTCCACCATCTCCTCCATCGAGGGTATGGCCCGCAAGCACGACCTGTACGTGTCCAGCTCCATCCTCAACGACCACGAGTACACGCAGGAGGCCTTCGAGCAGGTGGCCAACGCGTGCCTCGAACAGGGCGTGGAGGCCTTCGTGTTCGTGGCCCCCACCGAGCCCATGGTGCAGGCCGCGCTCGGCGCGCGCATCAAGGTGCCGCGTGTGCTGCTCACCTCGTCCCACGGCGAAACCGACATCGAGTCCGTGACCTCCAAGGACCCCGGCATCGCATGCCTCGGCATCGACCAGTGGGGGGCTATGCGCACCATCGCCAAGCACCTGGCATCGCTCGGTCACGCCAGCGCGCTCTACCTCGCCGGCCCGGGAGACTGGCGAGATGCCGCCACCCGCCGCATCGCATGGGAACACGAATCTGCGGCTGCCGGAATCAAGTCCGACGTGATCGAGGTCGGCAGCTGGTCTGGCGAGGACGCATACCAGCGCATGGGCTCATACCTTGACGCGCTCGCCGACCCCAAGGCCGACATGCCCACCGCCATCGTGGCCGCCAACGACATGCAGGCGCTCGGTGTGCGGCGCGCGCTCTACGACCGTGGCTTCTACGTGCCGCGCGACGTGAGCCTGGTCGGCTTTGACGACATGCCCGGCGTGGACAACGCCATTCCTCCGCTGACCACCATCTCACCGGACTTCTCGAACCTGGGCGTGGCCGCCATGAGCACTGTGTTCTCGCTGATGGGCGGCGGCAACCCCGTGGATCTGCCGCTGCGCCACGGTGTTGGCGTGATCGGCGCGCCGCTCGTGGTGCGTGAATCCACCGCGGCTCCCGCGGCTCGCTGAGCGAATTCCCATGGCCTATACGGCTCTGGGGGACATAGGTCGCAGGACTCCGGTATGCCATGATGGCCGGTGCGCGTCATGCGTGCCGGCGGGGATCTCCGGACCTTCGAGGATGAATGTGCGTTTTCTAAGGCGGATGTGTGGGGGGTGTCTCCCGGTGGCGTCGCACAAATCGAAAGTACCGAAAATCGAACGGCCATTTTTCAACGTTTTGATTTCGGTATCTTCGATTTGTGAACCGCGCGGCCTCCGTGGGCCCTCGTGGAGCCTTTGTGACGCCCCAGTGGAACACGGGAAAAATTATCCCTAAATTTCCCCTCGCTCAGCTTGCGTGGCGGGTACGCGTCGCGCTACACTGAAACTAGTTATGTGAGCGTTCACATGCAGAGGGCCACATACCCAGGGCCACGGATCCGTCCCGGACCCTGCGCAGCTTTACGGCGCAACGACGGCGTTGGTAACCATCGACGGCGTGAACCGTCACCAAGATCGACCATAAGGAGTACACGAATGAGCGATGTATCCGAGACCGACATCTCCACGATCGTAGAAAAGATTCGGGCCGGCAAGACCTCGCTGGGCATCGAGTTCGGTTCCACCCGCATCAAGGCGGTGCTGATCGATGACAACTACAAGACCATCGCCTCCGGCGACTACCAGTGGGCCAGCCACCTCGAGGATGGCCTGTGGAGCTACTCCCAGGAGGAGATCTGGAAGGGTCTGCAGAGCGCATACGGCGCCATGGCGTGGGATGTGAACCAGGCCTACGGTGTGAAGCTCACCCGCATCGGTCACATCGGCTTCTCCGCCATGATGCACGGCTACCTCGCCTTCGACAAGAACGGCGAACTGCTCGTGCCGTTCCGCACCTGGCAGAACACCAACACCCACGAGGCCCATCTCAAGCTCTCCGACCTGTTCCAGTACAACATCCCCGAGCGCTGGAGCATCGCGCATCTGTACCAGGCTGTGCTCAACAAGGAAGAGCACGTGGGCAAGGTCGCCTACTTCACCACCCTCGCCGGCTACGTGCACTGGAAGCTCACCGGCAAGAAGGTTATCGGCGTGGGTGACGCCTCCGGCATGTTCCCCATCGACCCGAAGACCCACACCTGGGAGAAGGACCTGCTCGCCAAGTTCTCCGCACTGCCCGAGGTCGCGGCCCAGCCCTGGAAGATCGAGGACCTGCTGCCCGAACCGCTCGTCGCCGGCACCCCGGCCGGTGAACTGACCGCCGAAGGCGCCAAGCTGCTCGACCCGTCCGGCGATCTGCAGCCGGGCATCGTGCTCGCCCCGCCAGAAGGCGACGCCGGCACCGGCATGGTCGCCACCAACTCCGTGCGCGTGCGCACCGGCAACGTCTCCGCCGGTACCTCCATCTTCGCTATGGTCGTGCTTGAGAAGAAGCTCGCCCGTCTGCACCCCGAAGTCGACCTCGTCACCACCCCGGCCGGCGACCTCGCGGGCATGAGCCACGCCAACAACTTCACCTCCGACCTCAACGCCTGGGTGGGCCTGTTCGGCGAATTCGCCAAGGCCATCGACCAGCCGGTCAACACCGGCGCCCTCTACGGCACCCTGTTCCGTCTGGCCATCAGCGATCAGGCCGACGCCAACGCCGGCGGTCTGCTCAACTACCCGTTCCGCTCCGGCGAGTTCCTGGCCGGCCTCGAAGAGGGCCGCCCGCTGTTCGCCCGCAGCCCCGAGGCCCACATGAACCTCGCCAACTTCATGCGTGCCCAGCTGTTCAGCGCCTTCAGCCCCGTCAAGATCGGCATGGACGTCATGACCAAGGACGAGGAAGTCAAGATCGACTCCCTCGTGGGCCACGGCGGCATCTTCACCACCCCGAAGGTGGCTCAGAAGATCCTCGCCGCCGCGTTCAACACCCCGATCAAGGTCATGTCCACCGCCGCCGAAGGTGGCGCCTGGGGTATGGCCGTGCTCGCCGACTACCTGTGGCACACCCCGTGGCCGCTGGCCGACTACCTCGATCAGCGCGTCTTCAAGGACGCCCAGTCCACCACCGAGACCCCGGATCCCAAGGACGTGGAAGGCTTCGAGAACTTCTTCGCCCGCTTCCAGGCCGGTCTGGCGATCGAGAAGAGCGCCGTGCGCAACATCGATCTCGAAAGCAAGTAACGGCGAACAAAAGCAAGCAACCAATTTTTGAAATTAATCGAAAGGAATTTGAGAGATGGCTACTTTGGCTGATTATGGTCCCGAGGTGCGTGCCGAGGTCAAGCAGGTGCGCGAGGTGGTGTCCAACCTGCACCAGCAGCTGATCAAGTGGAACCTGGTCGTGTGGACCGCCGGCAACGTGTCGCAGCGTCTGCACACCGCCGACCTGTTCGTGATCAAGCCGTCGGGCGTGCGCTACGAGAACCTGACCCCGAACTCGATGGTCGTGGTGGACCTTGACGGCAACGTGGTCGACGGCACCGAGGCCCCCTCCTCGGATACCGCTTCCCACGCGTACATCTACCGCAACATGCCGGACGTGTACGGTGTGGTGCACACCCACTCCACCTACGCGACCGCGTGGGCGGCCACGGGCCAGAACATCCCGTGCGGCCTGACGATGATGGGCGACGAGTTCGGCGGCCCGGTGCCGGTGGGCCCGTTCCGTCTGATCGGCTCCGAGGCCATCGGCAAGGGCGTGGTCGAGACGCTGAAGAAGTACCCGAAGTCCCCGGCCGTGCTGATGCAGAACCACGGTCCGTTCACGATCGGTAAGGACGCCGAGGGTGCGGTCAAGGCCGCGGCCATGACCGAGGAGGTGGCGCACACGATGTGGGCCGCCAAGCAGCTCGGCGACATCATCGAGATCGACCAGGCCGACATCGACAAGCTCAACGACCGCTACCAGAACGTCTACGGCCAGCACTGATGTGATGGAGCGTCGTCGGCGTTGCTCCTCGGTCGACGTGCCTTCGCACGCCTTCCCTTGGCACCTTGGCGGCGCACATGTTATCCGTGTGTGATGAACCCCGGTGATCGGGGTTCCGCGTGATTGAGCAATGGGGTGTGAACCCTCCTTCGGGAGGATTCACACCCCATTTGCATTGCCGCCGAGAATTTGCATTGCCGTCGGGAACACCTCCACCCGATCCCGGTGTAGCCGGGCTTCCCCTTGAGGGGAAGCTGTCGGCCATAGGCCGACTGATGAGGTGAACGCCACCTTGACCACCCAAAACGCCTCCGCTATGCATTACGCCCCGATGGTCAAAGGCCCGATAGTCCGGGACAATCCCACGGCCATCGCAATCCTCCTGAATTCATCGTCGTGGCGATGCCTGCAATCTTCAGACATGGGCAACCACGCCTCCGATCATCAAATCTGAATTGCTTCAGTCCAACGTGTGGTTCCAGTCCCTAGGACCCATTTTCAACCTATCCGCGAGTTGTGCATCCCTTACCGCTCCGTGCTTGGAGCTGACTACCGATATGGAGGTCCTTGCCGAAGTACACAATCCGCTGAGACATCGCCATTCAACAAGTTTTCCCGCAAAAACTATCTCAGCATCACCGATCTTCGGCCGTTTCTCATTGTCGCTACTCAACAAAGGACCTCCGAATCGACGGATA
The DNA here is from genome assembly GCF_002234915.1 of Bifidobacterium vansinderenii. Taxonomy (GTDB): domain Bacteria; phylum Actinomycetota; class Actinomycetes; order Actinomycetales; family Bifidobacteriaceae; genus Galliscardovia; species Galliscardovia vansinderenii. The sequence goes on along the minus strand of NZ_NEWD01000019.1, from coordinate 749 downwards.
GCTATTTGCGAAGTGCCATAGGGGCCTCCAAAACCAGGGATAGTCCCATCTGGATGACGATATCGCCGAGGATACATCCGGTTCCGGCTTCTGCGCGCTCCTTCGGGTGGAGGATTGGCTTCGAGGATCCGTGATCTTGCATGATTCGCCGGCGGAATGTGGGATGTTGGTTCCCTGTATTCGCGTATTCAATATATTCACGATATTCACTCGTGTCCTCCATGTGTTCGTAACGCGCGACACGCCCGAAGTTATGGCCGGTCATCGATTTTCTTTATTTGTAATTAGTTTCATGGCGTGCTCAGCATTGAGCATGAAGTCACAAAATAGCACAAATATGTGCGTTAATGAGTAGAAAATCAATAAAAGATGTTCACTTAAGGTTGATTTATGTGAGCGCTCTCAGTTTTTTGGAAAATTGCGGAAAACGCATGGTAAACCACGGATGTGAACGATGCGCATTCGGCTTGACATGATTTTTTGTGAGCGGTAACATTTCTATCAGCTACCGAGATAGGAACAAACTTGGGCGAACATGTTCGTTCCTGATCGATTGGCCGACGGAGTCCTCCGGTTCGTTGGTGTCCCGTGCAGGGCTTCCGTCACAAGGGTGAAACAAAAATCAAGGAAGAACAATGTCTCAGACTTCTCAGGCGAGCGCTGTCAAGCAGGGCTCGATGAAATATGTGGTCATTCTGGCGATCAGCGCCGGTCTGGCTGGTCTGCTGTACGGTTACGATACCGTGAGC
>NZ_NEWD01000018.1 GCF_002234915.1 Bifidobacterium vansinderenii | reverse complement strand
ACGCCCGAACACGGTCACGCGGCCTTGCTCAGCGGAATCGCGGATCGCTTGACGCTATCGAGAATCGCAAGCATGTCGTCGATGATGTTCGTACCCGGAAACACGTCGCGCACGAAATCGAAGTTCTCCATTGCTGTACTCCCTCGCTGGAGTTGTTACGGGGCAGTTTACCTACGATCGATGACGAACGGGGCATTGCGGCACGGAGATGAGATGCACTCGGCACAATGTTCTATTTGTTCTATTTGTTCTATATTTCTACATAGAAATCGCCAGTATCATTGCAATACAAGACATTCTCGCTCATATCGTTTGGATACTGCATACTATTCTATTAATTTTCTATATGTTCTATTTTTGGGTATAATGGGAAAATATTCGCCCTGAATATAAAGAAGGGAGACCTCTATGACGTTTCCGGCAAATCCGTTCAAACCGACAGCCGGAGTCATGCCTCCGGTATTGATCGGGCGAGAATCGGTCATCGACGATTTCGATGAGGGACTTGGCGACGGCCCCGGCGCCCCCGACCGGCTCATGCTTATCACCGGACCGCGCGGCAGCGGCAAGACGGTGATGCTCACGGAACTTGGCAAAATGGCCTCGAAGCATCGCTGGATGGTTGTCGACGAGACGGCATCCGAGGGATTGGTCGATCGACTCATCTCCCGGATAGCCCCCGAGCCGAGCAGAATCGCCGGAGTCTCCTTCAAACCCTCGATCATGGGCGCGAGCCTTGGTGAGTTCAGCATCGCGCCGGCGCTCAGGCCGTCTACGTTGCGCGATGCCATGTCAGCCAGACTGCATTCACTCGGCAAAGGAAAAGGACTGCTCATCACGCTTGATGAGACGCAGGACGCCTCGATCGACGACATGACGGCATTGGCGACGGCCGCCCAGCATATGCTGCGGGAGAACGCCGAGGTTGCCTTCGTATTCGCCGGTCTGCCATCGCTGATTTCCGACCTGTTGAATGCCAAGGTGCTGACATTTCTGCGCAGGGCTTCCATCAAAGAACTTGGAGACGTGCCGTTGACGGAGGTCCGGGCGGCGTTCTCCTCCACGATTCGAGGATCGAAGATCGACATCGACGACGAAGCCCTAGATATCGCCACCGATGCGACCGGAGGATACCCATACATGATTCAACTGGTCGGGTATCACATGTGGCGTCATGCCCGGAGAAGGCATGACGGACCAGATGATGCCATCACCGTCGAAGACGTGCGCGATGGCATCGAACAGGCACGGGCCAAGCTTGGCGAAGGCGTATGTGCGCCCGTGATCAAACGACTGTCGGAACGTGCCGTCGACTATCTGGAAGCCATGGCTATTGACGACGGACCGTCCGCGACATCCGACATTGCAAAGCGCATGGGCGAAAGCATGGACTGCGCGAACATCTACCGGCAGCGATTGATCGACGAACACGTCATCACGTCGCCAACGCGGGGACGCGTGGACTTTGCGATCCCGTTCCTACGCGAGTACCTGCGCAGTCTCAAGCGTGGATAGCAGGAGGGCTGCTCGCTTTAGATCGCTTCAGCACTCGCCCCGAAAGGCGCGGGACTGGAGGGATGCGAAGAGTTCGTCGTCAAGGGCGAGCGCCTGCTCGACCTTGCGGCGGACCTTGTTCTCCTCACGACGCTGATTCATGTCGAGTCTGCGAAGGAACAGCAGGTAGGTGATCTGTTCGATCACCTCAAGGGTATTGGAAATACCGCCCGACCAGAACGCATCCCATACGCGGTCGATCTTGTTACGCACTTCTCCAGCAAGCATGGCTCCGTGCATAGTGAATGGGAGAGGATGAGCGGGGATGCCGCCACGCCTATCGCCGCATCATGATCAGCATCATCTTGGAAGCTTCCTCGGCGTAGACCGCGTGAGGCAGACGGGTCGGGAAGTGCAGGATGCCGCCCGGCACCAGATCCACGGTCCTGCCGCCGCCGGTGACCTTGAGATGGCCTTCGAGGCACTGCACGAGCACGGGCATGGCGGCGGTGTGCTCGCTCAGCTCCTGTCCCTTGTCGAAGGAGAAAAGCACCACGTTGGCGCCCTCCACCTGCATCACGGTGCGCGAGACCGTGGCCTCGGGCTGCACCTCGACCATGGGCCCAAGATCGTCGATGAACTCCATCACTATCGGCTGCTCGCTGGACGCGGTGGCGGTCTCGTTGCTCGTCGTTTCGTTGGTCATGTCTACTCCTTGTATGCTGTCTGTTGTTTTCCGTTTGCATGACGGTCGCATGCGACGCATTCGTCACCGTCATATTTCGTCTGTATTCGTACGATCGTTATTGTCACCGGCCGCGATGCCGGCATCCACACACCAGCTTAGTCTCCCATGAAACGTTCCGGCGGGAGTGACAGACGCCGATCGTCGGCACGTCAATCACGCCGCCGCGCCACGAACGCGATGCCGGTGAGCGCGTCCCCGTATGTGTTGAACACACGACGCATCTGCATCACCCGCGCACGCAGATCCGGATGCGTCAGTATGTTGCGCATGATGCGCAGCGCACCGGGTACTCCCTCGTCGGCCAGATTGCGACGTATCTTCAGTAATGCCATCGGTTCGGTTCCGGTCCACAGCACCTCGAATCCAGCCGATTCGAGCAGTTCCCGCCATTCGGCGGCAGTCAGCGGACGTGCGTTGACCTTGATGGCCCGAGCGAGGTCCTTGCGGATCGAGTCCTTGACGGATTCGTCCAGATCGTCCGGCGCGAGGCCCATCTCGTGAATCGCGTACAGTCCGCCCGGTTTCAGGATGCGATGCGCCTCGTTGATGATCGCGCGCTTGCCGCGTTCGGATTGCATGGTGAGCATAGCCTCGCCGATCACCACGTCCGCCGATTCGTCCGCGAGACCCGTTTGGGCGGCGTCGGCCCTGACGCACGTGCCACCGACGGATGCCACGAGCGGACCGATGATGTTCACGACCTGCTCGTCCCGGTCGACACCGGTGTATCCGGCAGGGCCGGCGTCCAGAATCAGTCGTGTGGTGCGGCCGAGGCCGGGTGCGAACTCCACCACGTGTTTGCCGGCGATCGGCATGTGCTCGAGCATGCGTTTGGTGAGCCGCTCCCCTCCGGGACGCAGTACGCGCTTGCCGAGTTTGGCCAGCACCCAGTGACCCTGCATATGTTCGGCGTCGCGGTCGGATTGCGGCAGCTGTGACTCCGCAATGACCGGAGATGCCGCGGCGTTGAGAGTTTTGACGACGACCGTTTCGGCCGCATCAGTTGCGTTGGTCAGATTACGTTCATTATTCACGGGCCCGAAGCATACGGGATCGATGCCGTATACAACAGACTGGTTTTTCACATCGGATTGTGGTAAGTGACGGATGATTTGGAGATGCCAGACTGATATGTTTCACGTGAAACATTGAGACAAGGATGAAAACGACAAGAGGTTCCGGTCGTTCCGTTGCGAAACGACCGGAACCTCTTTTAGGTGCGGGAAATCTGAGGTTTCCGGGGTGGAAGCCCTCCCCTCAGTCCGCCATGCGGCGGACAGCTCCCCTCCCTCGGAGGGGAGCCACCCCACACCTTCCTTCCCCTTGAGGGGAAGGTGGCAGCCGAAGGCTGACGGATGAGGTGACCCAGAAAAACAGCGGCCGGCACGGCCGTCCATGGCCACCACACCAAACAGCGTCAGGCTTCGAAGTAGCTGGAGGCGCTGAGGCGGGCGTCGGGGTTGAGGAGCATGGCCTTCTCGACCTCGTGACCGTTGTAGCGGCCGCCGTTGGCGAGACGCGTGCCGTCCTCGCGGAAGCGGCGGTTGTCGATCGGCTCGTACAGCGCGGCGCGACCCATCATGCCGTTCTCGAGGCGACGCTGGCCGGCGGCCAATCGTGCGTTGGCGCGCTTGCGCCACTCCTCGAGCGCCTTCTCGCCGGCGGTGTGGGCCACGGCGGCCTCGAACGCGCCCGGGTTCACGATCGCGGCGAAACCGCTCACGTGGCCGAAGCCGAGCGACGTGGCCAGACCGGCCTTGACCGCACCCGCACCCACGGTGAGCGGCGAGCGCAGCCACACCATGTGGTCGTCGCGGCGCAGCTTCGGGTCCACGCAGTCGAGCGACGCGTTGGCCGGGATCACGCCGGAGTTGAACAGCTGCGTCAGGCCGTTGACCTGGAAGATGCAGGCACCGCCCTTGGCGTGACCGGTGAGCGTCTTCTGCGAGATCACGAACAGCGGATTGCCGTCGGTGCGGCCGATGGCGTGCGCCAGCGTGTTGTGCAGTTCGGACTCGTTCGGGTCGTTCGCGTTGGTGGACGTGTCGTGCTTGGAGACCACGGCGATGTCGTCGGGCGTGACGCCCAGACGAGCGAGATCGTGCACGAGCTTCGAGTCGCGTCCGCCGAGGCCGGCGGCCAGTGCGCCGAGACCGGGGGCCGGGATCGACGTGTGTGCGCCGTCCGCGTAGCTGTGGATAAAACCGATCACGCCGGCAACCGGCAGACCAAGCTTGAGCGCGATGTCGCCACGGGTGAGCAGGATCGTGCCGCCGCCCTGGGATTCCAGGAAGCCGCCGCGGCGACGGTCGTTCGCGCGGCTGAAGAAGCGCGCGTCGATGCCCTTGCCGTACATCTCGGCGGAGTTGGCGGTGGCGTTCATGTTGCCGAAGCCGATCACCGATTCCACGCCGATGTCGTCGATCGCGCCGGTGACCACGAAGTCGGCCTTGCCGAGCGCGATCTTGTCGGCGCCTTCCTCGAGGGAGACGGCGGCGGTGGCGCAGGCGGACACGGGCTGGATCATGTTGCCGTAGCCGCCGATGTACGACTGCATCACGTGCGCGGCCACCACGTTCGGCAGCGCCTCCTGCAGGATGTCGGTCGGGATCTCGTGGTTGAGGAACCGGTCGAGGTACAGCTTGCGCATGGAGCGCATGCCGCCGAAGCCGGTGCCCTGCGTGCTGGCCACGAGCGACGGGTGGATGGACTGCAGGATCTCGGTGGGCGTGAAACCGGCGGACAGGTAGGCGTCCACGGTGGTCACGATGTTCCACAGCGCGATCTCGTCCACGTCGCCGACCATGGATGCGGGGATGCCCCACTTGACCGGGTCGAAGCCCTTGGGGAACTGGCCGCCGACCGTGCGCGTCATGGTGGCACGGCGCGGCACGCGAATCATGGATCCGGCGTGGCGGGTCACGGTCCATTCTCCGGACTCGTCGTCCTTGGCGATGCTCGTGTGGGCCTCGTCGAGCTTCACATATTCGCGGGCGACGTCCTCGCTGGGCACGGAGAAGGCGACGTCGTGGTCGAGGTAGACCTCGGCCTCTTCCTCATCGGCGCCGTCCTTGTAGTCGGCGCCCATGCCCTCTTCGAACGGGCGGATGCCGGAGCGAGCCACGACCTCGTCGTGGTAGCGTTCGGCGATGTCCTCTTCGGGGACGAGGTTGCCGTCGGTGTCGTACCAGCCGGGCTTGGGGCTGTCCTGCCAGGTGAGCAGTCCCATGTTCCACGCGAGTTCGAGGACCGCGCCGGCGGACAGGTCGACGGTGCCGTCGGGGTGGATGCCGAGTTCGGCTTCGAAGCGCGTGCGGCCGGAGCCCCACGGTCCGAGTTCGCCCACGGACACGATCACGATCTCGTCCTCCGGACGTGCGGTGACGTTCGTCCAGTCGGCCAGATCGACGGGCGCCTGGTGCGGCACGTGCGGGGTGGGCAGCGCCTTGAGCGTGGCGGTCTTCGACGTGGCGTCGGCCTTGACGGAGTCCGTCCTTTCATCGTCGGCGTGCTTCGCAGCGTCGGCCATGGCCTCGGCGCGCAGCGCCTTGATGTCGATCGGATCGTTGCCGAGTCCGCCGGTCAGATCCACGTCGAGCGGTGCCGTGACGGCGGCCGCACGCTGCTCCGCGGTGCACAGGCCGAGCAGCTTCTCGGCGATCTGCGCGGTGGAGTACGTGTGGATGCCGTGGCGTTCGACGACGTCGACCAGCGGGTCGTTGCCGCCCATGAGTCCGGTGCCGCGCACCCAGCCGATCTTCGGGTGGGCGAACGTGACCCTGTTGGACCACACCTTCTCGGCGCGGGCGCGGTTGACGATCGCGTCGAATGCGCTCTTGACCTCGCCGTACGCGCCGTCGCCGCCGAAAATGCCGCGGTTCGGCGAGCCGGGCAGCACGACGTGGAGCTTGTGCTGCACGTCGGTGTCGGCGCCGATGGCGGACAGGCCGGCGATCGCGCGTTCCACGCCCCACAGCATGAGGCGGGCCTGCGATTCGAACAGTTCGCCGGAGTCGGCGAGCGTGCCGCGAACGGGCGGTGCCGCGAACGGGAAGAACAGGCTCGGCTCGTAGGCGGGCTTGAGGATGGTCGTGGTGGCGCCGTTCACCTTCTTCTGCACGTTGCCGATCCAGTCGACGAGCGCGTCGACGTCACGGTAGCTGGACAGGTTGGCGGGCACGAGCCACAGGCTGGCGTTGCCGGCCGCATGCTCGCGGTACACGCGCTTGGCCCAGGCCTTGATGGACGGGCGGAAGCTGTGCGAGGTGGCGATCACGGTGGCGCCGCCGGCGAGCAGGCCGGCCACGACCTCGCCCGCGATGGAGTTGGCGGACACGCCGGTCACCACGGCCACGTCGTCGGCGTAGCGGCTGGCGGCGGCATCGTCGGACGCGGGCTCGAGCGCCTCGTCGGCGATGACGTCGAACGCGGCGGCGAGGATCTCGTTGCCGTTCGCACGGGCCTTGCCGGCGAACCATGCGGCCTCGTCGGCCACGGCCTTGCCCAGACCGCGGAACGAGCCCTCGAGCTCGGCCGGATCGTCGTGGTAGAAGGCGCGGGCCAGATCCTCGCGGGCGGACGCCCAGCGGTCGTCGAACAGGATGGCCTTGTTCGCGTCGAAGCGCGGCTCGACCTGCTTGGGCCAGTCGGAGCCGAGTTCGGCGTTCACGGCCTCCACGACGGCGGCGTTCTCGTCCTCGCCGGGCTCGGCCACCGGGACGGCCACGCCGAGCTCGTTCAGCACGAACCGGGCGGTGGCGGCGAGCACGCCGTCCTTGCCGGTCACCTTCTCGGCGAACGCGTCGAGCGCTGCGGAGTCGACCACGGCACCGCCGGCCGCACCACCGGCGGACGGCTTGGAGACGGCCACGCCCTTGGTCTGGCCGACCAGCATCACCGCGTCGTCGATGAGCTTGTCGGCGGCGGCGGCGTTGGCCACGGCGCCGGTGGGCAACTTGGCCAGATCGTCGCCGCGGGAGCTGGAGCCCTCGCGGGTGTCGAGCAGCAGGGCGGCGGTCACGGCCGCCACCCAGCCCTCGCCGAGCTGCCAGACGTTGGTCACGCGGTCGCGGATGTGAGCGGGCTTGACGCCGGCCGCGCCGAACAGCGAGCGCAGACGGTCGCGGATGGCTTCGGAGAGCACCGGGCCGAACGGCTTGTAGTTGGGGGCCACCTTGTTCACGATCTGTGCGAGCTGGGTGAGCGTCGCCTCGGCGGCGCCGTCCACGCTGGCCACGCCCAGTTCGGAGCTGATGTCCATGAGCAGCTGGTTGCGGCGGGAGGATACGCCGTTGGTGAGCGTATCGGTGGTGTCGTTCGCGCCGATCTGGTCGATGCGCACCTTGGTGGAGTAGGCCATGAGCACGCCGATGGCGTCGGACGCCTTGAACGGCAGGTCGTCTACCGGGCCGGCGGGCGCGGAGCCGAGCTGCGCGACGGCGGAGTCGGCGGCGGGCACGGCAGCCAGGGCCGGAGCGGGCGCTTCCGTAGCTGCGATGGCTCCGCCATCGCGTTTCGCGCTCGATGCATCGCGCGAAACGTCGCCGGCGGCAAGTCCACCGGACTTGCCTTCCTCCGGCTCCACGGATTCGTCCTCGCTTACCAGCGAGTCCGAATCCGTCATATATACACGTCCCTCGTCGCGGCCCACGTTGTACACGGTGACGTGACGGTGCTTGAAGTCGGGCAGACGCAGGGTCTTGGCGCCGAGGTTAGCGAGCGTCGGAGCGTTGCCGAGGCCGACCTCCACGTACTCCTCCACGCCGAGCCCGTTGTGCGCGGCGTCGCCGAACAGCAGCGCCTGGGTCTCGATCCAGCGCACCGGGGAGGCGAACTGCCAGCTGAGCAGTTCGGTGAGCAGCAGTCGACCGAGCTTCTGGTCGTCGGCGGCGTAGGAGTCCCACACGGCCGGGTCGTCGAGCGCCTCCTTGATGCGCTCGGACGGCACGACCTCGAGGATCTTCGCGGCGAATTCCTTGGTCATCTCGAACGGCACGGCCACGAGGTTCGGAATGTAGCGTCCGACCAAGCGTCCACGGTAGTCGATGTGCTTGGGCAGCAGCGCGTCGAGCTTGTCGCGGAACTCGGGCACGCCCTTGCGCAGCAGCGTGGAGTGGAACGGCACGTCGATGCCGGGCACGAGCATGAACGCCGGCTTGCCGCCAGCCTCCTTGGCGCGGCGGTTCGCGTCCTCCTTGAGGTACTTGAGTCCGGCGATCGTACCGGCCACGGCGTACTGGGCGCCGGCCAGATTGTAGTTGACGATCTGCAGGAACTCGCCGCATTCCTTCGACACCTGCTCCACGTAGGCCTTCACGCCGGAGTCACCCACGCCGAACTGGTTCGGACGCAGCGCGCCCATGCGGTAGTTGGAGCGACCCTGCGCGTCGCGCTCGATGAGGTGGTGCATGGTGGAGCCGCGGTGGAACACGAGCTCAAGCACGGTCTCCAGCGGGATGATGTCGGCGAAGGAGCTCAGCGCGTTGTACTCGCCCAGCGAGTGGCCGGCGAAGTAGGCGGGCCAGATATCGCTGCCAGCCTCGCGCAGACGCGCGGTCTGGGCGAACGCCACGGTGGCGAGTGCCACCTGCGTGAACTGGGTGAGGTTGAGCAGTCCTTCGGGGTGGCGATAGGTCACGCCGTTGGCGGTGAGCTCCTTGGGGTTGTCACGCACCACGGCGAGGATCGAGAAGCCGAGCTTGCTGCGGGTGAGCTTGTCGGCGCGCTCCCACACCTCGCGGGCGGCCGGGGACTTGGCGCGCTCGTCGAGCACCATGCCCTGCTTCTGGATGCCCTGGCCGGGGTACACGAACGCAGACTTGGGTGCGCGGACGATCGCTGTTCCACGTGAAACAATCTGACCATCGATACGGCTGGTCACTTCGAGCACCATGCCGCCGTGGTTCACCTTGCCCACGCGTTCCACGGAGATCTCGACCTCGTCGTTCAGCTGGACCATGCCGTACATGTTGTACGTCCAGCCGGCGATCTCGTAGTGCGCGCCCTTGTCGTCGGTGGCCTGCACGGCGTGCTGGGCGGTGGCGGACAGCCACATGCCGTGCACGAGCGGGGCGGCCAGACCGCTCACGGCGGCGCCGCGGTGCGACGTGTGGATCGGGTTGAAGTCGCCGGACGTGCGCGCGAACGCGGTCATTTCGCCGGGGGCGGTGACCTTCGCGCGGCGCAGCAGACGACGCGGGGTGTCGAGCACATCGGCGTCGATGCCGCCGTAGTCGGGCGCCTCGGGCGGCAGCGCGTCGGAGTAGGCGCGGCCGCGGATGGCGAAGCGCTCGGTCTCGCGGGCGAGCAGCGTGCCGTCAGCGGCGGCATGGTTCACGTGGATCGTGACCACGCGGCCGGACGCGGACTCGAAGTAGTCCTCAGCCCAGCTGGTGAGCGCGATCGTCTCGCCGGTATGCTTCAGCAGCTCGTCCTCGGTCACCTCGAGCTCGATCAGATGGTCCAGGTGCACGGCGTTGAGCAGGCCCTCGATCACCGGGAAGCCGTTGACGTACACCGAACCGAGCGCCGCGTAGATGGCCGGCCATGCCGGTCCCACCAGCGCGTCGGGCGCGATGCGCGACGCCATCAGACTGGCCGGCAGCGCGCCGCCGGTGGCCGCCTCATGGTCGAAGCCGAGATTGGCGGACAGCGTATACGTGGCGTGCGCCAGACCGAACGGATACGCGGACTTGTCGTCCTGCTCCTCGATCGTCGGCATGGCGGTCAGCTTGTCGCCGGTAATGGCGGTGTTGCCGACGCCGGCCGTGGCGGCGAGCATGGCGTACACGTGCTTCGGCAGCGTCTCGCGGTCCACCACGGGCAGACGGCCCGGCTCGGAGCCGTCCACGAGCAGCGGGATCACGATGTCACGCACGGCGTGCTTGCTCACACCGCCGTCGGGATCGTTGTCCCAGTAGGTGTCCAGATGAATGTCGAGATCGAACAATTCGCCGCGGTCGGTGTCGGCCACCTTGCGGATCTCGTAGTACTTGTCTCCGTTCGGCGTGCCGTACGCCGGGTTGGCCATGAGATGACCGACCCAGGAGATGTTCGGGCTCTTGCGGATGAACTCCTCGGCGGACGCGGCCTCGCCCAGCTGGGAGAAGGCGTCAGTGTCAGCCTCGGCACCGGCGGCGTTCACGCGCTCGACCATCGCATGCTCGAAACGGCCGAGGATGTCGGCGATCGGCTCGTCCACCGTCGTCACGCCGGCCACGGAGATCGGGCCGGGAATGATGCGCACGGAATCGGCGGAATAACGCGAGTCCTCCGACTGCCACAGCTGATCCTGACCCCACCAGCGCAGCAGATCGTTGTCGATCACCGGCACAAACGGCATCGGCTTCGGATACTCGCGCACCAGCACCGGGAACCACGCCACGTCGGCCGGCACCACGGTGATCTCGCCGGCCTGCGGATAGGCGTCGGCCAGACGCTCGATCGCCGCGGTCGGATCGGACTCCACATCCTCACGCGAGGCAAACAGCGACTCGAACTCGCCGGAATCCTGCGCACTCACACGCGCCTCAATACGCTGCAGCAGGTGCAGGAAACGATCGGCGTACGTGTCGTCCACCCACGGGAACGAGAGCTCGGCGAAACGACGAGCCCAATCCAGATACGTCATGGTCTCCAGATCGCCGAAGTACGGCTTGGCGGTCTTGTTCAGCGCCGCGATGATCTCCTCGCGACGGCTGTCCAGCTCCTCCGGGTGCTTCATCACGCGCACCAGCAGACGGCCGCACTGCGCGGACGAGTTCTCCAGTTCGTAGATGTCGGCGTGCAGATGGCTCAGACCCGACGTCACGCCGCCCACGGCCTTGCCGGACGGCACCCAGCGCTCGCCGATCGGCGCGAACGGATCGGTCTCGTCCGCAGTGGCGGTGATGCCGGGCGTATCCACGATCATCTGCTTGACCTGCGGGCTGGTGTGCGCCTCCTTGGCGGTCATGGCGGCGGTGCCCACGAGCACGCCGTCGACCGGCATGAGCGGCAGGTCGTAGGCGCGGGACCATTCGCCGGTGATGTAGTCGGCGCCGCGCTCGGGCGTGCCGATGCCGCCGCCGGCCACGAGCACGATGTTGCTCTGCTCGCGCACCTCGGCGTAGGTGCTGGTCAACAGGTCGTCGAGCGACTCCCAGCTGTGGTGTCCGCCGGCAGCACCGCCCTCGACCTCGATGATCACCTTGGTAGGCGCCACGGCCTTGGCGATGCGGATCACGGAACGGATCTGATCGACCGTGCCGGGCTTGAAGCACACGTACGGGAAGCCGTCGGCGTTGAGCGAGTGCACGAGTTCCACGGCCTCGTCGAGCTCGGGGATGCCGGCGGAGACGACCACGCCGTCGATCGGCGTGCCCGAGGCGCGCTTCTTCGGCACGATGCGCTGCGAACCGAACTGCAGGTTCCACAGGTAGCGGTCCATGAACATGGCGTTGAACTCGACGGTGCGGCCCTCCTCGAGCTCGCTTTCGAGTCCGGCCACGTGACGGTCGAACACCTCGGCGGTCACCTGGCCGCCGCCGGCGAGCTCGGCCCAGTAGCCGGCGTTGGCGGCAGCGGCCACGATCTCCGGCTCAACGGTGGTGGGGGTCATGCCGGCGAGCAGCACCGGCGGCTTGCCAGTCAGGTCGCTGAACGCGGTGCGCACCTTGTCTCCGGCCGGCGTGTGCAGCACGCGCGGGGCGAAGCGGGTCCAGTTCTGCGTGCGCGCCGGATCGGACTCCAGCGTGGAGAGCTTCGCGCGGGCCTCGGTGGTGGACGCGTCGACCACGCCCACGCCGGTGCCCTGCGCCACGGTGGCGAGCAGCTTGCCCACGATCGTGCCGGGACCGAAGTCCACGACCCACAGCGTGGCCGGGTCGGTGGATTCCATGGTCTCGCGCACGCGGGCGGCCCAGTCCACATGGCTGAGCAGCACCTCGTCGGCGAGCGCGCGGGCACGGTCGGCGTCGATGCCGCAGGCACGCGCCCATGCCACGGCCTGTTCCACGGCGTCGGCCATGAGCGGCGAGTGGAACGGCAGGGTCACGTCGAGGTATTCGAGCGTGGGGTCGAACACGCGGCCGCCGCGCACCTTCTCCTCACGCAGACGGGCCTGACGGGCGTGCTCCTTGCCGACCTCGATCTCGAACGCGCCGAGGTCCTCCGGATAGCCGGAGAGCACGTAGTGGTTGGCGGAGTTGGTGACGGCGATGACGATCGGGCCGCGCGGGTTGACCACGCGGGCGACGAGCGCGTCGATCTGCGCGCGGGTGACGTTCTTCACGCTGAGCATCGGGGTGGCTTCGCCGCTGCGCGAGTTGAGCGCGATCTGGCGGGCCTGACGGGTGCCGGCGACGCCGATGAGCGTGGCGGTGGCGAGGATCTCGTCGATCTGGCGGGCGGCGGCCTCGAACGAGCCGGCGGCCTGGATGGCCTTGACCATGTGCACGGCGAGGATGCCCTGCGAGTGGCCGAGCACGGCGACGGGCTTGGTGGCGGCCACGTCGTAGCCGAGCGCGCGGGCGTCGAGCAGCGCGCCGAGCTGGGTGAGCGCGATGCCGGGCACGCTGGCGGGGGCCGCGGCGGCCGCGCCGAGACGGGCCGGATTGGCTTCGAAGCCGAACAGGTCGACCGGGCGTCCGGTGGTGGCGAGCAGGTCGGCGGCCACGGGGGTGAGCATGGTGTGGGCGGCGGCAACGTGGTCGTGCAGCGCCTTGTCGAGATCGGGGTTGGCCGTCTGGTCGGCGAGCGCGACGGGCCACGGAGTGCCCTGCCCGGCGAAGGCCAGCGCGTGCGGCTGGCCGGCGAGACGGTCAAGGAAGAAGTTGCTAGTCATTGATTGTTCCTTCGATCGGTTTGTTGGGTGAAGTCTGTGATGGATGGGTGGTCAATGGGAAGGGAACGTGAGGGGGTGCGAGCGGGTGACATTGAATCGCCTTCGGCGATACCTTGCTGTTTTGCCACCTCATCAGTCAGCCTTCGGCTGCCAGCTTCCCCTCAAGGGGAAGCCAAACCCGAAAGCCGCCTTCCCCTTGAGGGGCCGAGCCGTGAAGAAAACTCCGGAGGCGTTTTTAGGCGAGGGCGAGATGGCAGGCGAGCAAGGAAAACGCGGTCGGAGACCGTCCGTCCTTGCAGGAAGGTGTCGGCGTCAGCCGACGGATGAGGTGACGCGGCCGCCAGGCCGCAGCAACAAGGCATCGGCCGCGGGCCGATTCCACACCATCCGCCGGAAGGCACTGGCACCACGTCCACATCCCGCGCCTCTTACAACGGCTGGTTGCCGTGGTGTTTGGTGGTCGGACGGTGGCGGCGCTTGGTCGAGAGCAGCTTGAGCGAGCGTTCGATCACGTCGCGCGTCTGTTCGGGGTCGATCATCGCGTCGATCTGTCCCATTTCGAGTGACAGGTTTGCGTTCACGGTGGTCCTTTCGTATTCGGCGGCGAGTTCGGCGCGCAGCGCGTCTACGTCGCGGCCGGCCTCCTTGGCTTTCTGCAGGTCCTTGCGGTGGATGATGTTCACGGCTCCGGTGGCACCGAGTACGGCGATCTGGGAGCTGGGCCACGCCACGTTCACGTCGGCGCCGATGGCCTTGGATCCCATCACGATGTATGCGCCGCCGAACGCCTTGCGCAGGATCACGGTGATCATGGGCACCTGCGCGTTGGCGTACGCGTAGATCACCTTGGCGCCGCGGCGGATGATGCCGGCGTGCTCCTGGTCGGCGCCCGGCTTGTATCCGGGGGTGTCCACGAGCGTGATGACGGGCAGGTTGAACGCGTCGCACAGTCGCACGAATCGTGCCACCTTCTCGCTGGCGTCCACGTCGAGGATGCCGGCGTTCACATTCGGCTGGTTCGCCACGATGCCGACCGGGCGGCCGTCCACGCACGCGAATCCGACGACGGCTGAGCGGGCGAACAGTTCATGCACCTGCACGAATTCGCCGTAGTCGACGATGCAGCGGATCACGTCGAGCACGTCGTACGGCTGACGGTCGTTGTCGGGCATGATCGTGGCGAGGCGCTTGGCGGCCTCCTGTTCGGCGCGGCCGGATGCGAACGCGTAGACGGGCGCCTGCTCGTCGCTGTTCGACGGCAGGTAGGCGAGCACGGTGCGCGCGTAGTCGATCGCGTCGGCCTCGTCCTCGCCGAGGTAGTGGGCCACGCCGGACTTGGCGTTGTGCACGTAGCCGCCGCCGAGCTCATCCATGCTGATTGTCTCGCCGGTGGCGGCCTTGACCACGTCGGGGCCGGTGACGAACATGTCGGAGTTCTCGCGGGTCATGATGATCAGGTCGGTGAGCGCCGGGCAGTAGACGGCGCCGCCGGCGCACGGGCCGAGGATAATCGAGATCTGCGGGATGAATCCGCTCGCCGCGCACGTCTTGCGGAAGATGTGACCGTACTGGGTGAGCGCGGCCACGCCCTCCTGAATGCGCGCACCGCCGGAGTCGATGAGCGCCACGACGGGGATCTTGAGGTCCATGGCCATGTCCATGAGATGGCAGATCTTACGGCCTTCGGCGGTGCCGAGCGTGCCGCCGCGCACGGAGAAGTCCTGCGCGTACACGGCCACCTTGCGGCCATACACGGTACCGAATCCGGTGATCACGGCCGAGCCGGCCTTGCCGTCGTTGATGTCGCCGCCGTTGAACCGTCCGATCTCCTCGAACGTATCGGAGTCGAACAGCAGGTCGAGGCGTTCTCGTGCCGTGTACTTGCCTTTGGCGTGCTGGCGTTTGACGGCCTTCTCCTCGGCGTCGCGCGCCAGCTGGGCGGCCCGCACGATGGTGGCGCGCATCGGCTGCGTCGACTGCGCCTGACGTGCGGGGGCGTCGATGCGCATTCCCATGACGTCGGTCATTTCACGTCCTCCTTCTTCGCGTCGTCGGACTGGGCGTTCGTCGGATTCGTCGTTTCGGAATTGCCGTCGGCAGCAGACTGACCGTCGGCGGACTGATCAGTGGCGTTGTCGTTCTTGCCGTCGGTCTTGTCGTTCTTGCCGCCGTTGATGTCGAGCGTGACGAGCGTTTCGCCCGCCTCCACGCCGTCGGCCGGCGAGACGAAGATCTTCGTCACCGTGCCTTTGACCGGCGCGTACACGTAGTTCTCCATCTTCATGGATTCGAGCACGACGAGCAGGTCGCCCTTGGCCACGGTCTGGCCCTCGGCCACGTTGATGCGCGTGACCACGGCCTGCATGGGCGAGGAGATCACGCCGGACGCGGCGCCGTCGTCACGCTTGTCACCGGTGTCGGCGTTGTGCAGACCCTGGCCGCGCAACGGCTGCGTGGGCCTGCGGTCGCCGCGACGGGCGCCCGCTCCCCCGCCCATGCCGGCCAGCATGGCCTCGGGCATGGTGAGCTTGACGCGCTTGTCGTCCACTTCGATCACGAACGTCTCGGCGGCCGGCATGCGACGTTCGGCGGCGTTCGGACCGGTGGTGCCGGACTGCGACGCCGGCTGGCCCACCACGGTGGCGTGCGGCGTCTTGTTGAGGTACGTGCGTTCCAGCCACTTGGTGGTCACGGAGAACGGGTGGTCCTCGGCGGTGAAGTCGGGGTTGGTGAAGATCTTCTGGAACAGGGTCTGCGGCGTGGGCACGCCCTCGATCTCCATCTCGCGCAGCGCGCGGCGCACGCGGGCCACGGCGGCGGCGCGGTTCTGCGCGGTGACGACCACCTTGCCCATCATGGAATCGAACTTCGGGGAGACGGTGTCGCCCTCCTCCACGCCGGAGTCGATGCGGATGCCGGGGCCGGACGGCCACGTGATCTTCTCGAGTGTGCCGGAGCTCGGCGTGAGGTTGGTGGCGGGGTCCTCGCACGTGATGCGCAGCTCGAAGCTGTGGCCGCGCGGGGCCGGCGCCGGGGTGAGTGTGCCGCCATCGGCGATGATGAGCTGTTCGCGCACCAGGTCGAGGCCGCTGACCTCCTCGCTCACCGTGTGCTCCACCTGCAGTCGCGGATTGACCTCGAGGAAGTACACCTTGCCGGACGGCGTGACCATGAACTCGCAGGTGCCCAGACCCACGTAGTCCACCTGATCGAACAGACGCTGCGAGAAGCCGACGAGCCGCTGCGTCACCTCGTCGGGCAGGAACGGCGCGGGCGCCTCCTCCACGAGCTTCTGGTTGCGGCGCTGCACCGAGCAGTCGCGCGTGGAGTACACGGTGAAGTTGCCGTGGCTGTCGCGACCGGACTGGGTCTCCACGTGGCGGGCGCGGTCCACGAACTTCTCGATGAAGTAGTCCTGCAGGTCGCCGCCCTGCAACGCATCGTGGTTCATGAAGAAGCGGCGCAGCTCGTCGTCGTTGTGCACCACGGTGATGCCATGGCCGCCACCGCCGTCGGCGCGCTTGAGCATCACCGGATAGCCGTGCGAGTTGGCGAAGTCGAGCAGTTCGCGCATGTCCTGCACCGGTTCGGACAGGCCGGGCACGGGCGGCACCTTGGCGGATTCGGCCACACGACGGGCGCTGATCTTGTCGCCTAGGTCGACCAGGGCCTTGGGATTCGGCCCCACCCACGTGACGCCGGCGTCGATCACCTTCTGCGCGAATCCGGGTACTTCGGACAGGAATCCGTAGCCGGGGTGCACGGCGTCCGCGCCGGAACGCTCCACGGTCTCCATGATCTTGTCCTCATTGAGATACGTGTCCTTGTAGGTGTCGCCGGACAGCAGGTACGCCTCATCGGCCATCTGCGCAGCCATGGATTCGCGATCCTGCTCGGCGTACACCACCACGGTGGCGATGCCCATCTCCTGAGCCGTGCGTACCACGCGCAGCGCGATCTCGCCACGGTTCGCTATCAGCAGCTTCTTCATGATTCCTTTCCACAACGTTGCGTTCGTTCATTCGTTGTACGTATCGTTTCCGGCCTGGGGCGGGGCTCCCCTCATGAGTGAGAGGAACTGTCTACCGCATGGCAGACTGAGGGGAGTTGACACGCGATATTCCCGATTCCGAGTTCAAGTTCAAGTTCGATCCGTCCGATCCCCGCGCATCACTCCACCCCCACATCCCCGGTGGTCACCGTGTGCAGGGTTCCGTCCGCGAGCCGGATGCTCAGCGAAGCGTCGGCGTTGATGGATTCGGCCGTGCCCTCCACCGTGCGCCCGCTCGCTGTACCGTCCGTGGCGAGGTGCGCGATCGCGTGCCGGCCGAGCGTCCAGCTGCGGTCGGCAACCTCGTCGCGAAGCCGTGCGGAGGCGCGTGCCGTGTCGTTCGCGAGCGCGGTCAAACGGATTCGCAACGACTTGGCGATGCCGTTCGCGATGGCGTTGCGTAGCGTCTCGTACGGCGGCAGATCGTTGATATCGTTAACGTGCAGATGCAGTGACGTGGATTGTTCAATCGGTAAACGATCCTTGGACACGAACAGGTTCATGCCGATGCCGAACACGATAATCGCCGTGTCTCCGCGCACCGCGGCCAGTTCGGCAAGGATGCCGCCCAGCTTCTTCCCGCCCAAAAACACATCGTTTGGCCACTTCAGCGAGAGCCCGTCATTGTTCCGACTCCCCTCATGAATGAGGGGAGCTGTCGGCGCAGCCGACTGAGGGGAGTTGATCCCCAGATCCCCCGCAGCGTCTTCCACGGCGTCGATGGCCGCGAGCCCCGCGGCCATCGTCATCCACCCTGAGCTTCCCCCATCGAGCAGCGCCTTGGGCACTGCCGTCACATACGAGCCGATGAACGACTCCCCCGGCTCGTTGTACCAGGCGCGGCCGAGCCGACCGCGTCCGACAGTCTGCGTATCCGCCAGCGCCACGCTCATTGGCAGCGAGTGCGCCGACGCGGGGTGGTGGTTCCCCTTCACACCGAACAATCCACGAACCACCTGCGCCACATCGGCGTCATCAGCGTCATCAGCCAGCTCGCTCAACGCGTCGCGCACGGCGGCCGTCGCGTACGTGTTCGTCGAGTCCACGCTCGTCAGCACGCGCACGGAGTCAAGATCGCCGAACGGCGCATCGTTGGAGGCCACCGCATCAGACACCGTCTCGTCACGGTCCGCAGCCGCATGGCCGGCGGTTTCACGATTCACGCAATTCACGCGATCGTGGCCACACTCCGCGCCGTTCCGCTGATCGGTCTGCTGCATACACGACTCCTTGATGACTGACGTCCGTGATTGGCGTCATCGACGATGGCGACATTCCGGCACACATCCCACTGCACCGGTGTTACCCACAACCTACCCGCGTACCCGTTGCGCACGAAAGACGGCAGCCGACAAAATTCCCGACGTGATTTTGTACGCTTTTACAAACCGTTCCGTAGCTTAGCTTTCTAGGATGGATGCCATACGCTAAACAATCGGCTTGATTTCAACGTTTTCAGGCCGCGTATGACGAGTGGGGACGTCAATCGATCTACGTTGCACGCCGCCATGATGGAAGGGATTTTGTATGAACGCACAACACCGCAACCAGACGTTGGGAACCGTGTCCAGGACCGCGGACACCACGCACGCACGTCGCCTGCTGGTCTCCGCAGGCAAGGCACTGCTGTTCGCCGGGCTGATGTGGGCTTCGGCCGCGGCCGGCGAGATCCCGGTGCCGGGCACTCCGGTGCCGATCACGCTGCAGACGTTCGTGGTAATGCTGGCCGCGCTCACGCTCACCTGGCGTGAGGCCGGCTCCTCGGTGGCGATGTATCTGGCCGCCGGAGCCGCGGGCATGCCGGTGTTCGCGGGCGGCGCCTCCACGGCCGCGCTGTTCGGCCCGAGCGCCGGATTCCTGATCGGATTCCTGCCTGGCGTGATCGTGGCGGCGATGCTGCGCGGCAAGGCACGCACCGGTTCGGCCGGCCAGCGTGCGCTCACCGCGCTGCGCTACTTCGGTGCAAGCCTCGCCGGCTGCGTGGTTGTGGTGTACGCGTTCGGCTTCGTAATCCAGTCCGCGCTGACCGGCGCCCCGCTCGGCGCCGTTGCGTTGGCATCGATGGGCTTCGTGGCCGGCGATCTGGTCAAGGCCGCCGTGGCCTCGCTCGCCTGTGCCGGCTTCTCCGGACTGATTCACCGCTGAGCCGCAGATTCGTTCGAATAGACGTCGAATAGACGAGAGCGGGCATATTCGTTCGTGTGAGGGGAGTTCCTTCACACGGATGGATATGCCCGCTTTTTGGTTTTAAGGGGTCGCTTGGGGTGTAATCCCTCCCTCAGTCAGGCTCCGCCTGACAGCTCCCTCCCACGGAGGGAGCACGTGGGAGCGTGGGCAGGCGTGGGATAATTCCGGTCTGGAGCTCGCGGGTTCGGGAGCACGTGGGTGCATGGGCAGACGAGGTGGTTGGAATGGGAGCCCTCCCTCAGTCCGACTTCGTCGGCCAGCTCCCTCCCCCGGAGGGAGCACGTGGGTGCATGGGCGCGCAGGATATCTTCTTCGTGCTCCCTCCCAGGGAGGGAGCTGTCGCGCCAAAGGCGCGACTGAGGGAGGGAACCCAAGCCCCCCCCCCACAATTCCATTCCACATCATCCCAGCGTGCTCCCTCCCTGGGAGGGAGCTGTCGGGCCGAAGGCACGACTGAGGGAGGGATTCCATACCTTCCACGCCCAACAATCCACAGACTTCACTGCATAATTCGCCCGCCCCAGCATCAACCACCCCAACCGGCAAATCCCCAGACCGGCAATTACGAGCCCGAACGTAGAATCGAGGGCGATGAAAGGCACTACACACAAGACTCAGGAAACAACGGCAGCCACTGCCGTCTCCCCCGACGCCGTCACCGGCAAAGATCGTGGTTTCTGGCGCATCGCGCGCTGGACACTGGCCGTGCTGGCATGCCTGTGGCTGGCGTTCTGTTCGGCGGTCGGTCCGATCTACCGCGCGGACGACACGATCGCGGACTTCTCCGTCTGGAACGCGCTGATCGGCGTGGTCATGTTCTACGTGTATCTCACGCTGGTGCACGCGCTCGCCATGCTCGGCGGCAAGCGATTCCGAGGCAAACAATCCACAGTCGAATCGCACAGCAACGGCGATAATCCCCAGACATATCCCGGCGATCCACAATCGGCATCGTCGTCTGCCGACGCGTCCGTATCCCCAACTGACGCGTCCACAGCCGGACGCTCCCGCGCAATCCCCAGCGTTGTGCACACCATCCACGACTTCAGTGGAAAGGTCGGCGGATTCCTACGCCGCGCGGTCCGCCCGGCGACCGACTTCATCACGAGGCACGAGCGCACCATCATACGCCATACCGACCGTACGAGTCGTATTTTCGCGGTGCTGATCGTCGGATGGGCGTGGTGCTATGTCACGCTGCTCAGCGCGTTCGGCGCGGACGTGTTCTCGCAGATCCGCGAATTCACGTCGTTCTGGGAGCAGACGCACGGCAACCCGCAGCCGTATCTCGACGGCACGCTCGTGGTCAACACGATCATGGACGTCTACCCGACTGCGCACTATCTGTGGCCGACCGACCCCACATTCCTCACGAACCAGCACAACATTCTGCTCACGCTGCTGTACGGCGGCATGGGGTATCTGAGCCACACGCTCACCGGCTCGCCCGACGCGGGACTGATCATCCTGTCCGGGATGCAGTTCGTGTTCGCTGCGTTCTGTTGCGCGGCCACGGCGAACCGATTCCTGAATCGACCGTTTGCTGGGGACAAGGCGGGCGCTCCCCTCAGTCCGGCAGGCGCCGGACAGCTCTCCTCAGCGAGGGGAGCCACCACGACAAGCGTCACCACCTCCGCAGCCACGCGCGTGATCGTGCTGGCGCTGTTGCTGGTCAATCCGATCGTGATCTTCAGCACGATCTCGCTGACCAAGTCGCCGCTGTTCGCATTCGCGTTCGTCTGGTGGTTCGGCGCGTTGTATGAACTGTACGCGACCTCGGGCAAGACGACGGCACCTTCCCCCGCATCAACCGATGCCAACGACAACACCACCCCCCGAACCCCGCGCCGCACCACCGTCGTCGCGCTCGCACTGAGCACACTGGTCATGCTGGCGAGCGCCAAGTACGGACTCTATATCGTGTTCCTGCAGCTCGTTCTCGCGCTGCTCGCCGACCGCAAACGCTGGCGCACGTACGCGGTCGCCCTGCTCATTCCGCTCATCGCGTTCCAGGGCATGATCACCGCACTCACCGCCACGAACACGATCATCGGCGGCGATCCGATCGAAAGCAAGGGCGTACAGTTGCAGCAGATCGGCCGCATCGCCCAGCGCGACCCCGACAGCATTCCCGCCAGCGCGCGCGAGAAGATCGAGCCGATCATCGATCTTGACGGCGCCGCCAAGGCCTACTTCCCGAACGACGCCGACCGTATGAAGTCGTCGGGCAGCGCCGAGGACAAGACGGTCGCGTACAAGTGGCGCACGGTCACGGCCAAGGATATGGAGAACTTCAACAGCGCCTGGCTGGAGATGGTCAAGGCGAGTCCGGTGGTCGCGATCGACGCGCTGCTCGCCAAATGCTACGGCTACTTCGACGTGTTCGACGTACCGTACGTGTCGGCGATCTACTACGTGAACAACGGCAAGGTGCAGAACGATACCACGATCATCAAGCACTGGTTCCACGGATGGCGTGACGCGGTGGCGTGGTTCGCGAACGGCTGGTCACACATTCCGGTGATCGGCTGGCCCGTGCACGGCAACTTCTGGACGATCCTCACGCTTGTGGTCGGCGCGACCGAGGTGGTGCGTCGCCGTTGGCGTGCACTCGCGTACCATTTGCCGATGCTGCTGCTCATGGGTGTGATGATCACCGCTCCGGCGAACGACTTCGACCGTCACATGCTCCCGCTGATCTTCTGCTTCGCCTTTCTGGCCCTCTGGTTCCGTCGCGACGCCCGTTCCGAGGACTGAACCGGCCGATCGTCATGCCGTTTCCGTTGAGCGAGTGATCTCCTGGCGGGAGCGGCATGACGATGCTGGCTCATATTGGCTCATATTGGCTCCGCTGGTTCACTGGCCACGCCGACTATGCTGGAACGTATGGCGTTTTCAGTTCGTTCCGCGTTTTCGCGAGGGAGTCGCAGCAAGCAGTCGGCGCAGGTGCCCGAACCGAAATCCGATGCCGACATCGACGTGACGGCAGACGGTGCAGCCGCAACGGATGGCGGCGAGATTCGGCACGGCGATAGTGCCGGCAATAGCGGCAAGACCGGCAGCGTCAAAACCAAGCGCGCCGCCGAACGACACAACCGCCGCATCATCGTCACCGAAGTCGTACCGCCGGCGGTCGAGATCGAGAAGGCCAAGGAGGCACGGGAGGCCGCCCGTGAAGCGCGTGAAGCGCATGCCTCAGCCGATTCCTCCACGCAGCCGCGACGCCGCCGGAAGACTGCGCCCACACGCACCACGCACGCCGACCCCACGCTGAGCACGCTGACCGACGCGCTGTCCGGAACGGGCGCGTTCGCCACCGACGTGCCCGACCACGCAACGCTGTCCGATCACACAATGCCGTCCGACCGCATGGCATCTGCCGGCAGTGCATCGTCCAGTGCATCGTCCGCCCATGCGATGCCGTCCGACGGTTCCGATCAGAACCGTTCCACGCAGACTGGTTCCACACCGACCGGCTCCGCACAGACCACACAGTCCAGACAGCCCATGCGCCGTTCCACCCGAACCGGCCGCAACGCACAGGGCCGCAACGCGTCGGTCGATCGTACTCAGTCCGCGCAGGAACAATCCACTCGTTCCACACGCGCCGCGCATGCCGAACAGGCTGCACAGTCCGCCCAGTCCGCACGCGCACGTTCGACGCGTCCCGCTCTGTCAGTTCATCAGCCGATCGCCACTCCCCCGACCGTGGCCGACGAGGCGGAACGTCTGATCGAGCGGTTCCGTCTGCAGAGGCCGCACACGCAGCCGCTCAACATGCCGCCCACGTTGCGCGAGATCGTGCGCGAGGCGGAGATCCATCTCAATACCGATCTGGCGTGGTATCGCGCGCTCAATGACGCCGACCGTCTGCAGCTGCGTGCGATCATCGAGACCGCCGTCGCGGATTTCGTCGACTGGTTCGCCAAGATCGACACGTCCGCGTTCTCCGACACGTTGATCCGCGAACGTCAGGCCACGCTGGGCGCCGCCGATGCGGCATCCACCGATGCGGCCACGTCCAGCGCAGCCGTATCCGGTACGTCACCGTCCGCTGCCACAGCACACCCCAACCATAAGTCAAACGATAAAACAAACAAATCCAGCAGCGCTGACACCACTACGGCAACTACCACGAACCCCAGTCGGCACAACGCCTCCGACGGTACGAACAGCACCTCTCCAAAGCCGTTCAATCCCGATACCATCGATGATGCGTTGCTGCATCCGTCCACCGATCACATCTTCTTCGTCGCGCCGCTCGAGTTCACCAAATCGATCACGCTGAACCAGACGGTGGAGCTCACGCGGTTCATCGTGGACGTGATGGAACGCAACGTCACGAGCATCGCAAAACCCGGCCGCGAGCAGGACATCCGCAACGCCATGCTCTACTATTCGCGCGAGGTGGCGTTCTCCGCGGCCACCGTGTACGCGTCGTCGGCGCAGGCGCGCGGCGACTGGGATGCCCGACTCGAGGCGCTCACCATCGCCGATCTGCTCGACGGCGTGACCAGCCATCAGGTGTCGTCGCGCATGAGTCTGCTCGGCTGGTCGAGCGAATTCCACTGTTTCGCCATGGCCGGGCACATGCACGACCATACCGGCGAGATCAGTCTGAGCATGGCGCATCGTCAGATTCGCGAAGCCGTGCGATCGCTCGGCGGCGAGTGCCTGATCGGTGAGCACGAAACGCTGATGGTCGCGCTGATCGACCCCCGTGACGGCGGCGAGCCGGAGGACTACTACCAGGCGGTGGCGGACTATTTCACCGACGATTCGCCGGTGAGCATCGGGCCCATGCGCGAGGGATTGGATGGCGCCGCGTACACGCTGCGTGCGGCGGTGAACAGTCACCGTGCGTCACGCTGCCTGACCGATCTGCCGCGACCGTTGCGCAGCGACGACGTGCTGCCCGAGCGCGCACTGCTCGGCGACGCCGACGCCCGACGCGAACTGTACGACAACGTGTACAGCGTGCTGCGCGGCGACGACACCACGAATCCGCTGCTGCTGACGCTGTCCACGTTCCTGCGGTCCGGCAATTCGCTCGACGCCACGGCGCGCGAGCTCAACGTGCATCCGAACACCGTGCGATACCGGCTCAAGCGGTCGGTGGAGGTGACGGGCTGGGATCCGATGAATCCGCGCGAGGCGTACGTGCTGCTCACCGCCATCAAGATCGGCCTCATGCTCGACGACTAGGGGCGGGGTCGATTATGGTTTCGGTGCCCATTCGGTTCCTATCTGACGCAAGCATGCGTCAAACAAGCACCGAACAGGCACGATAGCGTCTTATTCGACGCAGCCATGCGCCGAATGGGAATCGGATAGGTCCTTCTGCGGCCTATCCGACACAAGCGTGCGTCAAACAAGCATTCAGTAGCAATCCCGCCACAGCAAATACCGCGCACACATGCACGCATATACGAAAGGGCCCCGGAACGTGACGAATCACAGTTCCGGGGCCCTTCCCGTTGCAATCTTTGCTTGTCAAAAGCTGGAGCGGTACCGCCGCGATGTCAGCAGGCCGACAATGCCGACCGACCACCCATCCGCGGCGATCCCACCGGAGTCACCGAAATCAGACGGTGGCCACGTCCACCGGCACGCCGGGGTTCATGGTGGAGCTGATGGTGACCTTGGTGATGTAGCGGCCCTTCACCGTGGACGGCTTGAGACGCTTGATCTCGTCGGCGACGGCCTTGAAGTTCTCGTCGAGAGCCTTCTCGTCGAAGGAGAGCTTGCCCACGAGGAAGCTCAGGTTGCCGTGCTTGTCCACGCGGAAGTCGACCTTACCACCCTTGATGTCCTTGATGGCCTTGGTCACGTCCATGGTCACGGTGCCGGTCTTGGGGTTCGGCATCAGGCCACGGGGACCGAGGATACGGCCCAGACGGCCGACCTTGCCCATCATGTCCGGAGTGGCGACCACGGCGTCGAAGTCGAGGAAGCCGCCCTGAACCTTGGCGATCAGGTCGTCATCACCGACGATGTCGGCGCCGGCCTCGGTGGCCTCGGTGGCCTTCGGGCCACGGGCGAACACGAGCACCTTGGCGGTCTTACCGGTGCCGTTCGGCAGGTTCACGGAACCGCGAACCAGCTGATCGGCCTTGCGGGGATCCACATTCAGGCGGTACACGGCCTCGACGGTCTGGTCGAAGTTGTACTCGGGCATGCTCTTGAGCAGGGCGATGGCCTCGTTGGGGGTGTACAGGTTGCTGCTATCGATCTTCTCGGCAGCGGCGCGGTACTTCTTGGAACGCTTTACCATGTGTCCTTCTCCTCTCAGTCCGTAACCGTGATGCCCATGGAACGGGCAGTGCCTTCGATGATCTTCATGCCGGCCTCGATGTCACGGGCGGACAGGTCTTCCATCTTGATCTCGGCGATCTCGCGGACCTGAGCCTTGGTGACGGAACCGACCTTGTGGGTCAGCGGGTTCTCGGTGCCCTTCTCAATACCAGCGGCCTTCTTCAGCAGAGCGGCGGCCGGCGGGGTCTTCAGGATGAAGGTGAAGGAGCGGTCTTCGTAGACGGTGATCTCGACAGGGATGACCTGACCCATCTTGTCCTGCGTCTGGGCGTTGTACGCCTTGCAGAAGTCCATGATGTTCACGCCATGGGAACCCAGAGCCGGGCCCAGCGGCGGGGCCGGGTTGGCCTTGCCGGCCTGGATCTGGAGCTTGATCAGCGCCGTGACCTTCTTTTTAGGAGCCATTGTATGGTTCTTCTTTCTGTGAAGCGGTCAGACGGAACCCCAGTCACGGCATATTGACGACGGCGCGCGCAATCGTACCCGTCCGCATTCGCGTTCGAATTCGATGACATACGACGTTCGGCATGATGCCGCGGAGGTTTTCCTCCCGCAACCGATTGTTGCTATGTGCTGTGCTAGCGGGTCAGACCCTCCAGACACAAGCTTTCCTATTATGCACAGTGCCCCGGACAAACCAGTTGTCCGGGGCACTGTGAAATGCGGGGTGTTGCGAAGTCACCTCATCCGTCGGCTTCGCCGACACCTTCCCCTCAAGGGGAAGGCAGCATTTACCAAGTAAGCCTCAAAGCAATCACTTGCCTTCCCCTTGAGGGGAAGGTGGCACGCGAAGCGTGACGGATGAGGTGACCGCCCGCCGCAGCGAAAACGCCGCACGCTACGGCATTGCGGTCAGTATCGCAGTCCGAATCCGTACTCGTAGTAGTTGCCGGCGGCGTCGCGGTAGGCGTAGGCCTTGCCGTTCTCGTCCTTCATCGACGCGGGCATGAACTTGTCCTTGTCGTATCCGGGCACGTCGTTGGGGCTCACGCACACGCCGTCCGCGTTCACGGCGATCACGGAATCGTCCTTGGGCAGCGTGATCGGCAGGCAGCCGACGGCCGGGTGACGGCCGACGATCACGTCCACGCACGCCTTGGTGTACGTGTCGTAGCCGGCCACGAGCGCGTCGACGTGACGTTCGATGTTGCCGGGCATCCACGCGAGCGAGAAGTTGAGCGACGCGATCACCTTGCCGCCATGCGCGTGCACGGCGTCGGCGATCTCGGCGATGCGGCCCACGCCGTACAGCGTGGTCTCCTCATGCGTGCCGTCCTTGGACGGGCGGCCTTCCGGATCGGTGTCGCACACGGTCTTGTTCTCGCACACGTCGAGCTCGAGATAGCCCTTGGTGGCGCTGAAGTAGTTGCCGGAACGCGGGTCGGCATAGATCAGCGCGTAATCGGCGGCAGCCGGATCGTCGGTGAGCGTCAACCCGAAGTCGGATTCCAGCATGGCGCGCAGCGACGCGGTGCTCTTCTCGCCGGTCTCCTTGTCTTTGCCGAACGCCTCGGCGTACACCAGACGGCCGGCGGTCTTCTCCTTGTCGAGCGGCAGCGTACGATCGGCGTTCTTGAGCAGCGTCACGGAGTCGCAGTGCACCTCGTAGGCCTCATCCCAGTCGTCCTGCGTGCGGACCACGGCTTCGGCGGCGGCCGGATCGCGGTACGGGTTGTCGAACAGGCCGAGCGTGAACTTCTCGGTCAGCGTACGCGTGACCGCACGGTCGAGCGCCTCGTCGCCGAGCGTGACCTGCTCTCGCGTGTAGCCGGCCGGCACGTCATGCGTGTCGTAGTAGTCGTTGTGCGCACGCTCCCACGCCTCCTTGGCCTCGGTGACGCTGAACGCGCCGGAGATCACGTCCACGCCGTTGTTCACGGCGAGCGCCACACGTTCGGGCACGGACAGTTCCTTCACGCCCCACGCCATCATGTGCGTGATGCCGGAGTCGGAGTTGACGTAGCCCTTGAAGCCCATCTGGCCGCGCAGCAGTCGCTGGATGAAGAACTCGTTGAACGCGAATCCGACGGGCTGCCAGTCGATCGGCTTGCCGTTGAGATCGTACTGTTCGGCGCTCTTTTCCTTGCACGGCTTGGCGTAGTACGGCATGATCGACGCCGCGTTGCGCGCCACGGCCACCTTGAACGCGGGCAGATGGTACTTCTCAAGGCTGCCTTCGGTCTGATAGACGTTCCACTGACCTTCGGCGTAGTGCGGGTCAAAGCCGTTCTCACGCGCGCCGCCGCCGGGGAAGTGCTTGACGGTCATGGCCACGCCGTCGCGGGTGAGTTCGTCGCCGCCCTGGATGGCGGGGATCAGATGGTCGAAGATCTCACTGTTGAGCTTCGGGTTCTCGCCGAACGTGCCGTAGGTGCGCTGCCAGCGCGGGTCGGTCATGGTGTCGGCCATGTACATGTAGCCCTTCTTCATGCCGACGGCGTCCCATTCGCGACGGATGATCCTGCCGAAGCGGTCGATCACGCCCATGTCGCCGGTGCCGATCACGGCGGCCGCGATGCCGAGCGTGCCGGGCCAGGTGGCGAACACGCCCTGCGCCTCGTTCATGCCGAACACGGCCTCGCCGTTCTCGTTGCGGGAGTTGCTGAGCACCTGCACGGGCACGCCATGCTCGGTGTCCTCGGCCACGGCGTTGAGCTGGTTGATCCAGTCGACGAGTTCGCGCGTGGTCGGGTTGGCGCGCAGGATCAGGTTGCGCAGCTTGAGCGTCTGCAGGGAGTACTTGGTGCCCCACGTCTTTTCGGCACTGAAGATGGAGTCGGCCTCCTCGACGATCTGCTCGCTGAGCAGACCGGTCTCGTCGCGCTCCTCACCCTCCTTGAGTTCCTGACCCATGCGCCAGGAGTTGGTGAAGATCATGCCGATCTTCTCGTCGACGGTGAGTTCCTTGATCAGGGATGCGGCGCGTTCGGCCGGTGACTTGCGCCAGTCCTTGTAGTCGTCGAGTTTGCCGGATCCGTCGAGATCCTTGAAGTACAGACCGTCCTGTTCGATGACGGGCTTGCTGACGACGCCGATGACGGGGCCGCCGTCCGGGTTCTCGTAGTATTTGACGATGTCGCTTGCCTTCGTTGCCGTTGTCATATGATCGTCCATCCTTTCGATGAGCCGACGCCCCCATTGGCGTCGCACCCCTGCCTCCCATTCTGCCCGACGGGCGGCGCGGACGGTTTTTGTTCCCACGTTTTTCCATGTGTGGGAGGTGATTGAGGCGTATTGCGAAATCACCTCATCCGTCGTGCATCCGCACGACACCTTCCCCTCGAGGGGAAGGCGACCAGCATGCTCAGCAAGCTTAACGGCAACCACCCGCCTTCCCCTTGAGGGGAAGGTGGCAGCCGAAGGCTGACGGATGAGGTGCCTCGCAATACGGCCTTACCCCCGCACTTTCCCGAAACGCAAAAAGCCGCTCCGAAGAGCGGCTTAAGACTTGGTATGGCGATCGAACGATCCCGCAGATCCTTACTGGATCTTCTCCACCTGGTTGAAGTCGAGTTCCATCGGCGTATCGCGGCCGAAGATGGACACCAGCACGGTGAGCTTCTGCGTGGCGGGCGACACCTCGGAGATCACACCAGACATGCTGGCGAACGGGCCGCTGTTCACGGTGACGGTCTCGCCGACCGAGTAGACCACCTCGACCGTGCGCTTGCGGGCGGCGGCGGGCTTGTCGCCGGCGGCCTTGAGCGCCTCGGAGGTGATCATCGGGGACATCATGGACACGACTTCCTTGCGGGTGAGCGGAGCCGGATCCTTGGTCGGGCCGACGAAGCCGGTCACGGCCTCGGTCTCGCGCACGATGCGGCGGGCTTCCTCATCGTCGGTCATACGGATGAGCACGTAGCCGGGGATGCGCACCTGGGTGACGATCTTCTTGCCCTTGGAAGTGTGCTTCTCCACCTCTTCCATCGGCACCTCGCACTGGAAGATCTGGTCTTCCAGACCGAAGGAGGCCACGCGGGACTCGATGTTGGCCTTCACGCGCTTCTCGTAGCCGGAGTAGGTGTGCAGCACGTACCACTTGCCGGGCAGGGTGCGCAGCTGGCGTTCGAACTCCTTGACGGCGCGCTCGCCGGGGTCGGCGGCTTCGTCATCGTCGGAGGAGTCATCGGAATCGGAGGCAGCGTCCTCAGCCGGAGCGTCGGCTTCAGCGGTCTCGTCGGACTCGACCTCGTCGGCGTCTTCCGCGTCGGCGGTCTCAGCGTCAGCATTGTCGACGTCGGCGTTGTCGGTCTCGGTGGTCTCGACAGCCTCGGTCTCGGTGGCCTCGGCCGGAGCGGCTTCCTCCACGGGGGCCTCCACGGCCTCGTCGTTCACATCAAGTTCATCAGTCATAACAGGCATCCTTTAGGAATTCAAGAATTCAGTATGATATCCAGCGTCGATTCTACAGAAGCCGCAAACGATACGACAGGGAATCAGCCGAAGATGAGCATCACAAGCTTGCCCAGTCCGAAATCAAGACCGGTAACCAGAAGCATCAGGAAGATGACGAAAATGAACACGGCAATGGACCACAGCACCAGCTCCTTGCGGGTGGGGGTGACAACCTTGCGGAGCTCGTCAATGATCTGCTTGATGAACAGGCCAATACGCATGAAGACGTTGGGCTTCACCACTTTCGCTTCAGCGTTCGATTTCTTAGCCATGATCACCCTCACTGGTTGTTGCAACCGTTGTTCATCTCTAGCAGGGAAGGCGGGACTCGAACCCACAACCTACGGTTTTGGAGACCGTTGCGCTACCAATTGCGCCACTTCCCTAAGTAACCTCGCCTATCATACACACACCCGCGAACAGGAGGTGCTAGGCAGGCGGCGAACCGCCAAGAGGACATAGTAGCGGCTTTTGCGTATGAAGTCCAGCCGCCGCGGATTTTTCTTGAGAAACCCACGAAAACCGCGGCGAGTCGCGCATCCGGAACAGGGATTGCCGCAGGGGATGCCAACCATCAGAACAGCAAATCCATCAGAACGCAAAATGGACGTAATCGTTCATGATGACACCATCACCGGTTCGTTCATGAACGACTACGCCCATTTTCCCTTTTAAGATCGTCTTGCGCGATCGGATCAGGCGGCGACCCAGTCCTGGAAGCGCTTCATGCCTTCGGCGAGCTGATCGTCGGCGAGCGCGTACGAGAAGCGCAGGTAGCCGGGGGCGCCGAACGCCTCACCCGGAACGGCGGCGATGTGCGCCTCGTCGAGCAGCAGCGCGGCGAGTTCGGACGACGTGGCGGGCACGGATCCGTTGGGGCCGAGCGGCTTGCCGAGCAGTGCCTCGACGTTCGGGAACGCGTAGAACGCGCCGGTGGGCGTGGGGCAGTCCACGCCGGGGATCTCGTTGAGTGCGGCCACGATGGCGCGGCGACGCTTGTCGAACGCCTCACGCATCACGTGCACCTCGTCGAGCGGACCGGCCACGGCGGCGAGCGCGGCGCGCTGCGACACGTTGGCCACGTTGGACGTCATGTGTCCGGAGAGCTTGGCGGCGGCCTTGGCCACGGGTTCGGGGGCGATGAGCCAGCCGACGCGCCAGCCGGTCATGGCGTAGGTCTTGGCCACGCCGTTGAGCACGATGAGCTGGTTGCGCACTTCGGGAACCACGGCGCCCACGAAGGTGGTCTTGGCGCCGTCATAGTTGAGGTGCTCGTAGATCTCGTCGGAGATGACCCACAGGTGGTTGGCCACGGCCCATTCGCCGATGGCGCGCACGGTCTCCTCGGGCCAGACGGCGCCGGTGGGGTTGGACGGGGAGTTGAGCACGATGGCCTTGGTGCGCTCGGTGCGGGCGGCCTCGAGCTGTTCCACGGTGGGGGTGAAGTTCTGGTCGGAGCCGGAGAAGACCTCGACGGGCGTGCCGCCGGCGAGCTTGACGACTTCGGGGTACGACGTCCAGAACGGCGCGGGGATGATCACTTCGTCGCCGTCGTTGAGCAGCACCTGGAACGTTTCGTAGACGGCCTGCTTGCCGCCGTTGGTCACGACCACCTGGCTGGCGTCCACGGCGTAGCCGGAGTCGCGCAGCGTCTTGTCGGCGATGGCCTGACGCAGTTCGGGCAGGCCTGCGGTGGGCGTGTAGCGGTGGTTCTTGGGATCGCGGCACGCTTCGGCGGCCACGTTCACGATGTATTCGGGGGTGGGGAAATTCGGCTCGCCGGCACCGAATCCGATCACGTCCACGCCCGCGGCCTTGAGGGCCTTGGCCTTGCCGTCCACCGCGAGGGTGGCGGAGGGGGAAACGGAGTTGATTCGGTCGCTAAGGGTCTGCCATGCTTCGAGTTCAGCCATGATTTCCAGCCTATAACCAGACGGCGAAAAACAACACCCTTTTCCCCAGTGTTTTCCCCTGTGCTTTCCCGGTGCGCTCACGCCGGGAAGGAGCGCAGAGGAGTTGAGAATCAGCCCGCGGACCGATGGCGGAGACCGCGGCGTCGTTCTACTCTGGAATTCAGGAGAAGAGAACAGGAGGAGTTCATGTCAAAACGTCGAAATTCCGGCAATCCCGTCGGATCCCCTCAGCATGCGAGCAGTCTCGGCCGTCATGCGGGCGCACGCAGCCGCAGCGCCTCGATCGTGATTCTGATCGTGGCGGCTCTGGTGATCGTGCTGAGCATCGCGATGGGCGTGAACGCGTTGCGTGCGCAGACGCCGTCATCACGCGCGACCGAGCCGGGCGCGGCCGGCGCACCGCCGTCGTCCGTGAGTGCGCCGGCGAGCAAGTCCGCGGTGCCGTCGGCCGATCCGGGCGACATCGTGATGGGCGTGAATGGCGACGAGAACACGATCGTGCTCAAGGGCGAGCAGTATCTGGAGGCGGGCGCGCAC
Source organism: Bifidobacterium vansinderenii (assembly GCF_002234915.1). Classification (GTDB taxonomy): domain Bacteria; phylum Actinomycetota; class Actinomycetes; order Actinomycetales; family Bifidobacteriaceae; genus Galliscardovia; species Galliscardovia vansinderenii. Next base: position 61,367 of record NZ_NEWD01000018.1, on the reverse strand, counting down.
GCAAGTGAGCCGACGGACGGCGTGCTCAACGATCGCATCCGCACGTCGGGCACGGTCGACACGTCCACGCCCGGCGACTACACGATCACGTACAGCGTGTCCGATTCGTCGGGCCATGCGGCGCACATCGACCGCACGGTGCATGTGGTCGATTCGATGGACACGCAGTCGGGCGGCGTGCCAGTGCTCATGTATCACTACGTGTATTCGGCGGATGCCGCGCCCGACCATCTCGACGCGAACTATCTGTTGGATTCCAAGCTCGAGGAGCAGCTGAACTATCTGTCGACGAACGACTTCTACTATCCGTCGTGGCAGGAGGTGGCCGCGTATGTGGCGGGCACGCATTCGCTGCCGCGGCACAGCGTGGTGCTCACGTTCGACGACGGCGAGGAGGGGTTCCTCCACTATGGCGTGCCGCTGCTGGCGAAGTATAAGGTGCCGGCCACGTCGTTCATCATCGCCAGTGACGCGGATGCCGCACAGAAGGCGACGGCGAACGCGAACGAGTTCGTGCAGTTCCAGTCGCATTCGTACGACATGCATCGTGCGGGCGGCACGGTGGGCCATGGCGGGCGGATCAGCGCGATGACGCATGACGAGATCGTCGACGATCTGACGAGGTCCGCGCAGATCGTGGGTGCGAACCAGGCGTTCGCCTATCCGTTCGGCGATACGACCGACGATGCGAAGGCCGCGGTGCGCGACGCCGGTTTCCTGTGCGCGTTCACCACGACGTACGGCCGCGCCAAGACCGGCGACGATCCGATGGCCCTGCCGCGAGTGCGCGTAAGCGCCGAGGAATCCCTAGCCAGCTTCGAAGCCTCGGTGCAGTAGCGCCCGTCCCCCATCCCACCTGGCTTCCCCTTGAGGGGCCGAGCCGTGAAGAAAACGCCAGAGGCGTTTTCAGGCGAGGGCGGGCCGACAGGCACGCAGGAAAGACGCGGGCGTAGCCGACTGATGAGGTGACGCGGCCATTGGCCGCCGACAACATCGCATCGCCTTCGTCGATACCACTTTTCTTCGGCCTACGGCCGATTTCCCACCTCATCAGTCAGTCTTCGACTGCCAGCTTCCCCTCAAGGGGAAGCCGGCAAAAACCTCATCATCCCAAACAGGAGACCGAAGGCCCTACTGATTCGGCGCAGGACGCGCGCGGATTCCGCGCGGTGGACGGCGAGGGCGTATATCAATACGTCGAGTCGGCCACCGTGCGGAAGACGCGCCGCCTCCGCCGAATCAGACATCAGTCGATGGAATCGTTCTTGGAGGTGTGATAGCCGAGCTCCGCGCTGATGCGGGCGGCGGCGTCCACCACCACCGGGCCGAGGGCCTTCATGCGTTTGGGCGGCATGAACGGGAGGGCGGCGGAGACGGAGATGGCGGCGACGGTCTTGCCGCGGCCGTCGCGCACGGGGGCGGAGACGCAGCGCACGCCGGGCTCGTTTTCCTCGAGGTCGTAGGCGAAGCCCTGCTTGGCGAATTTGGCCATGGCGGCGGAGAAGGCGGATTCGTCGGCGTAGTCGTGTTCGGGGTCGCGGCCGGTGAGGTTGCGGTCCTGCACGTATTGGCCGCGCCAGCGTTCGGGTGAGTCGATGAGCAGCGCCTTGCCGATGCCGGTGTAGGTGAGCGGCATGCGGGCGCCGATCCACGAGCGGATCTCGATGCCGCGCGTGCCGTGGATCTTGTCGAGGTAGAGCGCCATGCCGGAGTCTTCGACGGCGAGGTGCACGGTGTCTTTGGCCTGCTGGGCGAGGTCGACGAGGATGGGGTGGGCGATGGTCTGCAGAGAGACGCTGTCGAGCGCCTGGAAGCCGAGTTCGATGAGCGCGGGGCCGAGCTGCAGGCTGCCGTCGGCGTTTTCGCGTAGGAATCGTTCGACGCGCAGGGCCTGGATGAGCCGGTGGGCGGTGCTGCGGCTCAGTCCGGTCGCCTCCACCACCGATCGCAGCGACGATGCGCCGGCCGCCACGGCCCGGACGACCATGATGCCGTGGATCAGCGTGCGGGTGCCGGTGGGCGCCGCGGTCTGCGCTTCGGTGCGCACTGTGTTCTCTGCCATAACGTTCAACCTTAGTCGATGGATTGCGCCGTCCGCCGACGGTATTCGACGGCAGTCAGCGGTGGGACTCGTCGGAAATGCGATAGGCCGCCCACCCCGAGGAGCAGGCGGCCTATCGGTCAGCAACAGCGGAAAGGAAAGTAGATGAATGCGGACCGGACTGCCGTTCAGCCCTTGTACTGGGCGATGTCGGCGGTCAGCGCACGCACGTAGAGGTCGGTGTCACCGGCCACGGCCACGAAGGTGGCACCCCACTCGTAGAACTTCTCCACGGTCGGACGGTCGAACGCGAGGGAGCCGATGGCCTTGCCGTGGGCCTTGATCACATCGAACGCGTGGTGGATCTGGTCCATGATGGCCGCGGCGTCGTCCGGGTGGCCGAGCGATGCGGACAGGTCGGCGGGTCCGATGAAGATGCCGTCGATGCCGTCCACGGAGGCGATCTCCTCGATGTTGTCGAGCGCCTCCTGGGATTCGACCTGCACGAGCAGGCAGATCTCGTTCTTGGCGTCGCGCATGTAGTGGGGGATGCGACCCCAGCGGCCGGAGCGCGCGATCGGCGAGCCAACGCCGCGGATGCCTTCGGGGGCGTAGTTCACGGCCTTGACCATGAGCTCGGCCTCTTCCTTGGTGTTGACCATGGGCAGCAGCAGCGTCTGGGCGCCGAGATCGAGCACCTGCTTGATGAGCACAGGGTCGGCGGCGGCGGGACGCACGATGGGCGTGACGTCGTACGGGGCGACGGCGCGCAGCACGTCGAGAATGGTGTTGAGATCGTACGGGCCGTGCTCGCCGTCGACGAGCATCCAGTCGTAGCCGGCGTCGGCGGAGATCTCGGCGATGGTCGGCGAGGCGGAGGCCATCCACAGGCCGTACTGCGGCTTGCCTTCCTTGATGGCCTGCTTGAACGCGTTATGGGGTAGAGATGTCATTGAAAGTCCTTGGTGGTGAGTGCCGTAGCCCATCGGTCTCCTTTGGCGTCAGTCATGCGGCATGGCGACGCGCGGTGCGGCCGGACGTCGCGGAAGTAAAAGGTACGGGTATGCCTCGAGGGCGGCCGGTCGGTGGTCGACCGGTCACCCTCGGACTCGGATCAGTGCTCGAACGGACGCTCGAGCGGGCAGTCGCGGTTGAGTTCGACGCCGAAGCCGGGCTTGTCGAGCTCTTCAGCGGTGATGACGCCGTCGTGCGGGACCGGCTCGTCGATCAGGACCGGGTCGAACTGCGGACGGACGTAGTCGGCGTGCGGCGAGGTCATGAGCATCTCGCTGAACGGCGTGTTGGTGAACGTGATGACCGCGTGGTGCGAGTACACGGAGGAGCCGTGGGGCACCACGAGCTGGCCGCGGGACTTGGCCACGGCCGCGATCTCGCACAGCGAGGTCACGCCACCGCACCAGCCGACATCGGGCTGCAGGATGTCCACGCCGGCCTCGGAGAGCTCCTTGAAGCCCTCGAGCGTGCCGGTGTGCTCGCCGGTGGTCATGAGCATGCCCTTCGGCATGTTCTTCTTGAGCTCACGGTAGGACTCGATCTGCTGGGGCGGGAAGCACTCCTCCAGCCACTTCAGCTTGTAGGGGGCGGCAGCGTGCGCCAGCTTGGTGGCGTAGTTGACGTCCTGGCTCATCCAGCAGTCGAACATCAGCCAGAAGTTGTCGCCGACGCGCTCGCGCATCTCCTTGAGGGTGGCAATGTCCTTGGCGATGCCTTCATCGCCGTCGGCCGGGCCCCAGTGGGTCGGCATCTTGCCGCCGATGAAGCCCATCTTCTGGGCCAGATCCGGACGTGCGCCGGTGGCGTAGAAGTGGATTTCGTCGCGCACGGCGCCGCCGAGCAGCTTGTAGACGGGGAGCTTGACGACCTTGCCGTAGAGGTCCCAGAGGGCCAGATCAACGCAGGAGATCGTGTTGATCACCACGCCGCCGCCACCGGAGTAGTACTGGGTGGCGTTGAGCATCTGGTCGTGGATCAGCTTGATCTGGTCCACACGCTTGCCCTCGACGAAGCGGGACAGGTGGTGCTCGACGATGAAGCAGCCGACCGTTCCGGCGGTGGAGATGGCGAAGCCGGTGGTGCCGTCGGAGGCCTCGACCTCCACGACGAGCGTGCCGAGCACGTTGATGCCGAAGGACTGACGGGACTGCTTGTACTCCTCGTACTTGCTCATCGGCGTCGCGATATGATCGTCGATCCAGTGGTCCTTGCCCTGATCGTGGTAGTCACCGCCGCCCTGGCCGTGCACCTTGGCCGCGGCGCCGCCCATGCTGTACGCGCGGATGTGCGTGATCGTGGGCAGCTTCAGTGATGGAGCTAATGCCATAATGCCTGTCCTTGTTTCGTTCCGAACTGATGTTCCGAGTTATGGAGTCTCTTCGTGACGCTTCGTTGCATCGATACCGCGATGTTGCGGCGTCTTGAATTGACGACATTCGTCACTGTACCAGCTATGAAACGGCATCCCTATATTTGGGATATTGTGATGTCATCGATGACATTTTCTATGGATTTTCCTGAACTGCCGTCCCTATATCTGGGATTGCCGCGTATTTCTGCATATACTATGCGATGAGTACAGGAATCGGACAACGTAGTCGACACAACAACTCGGCGAATAATCAACGGAGAATTCCCAACCATGACCGCTAATTCCTACAACTTCACCGGCAAAGTCGTCATCGTCACCGGCGGTGGCACCGGCATCGGACGCGCCATCACCCGCGGCTTCCTCGACAACGGCGCCACCGTCGTAGCCGTCGGCCTGCGCCAGGCCCCGCTCGAAGAGACCGTCGCCGGCTACGAGAACGGCCACATCCACATCACCGACGTCTCCAAGCATGACCAGGTCCACGACCTCGTCCAGGACGTCGTCAACGAATTCGGCCACCTCGACGTCGTCGTCTCCAACGCTGGCATCTTCGAAGGCGGCGAGATCGAAAACGTCTCCGACGAAGTCTGGCACAAGCTCTTCTCCGTCAACATGGACGGCCTCTTCTACCTCACCAAGGAAGCCCTCCCCTACCTCAAGGAAACCAAGGGCAACATCGTCGTCGACACCTCCGTCTCCGGCCTCTACGGCGACTGGGGCCAGACCGCCTACAACTCCACCAAGCACGCCATGAACGGCTTCGTCCGCTGCGTCGCCCTCGACTACGGCCAGTACGGCGTCCGCATCAACGCCTTCGCCCCCGCCTTCATCGAAACCGACATCAACAAGGAAGTCTGGACCGACCCCGAACGCCTCAAGCCCTACATCGAACGCGTCGCCCTCGGCCGCACCGGCAAGCCCGAAGACTGCGCCGACCTCGCCCTCTTCCTCGCCTCCGACGGCGCCTCCTACCTCACCGGCCTCGTCGTCCCCGTCGACGGCGGCACCACCGCAGCCACCGGTCAGGGACGCAATAACTACGAAAACGACACCCGCTCCGTACTGTGATTTGTGGTGATGGAGCGTCTTCGTCGTTGCCGAAGACTCGACGTACCTTTGTACGCCTTCGCCTTCGGCGCCTAGAAGCCGCACGCATCACCACAAATCACCACGTGACCTGAGTGGGTTCGCTCCATCGTGCTCCCTCCGAGGGAGGGAGCTGTCACGCGAACGCGTGACTGAGGGAGGGATAACAGGCCGACAGCCCCACCCCCTCTCCGCCACGCATGACACGCACCCACCATCAGCTCCCTCGCCAGAGGGAGCTTTTTTCATCACCACCGACCAGTCCCAATCCAAGGAGCACAACCAATGACGCTTGGCGAGGATTACCAGCAGCCGGTCCCCGGCCGCATGTACACCATCATTCCCGAAACGCCGGAGCACGAAGCCGCGCCCCGACCGTTCATCGACACCCACGTGCACCTCATGCACACCGACCTCTACTCCTGGTTCAACCCATCCAAGGCCCTCACCTTCGAAGGTCCATGGGATCCGCTGTTCCAGGCCGGCGACTACGTGGCACCCGACCTGCTCGACGAGGTGCACGGCAGCAACATCAGCGTGGTCGGCGCCGTACACGTGCAGGCCAACGCCGACGATCCTGTCGCCGAGATCGCCGACGTAGAACAGCAGAGCAAGGAAACCGGCCTGCCGATCATGATCGTCGGCGGCGGCGATCTGTCCGCACCCGACTTCACCGAAACACTCGAACGCGAACTCGACTACCCGCACCTGCGCGGCGTACGACAGAACCTCAACATGCATCCGCACCCGCTCTATCAGTACGTCAACATGTCGTACATGGACGATCCGGAATGGCTGAACGGACTCGACCTGCTCGCCAAGCACGACCTCAGCTTCGACATGCAGCTGTACCCCACGCAGTTCGCGCGCGCATGCGAGGTGATCGACGCGCATCCGAACACGCTGTTCATCATCAACCACATGGGCATGTGGGCCGACCGCGATCTGGCCGGCTGGCAGCTGTGGAAGAACGGCCTGTACGAGCTCGGCAAGCGCGACAACTGCGTGATCAAGATCTCCGGTCAGCCGTCGATGGACCACTACTGGACTATCGAGAGCATCAAGCCGGGCATCTACACGGCACTCGACGCGTTCGGCATCGACAAGACCATGTTCGCGTCGAACTTCCCCGTCGACAAACTGCACTGCTCATACCTGGACCTGGTGCACGCCTACTCGCGCTGCGTGGAAACCCTCTCCCCCAGCGAGCAGGACGCGCTGTTCATCAACAACGCCAAGAAGTACTACCGCTTCTAAACCTCCATCCCCCTATGTTCTCCCTCCCCGGGAGGGAGATGTCATGGCATGTGCCATGACAGAGGGAGGGCGCCAAATCGGCGGCGGCATGCAATTCGTCTACCGCCGCCAGCGATAAACCCTCATCCGACTCCCCAACTACGCGACAACCGCCCTACGCACCGGAGCGCTTCCCAGCAGCACAACCATCCCGCCGAACACGCCGGACAGCACCGCCACCGCAACGAACGACCACAGCGCCACGGTGATCAGCCCCGGCACGAGCAGCGACGGCAGCACCAGCGACGCGAACGCGCAGGGAATGCGCGCGATGCCGAGAATCAGACTCTGTGCCTCGGCCGACACGGCCACGGGGAAGGTCTCCTGAGTCCACACCTTCGCGTTCATCTCTCCGGCGAAGTTGCAGAAGAACTGGAACAGCATCACGGCCACGGCGGTGAACAGCATCGACCCGCCGACGGCCATGATCACCATGGCCAGCATCTGGGCAAACGCGCCCGCCCAGAACAGCCGGTCACGCCACACACCCTTCGGCACGCGGCCATACGCCACGCCGCCCAGCACGCACAGCACCGCGGCGACGATGCCGACGACCATGGCCTGCGTCTGCGTGGCGTGCTGCGAGACGAGCAGATACGTCTGGAACTGGTTGATCGTGTTGGCCATGAGATTCCACATCACGTAGAACAGCGCGATCGCCGCGAACATCACCGCGTAGGGGCGGCCGGTCCGCACGTCGGCGGAACGCAGTACGTCGAGCATGCCCATTTCGGACTTCGCGGCCCCATCCGTCGACTCCGAGCGGTCCGCACGCGCCGCCGCTTCGCGATGCAGACGCGCGATGCGCGGATCGCACACACGCCACAATACGGTCAGCAGGGCGATCGCCGTGAGCACGCCGAATACGATGCGGGCGCCAAGGAATCCCAGCGGACTGACGATGAGCGCCAGCACATACGGGCACAGGATACCCGCCGACCACAGCACCTGGGTGCGGCTGACCAAGTGCGTCCTGCGCGACTCGTCCGGCACGTCATGGGTAATCACACTGAGCGACACCGGCAGATCGATGCCCACGGCGATGCCGGCCAGACCGATGCCGAACGCGAGCATGGCGAAGTTCGGCGAAACGGTGCAGGCGGCGAGCGCCGCGGCGCATACGACGACGTCGATGGTGAACGTACGGGTCAGACCGAGGCGCTGAGCGATGAATCCGCCGCAGAATGATCCGATGGCGAATGCGAATGTGAGGATGGCGGAGACGGCGCCCACCTGCGAGGCGTTGAGTCCCAGGCCTTCCCGCCAGAGCGCCAGGGTGGAGCTGAGGGCGAGGATCGTGCCGGATCCGAGGAACGAGCCGAGGCCTGCGGCGGTACCCAGTACGTTGTATGCGATGGCGTCCGCTTTTGCGTCGTTTCTCGTCGCCGTGCCGCCGCCGTTCGCCGCGGTATTGCCGCTCGCCGTGGCATTGGCGCCCGCCGTGGCATTGCCATTGTCGTAACGGTCGTCATGACGCATCGGATCGCGTGCGTCCACCACCCTGTTCATGATCCTGCCTTCCGCCGATCAGATGTTCGTCCGGGCATGCTTCGGCCCGGGTCTTTTTCAAAATCGGCATCAGCGTACCACCATCAGGAATTCATTCCCTATATATGGGATGCAATATTCGATAGGTCACATATCGTTGGCAGGCCTTCGGACCGTCGATCATTGGAAGCGCAACGATCGACGACGATTCCCCTGGTCCGCACCCATCGAACAAATGGGACGGGTGGCCGACTACAGCAGCACCAGATCGTCGCGGTGCACCAGCGGGTGCGCGTATTCCGCGCCGAGCAGCTTGCGCAGCTGCGCGGTGGTACGCCCCAGCGTGGCCGGCACCTCCTCCGAATCGAATCCGGAGATGCCCTTGGCCAGCTTGTTGCCCTGCTCGTCCACGATAAGCACCGGGTCGCCGGAGGAGAATTCGCCGCGCACGCCCACCACGCCGGCGGACAGCAGCGACGCGCGTCCCCCGAGAATCGCCTTGGCGGCGCCTTCGTCGGCCACGAGCGTGCCGCGCGGATCGGCGGCGAATCCGATCCACAGACGGCGCGACGTGCCACGATGCTTGATCGGCGCGAACACCGTGCCCACGCGGTCGCCCATCAGCGCCGGACCGGCGTTCGACGCGCAGGTGAGCACGGTCGGGATGCCGGAGACCGCGGCCACGCGTGCCGCCTCAAGTTTGGTGACCATGCCGCCGGTGCCCACGGACGATCCCGTGCCGCCAATACGCACGTCGTCCAACGCGTCGAGCACGTTCGGCACGTAATGGATCTGCCTGGCGCCGGGCTCACTCGGCGGGGCCGTGTACAGTCCGTCCACGTCGGTGAGCAGCACCAGGGCGTCGGCGCGCACGATGTTCGCCACGAGCGCGGACAGTCGGTCGTTGTCGCCGAATCGGATCTCGTTGCTGGCGAGCGCGTCGTTCTCGTTGACGATCGGTACCACGCCGAGTTCAAGTAGACGGTTGAGCGTGCGCTGTACATTGCGGTACTGCGTGGCCTGCACGGTGTCTCGCGCGGTGATGAGGATCTGTCCCACGCGCAGCCCGTAGCGGCTGAACGCGGATTCGTAGTGGCTCATGAGCAGTCCCTGGCCCACGGAGGCGGCGGCCTGCTGGGTGGCCACGTCGGTGGGGCGCGCGTCAAAGCCGAGCGGGCCGAAGCCGGAGGCGATGGCGCCGGAGGAGACGAGCACCACGCGGGCGTCCATGCGCACGGTCTGCGCGATGGCGGTGACGAGTCCGCGCAGTCGTTCGGGGTCGAGATGGCCGGAGCTGCCGCTGAGTGAGCTCGATCCCACCTTCACCACGATGGTGTGGGCTTCGGCGATGGCCCGTCTGACTTCGGCCTGCGACTGCGTGGACATATGCGCCTTCTGTTCTGTTGTGGTTGTTGCGTTACGTATTGCCCGTATTGCCGATGGCGTGCGCAGCGGATCGTCTCCGGCCGCGCACGTCATCGGAATCGGACGCTCGATGGAGGATTATTCGTTCTCCGAGTCGGTCTTGTCTCCGCCGCCGATCGTGCCGTCCTCGCGCAGACGGTCGATCAGGCTGGTCTTGTCCTCGGGATCGTCGAGCACGGTCGGGTCGGACCAGTGGCCGGCCTCGCGTTCGGCCTGCATGGCGGCGCGTACGGCGGCCTTCGCGTCCATCCACTCGTGGTATTCGCGACGGCGTTCGGCGTTGGTACGACGACGGGCACGACCATCGCTCTCCTGCAGTCGCAGATCCTGACCACGGCTGACCTGCGGGGTGCCGTCGAGCATCTCCGCGCCGGCCGCGATGGTCGGATCCCAGTCGAACGACACGGCACGATCACCGCGGCCGATGCGCACCTCGTCGCCCGCGTGGGCGCCCATCTTGCGCAGCGAATCCTCCACACCAAGCTTGGCGAGACGATCGGCAAGGTAGCCGACGGCCTCCTCGTTGTCGAAGTTGGTCTGACGCACCCAGCGTTCGGGCTTGTCGCCGGTGACGGTGAACCAGAAGTCGCCGTTGGCGTCCTGCTCACGTTCGATGTTGTAGTCGAAGCCGAGACCGCGCTCGTTGGCGCGACGACGGCGACGGGTGGTGTCCTCGAGCGGGCGGATGACCACGCGGGCCTCCTCCTCGGCCTTCTCCTGGGCACTCACGCGCTCGCGCATCTCGTCGACGATGTCCATGAGGGCGAAGGAGAGCTCCTTGAGACCCTCGTGCGACGCGGTGGACACGATGAACGTCTTGAGTCCGAGCTTTTCGAACTCGGGGCGCACGAATTCGGCCAGTTCCTTGGCCTCCGGCACGTCCACCTTGTTGAGCACGATGATGCGCGGACGGTCGGCGATCGGGATGGCACCGAGCGGCAGCTCCAGCTGGTCGGCGTAGATGGCGAGCTCCTTCTCAAGCGCCTCGTAGTCGGCCATGGGGTCGCGGTTCGGTTCGAGCGTGGCGCAGTCGATCACGTGCGCGATCACCTCGGTGCGTTCGATGTGACGCAGGAACTCGAGGCCCAGGCCCTTGCCCTGCGAGGCGCCGGGGATCAGTCCGGGCACGTCGGCCACGGTGAAGCGGCGGGATCCGGCCATCACGACGCCGAGGTTCGGCACGAGCGTGGTGAACGGGTAGTCGGCGATCTTCGGCTTGGCGGCGCTCATCGCGGCGATGAGGCTGGACTTGCCGGCGCTGGGGAAGCCCACGAGCGCCACGTCGGCGATGGACTTGAGCTCGAGCACCAGGTCGCGCTCCTCGCCGGGCTCGCCAAGCAGGGCGAATCCGGGGGCGCGGCGGGCGCGGTTGGCCAGCGAACGGTTGCCCAGACCGCCGGCACCGCCCTCGGCCGCCACGAAGCGGTCGCCGGGATGACGCAGATCGGCCAGCGGCTCGCCCGGCTTCTTCTGCTCGCCGGAGCCGCCCTTGGCGGTGAACACCACGGTGCCCACGGGCACGGGCAGGATCATATCCTCGCCGTTGCTGCCGTCCTTGTCGCCGCCCAGACCCTGGGTGCCGGAGGGGGCCGCACGATGCGGCAGGAATCGGAAGTCCAACAGACTGGTGGCGTTGGAGTCCGCCACGAAGATCACGGAGCCGCCACGGCCTCCGTCGCCGCCGTCGGGGCCGGCCAGCGGCTTGTACTTTTCCCTGCGGATCGACGCCGCGCCGTTTCCGCCGTCACCGCCCTTGACATGTACCGTAACTCGATCGACAAAATCACTCATACTTTCCTACCTTACCGACTGGGCTTGAGCGCCCTGCGCTCGTCTATCCCAGTCCATCGTTCTCCGTCTTTTCTGTAATATTTGGGGCGTCAACTTCCCGAATCTTGCTCTTTGGGGCGTCAACTTCCCGTTTTCGCGTCGTTTTTCGTCCATTTCGCGCCCCAAAGAGCGGGAAACGGGAAATCCGTGCCCCAAATCTCCGTAAAACGGCAGCTTCTCAACGTTCCGGCACGTTGGCGCACATTCGCTTCGCACCATTCCGTTCCCCGACGATACGTTCTACGTTGGGCATCATGATTCAACACCATTCATTGCAAACGCTCTTCACCGACGCCGAGCAGCGAAGACGCTGCGCCAATCCGGTCACGGCAACGGACATCAAAGCGATCATGCGTCGGCTCGACCCCCAACATGGCGAGGTCACACGCGTCTACCGCGGGCTATATGCCCGGACCGCGTACTGGAACACGCTCAATCGACTCGAGCAGGTTCGGCATATCGTCCGTTCTCTCGCCGTGCAGCACCCCGACTGGATATTCTGCGGCCCGACCGCGGCCATCATGCACGATCTGGACTGCTCATACCGGCTCGCGCTGCCCATACGCATTGTGGCCAGACCCGAAGATCATCAACGTTCATCCGCACAGCTGGCCCGATACACCATGTCCCATCCGGAAACAGAACTGATTCATGACATATCGGTTACCACCCTGCCGCGGACACTGTTCGACTGCGCGGCAAGACAACCGCTACGCTATGCTTTGGGTCCGCTGGATTCGGCGCTACGACAGGAACGAATCGATCGGGACGTGCTTCTCGCCTATCCGAGCACCGTCAGGTATTCCAGACGCCGTGCTGCCGTGAACCGCGCATTCAGCTTGGCTGATGGCCGCAGCGAGAACGGCGGCGAGTCCGAAGCCCGTGGCGTGCTAATCTCCATCGGGCGATCTCCGACCGATATCCAGACGGAGTACCCATGTCTGACATATTCCACGCGGAAGCATCGCGTGGATTTCCTTTGGAAGCGCCGGGATGGAAGTCTGATAGTCGGCGAGTTTGATGGCACCAGAAAATATGTGGACCCGACGATGACGTCGCGCCGCACCATTCAGGAGATAGTGGATGATGAGCGCGAACGTCAACGGTGCTTGGAGCGGCAGGGAATCCGCATAATCCGCATGTACTACGACGACCTGAACAATCCGAATCGTCTGGCACAGCGCCTTGACGCCGCAGGAGTTCCCCGCCAAGGAGACAACGACGCGTCTGCCTCGTAGAATGGCGAACTCCAAGGTTTTTAGGGCACGGATTTCCCGTTTTCCGCTCTTTGGGGCGCGAAATGGACGAAAATCGACTCAAAATCGGGAAGTTAACGCCCCAAAAAGCCGATTCCGGGAAGTCAACGCCCCAAATTGCGCGAAACGATGACGCGGGCACGTGTAGCCGTACGCATGCAAAAGGGCCGCGGCCATGCGATGAGGCATGGGACGCGGCCCTTGAACGTCTGTGTCAGCCGAGCTGACGATCAGCGCCGAAATCAGGCGGCGATGACGTCGACGACCTTGCGGTCACGACGAACGCCGAACTTCACGGTGCCGTCGGTCAGAGCGAACAGCGTGTGGTCCTTGCCGAGGCCCACGTTGTGGCCCGGGTGGAAGCCGGTGCCGCGCTGACGCACGATGATGTTACCGGCGATGACGGCTTCGCCGCCGAACTTCTTCACACCGAGGTACTGAGGATTCGAATCGCGACCGTTGCGTGAGCTGGACGCACCCTTCTTATGTGCCATTTGATTTGTCCTTTCGAGTTAATAAACGCTTAAAAGCTTGGGGAAGCTCAGGCGATCGCGGTGATCTTCACCACGCTCAGCGGCTGACGGTGACCCTTGCGACGGGCAACGCCGGTCTTGTTCTTGAACTTCTGGATGTTGATCTTCGGGCCCTTGGCCTCATCGTCGATGACTTCACCCTTGACGGTGACCTGAGCCAGATCCTTGGCGGCGACGGTCACGTTGGCACCGTCGACGAGCAGGGCGACGGGGAACTCCACCGTCTCACCCTTCTTGGCAGCGAGACGGTTGACGATGATCTCGTCGCCGACCTCGACCTTTTCCTGATGGCCGCCGGCCTTAACAATAGCGTACATAGCCCTACCTTGCCTGTATTTGCCTGTATATAAAGCTGTTTGTCGTCTAGCAAACACGCCCCACAAACAGGCATAGCTAGACACCGACTGTCTAATCTACACAACACGCCCGACTTTCGCAACTCCGCCGTGCGTTTCTTGGGTTTTGAGGGGCGTGGGGATGGAACCGGAGAGGACGGACAGTCGGCGTCCTCTCCAGTTTTGCTCGCTCGCGTGGTCTGAGCCCCGGTCGGAGTTTGGGACTCCCCTCAGTCCGCCAGGCGGCGGACAGCTCGTCCGGCAAGAATGGACAGCCTGCCGGCCGCGCCCTCTTGGCTCGCCTGTCGTCTCGCCTGAGCCCTAAAAACGCCACTAGCGTTTTTTAACGGGCTCAGCCTCCCCAGGAGGGGAGCCTAAGGATGGAGCTACTCCTTGGTCTCTTCGGCGGCAGCCTGCGCAGCTGAGCCGTCAAGCGGACAGTCCAGTGGACTGTCCGTAGGCGAAGGGAGCACCCCGCCAAGGGGTGCGACGGCGGCTGCGCCAACCCAAGGAGACCGAGAACCTTACTCCTTGGTCTCTTCGGCGGCAGCTTGCGCAGCCGCTGCGATCTGGGCGAGCTTGGCCTTCACGTCGGGCGTGGAGCCCTTGGGCAGGGCCGGATCCTCCTTGGGCTTGGGGATCGTGGTGCCCTGGTTGTGCTTGTTCGTCTTGATGAACGGATCACCGCCCTTGAGCGCATACGGATCGTCATACGACGCCGACACGATCGGCTCGTCGTGCAGGATGAATCCGCGGCCCTTGCAGGTGGGGCACTCCTCGGAGAACGCCTCAACCAGGCCCTGACCCACGCGCTTGCGGGTCATCTGCACCAAACCCAGCGACGTGACCTCAGCCACCTGGTGCTTGGTGCGGTCGCGCGCCAGGCATTCGACGAGTCGACGCAGCACAAGGTCGCGGTTGGCGGGCATCACCATGTCCACGTAGTCAATCATGATCATGCCGCCGATGTCGCGCAGACGCAGCTGGCGGGCGATCTCCTCGCTGGCCTCCAGGTTGCATCGCGTGACCGTCTCCTCGAGCGACTTGCCCTTGCCGATGAACCGGCCGGTGTTCACGTCGATCGTGGTCATGGCCTCGGTGCGGTCGATAACGAGCGAACCGCCGGACGGCAGGTACACCTTGCGTTCCATGCCCTTGCGCAGCTGGCTGTCGATACGCCACTGGTCGAACACGTCACGGCCGTTGTGCTCTTCCGGATCCCACTTCTCGAGCTTGTCCTGCAGGTCGGGGGCCATGGTCTCCAGGTATTCCTTGATGCGCTCGTAGACCTTGTCGCCCTCCACGACGAGCTTGTTGAAGTCGTCGTTGAAGATGTCGCGCACCACGCGGATCGCCACGTCGGGCTCGCCCTGCAGCAGCTTCGGACGCTTGGAGTTGCGGGCCTTCTTCTCGGCCTCCTGCACGTGCTCCCACTGGTGGGTGAGCGTCTCCAGATCCTTTTCGATGGCCTCCTTGGATGCGCCCTCGGCGGCCGTGCGGATGATCACGCCCATCTCGCTCGGTGCGATCTTGGACACGATGGACTTCAGGCGGGCGCGCTCACGCTCGGGCAGCTTGCGGCTCACGCCGGTCATGCCGCCGGACGGCACGAGCACCAGGAATCGGCCGGCGAGCGTGACCTGCGAGGTCAGTCGGGCGCCCTTGTGACCGATCGGATCCTTGGTCACCTGCACGAGCACCGGATCGCCGGACTTGAACGCCAGCTCGATGCGGCGCGGCTGGCCGTCAAGACGGGTGGTGTCCCAGTTGACCTCGCCCGCATACAGCACGCCGTTGCGCGGCTGGCCGATGTCGACGAACGCGGCCTCCATGCTCGGCAGCACGTTCTGCACGCGGCCGAGGTAGATGTTGCCGACGGTCGACACCTCCTGGATGTCGGACACGTAGTGTTCCACGAGGATCGAATCCTCGATCACGGAGATCTGGGTGTGCTTCTCCTTCTCGCGCACCACCATGAGACGGTTCACGTTCTCGCGGCGGGCGAGGAAGTCCTGCTCGAGCAGCGTGGACTGACGGGAGCGGTCGCGGCGGTTGTCGCGACGGCGCTGCTTCTTGGCCTCGAGTCGC
The DNA here is from genome assembly GCF_002234915.1 of Bifidobacterium vansinderenii. GTDB lineage: Bacteria > Actinomycetota > Actinomycetes > Actinomycetales > Bifidobacteriaceae > Galliscardovia > Galliscardovia vansinderenii. The sequence continues at coordinate 45,603 of NZ_NEWD01000018.1, read as the reverse complement.
GTGGAGCCCTCGATGTCGGTGATCTCGTCGATGTACTGCTGCTTGCGGCTGCGACGGATGCGCGGCTCCTCATGCGCCTCGGCATCGCCCTTGGCACGGCGGCGACGACGGCGACGCGTGACAGTGCCGTCCTCCTCGTCCTCCTCGCGATCACGGTCGCGCTCATGCTCGCCCATGCGCTCGGAAACGGCGCTGGCGGCACGCTCGCGGCGTGCGTGCGCGGACTCACCGTCGGACGAATCAGATCCGCGGCGACGGCGACGACGGGAACGGGTCTCGCCGGCGTTGTCGTCGGAGTCATCGGACGAACCGGTCTCCACGTCGATCGGCGTGTACGAGATGTCGTCGTATTCGAGATCCTGTTCGATCTGCTCCACCTCGGCGGCGGCACGACGCTCCTGCGCGTTGAGTCGGCGGGAACGACGAGAACGACGGGACTCGCCGGCCTCGTCATCGGCGTCGCGATTGTCGCGGTCGCGATCGTCATGATCGGCATCACGACGGGAGTCACGATCATCACGATCGTCATCGGCACGATCAGAACGGCGGGACTGTTCGTCACGGTTCTCGTCATGATCACGATCGGCACGACGGCGACGACGGCGACGGGTAAGGGTCTGCTCCTCGGCGCCGTGCTCGTTCTCCGCGTCGCGGTTCTCGCGGTTCTCGTGATCGTCGCGATCGGCGTCGTCCGCGGCCGGTTCGGCCGGACGCACGGTCGGCAGCACGGGCTCGCGGAACAGCAGCGACGTCATCGGGCGCACGGCCGGGCTGGCGGCCTTGGGCTCGGACGACTCATGCGACGAGAACTCGGGCAGGTCGGCGTTGCGCTTGGCGGATCCGCGACGGATCTCGTGCAGATCGGCCTCGATGCCCTTGTCGGTAAACAGTTCGTCGGCGAGCGCCTTGATGCGGGCCTTGCGTTCGTGGTCGACGGCGGGTTCGGCCTGCCTGACAGCGCGGCGACGCGTACGGGTGCGCGTCGGCTGCGTTTCCTCACGATCGGCGTGTGCCGTGTGCTCGGCGAGAGCGTCGCGATCGCTGTCGGACGCGGCAGCTGCGGCCACCTGTCCCGGAGCGTCGACGACGGCTGCCGCGGAAGCGGTCTGAGCGGGAGCGGACTTCTTTTCGTCGACTGGATCGCCGGCCTTGGCGGTGGATTCCACCTTCACCGGCAGCTTGGTGCCGGCGGCGCCGGCGGCACGCACCACGCGTCGACCACCACGACGACGGCGCGGAGCGGGAGCGAACACGGATGCAGGCGATGCGGCAGCGGCCGAACCGGTGTCGGACGCATTCGCGCCACTCGTATCTCCGGCGTTCTCCGACACTGCGGACGGGGCGATATGGGCAGTATTGACTGCGGCGGCGTCAACGCCGTCGTGATTTTCAGTTGTCACGATTCTCCTTGAAGGCATGCTGCATCACGCCTTGTTCCACCCTGCGTCAGTCTGTCAACACCGCACTCTCACTACGGCCGCGTACGAACACGCCACTGCACAGGCACTACAAAAGTCTTCATTTGCGAGGAACGGACACCGTCGCTTCCGGCGCGTCAAGTGGTTGTCCATGCGCCACGGAAGGGGATCGACGTTCATCACACATCGGTGGTAATGCAGAACCACCGTCTTTAAGTATGGCACAAACTGCCGGACAGCGTGTCCGAATAGTCCCGATGACGTTATCGATGACTTCGGAGTGCATGACCGCCCGGCAGTCCGTCCGCTTCGCTGCGGTCGGCGATGCGCGATGACACACGCACGGCACGTCTCGCGCACTCGCGCACTCACGTACTTGCGCACGTTGACGCGCCGCGTATGGCGTCCGACGTTTCCGCTCAGCGGCGCAGCCACTCCTCGAGGATGTCGGCGAGCGTGGTGAGCTGGGATTCGGGGATCTGCTCGTCGTGCTTGTGCGCGAGCAGCGGATCGCCGGCGCCCAGGTTCACGGCGGGGATGCCGAGCTGTGAGAAGCGCGCCACGTCGGTCCAGCCGAGCTTGGCGAGCGGATCACGGCCGGTACGTTCGCGCACGAGCGCGGCCAGCGACTGTGCGAGCGGCGTATCCATGCCGGGGCGGGCGGACGGCGATTCGTCCTTCATCTCGATGCCGAAGCCCTCGAACACGCCGGCCGTGGCCGTGTGCTCGCCGTTGCCGAGTTCGGCGCCCGCGTCCGCGCCGATCATCAGCGCCTTGGCCTCGGCGAGCGTCTTGTCGGGCGCGAAACGGTAGTTCACGTGGATGCGGCATTCGTCGGGGATCACGTTGGTGCCCTTGCCGCCGTTGATGAGCGTGGCGTTCAGACCCTCGCGGTAGTCGAGTCCGTCCACGTTCACGGTGGCCGGCTCGTACGCGTTGAGCCGGTTGAGCACTTCGGCGGCCTTGTGGATGGCGTTGCTGCCCATCCACGCGCGGGCGGAGTGCGCGGCCACGCCATGGCAGATCACGTCGAAGCGGATCGTGCCATTGCAGCCGCCCTCGATGCCGCAGCTGGTGGGTTCGCCGATGATCGCGAAGTCGCCGCGCACCCATTCGGGGTGGGTCTCCACCACCTTGCGCAGACCGTTCTTCGACGCCTCCACCTCCTCGTGATCGTAGAAGATGTAGGTCAGATCGTAGTTGGTGGCGTCTTCGGTGAGCGTGGCGGCCAGGTAGAGCATCACCGCGTCGGACGGCTTCATGTCGGTGGCGCCGCGGCCCCACAGCACACGCTCGCCGGGATTGTTCTCGGTAATTTCGGCGCGGATGAGCGGGTCGCCGGGCTGCAGCCAGCGCGGCGGGAAGTTGTCGATCACGGGCACGGTGTCGATGTGTCCGGCCAGCAGCACGCGCTTCGGCTTGCCGTATTCCGTGGACGCGACCACGGTGTCGCCGTGACGGTGCACGGTGAGGTGCGGCAGGGCGTTCAGGTAGCGTTCCACGGCGTCGGCGAGCGGGCCTTCGCTGTCGCTCACCGAGTATTCGTTCATGATCTGTTCCAGCAGCGCGTTGAGGGCCTCGTTGCGGGAGGCGTTCGCGTCGAATCCAAGCTCAATCGTCATACGCCCCATGGTAACGGCAGCGGCGGGCGGAAAGGGGTGTTCGTCCGCGGATGGGGATGAGGTCCCTCCCTCAGTCGCGCCGGCGCGCGACAGCTCCCTCCCATGGAGGGAGCACACCCCTAATGGCCTCGTGCTCCCTCCGTGGGGAGGGAGCTGGCCGGCGCAGCCGGACTGAGGGAGGGACACTCCCCCGCCAGCCGCCCGCTGTCCATCCCTTCTCAGCACAGGTGCCAGGTGGTGCGGTGGTATTCGGTGGGGCCGTGCTTGGCGATGGCGGCGCGGTGCGGCACCGACCCGTAGCCCTTGTTGCTGGCCCAGCCGTATGCCTCGTATTCGGGGTGGGCGGCGGCCAGGTCCTCGATCAGATGGTCTCGCGTCACCTTGGCGATCACCGCGGCGGCGGCCACGCTGGCGCACTGCCGGTCGCCTTTAACCACGGTGGTCATGGCGATCGGTTTGAGCAGTTCCGGCGCGTCGAACGAGTTGACGACGGGTGTGATGTAGTCGTTCGGGCCGTCGAGGATGCCGGCCACGCGCAATTCGTCGGCCTTGATCCGCACGTCGGGCTCCTCACCGCCGATGTCGCCGATCGTGCCGTGCCAGGCGGGCGAGATGCCCTGGCGGCTTACGGCCTTGGCCACGGCAGTGCCGACACCCAGATCGGTGTGGTCGCCGGTGATCAGCATCGTCTCGATCTCGTTGAGCGCGCGCACGGCGGCCACGCCCAGCGCGTATACGATGCCCCATTCATCGATTTCACGGGCGCTCACCGATCCCACGGCCCACGCGGCGGACCATGCCTTGAGCGGTTCGAGCAACGACTGGCGGCGTACTTCGGTGAGCATTTTGGAGTCGGCCACGCCGGTGGGCACGGTCCAGTCATCGACGTCTCGTGTGAGCAGTGCGGCGGCGCCAACCATGGCAGGGCCGGCGAGCGAGCCGCGGCCGACTTCGTCGAATCCGACGATCAGCGAGTATCGTTTGCGTGCCAGGGCTTTTTCGCGGTCGAGCGTGGGGGCCAGACGCGGGACGACGGTAGCCATTACTTCGCTCCTTCCACTCCCCCGACGTTCGCGAACGCGTCGTCGGGCCTGTTCAGAACATTCCAGTGAGAGATCGGCCAGTAGACGGCGAACGCCACGCTCTGCACGTCGTTGATGGGGACGAGCCCGTGGTCGCCGTCGCCTTGGTGGACGCGCGAGTCGGCGGAGTTGGAACGGTTGTCTCCCATGACGAACAGGTGGTTTTCGGTTACGGTCACGTTGAATTCGTAGTCGCTGGGGTTCACGCCCGCGCGGATGAATTCGGAGTCGTCGATCGCGTGGCCGTTGACGGTGACGGGCTGTCCGGCGCCGGCGCAGGCCACGGTGTCGCCGGGCAGGCCGATGACGCGTTTGATGAGCAGGTCGCTTGACGTGGTTTCACCCAGCCAGTTGTTCGGGTCCTTGAAGATGACGATGTCGCCGCGTTTGATGGAGAAGAATTTCGGCGTGAGTTTGCTGGCGACGACGCGGTCGCCCACCTGCAGGGTGGTGTCCATGGATGCGGAGGGGATCTCGTATACGCCGATGATGAACAGGCGGAGGAACAGTACGATGACGAGCGGGATGCCGGCCCAGACGAGCAGATCGCGCAGGGTCATGCGTTCGGATTCCGCTGGTGTCTGGTTGGTGTGATCCGTCTGGATGCCGGTCATATGCGGTGTTCCCCTTTGTCGAGTTCGTACGGCTGTTCAGATTCTACCGCGTCGGTTTTCCATGTTTCCGTAAGCGGTCCGGCGCTGGGGAACGGACGCGGCGTCGTGACGGAGAGACACGCAAGAGGGTTCTCCCTCCACGGGAGGGAGATGTCACGGCGTGCCGTGACAGAGGGAGGGGTTCTAGGCTGGTTGGCTGTACCCTCCCTCAGCCCGACTTCGTCGGACAGCTCCCTCCCAAGGAGGGAGCACAGGGGAAAAATGCAGGAAGGCCCGGGACCTCGTCGGGGAGGTTCCGGGCCTTCTGTTGCTTATTGCTGCACCGTGCTCTGCAACGCTATGCGTTGTGCGCGATGTGCGGAAGGAGCCTGAACTCAGGCGGCCTTCTGGCTGTTGTCGCGACGCTCGACGATACGAGCGGCCTTGCCGCGCAGGGAGCGCAGGTAGTACAGCTTGGCGCGACGCACCTTGCCCTTGCGGACCAGTTCGATGGAATCGATGACCGGGGAGTGCAGCGGGAAGCGACGCTCCACACCGACGCCGAAGCTGATCTTGCGGACCACGAAGGTCTCACGCACGCCGGCGCCCTGACGAGCGATGACCACGCCCTGGAACGCCTGGATACGGGAGTTGTTGCCTTCCTTGATGTTCACGTTCACCTTGACGGTGTCGCCGGGACGGAAAGCCGGGATGGACTCGGCCGGCTTCAGGTGCTTGGCGTCGAACGCTTCGATGGCATTAACCATGATGTTTCCTCCATTGCCGCCGCATATCAGCGCAAGTCGGGGGAAGATGGGCCACGGCTTGCGCCTCTGGCGGCATCCTCCAAAATTCGGTATCCCGTCGGGTCTGCCCTCGGGGAGCGTGCCGATCCGATCGCTAGGGTCTGGACCTGTTGAGACGCGAATCTATGCGGCAATCCCCGTCTCGGCACAACTCTTCCATTATACGCGCATGCCGGACGACGTGCAGTTCGTCGTCCGGCATGGTGGTTGGGGTCTGCGGTCGATCACCTCATCAGTCGGCTACCGCCGACAGCGTCCCCTCAAGGGGAAGCCGGCTTCGCTGACCAAAGGCGCAAAGCGGATTACACTCCGTCCTCAAAACCCTAAAAATAAATGACGCGTGTGTCAACGGCCGTCCGAAGGCGCAGACGTACAGAGGTACTTCAAGCCTGAGGAAAGGCCGTTGACACTCCGTTCCGCAAAATTCCTAAAAATAAATGACGCGTGTGTCTTCAAGGCGCAGAAGGCGAAGGCGTACGAAGGTACGTCGAGTCTTCTGTAACGCAGAAGACACTCCGTCATTTATTTTTCTTCGTGGTAGGACTTTTCGGTGTTCACATTCCACACATTGCGCTTGGAGGTGCGGCCGGACTTGATGTTGCCGACGGCCTCGATGGCAGTGCCCATGGAGTGGTCCATGTTGTTGTAGTGGTGCTGGCCGTTGCGGCCGACGCAGTAGAGGTTGCCGAAGGAGTCGAGGTATTCGACGAGCTCGTCCATCTGGGAGTAGGTGTCGAAGTAGGCGGGGTAGGCCTTCTTGACCTTTTCGCGGTGGGTGTCGAGGACGTCGTTGGGGCTGGCGATGACCTTCATGCGGACCATTTCGTTGATGGCGAATTTGATGCATTCGTCTTCGCTCATGTTCCAGAAGCGGTCGCCTTCGTCGCAGAAGTATTCGAGGCCGATCCAGACGGTGTCGTCGACGTCCTGAACCAGGTAGGGGCTCCAGTTGTTGAAGACCTGGATGCGGCCGACGGTGAAGCCGGGGTCCTGGACGTAGATCCAGCAGTCGGGGACGATGGGCGGGTTGCCGAGGGTGGGGATGTTGGTGGTGTTGCGCAGGCGGAGTCGCTTGACGAGGAGGCCGACGGTGACGAAGTCGCGGTAGGGCAGGCCGTTGGCGATGTGCTTCATGTCGGAGGGGACGACGGCGGCCTGGGCGGCGGCTTCGGCGGTTTCGTCCTTGGTGGCGGCGTCGAGGGCGTTGACGAGGTCCTTGACGGGCATGGAGGAGATGAACTGGTCGGCGGTGAGTTCGGTGCGGTTGCCTTCGGAGTCGGCGTAGACGACGGAGGAGATGCGTCCGGCGTCCTGGCGGACCTCGACGACGGTGGCGTCGGTGAGGACGCGCACGCCGGCCTGTTCGCAGTTGCGTTCGACGGTCTCCCAGAGCTGGCCGGGACCGTACTTGGGGTACCAGAACTCTTCGATGAGGGAGGTTTCGACTTCCTTGTTGCTGCGCTTCTTGGGCAGCAGCTTGGAGAAGGCGTTCTTGAGGACGCCGAGGATGGAGAGTCCCTTGACGCGCTGGGCGCCCCAGTCGGCGGAGATCTGGGAGGGGTGACGTCCCCAGAGCTTTTCGGTGTAGCCCTCGAAGAACATGGAGTAGAGCTTGCGGCCGAAGCGGTTGATGTAGAAGTTCTCGAGGTTGTCTTCGGGAAGCTTGTGGAAGATCGACTTGAGGTAGCTGAAGCCGGCCTGCATGGTGACGACGAAGCCCATGGCCTTGAAGGTGGCGGGCTTGAGCGAGATCGGGTAGTCGAAGAATCGGCCGCCGTAGAAGATGCGGGAGACGCGGTGGCGCTTGAGCATCACTTCGTCGGTGACTTCGGGGTCGGGGCCGCCGGGCTCGAGGTCGTGGTGTCGTCCGAGCTTCTTGTCGTCGTAGCTGGGGGCGCCCTGCAGCGGCAGGACGTTCTTCCACCAGTCCATGATGCGCTCGTCCTTGGAGAAGAAACGGTGGCCGCCGATGTCCATGCGGTTGCCGTTGTGCTTCACGGTGCGGGAGATGCCGCCGAATTCACGGCTGGACTCCAGCACGGTCACGTCGTAGTTTTCGGAGCCGCCATCCTTGATGAGCTCCCAGGCCGCGGTCAGGCCGGCCGGGCCACCGCCGATGATCACAACCGACTTCTTTTCTGCCACGTCATACTCCCTTACAGATGCGTTTTCGTGGTGTCTGCTCGTGCAGATCATGCATGTCATGCGTATCCATGCACGCCTGTGCATGCGCATAAACTCAAAGCGGCACCACTCTACTGCAATCCCGGGAGACGAACCGCACATCGCGAATGTGCACACACATTCTTTGCGGGACGGGAACGGGGCAGGAACGGAAAAGAGCCGGGAACAAGCACGCGCCGGAACCCGAATGGGGCTCCGGCGCGAATCGTTCATATGCCGACGATCAGATCGGTGCACATCATTCGATGTGCGCGTCAGCCGATGTCGTCGGGGATGTCGATGTCGGTCTTCTGGACCTCCTCGACGTTCACGTCCTTGAACGTGACGATGCGTACGTTGGTCACGAATCGGCTGGGACGGTACACGTCCCACACCCACGCGTCGGTGAGCTGCACGTCGAAGTACACGTCCTGCCCGGCCGAGCGCACATTGAAGTCCACCTTGTTGGCCAGGTAGAAACGTCGTTCGGTCTCCACCACGTAGGTGAACAGCTTGATCACATCGCGGTATTCGCGATACAACGCCAGTTCCGCATCGGTCTCGTAGTTGTCGAGATCTTCAGCGCTCATTTATCACTCCCTCGCGAACGGTTGCCCAGGTTGCGCCACCAGGCGCGCTTCGACCGTTCGGCTCCTTCTTCGTCACGGTTGGAATACGGCCACACGGTCTGCTCGTCGCTTGCGGTCTTGCCCGCCTTGCCGGTGCCGCCCTTGCCGCGCGTCGTCTTGTCTTCGTCGTCGTCACCCAGAATCAGGTTGGCGAGCCCGCTCATCATACCGTCTTCTTCACGACGTTCGCTGTCGGTCTCACCGGCGCCGCCCTGATTGACCTCGATGGCGAGCGAGTGTTCGCGGGCGGCGAGCGCCTCGCGCACGCCGGGGTTGTCCTCGATCAGGTGCATGCCGAACGCGTCGAGCGAACGGATCGGATCGTATTCGTCGACGAGCGTGCCGAGGACGATCTGGTCCTGGTAGCGCTGGTTGGCGTCGTCCCACAGTGCGTGGCGGGACGTGCCTTCGAGCATGAAGCCGAGGGACTGGTAGACGCTCAGCGAGCGCGTGTTCTTCTCGGGCACGGCCACCCAGATGCGGTGCAGGCCGAGTCCGGCGGGTTCGGGGGCGAATCCGTAGGTCATGACGCGGGGCATGGCGTCGCGCGAGTAGCCGCGGCCGCGGTAGTCCTTGCCGAGCATCACCTGGATGCGGGCGGACTTGGCCCAGCTGTCGATGTCGATCAGGAAGATCATGCCGATGACCTTGCTGCGGTCGTCGGGATTGTCGTCGTCGGGGTTGGAGTCGGCGAGTACGGACCATGCGATGGTGCGGCGGGATTCGGGGTCTCCCACGCCGGATTCGGCGGGTGACTGTCCCTTGCCCCATGCCACGGAGCGACCGACCCACGTGTGGACCAGTGCGCGTTCCGCCTGCTCGTCCTTGCCGGTGATGCCGGATGCGTTGTAGAACGCCTGCAGTTCGTCCATCTGGGTCAGGTCCTCGATGGTAGCGGGACGCAGCTGCACCATCTCGCCCTTGATCTCCGGGATGTCGAGACGGCTCGGAAGGGTGCGTCCGACCTTCGCCTCGGCGTTGGCTTCGGCGGCGGCGTACTGCTCAGCGGTGTTCACTGTATCTGATGACATTGGTCGCTTTCTCATCGGTTGTCGGTCTCGTCCGACCTCGTTCAGTTGTCTGCCTCGTTCAGGTTGCTGTTCCGTCCACAATGACAGATTCCCCGCGTATAGGATACACGGGGAATCTGCTCTGTGGTAGCGAGTCGCATGGTTTTCACAGTCACTTTTCAGGTTGTGACTGTGGGCCGCGCTCGCCTGTCGGCTCGTCTGAACTCTGAAGACGCCTCTGGCGTTTTCTTAGCGGGTTCAGCCCTTGACCTTGCTCATGACGATCTTGGTCACGGCCTTGGCGTCGGCCTGGCCACGGGTCGCCTTCATCACGGCGCCGATGATCACGCCCATCGGCTTCATGTTGCCGCTCTTGAGCTTTTCGGCCACGTCCGGGTTGGCGGCGAGCGCCTCGTCCACGGCGGCCTCGATGGCTCCCGTGTCCTCGACGATCTTGTAGCCGTGCTTCTTGACGACCTCGTCGGGCGTGCCTTCACCGGCGAGCACGCCGGCGACGGTCTGCTTGGCGAGCTTGTCGTTGAGCTTGCCGGAGGCGATGAGCTTCTCCACTTCGGCCACGTCGGCCGGGGTGATCGGCAGCTCCTCGAGGCTGACTTCCTTCTTGTTGGCTTCGCGGCTCAGCTCGCCCAGCCACCACTTGCGGGCGCCGGCGGCCTTGGCTCCGGCCTTCACGGTCTCTTCGATCAGGTCGAGGGCGTCGGCGTTGATGATGTCGCGCATCTGCAGGTCGGAGAGTCCCCATTCCTTCTGCAGGCGGTTGCGGCGCTCGCGCGGCATCTCCGGCATTTCGGCGGCGATCTCGGCGATGTGCTCCTTGGTGATGTGCAGCATCACGAGGTCGGGGTCCGGGAAGTAGCGGTAGTCGTCGGCGTCGGTCTTCAGACGGCCGCCGGCGGTGGTCTGCGTGGACTCGTCCCAGTGGCGGGTCTCCTGCAGGATCTCCTTGCCTTCGTCGAGGCGGGCGGCCTGACGGCGGATCTCGTACGTGATGGTCTTTTCGATGCCGCGGAACGAGTTGACGTTCTTGGTCTCGGAACGGGTGCCGTACGGGTCGGACGGGCTCGGGCGCAGCGACACGTTCACGTCGGCGCGCATGTTGCCCTGCTCCATGCGGGCGTGGCTGATGTTGAGGGCGCGCACGATGTCGCGCAGCGTGCGCATGTAGGCGCCGGCGATCTCGGCGGCGCGGTCGCCCACGCCTTCGATCGGCTTGGTGACGATCTCGATCAGCGGCACGCCGGCGCGGTTGTAGTCGACCAGCGAGTGGTCGGCGCCTTCGATACGGCCGTCGGCGCCACCGATGTGGGTGTTCTTGCCGGCGTCGTCCTCGATGTGCGCGCGCTCGATCGGCACGCGGAAGATGCTGCCGTCGTCGAGCTCGACGTCGAGGTAGCCGTTGCCGTTGGTCGGCTTGTCGTACTGGGAGATCTGGTAGTCGCGCGGCATGTCCGGGTAGAAGTAGTTCTTGCGGGCGAACTGGCTCCACTCGGCGATCTCGCAGTGCAGGGCGAGGCCCAGCTTGATGGCGTAGTCCACGGCGGTCTTGTTGATCACCGGGAGGCTGCCGGGCAGGCCCAGGGAGACCGGGGTCAGCTGGGTGTTGGGCTCGCCGCCGAATTCGATGTGGGCGGGGCAGAACAGCTTGGTGTTCGTGCTCAGCTCAACGTGGGTTTCCAGACCGATGACCGGATCGTACTTCTTGACGGCCTCGGAGAATTTCATGAGTTTTTCTGCCATTATCTGCTCCTAATGCGCGCTTTCAGTCGGCCAGCCAGGGGGTGTTGAGCTTGTTCCAGATCGGGCCGCCCCACTGGTTCTCCAGCGCGGCTTCGAGGGCTGCGGCCGGCTTGTACATCTTCTCGTCCTGCATCTGCGGGGCGAAGAACTGGAAGCCGACGGGCATGCCGTCGTCGCCGAGGCCGGCGGGGATGCTCATGGCCGGGACGCCGCCCATGTTGGCGGGGATGGTGGTCACGTCGCCGAGGTACATGGTGATCGGGTCGGCGGTCTTCTCGCCGAACTTGAAGGCGGTGGTCGGGGCGGTCGGGGACACGAGCACGTCGACCTTCTCGAACGCGTTCTTGAAGTCCTCGATCACGAGGGTGCGCACCTTCTGGGCGCTGCCGTACCAGGCGTCGTAGTAGCCGGCGGACAGGGCGTAGGTGCCGAGGATGATGCGGCGCTTGACCTCGTCGCCGAAGCCGGCCTCACGCGTGTAGGCCATCATGTTGGCGGCGGTCTGGGGCACGTCGGCCGGCGGCATGACGCGCAGGCCGTAGCGCATGCCGTCGTAGCGGGCCAGGTTGGAGCTCACCTCGGACGGCATGATGATGTAGTAGGCGCCCAGTGCGGCCGGGAAGTGCGGGCAGGAGACCTCGACGACCTCGGCGCCCATGCCTTCGAGCAGCTTGACGGACTCGTTGAAGCGGGCTTCGACGTCGGCCTGGAAGCCGTCGCCGGACAGCTCCTTGACGAGGCCGACCTTCAGGCCGGTCAGGTCCATCTTCAGGCCTTCGCGGGCGGCGGCGACCACCGGCGGGACCTCGCGCGGGATGGAGGTGGAGTCACGCTTGTCGTGACCGCCGATCACCTCGTGCAGCAGGGCGGAGTCGAGCACGGTGCGGGAGACCGGGCCGATCTGGTCGAGCGAGGAGGCCATGGCGATGGCGCCGAAACGGCTCACGCCGCCGTAGGTGGGCTTCACGCCGACGGTGCCGGTGAAGGCGCCGGGCTGACGGATGGAGCCGCCGGTGTCGGTGCCGAGGGCGATCGGGGCCTCGAACGCGCCGACCGCGGAGGCGGAGCCGCCGCCAGAGCCGCCGGGCACGCGCTCGGCATCCCACGGGTTCTTGGTGGTCTTGTAGGCGGAGTGCTCGGTGGAGGAGCCCTGGGCGAACTCGTCGAGGTTGGTCTTGCCGAGGATCGGCATGCCGGCAGCCTTGATCTTGGAGATCACGGTGGCGTCGTACGGCGGGACCCAGCCTTCGAGGATCTTGGAGGCGGCGGTGGTCTCGATGCCCTTGGTCACGATCATGTCCTTGATCGCGATCGGCACGCCGGCCAGCTCGGGCAGGCCCTCGGTCTCGCCCTTGGCGTTCTTGGCGTCGAAGGCGTCGGCCTCGGCGAGCGCGGATTCGGCAGCCACCTTGAGGAAGGCGTCCACGGTGGGCTCGGCCTTGTCGATCACGGCCAGATGGGCTTCGGTCAGCTCGCGGCTGGAGACTTCCTTGGCCTTGAGCTTGGCCGCCATCTCGGCGGCGGAAAGCTTCACCAGTTCAGTTGCGTTAGTCATGAGGTTTCGTTTCTCCCCTTGTTATTCCTGGATGCGCGGGGCCACGAACATGCCGGCCTCGGTCTTGGGACCGCCGGCAAGGGCTTCGGCCTGGGTCAGCGGGGTTTCGGCCACGTCGGGACGCAGGTAGGCCTCGAGCGGAACCGGGTTTGCGGTGGGCTGCACGTCGGGGCCGGCCACCTTCTGCACTTCGTTGATGGAGTCGGCGATGACGTTCAGTTCGCCCTGGAGTCGGGTGATTTCCTCGTCAGTGAGCGCAATTCGGGCAAGATCACCCAAATGCACGATTTCTTCACGTGAAAAAGTAGGCATGCCCTTCACTATAAGTGCCGTATGTGACACAGATTGGTCATGTTCCACACGGTCGTTCGGACGGTCGTCGGCGAGTCGAAGAAGCGGACGGAGGGCGGGAAAGACAAGGGCGTGCTCCCCTCGCGGGGAGAACACCCAGGCCATCGTGCTCCCTCCATGGGAGGGAGCTGTCCGACAAAGTCGGACTGAGGGAGGGAACGCCACCTAAATAACGAACTATTTCACATCAACACGCTCGACGACAAGAGAGCCGAGAACCACGGAAAGCGCGGTCCACCCCACGAGCACGAGGAGGCTCTGCCACCAGTTGGGCACGAAGTAGTCGTAGCTGACCGAACTGGTGAGCGCGGACGACACATTCATCTGCAGGAACCGGTCGATGCTGCCGCCGGGCATGACCGAGGCGATGGTGCCCACCCAACCGAATTCCTTGGCCACGATCGACACGATCGACAGGATGTTCGGCAGGATCGTCAGGATGGCGATGTACGCGAACACCGCGCCGGGCGTGCTGCGGCAGATCGCGCCGACGCCGAACGCCAGTAGCGCCATCAGCGTGAGCGATGCCGCGCCGCCGAACAGCGTGACCCATGGCAGTCGCCATTCGCGGCCGGACAGCTGCGTGACGGACCAGTCGTTTGACATGATCGCCACGACCGCCCACGAGATCAGCATTCCGACGAACGAGACAATGAATACGATCATCGACACGGTGATGATCTTGGCCATGACCATGGTCAGGCGTTTCGGGTTGGCGGTGAGCGTGGCTTGGATGGATTTGGTCGAGTATTCCGCGGTGATGGCGAGCACGCCGAAGATGCCGGTCACGATGGCCACGGTGGAGACGAATCCGCCGACGGAGATCCACAGGTCGGCCACGTCGACCGGATTGGGCGTGTTCAGCGTCTTGCCGGTCTGCGGGTCTATGGTCGCGGTCCAGTGGACGGTCCACGCGCTCATGGCCGCGCCGGCCGGCAGCAGCACGAGCGTGATGCCCATCAGCCAGTAGGTGGAGGCGAGCGCGAACAGTTTGACGAATTCGCTGCGGATGCAGCCCCACAGGTTCAGGCGTCCGTTGGGCACGCTGCTGGGTTTGGGACGACGGGCGCGCGGACGGCGTGGACGCGTGTTTTGTGTGTTCAGCACAGCCGGTGTTCTTGGTGCGGCCGACGTGTCCGACGCCGGTGCCGGGCTCGGGTTTTGCACTGGGCTTGGCGGTTCGGGCGGCGGCGCTACGGACTGGAACGACTGCGGCTGGAACGACTGCGGCTGGAACGACTGCCGCGCCTGTTCCTCCCGCGCCCGTTCCTCCTGTTCGGCCTGCGCCTGGGTTTCCTTCATCGGTCGCCACTCGTCGGCGGCGTCCGTGGCCGGCCGTGCGTGGCGTCCTCGTCGTGGTGCTGCCATCAGCGTCCCCTCCCCTGCTGTTCATCGAACTGACCGTTGACGAACCCGCCGTCGGATGACTGCTTGGCCGTCTGCGACTGTGCCGCCGCCGGCCGTGTTCCGGGCAGTGTCGATCGGTATTCGGCGGACGCATGCGTGAGTTCCATATACGCATCCTCGAGCGATCCGCGTTCCTGCACGAACTGGTAGACCACGGTCTGGCTGTGGGCGAGCGTCTGCGCGACCGTTTCGAGCGGCGCGCCGGTCACGTGCAGCGCATAGCCGCGTGGCGGATCGCTTTCCTTGCGTTCGGTCATCTCCACGCGCATGCCGGGCACAGCGTCGAGCAGCACGTTGCGTACGCGTTCGGGATCTGGAGACACGATGCGGATGCCGTTGCCGGAATGCTGTCGCACGAAGTCGGCCACGCTCACCTGCTGCAGGATGCGCCCCTGGCCGATGATCACCAGATCGTCGGCGGTGAGCGCGACCTCGCTCATCAGGTGGGAGCTGAGCAGTACGGCACGGCCCTGCGCCGCGTAGTAGCGGCAGAGTTCGCGCACCCATTTGACGCCTTCGGGGTCGAGTCCGTTGATCGGTTCGTCGAGGATGAGATTGTAGGGGTCGCCGAGCAGTGCGGCGGCGATGGACAGTCGCTGGCTCATGCCGAGCGAGTAGCTGCCGGCGTTGCGCTTCTTTACGCTGTCGATGCCGGTGATGGCGATCACTTCGTCCACGCGGGATTTGGGGATGCCGTTGGTCAGGGCAAGCGCCCTGAGATGCGCGTAGGCGCTCATGCCCTTGTGCGCGGATCGGGCGTCGAGTACCGCGCCGACCGCGCGCATGGGCGATGAGAGTCTGTCGTATGGACGCCCGTCGATGAGCGCGCGGCCAGAGTCGGGACGTATGAGTCCGAGTATGGCCTTCATGGTGGTGGATTTGCCGGCGCCGTTGGGTCCGAGGAATCCGGTGACCCGGCCGTTGCGGGCGGTGAAGGAGATCCGGTCCACGGCCTTCTTCCCCCTGAACGCCTTGGAAAGCTCCTCTATCTCTAACATGATTCCAACTTACCCGTATACCCCCCTCGCCGCAATCCGCCACGGGAATGATTCCGGCCGCCGGTTACGCCCGTCCGCCGATCTTCGCGTGCTGGGCGATCCACGCGTGCATGGAGACGGCGGCCGCCGCGCCCGCGTTGATGGACCGCACGGATCCGAACTGCGAGATGTATACGACGTCGTCGGCCAATTCGAGCGCCTTTTCGCTCAGGCCCGGGCCTTCCGCGCCAAACAGCAGCAGGCAGTGCTTGGGGAACCGGTAGGTTTCCATTGGCGCCGCGCCGGGGATGATGTCCATGGCGATCACGCGCGCGGCGTTGAGATCGTCGACTTCGGACTGCCAGTATGCGGTGCCCTGATAGTCGGATCTGCGGGCGGCCTCGACGGCGTTGTGTTCGGCGTCTTCGATCGCGGCGGCGATACGTCGATGCCAGTCGGCGACCAGATCGGCGATGGTGGGATGATGCTGGATGTGCTGGTACAGCTCGGTCATCAGCGCACCCTTGCGGTTCCACTTGTGTGGTCCCACGATGTGCACGCGGGCCGCGGCGAATGCGTTGGCGGTGCGGACCATCGAGCCGATGTTGAAGTCGTGCGTCCAGTTCTCGATGGCCACTTCGAACGTGTGTCGCCCCTGTGCGTCGAGGTCGGCCTTGATGGCGGGCACGCTCCAGTAGCGGTATTTGTCGAGCACGTTGCGACGGTCGCCGGCGTCGAGCAGCGCCGTGTCGTAGCGCGGATCGTAGTTGGCGGGGTCGCCGAGATCGTCGGGGCGGGGATGGCCGGGATGCGTCTCGGCCCACGGTCCCACGCCCACCTCGCGGAAGGTGGGCTCCCCGGATTCCATGGCGGCCTTGGTGATCGGATTGGGCTCCCTCATGCCTCGGGGCTCTCCTCGTCGTCGGCGCTGTCGGCATTGTCGCCGGCGGGGGCGGCCGGCACGTGGTCGCGCAGTTCGCTTTCCTTGAACACTTCGATGAACGGCAGTTCGCTTTCCTCGCCGATCACCGGGTTGATCACGTCGATCTTCGGTTCGGTCATGTCGACGCCGCCGATCAGCGACGCGACGGCGAGGATCTGCGCGCCCTCGTGTTCGACGATGCCGAAGTCGAGACTCAGTTCGTTGCCGTTGCGCAGCGTCACGAGCGACGACGTCTGCACGTAGGACTTCTCGCTCAGCCACGAGTCGAGCAGGATCACGCGCTTACCCTTGATGCTCGGCCCCTTGACACCCGGGTAGACGAAGTCCATCACGAACGCGTCGAGATCCTGTCCGCGGGATGCGGCCGCGGCGACCATGGCGCAGGCGAGCGGCACGGCAGCGGCGGTGAGCGCGCCCACGGCGTCGAAGTCGTCGAGGCCGTAGCCCTGTTCCTCGATCGTGTCGAGCAGCGTGTGGCCGATCAGACCGTTGCCCTGATGGTCGAGCGCCACGGAGGTCAGCTCGCTGAACGGCTTGTCGGACACTTCCTTCTTCAGCATGCGGCGCAGCAGATCCTTGGCGTCAAAGAAGTCGTCGGCCAGTCCGAATGCGGCGGAGGCGGCGCCGTTGTTGTCGTCGCGCACGTCGGGCGTGCCGGTCTTGCGGAATCCCGCGGAATTCTGTTCACTCATGCCTTCACCTTATCCCCAGCCTTATCCCACGGCCGTGGACAAGGCTGGGGATAACAATCCGGGAACAACGGCCGGGGAAGATCGAAAGAGCCCCGCGCTCGGAGGAACGAGACGCGGGGCCATGACGGATCCTGCGAGGAGGAGCAAGGATCCGTCGCACTTGCAAGTGAGCGGCCGAAACCGCCGCCGACCACTATACCCCCTCTTTTCTCCGGCGTGATCACACCAAAATGCAGTGGGGGTCATCCGGGAGCACGGTCGGAAACGGAAAGGCCCCGCACCCGAGAAGATCGGATGCGGGGCGGGGTCAGGTGACGGCCGTCAGCAGGGAGGCAGACTGCGCGAGACCGTCACCGACGTGATCGGACCGCTCAGGCGCGCTTGCGCAGGGCAAGACCGGCGGCGGCCAGCAGCACCACCACGACGGCCACACCGCCGACGGCGGCACCGGTCGTGGCCAGCTTCTTCTTGGTGTTCTTGGCGTCTGCCTTCTTGGTGGACTCGACCTTCTTGTTGGTGGAGGTCGTGGTCTTGTTGTCGGTCTTGTTCTCGGTCTTCTGGGCCGGGGTCAGGGTGGCGGCCGGGACGACCTTGGTCCACTGGGCGACGAGCTTGTACACGTTGCCTTCCACGACGTCGGTCTTGGTCAGGGCCTTGCCGTCCTTGTCGGTGCCGGTCTCGGCGTAGACCCAGCCCTTGAGCTTGTAGCCGTCGCGCACCAGGGTGTTGGCATCGGGCAGCTTGTCGAGGATGGTCTCACCCTTGCCGAGCTGCACGGAGAAGTCGCCGACCTCACCGTTGATGTTGCCACCGTTGGTGTTGTAGATGACGTTGAACTGCTCGACGTTCATGCCGGGATCGACGTCGGTCGGCTCCCAACGGGCGATCAGCTTGTAGATGTCACCGGTCGCGGTGTCGGTGGCCTTCACGGACTTGCCGTCCAGCTTGGTGCCGGTCTCGGCGTAGTTCCAGCCCTTGAGCACGTAACCGTCGCGGACGAGCGTGTCGGCGCCGGGCAGCTTGTCGAGGATCGTGTCGCCCTTGGCGACCTGCACCTGGAAGTCGCCCACCTCGCCGTTGATGTTGCCGCCGTTGGTGTTGTACACCACGTTGAACTGCTCGACCTGCATGCCGGGGTCAACGTCGTTGGCGTCCCAGCGGGCTACGACCTTGTAGACGTTGCCCTTCACCTTGTCGGTCTTCTTCACGGCCTTGCCGTCCAGCTTGGTGCCGGTCTCGGCGTAGTTCCAGCCCTTGAGGGTGAAGCCGTCGCGCTTGAGGGTGTCGGAGGTCGGCAGCTTGTCGAGCAGGGTGTCGCCCTTCTTCACCTGGATCTGGAAGTCGCCCACCTCGCCGTTGATGTTGCCACCGTTGGTGTTGTACACCACGGTGTAGCGCACGGGCTGCTTGGTCCACTGGGCGTACACGTGGGTGTCGGCGGAGATGAAGTCGTTGGCGATGACCACGGACTTGCCGGCCTTGTCGTAGCTCCAGCCCTTGAAGGTGTAGCCCTCGCGGGTCACGGTCGGCACGACGGACAGCACGGTCTGGTTCTGGCCGACGGTGGTCTGCACGTCACCGGCCTGACCAGCGAACTCGCCGTCCTGGATCACGCCGCCGTTGGTGGACACGGTCAGGGTGAACGTGTTCACGCTGGCGCCCGGATCAACGTCAACGGCCTTCCACTGGGCCCAGATCTCGGTGTCGGCGGAGATGAAGTCGGTGTCGATCACCTTGGAGTTGCCGTCCTTGTCGTAGGACCAGCCGGCGAACGCGTAGTCGAGACGGGCCACGGACGGGGCCACGGAGACGACCTTCTCGTTCTGGCCGACGGTGGTCATGACGTCACCCATCTGGCCGTCGAACTCGCCGCCCTTGATGGTGCCGCCGTTGGTGTG
The DNA here is from genome assembly GCF_002234915.1 of Bifidobacterium vansinderenii. Classification (GTDB taxonomy): domain Bacteria; phylum Actinomycetota; class Actinomycetes; order Actinomycetales; family Bifidobacteriaceae; genus Galliscardovia; species Galliscardovia vansinderenii. Next base: position 26,699 of record NZ_NEWD01000018.1, on the reverse strand, counting down.
CACGGTCAGGGTGAAGGTGTTCACGCTGGCGCCCGGATCGACGTCGACGGCCTTCCACTGGGCGTACACCTCGATGTTGGCGGACACGAAGTCGGAGTCGAGCACCTTGCTCTTGCCGGCCTGATCGTAGGTCCAGCCGGTGAACACGTAGTCGAGGCGGGAGACCTTCGGCAGCTTGTCGACGAAGGTGTCGCCGTCCACGACCTCGATGGAGTCGTCGCCGACGTTGCCCTGCTCGTTGCCGGACTGGAACGTGCCGCCGTTGGAGTGGACGATCACGCGGGAGGTGGTGATCTTGGTCCACTGGGCGTACACGTGGGTGTCGGCGGAGATGAAGTCGTTGGCGATCACGACGGACTTGCCGGCCTGGTCGTAGGACCAGCCGACGAACTTGTAGCCGTCACGCGCAACGGTGGGAACCGAGGACAGCACCTTCTCGTTCTGACCGACGGTGTTCTGCACGTCGCCCGACTGTCCGGCGAACTGGCCGTTCTGGATCACGCCGCCGTTGGTGGACACGGTCAGGGTGAACGTGTTCACGCTGGCGCCCGGATCAACGTCGACGGCCTTCCACTGGGCGTACACCTCGGTGTTGGCGGAGATGAAGTCGGTGTCGATGACCTTGCTCTTGCCGGCCTTGTCGTAGGTCCAGCCCACGAACGTGTAGTCGAGGCGGGAGACCTTGGGCAGCTTGCTCACGAACTTGGAGCCGTTGGTCACGGTGAAGGACGTGTCGCCCTGATGGCCCTTGTCGATGCCGGACTGGAAGGTGCCGCCGTTGGCGTGCACGGTCACGACGAAGGTGGCGGCAGGCTTCGGGGCGTCCTTGAGCACGGCGTCGAGGATGGCGCCGCCGGGCAGGCCTTCGGAGTTGGTGACGAACTCGGGTTCGCTGAGCTTGGCGCCAGTGTTGATCTTGGCGCCGTTGAGGGTCCAGCCGGAGATGACCTTGCCGGACGGCACGTTGAACGAGGCCTTCACCGCGGCGGCGGCCTGGGCGACGGTGGAATCACAGCCGAGGTTTCCAACGCCGGTACCGGCCTGAACCACGTAGCCGTTAACGCGGAAATTCACGCTGCAGCTGGTGGTGGTCTGACTCTGCGAGTCAGTCGTCTTGGCGGTGTTGTCTGCCGCCAATGCGCTCGTGGCGGGGACAAGGCTCACCAGCATCGCTGCCGCAAGCACGCCTCCGAGCGTCTTCTTCTTCCAATTTCGCATGATGCGAAACCTCCATACGAACATCATTGTCTTTGCAATATCACGGATGGGACGCACACAGCCTCGTGCACCATCTATCACTACCCTTACACCCCCTAACGCTACATTGCAAAACGACTACGAGGGGAAGGCCTCAAGGGAAATCCTAGGGAAGGTCAAGGGAAACCTTGAAATTCAAGCCTCCCCGGCACCTCGAGAGCGCGACACGCCGAAAAGCCCTTGAAGCACAAGGGCTTCTTGGCACTTTTTGGCAACAAACGAACATATCCGAACATGCGATGCAAGTAACATAACACCGTAGATTACGTATCGAAAGAGCGAAAACTACGCCGACCCATCACAACCGCGATAAGAGGTGGGCAATACCCCCTAAGTACCCTCTATTGAATGTTATCGCTCTCATTGGCCTATTGGCCCTGACCAGTCGACGAGTCGGATTGGCTTCAGCGGGAATCTGGGTATAACCGGACCATATTCAACCGGATCTGGGTATAACCGCATCACAGGGAACCCGGAACGAGCCGATTCATGATGCGGTTATACCCAGAACCGTCCAAATCATTCGGTTATACCCAGAATCAATGGACCGGTCTCACCCAGAATCAGCCGACGGATGTGAGACGGCGAATACAGGCGAATACGAATCGGGGCCCGCGCAACGAATCGCGCGGGCCCCGATTGAGTTCAGAGACTAGGCGTCGTCAGTCGGCCTCGATGTGATCGACGCTCACGTCGGGATCGTCGCCGGCACGATCGGCCAGCGGATCCTCCGGCATTGCCGTGAGCTCAAGGTGCTCACCACCGGTCTGGTCCACCAGCACGGTGTCGCCGTCGTGCACCTTGCCGCCGAGCAGCATGCGGGCCAGCTGGTCGCCAACCTCGGTCTGCACCAGACGACGCAGCGGACGAGCGCCGTACGCCGGATCGTAGCCGGTGTCGGCCAGCCACTCGCGGGCCGCGTCGGTCACGTCGAGCGTGATCCTGCGGTCGGTCAGGCGAGACGCCACCTGCTTGACCTGAATATCCACGATGCCGCCAAGCTCGTCGCGGGTGAGCGGATGGAAGATCACCAGCTCGTCCAGACGGTTCACGAACTCCGGCTTGAAGTTCGCGTGCACGGCGTCCATCACGGCCTTGCGCTTGGCGTCCTCGTCGAGGTCCTGCGACACCAGGAACTGCGAGCCGAGGTTCGACGTCATGATCAGGATCGTGTTCTTGAAGTCCACGGTCCTGCCCTGGCCGTCGGTCAGACGACCGTCGTCGAGCACCTGCAGCAGCACGTCGAAGACCTCGGGGTTGGCCTTCTCGACCTCGTCGAACAGCACCACCGAGTACGGACGACGACGCACGGCCTCGGTCAGCTGGCCGCCCTCCTCGTAGCCCACGTAACCAGGGGCCGCGCCGATCAGACGGCTCACGGACGCCTTCTCCATGTACTCGGACATATCGATGCGCACCATGGCCTTCTCATCGTCGAACAGGAAGTCGGCGAGCGCCTTGGCGAGCTCGGTCTTACCCACGCCGGTGGGGCCGAGGAACAGGAACGAGCCGGTCGGACGGTTCGGGTCGCTGATGCCGGCACGCGAGCGGCGCACGGCGTCGGACACGGCCTGGATGGCTTCCTTCTGGCCGATCACGCGCTTGCCGAGGTAGTCCTCCATGTGGAGGAGCTTCTCGTTCTCGCCCTGCATCAGGCGGCCGACGGGGATGCCGGTCCAGTCGGAGACGATCTCGGCCACGGAGTCGGCATCGACGTGGTCAGGCACCATCGGTTCGGGCTTGTTGTCGCCGTCCTCAGTGCCCTCGGCGTCGGCCTTCTCGGCGGCGGCGAGCTGCTTCTGGATCGCCGGGATCTCGCCGTACAGGATGCGGCTGGCCTCGGCTAGGTTGCCCTCGCGGGTGAACTTGTCGGCCTCAACGCGCTTGGCGTCGAGCTGGGCGCGCAGGTCGCCGACCTTGTTGTGGCCGGCCTTCTCGGCATCCCAGCGGGCCTTGAGTCCGGCCAGCTTCTCGCGGGTGTCGGCCAGATCGGCCTGCAGCTTGCCCAGACGCTCCTTGGACGCGGGGTCCTCGGCCTTCTTCAGCTGCATCTCCTCCATTTCGAGACGCGTGACCTTGCGCTGCAGCTCATCGATCTCCTCGGGCTGCGAGTCGAGCTCCATGCGCAGGTGTGCGGCCGCCTCGTCCACCAGATCGATGGCCTTGTCGGGCAGCTGGCGTCCGGAGATGTAGCGGTTCGACAGCGTGGCGGCGGCCACCAGGGCGTCGTCGCCGATCGTCACCTTGTGGTGTGCCTCGTAGCGCTGCTTGAGGCCACGCAGGATCGCCACCGTGTCCTCCACGCTGGGCTCGCCCACGTACACCTGCTGGAACCTGCGCTCGAGGGCGGGGTCCTTCTCGATGTTCTCGCGGTATTCGTCGAGCGTGGTGGCGCCGATCAGGCGGAGTTCGCCACGGGCCAGCATGGGCTTGAGCATGTTGCCCGCGTCCATGGAGCCTTCGGCAGCGCCGGCGCCCACGATCGTGTGGATCTCGTCGATGAACGTGATGATCTGGCCGTCGGCGTTCTTGATCTCGTCGAGCACGGCCTTCAGGCGCTCCTCGAATTCGCCACGGTACTTGCTGCCGGCCACCATCGAGCCCATGTCGAGGCTGATGAGCTTCTTGTTCTGCAGCGTGGTGGGCACGTCGCCGGCCACGATACGCTGGGCCAGACCCTCGACGACGGCGGTCTTGCCGACGCCGGGCTCGCCGATCAGCACCGGGTTGTTCTTGGTACGACGGCTCAGGATCTGGATCACACGACGGATCTCCTGATCACGGCCGATCACCGGGTCGAGCTTGCCTTCCTTGGCGCGGGCGGTCAGGTCGGTGGAGTACTTCTCCAGCGCCTTGTAGCTGCCTTCGGCGTCCGGGCTGTCCACCTTGCGGCCGCCGCGGATCGACGGCACGGCCTTGCGCAGCGCCTCGGGCGTGACGCCGGCCTTCTTCAGGATCTCGGCGGATTCGTTCGGGGCGGACGCGGCGATGCCGATGAGCAGGTGCTCGGTCGACACGTATTCGTCGCCCATCTCCTTCATTTCCTTTTCGGCCTGCGCGATCGCGGCGGTCAGCTGGCGGCTAGCCTGCGGCTGCGAGGTGCTCGAACCGCTGGCGCTCGGCAGCTTGACCAGAGCGTTGCGCACCGCGGCGCCGATCGTCTGCACGTCGCCGCCGGCGGCCTGCACGAGGCTGGGCACCACGCCGTTCTGCTGGCGCAGCAGCGCGTCGAGCACGTGCAGGGTCTCCACCTGCGCGTTGCCCGCGGCGGAAGCGCTCTGGATGGCGTCGCCGATGGCCTCCTGGGCCATCCTTGTGAAGTTCTGTTCCATGATGTTCCCTCCCATATCATGTTCGGCGGCGTTCCGTATTGCCGGGCGTCGCCTTCGGTTGAAGTCGTTGTCTGATACGAACAACCGGACCTGCATCCATATTATTCCCAAAACTTGAGCGTGTTTGACTCAAGTTTTGAAATCGATGATCCCACCTGGCCGACAGTCCGTCTTCCGTTCCACCATCCGGCCCCGAAAGGCGCCGGCAACGCGCGATTCCTATACTCAAGCTCGTCATATCATCAGCGAAGCAATCGAAACATCGGGAAACACAAAGTCAGAAGTCATCATGATCTTCAAATCGGGAGCGCTGCTGCTGGTCATCGTCGGCGCATACGCACTCAAGCATCTGCACATCTTCGGGCCGCGCGACTACAAGGTGGCGCAGGGACTCGTCTTCAACATGACGCTGCCGTGCGCCATCATTCTCTCCTTCGCCACCAACAAGCACGACATGCACATGCTGTGGATCGTGCTGTTCGGATTCATCTGCTGCCTCGTGCCGTTCTTCATCGTCTACTTCGGTTCGCGCGGCGACGAGAAGCCCTACCGTGCGTTTCAGATGCTCAACGCCAGCGGTCTCAACCTCGGCGCGTTCTGCCTGCCCGTCATCCAGACGTTCATGGGCGCGTCCGCCGGTCTGCCCGTGATCATGATGGATATCGGCAACGCCATGGTGGCCACGGCCGGCGCGCTCACCATCACGCGCACGCTGCTGCACATGGACGAGAACTTCAAGACGCTGCCGCTCGTGCTGCGACTGCGCGGCATCGCGCACGACTTTCTGGGATCGGTGTCGTTCGACATCTACATGCTCATGCTGGTGTTCATGTTCGCGCACATCACGATCCCGGATCCGATCATCACGCTGATCACGCCGTTCGCCAATGCCAACGCGTTCATGACCATGGCCATGATCGGGCTGATGATGGAGATCCCGACCGAGCACAAGGACCGGATCGAACTGCTCAAGGTGATCGCATGGCGCGCCGCGTTCAGCGTAGTGATCGCGCTGGCGGCCTGGTACATCATGCCGTTCGACATGCGCATCCGCGAGATTCTGGTGCTGGCGGCGTTCTCGCCGATCACGATCTTCTCCACCAAGTTCACCGATTCGCTCACCGGCAATGCCAAGCTCGCCGGGTTCTCGCTCACCGTGACCGCCGTGATCGGCCTCGTGGCCATGACCGTGGCCCACGCGCTGCTGCCCGGCGTGTGATGCGCGCGAGACGCGGGCTTGCGGCATTCCCTCGAACGTTCAGCGACAGATCGAGACCACGCGGTCGCGGAACTGCGGCACGAACCGGCCCGCATCCACGCCGAGCGCCACATGCGCGGTCTTGCGCGGGGAGCGCAGTCGGGTCGGATCGCCGATCGCGCGGCCGCGGAAGCCATGACCGTCGCCCGTGCGGGTCTCCACCATCATGTTGATGTCGAAGCAGGTCACCAGCGTGGGATCGAGCGCCACGGCCGCGGCCAGCGGGTCGTGCAGCGGGCTTCCGGCGAGGAACATAGGATCGGCGTCCTCGTTCGCGTTGATGTAGAACTCCACCATGTCGGCGAGGAACCGGCCTCGGGCCGTGCCGGTGTCACGCCACGTCTGCGCGTCGGCGCGGGTGAGCAGGCACTGGTGGGTCACGTCGAGGCCGATCATCGTCACGTCGGCGCCGGAGCGGAACACGCGGTTCGCGGCCTCCGGGTCCTGGATGATGTTGGTCTCGCACACCAGGTCGTAGCAGTTGCCCTCCTGCGTGAGCGCGCCGCCCATCATCACCACGCGCAGCGAGTCCACGATGTCGGGAGCGGCTTCGATCGCGGCGGCCACATCGGTGAGAGGACCGGTGGCGAGGATCGTCACCTCGCGGCCATAGCGGCGCACGGCGTCGACGATGAACTTCACGCCCTCGGTTTCGGCCCGGCGCACGGCGCGCTCCGCGGCCACGACCTCCTCAAGCTCGGCCTCCCCCTCGGCACGGTATCCGCCGACCGACTTCACCCGGCCTCGCGCGGCGAAGGTATGAACGCCCTCCCCCGGCAGCACCGGCTCCGCGGAACCGGTCAGGGTCCTATGCCCCGACGCCGGCATTCCACCGGCCACCTCGCCGGGCGCCGCATCAACCGTCTCGCCCGAGCCGCCGGCATCCGCACCGGCAGACACCGCATCCCCCATGCACTCCGCCGGATCCACGTTCCCCAGACCGTTGGCGCCGTGGAACCGGGCGCACCCCTCGTCCACCTCGAAGCAGTCGGCCCATAGCGGACGCGGCATGCCATGCATCACAGGCACGTCCGGCCGTCCGAACAGCCGCAGCACATCGCGATTGTTGCGCACCGCGGTCTCGGCGGTCACGTTGCCGTACACGCCGATCACGCCGAGCAGGTCCGCCTCGGGCGAGGCGAGCAGATACGCCAGCGCCAGGGTGTCGTCGATGCCAGTGTCCACGTCCAGCACGATCCTCGTCCGACTCCGGCCATCGTTTCGTCTCGTTTCATCCGTCATGCCATGTCCTCCTTATCTACGCGCCGCGCACATGCGCGCCCATATCGCCCATGCATATCCCACGATCCCGAATATCCCGGTATCCCAAGTATCCCGGTCACCGGGATCGGCCCAATATCACGCGGGCCGGGCGAGCCGCGTGACACATGCTTCAAACCGCTGCAATTCCAACGTTTTGAAAACCGTATCACGTGGCTCGCCCGGCCCGCGTGAGCGCAACCCGGTCCGCGTGATCAACACATGCGACCGGAATCGCCTTCCTACTCGCCGAGGAACTCGTTCGTGGCCACGTCCTTGGCCTGCGGCGTAACGTCGACCGTGTTGCCCTTGCTATCGGTGTAGGTGTGCGCCTCCGCAAGGAAGTCGAAGTACTTCTGCGTCTCCACGAAGTCGTTGGTGCCGAGCACGAACTCGCCGGACTTGATCTTGGCCGGGTCACCCCAGTACTGGCCGTCGACGATCACGTGCATGCTCTTCTTGACGAAGTCCTCCTTGAGGTTGGCGTCGGGCGCCTCCTTGACGAGGATCTTCGCGGCGTCGTCCGGGTTGGAGTACGCGTACTCGTAGCCCTTCTGCGAGGCCTGCACGAACTTCTTCACGAGTTCGGGATCGTTCTTGATGGTCTTGTCGCTGGTGATGATGCCGATGGAGTCGGCGTTGCCGGGCACGCCGTAGTCGGGCTCGGTGAAGCAGTTGAGCTTGGGGCCGTACATGTCGGCCTGCACGCCTTCCCAGGTGGCGTAGAAGCCGCCGAAGTCGGCCTTGCCGGAGCTGAGCGTCTGGAATGTGTTGGTGCCGGCGGTCACCTTGTCGAACTCGCCCTTGCCGCCGTCGAACTGGATCATGCGGCGCACCACGGCGTCGGACTCGTTGGAGCCGAACGTGGCGAAGGTCTTGCCGTCGAGATCCTTGGGGCTCTTGATCTCGGTGTTGCTGGCGAGCGCGCACCAGATGGCGCTGGGCTTCTGCTGCACCTGCATGACCTGCTTGATCTTGGCGCCCTTGACGCTGTAGTCGGCGGTGTTGGTCATGTTGGACAGCGCGAAGTCGGCGGCGCCGTTGTTCACGGCCTGTTCGGCGCCGGCCTGGGCCACGGCCACGATGTCGACGTCGAGTCCGGCGTCCTTGAAGTAGCCCTTGTTCTTGGCCACGTACACGCCGATGTGGTTGGTGTCGGGCGCCCAGGAGAGCATGAAGGTCACTTTCTTCAGTCCGTTGGCGCTGCTGTCGGCGTCGTTGGACGATCCGCATGCGGCGAGCGTTCCGGCGAGGCCGAGCGCGGCGGCCACGGCCACGGCCTTGCGCAGCATGCCGGAGAGACGACCGAAACGATTGGTACGACGATTCGTCATGATGATTCCCTAGTTCTTCCTCAGAATATCGTTCTCTGGGAGTGCCAGACGGGAACAGGGCAGAGAACGATATGGAGGGCCCGGTCCCCGCTCGTCCAATGTCCCCGAACGGTTTGACGACGTCGGTTTGCCACACATTGGCGGTGAAGCGTGACGATTATAGGGCGGGGATGGCGACATGGGTGCGCCCGTCCCCGGATAAAGGAAAACCCCGGCGGGAGGAAGAGGACCGCCGGGGTGAAGAGGAAGAGAGGAAGAAGAGATTCAATTATGAGGTTGAAGTTATGCGTTTTCAGTTATGTCCGCTGACCGGGAGGCTGTGTGAGGTTGATCACCCCGATCGGTGGTTGTCTTCGGTGTTGTTCCGTTGACAGTTCTTATATAACCGCCGTTTTCTTGGAGAACCACCCCACCAGCCTCCGCATTACTGAACAAAATGCTTGTAATGCTTTTCACAGAAGCTGAAAGAACGCTGAGACGGCGGCTCGACGCCGCTTCCGCCCGCCTTCCGTAGAATGCCGTCAGCCGCGGACGACCACGTTGCGCAGGTCGCCGACGCCTTCCACGTGCACGATCGCCTCGTCGCCGGGGCGCAGTGTGCCGGACGCGTTGGGCGTGCCGGTGAGGATCACGTCGCCGGGAAGCAGCGTGGAGAACTGGGAGATGGCCGCGATCTGCGCGGGGATGGAGTGGATCAGTCCGGCGGTGGTTCCGGCGGCTTCGGGCACCACTTCGCCGTTGAGGCTGAAGCCGATGTGCGTGTTGGCCCAGTCGAGGTCGGTCTGGATCCACGGGCCGAGCGGGCAGGAGGTGTCGAAGCCCTTGGCGCGCGTCCACATGGGGTCGAAGCCCTGCACGTCGCGCAGCGTCACGTCGTTCACGCAGGTGTAGCCGAGCACGTAGTCCATGGCCTTTTCGACGGGCACGTTCTTGGCGATGCGTCCGATGATCACGGCCACTTCGGGCTCGTAGTTCATGTCGTTGGAGAAGCTGGGGATCACGATCGGATCGTCGGGTCCGATTACGGAGGTGGACGGCTTGGTGAAGATCACCATCTCCTCGGGTGCGACCTTGATGTCGGACAGGCCCTTGTTGGCCATGAATTCGGTGTGCGCCTGGTAGTTCTTGGCCAGGCCGAACACCTTGGACGGGATGATGGGGGCGAGCAGACGGATGCCGTCGGAGTCCACGGCGTAGCGTTCGCCGGTGGGCTTGACCTCCTGGGCGCCGAGCGGGAATCCGTCAAGGGCCACCAGATAGTCCTTGCCGTCGTTCTCGTCGGTCTGCACGAATGCGTAGCGGACTTTGTCGTTGAGGGAAAAACGTGCGATTCTCATACGACCAGTGTATGCCGTGGTCCGTCGTTTACGCCGTCAGCCGTCGGCGCGATGCCGGCCGTCGGGTCATATGGGTCACATGAGTCACAGCTCAACCGGGTCGGCCGGACCGGCCGAGTCGGTATCGGCGTCGCGATCATCGCCCGTCTGCGCGTTCGCCTGCTGCGCGACGCGTTCGCGCATCTCCTTGTCGCGTTCGGCGAGCGCCTGCTTCTGCTGACGGACGAGCTGGCGGCGCAGGGAGCTGAGTTCGTGTTCGAGTTCGTCGATGCGGTTGATCTGACGTTCCAACAGCTTTTCGTAGGACATGCGGAACGGTTCGGATTCCGCGTTGACCACACCGGCCGCCTCTTCGGCGATGGTTTCAGGCGTGAGTTCGCCGGATTCCTCCATGGACGGCATGATGGTCTTGCGCCAGCGGGCGATGCATCGTTCGATGCGCTTGTAGCCGATCACGCTGGAGTCGAGTCCGGCTTCGCGGAAGATCACGGCCGGGGAGTCGCCAGCCGCGTAGCGACGCATGCAGTGACGCTTAAACGACTCGGAATAGGTGACGCGTCCGTCGACCACCCGTTCCACGGCAGGCAGCGAGCGCAGATATGCCGCCTGCTTGCGCGTAAACTTCTTACGCTCCATCATGTCCATCCTCCTTTGCCGCGCAGGAGAATCGTCACACTCGGGATCTGCTCCCTCGCGGCAACTATCACCCCCCCCCCCCCCGCCAAGGGTGGCGAGAGCTGGTGTCTGTCGATTCGCCTCTGTCTTCGTTGTGCAGCCCTTAGTTATTCAAGGCGTGCGTTCGGGAATCTCACCGATAATACACCACGATGCGATGACCCCTTAAATGCCATACATACCCCCTTATTTGGTTTTTAGCGTACTCGCCATATGGACAAGCGGTGATTCAGATCACATTTTCGGTGAAATTCGGGCTTAACGGCATCCACGGTTGTCAACGATCACATGCCGAGCGATAGGGGGTGGGGGCACAGAAAATCAACCCCTAATGACATCCCCCATTCGGCGTGTCACAATCGAAACAACACGAAAACGATCATCTCTCAACAAAAATGAACAATGCGTCCATGATGCGGACGAGACCGTCGCAGCGGGCGGCAATCTGCTACCCGACCCACCAGAATCCGAATTGGATAACAAAAACGGCGACCCGCCGCAAGATCATCAGATGAACGCGCGCTCGCCGAAGATGGCAGTGCCCACGCGCACGATGGTGGAGCCCTCGCTGATGGCGATCGCCATGTCCTGCGTCATGCCCATCGACAGCTCGCGGCAGTCGGCGAGCGCGGGGGTACCGGATGCGAGCAGCGCGTCGCGGGTCTCACGCAGGTGGGCGAATCCGCGGCGGATCACAGCTTCGTCGTGCACGTGCGCGCCGATGGTCATGAGGCCTTCGAGGTGGAGACCGTCGAGTTCGGCGATCTGCGCGGCCAGGTCGGCGGCCTCGTCGGGCTCACAGCCGGACTTGCTTTCCTCGCCGGACTCGTTGACCTCGAGCAGCACGCCCACGGTGATGCCGCGGGTCACGGCACGTTTGGCGATCTTCTGCGCGAGGGCGAGATTGTCCACGGATTCGATGGTGGTGACGTGCGGCAGCACCTTATTGATCTTGTTGGATTGCAGCTGGCCGATCAGGTGGAACGGCAGCGGGGTGAGGTCCGCCGCGGATGCGTTGCCGAGGGCTGCTGCGGCGGCCTGCGCGTCCTCGGTGCCGGAGTTCATAGCCTCGCCGAGTGCGAATCCGCGGCTCGCACACTGGCGCACGAGACCGGGCGCCTTGACCTCGATCTCCTGCGGACGGTTCTCGCCGATCATGCGCACGCCGGCGTCGATGGCGGCCATGATCTCGCCGACGTCACGCGTCTTGGTGGCGGCGAGCAGTCGCACGGATCCGGCGGTACGGCCGGCGTCGGATTCCGCGGCGGCGATGCCGTCGAGCACTTTGTGAACACCGTCGGCGATCTGCTGTTTGCGCTCGTCGTCGATCGTCTCGTTGGCCAGATTCTTGTGCTCCATGTATGCAACCATCGCGGTCCGCTTCCCCTTGTCGTATGCCGTTGTCATATGTCTCGCCGGACGTCGCTCGCATGGAAAGCGCGGGCGTCGGCAAGGCTACTGCACGCTATGCTAGTACGCTTTGCGACGTTGCCGCATCACCCGATCAGCTCGTGCACGACCCACCCGATCGGCGCGGGACGTTCCGTTATGCCGTGCAGGAGAGCACGGCGGCGCCGTGATGGAAGAACGTCGGCAGCGGAAGGCTCGCCAGAGTGGAGACGACGCCTTCGAAACTGTCATAGAGACGCCCCCCCCCCCCGAGATGTTTCGGAGTCGGCGGTTGTCGTGGCGGTTGGCTCGGCAATTGGTGCTGCAATTGGCGTGGGAGTAAGGTCCGTCAGGCCGTTCACCTCGGCTGCGTGATCGGCGCTGCCGTCACTGTGGTCGATGGCCGCGAGCACTTCGGTGCGCAGTTCGGCCACTTCGTGTTCGAGTTCGGCGATGCGGCGCACCTGCTGGGCGATCAGCAGGTCGCGAAGGTCACGGCGACCGGAACGGACGACCAGATTCGGCGAAAACGCCTCGTCGGAATAGTCGTCGCCGGTCTGTGCGTGATTGTCGGCAGTGCCGGCGGAAGACAAGGATGCGGGTGAAGCGGACTCCTTGGGAGCACTTTCCATGCCGCGCCAGCGCGAGATGCAGCGTTCGATGCGCTTGTAGCCGATCAGCGCCGAGTCCAGTCCGGCGTCGCGGAAGATGCGAGCCGGGGATTCACCCGCCGCGTACCGGCGCATGCATTCGCGCTTGAACTCCTCGGTGTACCGGATGCGGCCGTTCGATACGCGCGCCACGGCCCGCAACGACCTCAGGTAGGTGATTTCTTCTTGGGTGAATTCACCGGTTCTCATGAGTTTCCCCTTCATATGGATTTGTGCCAGGTTTGCGCGCGGAAACCGCTGCGCGCAATGCAACGCCCGTCGTGACTTAGGGCTTGCTTTTGGGATTGACGCGGATGCGGCGGCGACGTTGCGAAGGCGATGCCGACAGCGGAACCACATCAGGATGATGTCTGGGGACGCAACGTTGCGAAACCGGTTGCACCGCCTCGTCTCATATGGCATCAGATTGTTGTCCATTATACCCCTTAAACCCCTCGCACCATACCCCTTTGAGAAGGGGTGGAGGCTTGGTTTTTCAAGGGTTTTGGGCTATTACGAAAAGCGCCGACCACTGGATGCGCGAATGGCCGGGGTCGAATAGTTGGTTCGACCCCGGCCCTTCGCCGGTTTTTGCACTTTTCCCCTCCCTCGGAGGCCTCCCATAGGGGGCTGCCCGATCGAGGAAGGTCGCCCTCCCCTGGGTGCTCCCTCCATGGGAGGAGCCGTCACGCAACGCGTGACTGAGGGAGGGCTACGCGCCTCTCAGCGCCCGATCACTCAGGCGTGCAGCGCAGCGTTGGTGCGACGGGACTTGGCGTACACCGTGGCGGCGGCGCCAGCCAGCATCACACCCAGAGCCACGAACATAGCAATGCCCGCAGCACCGGTCTTCGGCAGCTCGGTGATGGAGGCAACGTTCTTCACGTTGATCGTCGTGCCCTCACCCTTGGTGGCGAGCTTCCAACCGTCAGCCTTGGTCAGGGCTACGCCGCCGTTAGCATCGATGGTGACCTGGAACTCAGGGGTCACATTCTGCAGGAAGCCGGTCGGCACCCTGGTTTCCTTGACCGTGTAGGTACCCTCAGCCAGACCGCTGAAGGTCAGGTTGCCGTTGACATCGGTGGTCAGCTTGGCGCTACCCGTGTAGGTCTTGGGGGCGCCAGTCAGAGTGAACTCGGCATTAGCAAGGGCCTTGCCAGCAGCATCGGTCTTGTGGATGGAGAAGCCGTACAGCTTCTTCACGACGGGAGTGCCCTCGACCCACGTATCGTTGTCCTTGCTTACAGAAGCGGTGTTGGTCACGGAATCGACCGCATTCTCGTTCACGGTGGCGGTGTAGGTCACGACGATGTCCTTACCGCCCTGATCGGCCACATTGTTGAGCTTGATCACCGTGGTGGTCTTACCAGTCTCGGCGTCGGGGGTCACCGTGAGGGTGTAGTCCTTGTTCTCAGTCAGGGTCTTGCTGTCAAGGGTGACCTTGAAGTCCTTGTTCACGGTCAGGCCCTTGGACGCAACATCCTGCAGGTAGTAGGCGAAGGTCTCGTAGCCAGTGGTGTTCGGCACCTTGGCGGTGATCTTGTAGCTCAGGGTGTCGCCCAGGCTCACGCTGCCCTTATCGGTGTTGGTGACTTCCTTCTTGGGGGTGTCGGGAGTGTTCGGCTTCACTTCAGCCTCACCGAGCTGGGTACCGTTGAGCGTGGTGTACACGGTGTTGCCCTTGGTGGCCTTCGTGCCCACGAGGATCGGAGCACCATTGGAATCGGTCACGAGGTACCAGCCATCGGTCGGCACGTCAAGGGTCACGTTCGTGGCGTCGGCAGCAGCCTTGACAACGGTCGGATTGGCGGGCTTAGCCGTCGCCTTGGCGAGTTCTTCGGCGAAAGCACGAAGCTTGGCGCCCTCGGTGGTCTGGTTCAGCGTGGACACGTAGGCGAGCTCATTGCCCTTGTACTGATCCGGAACAGTGATGCCAGCATTCGCGACAGCCTGAGCGATCGACGGGGTCCACTCGGTGTTCTGGTTCAGGCCGAGCGACGTGATGTCGGTATCGGTACCCTGAACATCCGTGTAGGTGCCCAGCGGGTACGCGGTGAACGTACGACCGGCCACGTTACCGTTCAGCACGATGGTGGACGAATCACCAGCGGCCGCGTTAGCGGTGGCGGCGCCGAACGCCATGCCACCAAGCAGGGTCGCCGCAGCGGCGACACCCGCGAAAAGCTTCCTCAACTTCATGAGAAAACCCTCTCTTTCCTTACTTGATATTTCTTATGGGTCGCGGAGGCGGAAGGACTCACGCCTTCCGCGACCGCAAATCTTTTCTGTTCGGAACCGGAGCTCACGCCATCTGACGCTTGCGCCACACCGCGTAGCTCGCTCCGGCCATCGCCAGCAGCACACCGCCGGCAACCAGCCATGCACGTCCCGTAGTGCCACCGGTCAGCGGCAGCTGGGACACAGCCACATAGGCGTTGGTGAAGATCGCGACGTTGTCCTCGGAAACCTCGCCGTTCGACCCGGAGGTCTTGGCAACGGTGACGACCACACCGTTAGCGGTCAGGGAATCAACCTTCACCGTCACGGTGAACACGGCATCCGAGTAGCTGAATCCGGGGATCTTCCCCTGCTGCTTCTCGGTGAGCGTGTACGTGTAGGTGCCGATCGACGTGTAGGTGATGTCACCGAACGTCTTGGCCTTGGACAGGTTGTCGGAGTCCTTGTCCGCCGCGGAAATCGCGATCGAAGACACGTCTTTGCCCTTGGCGTCCTTGGGCAGCGGAGCGCTGTCGCTGGCCTTGAGCTCGAACTGGAACGAACCATCAGCGGGCAGATCATTCCAAGTCCGGCCGGCGAGCTTCTTCTTCACCTGCACGAAGTCGTTTGCAGCAAGCTTGATGCTGGCGGGAGAGTTCGTCACCGTAAAGCCCTTGGTCTGGTCTCCGGTCACATCAACCTTGAATCCGGCCTCGGTCGGGGTCTTGCCATCCACGGAGGTTTCCTCCACCGAGTAGGTGATGTCACCGTAATCGGCGGTGTGATTCGGCAGGTTCTTGATAGTGGTGGTCCACTTGCCGTCGGCATTCAAGGTGTACTCGCCTTGGGTTCCGGAGGCGTTTTTCTCCGTTCCCTTCCAGTTGAGTTTCACCTTCACCGGCTTCTTCTGATCGTTGGCGATCTCGGCGGACCACTGCTTGGTGATCTTCACGTCGATGGGCGTGGTGCCGTACTCGTTCACGAACGTCACGCTCTGTGTGTCCTTGGTGATCGTCGCGTCAACGGACGGCTTGAATGCGCTGCCGTTGGTGGCGGACGTCGCGGACGTGGTCACGTTCTTGCTGCCGGCCTGATAGTTCTGCTCGGTGAGCGTTACCTTGCCGGTTTCCAAACGGCTCATGTTCCACGTGTAGGTAACCGTGTCCGCATCATCGGCGGTAAGACCGCCTTCAGTTACGGTGCTGGCGTTCCTCGTGGTCAGGGCGGGGATCTTGTTATCCGTGGACGTGATCTGGAAGGCGTCCGCGAGGTCGGAGCGTTCCTGCCAAGTCAGATTCTTGACATGGAAGGTCTTGGTCACAGTCATCTTGCCTTCGCCGGAGCTCACCGTATTGGTGGTGGTGACGGTCTGCGGAGCTTCGTTGCCGGTTCCCTTGGCGGGGTATGCGGTGGCGGAGCCATCGATCTTGTTCGTCTTGTCGTTCACATAGGCGGTCGTGAAGACGGAGGGATCATTGCCCGGGGTGCCGGTCTCGGTGAAGACGACCTTGGCACCATTCGGCAGACCCTTGATGGTCACGGGCTGGTCGGGCTTGGCCTGAATACCGGTGATCGTACCGGTCTTGCCGTCCGCGTCCACGACCATCGACACCGAGGAGCCCACAGCAAGACCCTGAGCCGGATACGAGGTACGCAGCGTGGACTTGGAGCCTTCAGGCAGCGTCACTTTTGCGGAGAACGTGAAGTTCTGGTTCTGGTACTCGCTCGTATCATTGCCGTCCAGATGCTTGACGAGGCTCACCTGCGCGGTCTTGTGCACGTAGATGGTGAAGATCACATGGTACGGATCAGAGGAGCTGTTGGGGCTGGAAGCGTTCTTGTTCCAGTGGGTTTCCATGCCGGTCTTCATGTCGTTGACCGTGTAGGTCTCCAGCGGGTCGCCGCTCTTATTCGTGGAGGTCCAAGAACGCTGCGAATTCTGATTGGATGCCTTGTATTTCGCGACATACAGGATTTCGTACTCGCCCAGATTCTGCTCGCTGGCGGTGATGTTGTTCACACCGGCATGCGTGTTGTAGTAGTACATGGTGTCGGACTTGGCCAGCTGCTGATTGGTATCGGCATCGACGACCTCGGCAATGACTGCCTTGGACGTCCACAGGCTGTTGCTGCCCGTACTGTAATCGCTGGCATTAAAATCGCCAACGAACCAGTCGGACATATGGAACGTGGCGTAATCGCCCACCTGCTGATCCTGCAGGTAATAGAACACAAGCTGCAGATCGGAGTCATAGCTATTATTAGGCGTCACCCAATTGCCGTTAATCAGGAACTGCAGACTTTCCGACTGGTAACGGATTCGGGTTACCGTCGCACCCGTATTCGACTGATTATTGCCAGCGGTGGTGTCTTGCTTATCACCATAGTCCTGATAGCCATCAGAACCCTTCAGGCTGGCCTTCCAGAACGTGTAACCGTTCTTTGTGTAGGCCAAATCCTGAACGGCCATGCCATTGACTCTATTCAGCCCCTCAGTACCACCGGAGAGATACACATCAGAATCTTCATGATGCTGGTTACTGGTCCATGCTTCAGCCGTAATGCCAGAAATGGAACGCGCCTGCGGGGCGGCGGCTACGGCGGCGGGGGCCGGGGTTGCGGCGGCCTGCTTGTCCTTGGAGACGACCTTGCTGTCGGAGGTGGCGGAGTCGGTCGTGGACTTGCCGGACTTGGAGGTTTCGGTCTGCGTCGGAGTGGACGACTTGGTCGCATCCGGCGTGGAAGTGGAATTCGCGTCCGAGGTCTTCTGGTCGGACTGGGCCGCCTGCGTCTGCGTCGTGGTCGGCGACGGCGATTCGGTCGTGGCCGCGATGGCCGTGCCGCTTACGGCAACGGCTAGGAACATCGCCGCGGCAGAAGCGACCGCCACAAGGCGGGCGCCGATACCCCCTACCCTTCCTGGCTTCTCGTTCTTCTTCATTCTCGTCATGTCTTCTTCCTGCGCCTTGCCGGGCGCTAGATTGCAGCAGTGCCATGCACCCCTACGCATGCAATGCCGCATAACAGTGCCAACAGAACGGCACTGTAGACTGAAGCCCCCTACCCCACGTCACCCCTTATATACCCACCAACTTTCGTGTCGCACCCCCATTGGCACCCACTTGGGTTACGGACAACAGCGACTCAGACATGCACCCCCGAGTTAGGGAAAAGTCGTTTCAAAGCTCGAAAATTCACCTCATCGCAATAATCGGGGGCTCGATTGCGCACGGCGATGCGCGCTTTTGAGGCAAAGTTTGGGGAGGTGAATGGGAGAATCCCTCCCTCAGACCGCCTGCGGCGGCCAGCTCCCTCCCCCGGAGGGAGCACAAATGTATAACTACCAGCGGTGGGGCCAGAGGCTGGCGTGGTGCATGGCGCGCCAGGGCATACGGCGCAGTCGGCGTAGCAGCGTCACGAGGAACCAGCCGGCGGCCAGCATGATCGACGCGGTCATGATTCCCGCGGTACGGCCGTCGTGCAGATCACTCGGATCGGGCGCGGGCACAGGAATCGCCACACGATGCCCGGACACCAGCAGACGATGCGTGTTCACGCCATACGGGGTGCACGTCATCAGCGTTATGCGATCCTCCCCCGGCACGATCTTCAACTGCGACGTGTCGTTCGGCTCGATCACCGTGATGCGGTCCACCTCATAGCCCAGCTTCTCGCCCATCACCTCAACGTAGAAGAAATCGCCGGTCTTCAACTCATCCAGACGCGTGAACATCATCGCCTCCACCAGGCCACGATGTCCGGTGATCACCGAATGCGTGGACTTGCCGCCCACCGGCAGGCTCGACCCATACAGGTGGCCGGCGCCCGACGCGAGCGCGGTTTCGGACGTGCCGTGGTAGATCGGCAGGTCGATCGACACCTTGGGAATGCGGATCGTGCCCATCACTCCATTGCCCGAATCGAGCAGCGACTGATACTCCTTGTCCTTCGACGACGCGGAATCCTCGTCGCTCGCCTTGGAGCCGCCGGACGCCGCCGTGAACGGGTCCACCGCCTCGCCGAGCACCGGCTGGCCGGACGCCGCAAGCTTCTTGTTGTACGCCTTCGCCGCCTTGAACGCCTCCTCGGCCTTCGGATACGGCCAGCCGGCCACATGCTTCTGCGCGTCGCTCGACGTCTGTGCCAGGCGCTGCGCCGACTGATACTGCAACGCCAGCGGGAAGCCCGCCACGCATACGGCGGCGATGAGCAGCAGCGCGGTGATCACGCGCATGACGATGAGGTTGCGGCGCAGGCGACGCTGATTCTGAATGACGTCGGTGATGTCGATCGCCTCGTCGAACGAGAGCGAGGTCTGGGCGGGGGATGCGGCGGGCACGGTGGACGCAGTGGACATGGGGGCGGAGGTCAGCGTCGGCTCGCCGCCCGAATGACGACCACCGGACTTCGCGCGCCGAGAGGAACGACCACCGAACATTACCGACTCCCATCCATGTCATTTGCATCGGCCACGCCGGGTATTCCCAGCCGTTCATATAGGCCGGATTCCTCGCGTCGCCCATGCCGGGCATGAACGGCGACGGGAGGCCGCGCAGCGCAACGCCACAATCCTAACGCCGGCACCTTCTTTGCCATACCCCCGTTCGCAAATAACGGCAATTCGCGGGATTATCCGGGATTGGAGTATCCGGGTTTGGAATGTCTGGAATTATCCGAATAGCACGGTCGGATCGCAGACGCGGTCCTCGTGGTCGGCGCGCAACGGCTCCCAGGAGAAATCGGTCAGCAAGTCGCGCGCACTCACCGGCTGCGGGGTTTCCTGCAAGCGCAGCAGCCATGCACAGTAGCCGATCACCGCTTCCGGGGTCACACCTTCCTCGCGCAGCACGCCGAGGTCGAGGGCACGGTCGCGCTTCGCCAGGCGTTTGCCGCTCGGGTCGTCCACCAGCGGAAGGTGAGCGAAACGGATGCGGGCGGGGATGCGGGAGGCTTCGGACGTGGTTTCGGGGTTAGGCAGGGTTTCAGGAGGCAGGGTTTCGGGGCGGGTGGGGATATCCCCAGAGTTGTCGTCGCTGTCCACAGCATGCCAGCCGGCGGTCGAAAGCTGATCGCGGATCCACAGCTGCAGGGCGGTGGAACGCAGCAGATCACGGCCACGCACCACGTCGTTCACGCCCATCAGCAGGTCGTCCACCACTACGGCCAGCTGATACGCGTACAGGCCGTCGGAGCGGCGCAGCACCGTGTCGCCGATCTGCCGAGCCAGATCGAAATGCTGCTCACCGAACACCGTATCGTCGAAGCGCTGCTCTGCGGCGGGAAGATGAACGCGCCAGGAATGCCGGCGCCCCTCCGCAAGCCGCCGGTCACGTTCGGCAGGATCGAGTCGGGCGCAGGTGCCGGGGTAGATCACGTAACCGTCGCCCTCCTGCGGGGCCGACGCGGCGCGGATCTCGGCGCGCGAGCAGAAGCAGGGGTAGATCAGATCGGCCTCGCGCAGGTCGTGCAGCGCCTGATCGTACAGGTCGCCGCGCTTGGACTGGTACACCGGGTCGCCGTCCCAGTCCAAGCCGAGCCAATGCAGGTCGTCCATGATCCAACGGTCGGCATCCTTGCGCACGCGCGGGGTGTCGATGTCCTCAATACGCAGGCGCAGCACGCCGGGGCGATGACCGTCGTTCGGATCGCTCGGGCGCGGGGCGCGCACGCTCAACCACGCGGCGAGCGCCGCGTACACGTTGCCGATATGCATGCGACCGGTGGGGGAAGGGGCCAGACGCCCTACTCGGCGCTGGGACTCGGACGAACCGGAGAGGTTGGATTCGACGGGGGCGGAAGGCTTGGAGAGGCCAGCGGAACCGGCCGAGGTGTTCGGAAGCGCGACGTGTGCGCTTCGATCATCCCGATGTCCGTCATCAACGATTCGACATTCAGCCATTCCACATAATCCTTCGCCCATTATGATCTTCCGCCCTGAGTGTACCCGACTCGTAGGAGGCAATGGGGTCGGAGAATGTGGATAACTCTTGGGTTATTCCACTTATCCACTTTTGCACTGGGCGCTCGAGCGAGAATTGGCGCACGCGCCTACGCTCGCAGCCATGTACGAACTCACCGGAATCCCCAGCACCGACCTCCTCGCCTCACGGCTCGCCGCAACCCAGCAGACCACGATCTCCCGCCTTCAACCCCTGCTCCCCCGGCTTCCCGGAACCGCGGTCTTCAGCCATACCACGGCATATCGGATACTCGGCATCCCACTTCCCGAGCACTACGACCTTCGGGACAGCACCATTCATGTATCCGCGCCGGACCCCAGACACAGAAGGCATCGCATCACCGGAGTGTCATGGCACATATGGCCGTTACTTTCCGAGCCGGACTCCTTCGTAGACATCTATAACGTGCCATGTATCAGTCCGACGCATGCTCTCGCGCAGATGAGCATGCACATGGAGTTCGGGCAACTGGTCGTTTCGGGAGATACGCTGCTATGCCGCAATTCGAATCTCAGACGCGCAGAGATGACGGACTTCAGGCAGTTGCTGCATAGCAGATTCAAGGGCAGTTGCAGGTTCTCCCGCATGTTGCCATTGCTACGGGAGGGTACGGATTCGCCTAAGGAAACCGAGCTTCGCCTTCATGCGATGAGGTTCGGGCTCCCCTGCCCCGAAGTGAACTTTCCTGTGAACACACGAGGCCATGTCAACCATGCAGACATGGGGTATCCCGAGTTCAAGGTGATTTTGGAATATGACGGCTTGCACCACTTCACCAGCAGAGAGCAATGGGAAAGGGATTGGGAGAAGCGGAACCGCTGGATCGCCGCGGGGTGGAGCGTTTTCGTGGCGACTGCCGCCACGCTGGCCAGCGAGGATGCACTGATTCGGTATTTCCGGGATGTGGAGCGTGCGTTGCATGCCAATGGAGCGGAAATGTACGTCACGGAACCTCCCATGAGTGTCTGGGAATTGTCCGATCGGAGGCGGCACAGGAATTAGCGGTTCACAAATCGAAGATAGATGAAATTTGTCCTTGAAAATACGCGGAGGAATCCAGGTATCTCCGATTTGTGAACCGCTCTCTTCGGAGACCTAGAGAAAACCACTCAAAACCTTACATTTTCCCCTTTTAAGGGTTTCTTTTCTACCAAAAAGAGAACAAAGTGTGTCTTTTGGCGCTTGGCTCGGAATGAGACGGTTCACAAATCGAAGATACGGAGATTTCCGCGCGGAATTTCAACGGTCTCTGTCAGGTATCTTCGATTTGTGAACCGGAAAAGAAAAAAGCCCGGTGCCGTAAGGCATCGGGCTTTTCAAGAAGACGTCGAGATCCTTAGGATCAGGCGGCGAAGAGCACCTTGTAGAGGAAGGCACCCACAATGGCGCCGGCAATCGGGGCCACAACCGGGATCCAGGCTTCGTTCCAGCGGGAGCCGCCCTTGTGGGCGATCGGCAGGATCTGGTGCAGGAGTCGCGGCATGAGGTCACGGGCCGGGTTCAGACCGGGGCCGGTCGGGCCGCCGAGCGAGGTGACCAGACCCCACACGATGAAGCCAACCACGATCGAGGCGGCGGCGAGATCCTTGGCACCCCACGGCAGCAGCAGGCAGCAGAGGGCACCGAGCACGAGCACGAGCGTGCCGAAGAACTCGTTGAGGAAGTAGTTGAAGCGGGAGCCCTCAGCGTCGGTGGTGGAGAAGGTAGCGAAGATGGCCTCCGGGTCCTCGGTGTCGCGGTAGTGCGGGTAGTAGGTGGCGAACACCACAAGCTGACCGACAGCGGCGCCCAGCAGCTGGGCGATGATGTAGGGGGCGACCTCATTCCACGGGAACATGCCGTTGACCGCCTGGGCGATCGTCATGGCCGGGTTGATGTGCGCGCCGGAGACGCCACCGAACATGAGCACGGGGAACATCACGCCGAAACCGTAGCCCATGGCGATGTTCAGCCATCCAGCGTGGTAGCCCTTGGTGTTCTTGAGTTCGGTGTTGGCCACGGAACCGTTGCCGAAGATCATGAGGATTGCCGTGCCGACGAACTCGGCGGCAAGCTTGGTCATAAGCGAGTATTCCACAATCGTCCTTCAGGTATTGAAACGTGCGATCCGTCGTAATGCGCTTCGAGGCCCGTGGCGCCCGAAAACTGGGCATGGGTCCCCGAGGATCCTTGGATTCGCGATGCTCTCTCTGATACTGATGCCATAAGGCAAACAGTCGCAATTCTACCCGCGCTCAGGACAAACAAGGAGGGTGTCGGAACACGACAGGGAGACGCGAAGGAAACGGAAGACTTTCGCCTATTCGAGACTCCCCTCAGTCCGGCGCGGCCGGACAGCTCCCCTCCGCGGGAGGGGAGCCACCTAGTGTGATCACACTAAGGACATGCGGGTCAGACAGCCCCCTCATCTGGAGGGGAGCCACAGCCCATAGCTACGGCCTATCAAACCGTCACGCCGAAACCAAGTAGCTTGCCGGCGCTCAGTCGCGGGGGACGCGCTTCATGGTGCGGTAGTCCCAGTAGCCTTCGGCCGGGGGCTCCTCGCCGCGGATCTCGGCCTCGATCTCCTCGAGCCGTACGCGCACGCGTCGGGTCAGCTCGGCCACTGCCTCCTTGGGCGGCGCACTCCCCCACGAATCCATGTCGGCCAGCAGGTCCGCATACTCGATGGCGGAGCCGTAGCCCATCACCACGTTCTTGCGAGGCCACGGCCACCAGTGGTTGATGCTCGCCGCACCCCACGTCGCGGCCGGGAAGATCGGAATCTCGCGGCCGAGCTTGCGGCACGCCTCGAGCGCGATGTATGCCATGCCGGGCTTGAGGCTCATCGGCCACTTCTTCGGATCGCGCGTGAGCGTGCCCTCCGGCCAGATAGTCAGCGGACGCCCCGAGGTGAGGATGCGGATCGACTCGTTCTCGATGGCCAGCGCCTCGCCCTTGCGCCGCGGCACGGGCTGCATGCCCACCAGCTGGAACCACTTGCCGATGATCGGCCAGCTGGCCATCTCCGCCTTGGCCATGTAACGCGGCCTGCGCCCCTGATAGAACATGGCAGCCATGGGAATGAACACGTCGAACAGGGTGACGTGCGTGCACGCGGTGATGAACACGCCCTCCTCCGGCACGTTCTCCAAGCCCCACGCCTTGGGCTTGCACCGGGAGCGCACCACCCACGCGCAGGCGTCGAGCAGTCGCTGCGTGGCCTTGGGGTTCTGCGCATTGATCTCGGCGACGTTGTCGCGACGCGGACCGGTGGGGTGATTGTGCATCGGATTGACGAGCTTGTGCTTGCGGGCCAGCCTGGCCACCTGTTCGTCGCTCAGCGGCTTGACCGAGGAGCGGGGTGAGGGTTTTCCGGGAGATACCATGCTCCCCATTGTGCCGCAAGGTGTGGGCGTGGGGCTGTGGGCGGCAAGGTGTGGGCGGGATTGTGCGGGGCAAAGAGGAAACGGAACCGTCCAAGAGGTCGGATCCCTCCCTCAGACCGCCTGCGGCGGCCAGCTCCCTCCCCTGGAGGGAGCACTACGCACTCGACCCGCTCCCGCAAAAACTGACGACCTCACGACCGACGCGCTCCCCCGCGTTCGTCTGTCGGCTCACCTGAGTCCCGACAACGCCTCTGACCTCGTCTCAACGGACTAGAGCACATAAACGAGAGCCGCCCCTTCGGAGATCGCGACGGATAGTGAAACAACTCCCCCGTGCTCCCTCCACGGGAGGGAGCTGTCACGCGCAGCGTGACTGAGGGAGGGCCCCGCCACCAACAGACACCAACAAACCCAACAAACACCAACACACCCAACACCCCAACAAACACCAACACACCCAACACCAACACACCAACCCATCACCAACACACCCCAACAGACCAATACACCAACAGACGTCACCAACCCATCACCAACAGACACCAACACACCCCAACAAACACCAACCCACCCTTGATGGTTGCGAAACGGTTTCCGAACTTTTCGCCCATCACCAACACACCCAACAAACACCACCAACAGACACTGCCAACCCAGCACACCCAACAAACCCAACACACCCAACGAACACCAACCCACCCCAAACCCACCGCAACCAGACACAACCAGACGCAAAAACGGGAGACACACGCGCCGATGTCATTCAGACACCGGAAACGCGCATGTCTCCCGTTTCCCAAAACGTCAGCCAATGTCAGCCGCCCTAGGCCTTACGACCCAGACCTCACGGCCCGGCCCCGGCCAACCTCACCAGCACCCCTACTCGAAGTCGGCGCCGAGGGCGGCCAGCTTGCCGCGGAAGTCGGCGTAGCCGCGGTCGATCAGCGAGATGCCGCGCACGGTGGACGGACCTTCGGCCGCGAGCGCCGCGATCAGGTGGCTGAATCCACCGCGCAGATCCGGCACGTCGATGTCACGTCCGGTGAGCGGGGTGGGTCCGAAGATCACCGCGGAGTGCTTGTAGTTGCGCTGCTGGAAGCGGCACGGCAGGGAGCCGAGGCACTCGCGGTACAGCTGCACGGTGGCGCCCATCTGCACGAGCGGCTTGGTGAAGCCGAAACGGTTCTCGTACACGGTCTCGTGCACGATCGACAGGCCCTTGGCCTGGGTGAGGGCCACGACGAGCGGCTGCTGCCAGTCGGTCATGAAGCCGGGGTGCACGTCGGTCTCGATGGCCACGGGCTTGAGGTCGCCGCCCGGATGCCAGAATCGGATACCCTCGTCCTGGATGTCGAACTCGCCGCCGATCTTGCGGAACACGTTGAGGAACGTCATCATCTCGGGCTGGGTGGCGCCCTTGACGAAGATGTCGCCGTGCGTGGCGAGCGCCGCGGAGGCCCACGATGCGGCCTCGATGCGGTCGGTGAGGGACGTGTGGGTGAAGCCCTTGAGCTCCTTGACGCCTTCGATGCGGAAGGTGCGGTCCACGTCCACGGAGATCACGGCGCCCATCTTCTGCAGCACGGACACAAGGTCCATGATCTCGGGCTCGATGGCGGCGCCGGACAGCTCGGTCTTGCCTTCGGCGAGCACGGCGGCGAGCAGGGTCTGCTCGGTGGCGCCGACGGACGGGTAGGGCAGGTGGATCTTGGCGCCGTGCAGGCCGTTCGGCGCGGTGATGTGGATGCCGTCCTTGTGTTCCTTGTCCACGGTGGCGCCGAGCTTGCGCAGCGTCTCGAGGTGGAAGTCGATGGGTCGGCCGCCGATGGCGCATCCGCCGAGCGCGGGGATGAACGCCTCGCCGAGGCGGTGCAGCAGCGGGCCGGAGAAGAGGATCGGGATGCGGGAGGAGCCGGACAGCGTGTCCACGTCGGCCACGTTGGCGAGCTCCACGTGGGAGGCGTCGATGGTCACGACGCCCTTGTCGCCGTCCACGTTCACGCTCACGCCGTGCAGGCGCAGCAGGTCGGACACCACGTGCACGTCACGGATTTCGGGAACGTTCTTCAGTACGGAAACGCCCGGAGCGAGCAGCGCGGCGACCATCGCCTTGCTGACGAAGTTCTTGGCTCCGCGCACCTTGATTTTGCCGTTCAGCGGCTTGCCGCCGACTACGCGCAACACGTCATTCTCAGAATTCACGAACCGCTCCTTCGATTTCGTCTGAAATTCTTGGTTTTCGCCGGCTTCTTCCAGTTGACCGGGAAAGACTACCTCTTAGTTTGCCATATCAGGTGTGGCGACTCAGTGAAATCGCCACTGGCATATCAGCCGCGGGAAGAGCGCTGTATGCCAGTGAGATACACCATTTTGTTGGGATACGCCATTTGCGTGGCGCACGATCGACGGGATTCACGATGACGGTCGGCGTCGTGCACTGCACGCCATTGCCGACCGCACATCAACGCACGCCGACCGCGCATCACCCACGCATCAACGACTACCGCGCATCGCCGCCGCTTATCGCGCCTGCTTGATGCGCTGCGCCAGATCCGCGTTCCTTCCCCTTTATTCGTGGGCTGCGCGGCTTGCTTGCGCTCGTTGCGTTTGCTGCCCTTGGTAGAGTCCGAGGGTTTTCGCTATCGCACAGTGGATGTTCGCC
>NZ_NEWD01000017.1 GCF_002234915.1 Bifidobacterium vansinderenii | reverse complement strand
TATGCGCCCGACGCACCGACGCTCTGCATATGGCCTCGGGAATCCGGGCCATCGCCTGTCGAATCGTAGGAACCATCAGCGGAAATGCGGTTCGGACGCCCGACTCGCACGACCGGCCTCGCATGCGCCGCATGCATTCGCTCGCGGTCGTGAAATCACCGTCAGACATCCCGGTGAGTTCCATCACCGCGGCCCAATATAGGTCGCCCGTGGGGTATGCGCAAGCTCGGGTGGGAGGAAATGTGCGGAATCATACAGAAAAGGGAACAATTCCGCACAGGGGAAAAGCCGGTCGGGTGGGAGCCCGGTTCACAAATCGAAGATACCGAAATTCTTCCGCCATTTTTCAACAGTCCCGCTCAGGTATCTTCGATTTGTGAACCGCTCCGCCCCGAGCCCGCCCAGAAAACCACAAAATATCTCACAACAATAAAAAAATCCCGTTCCAAACCCCACTATGCAGGGCCCGGAACGGGATTACGAAATCGCGGAAGCCTCGACTAGTCGATCAGCGAGTGCACCGAGATGATGTGGTCACGCTGCGGACCGGTGCCGATCGCGGAGATGCGGCAGTTGGAGATCTCCTCAAGGCGCTTCACGTACGCCTGGCAGGTGGCCGGCAGGTCCTCGAAGCTGTGCACCTGGGAGATGTCCTCCTCCCAGCCCGGCAGCTCCTCGTAGATCGGCTTGGCCGCGGCGAAGGCGGCCTGGTCGCACGGCATGTCGTCGTAGCGGGTGTGGGTGCCGTCGGCGTTTTCCACGTCGTAGGCCACGCACACCGGAATGGTCTTGAGACCGGTGAGCACGTCAAGCTTGGTGAGCACCAGATCGGTCAGACCGTTGACCTGGGAGGCGTAGCGGGTCACCACGGCGTCGAACCAGCCACAGCGGCGCGGACGTCCGGTGGTCACGCCGTACTCGTGGCCCTGCGCACGCAGCCAGTCGCCCTGCTCGTCGAACAGCTCGGTCGGGAACGGACCCTCGCCCACGCGAGTGGTGTAGGCCTTGGCCACAGCAATCACGCGGTCGATCTTGGTGGGGCCCACGCCGGTGCCGGTGCAGGCGCCGCCGGCGGTCGGGTTGGAGGACGTCACGAACGGGTAGGTGCCGTGGTCCACGTCGAGCATGGTGGCCTGGCCGCCCTCGAACAGCACGGTCTTGCCGGCGTCAAGCGCCTTGTTGAGCACGAGCGACGTGTTGGTCACGTACGGGCGCAGACGCTCGCCGAGCGCAAGCAGCTCGTCGGTGGTCTGGTCCACGTCGATCGGACGACGGTTGTACAGCTTCACGAGCATCTGGTTCTTCTGGTGCAGGCTGGCCTCCACCTTGTCATGCAGGTGCTCGGCGTTGAAGAGGTCGTGCACGCGGATGCCCACACGGTTGATCTTGTCGGCGTAGGCCGGTCCGATGCCGCGGCCGGTGGTGCCGATCTTGTGCTTGCCGAGGAAGCGCTCGGTCACCTTGTCGAGCGTGCGGTGGTAGGGCGCGATGATGTGCGCGGATTCGCTCACCAGCAGTCGGGAGCAGTCCACGCCGCGCGATTCAAGTCCTTCGATCTCCTGGAACAGCACCTCGGGGTCCACCACCACGCCGTTGCCGATGACGGGGGTCACGTTCGGGCTGATGATGCCGGACGGCAGCAGGTGCAGCGCGTACGATTCGTTGCCCACGACCACGGTGTGGCCGGCATTGTTGCCGCCGTTGAATCGGGCGACATAATCCACCTTGGTTCCGATGAGGTCCGTGGCCTTGCCCTTGCCTTCGTCGCCCCACTGAGCACCGATCAAAATAATTCCAGGCATGATTTCCTCCGAATCCTGCGAACCTGCGAAACCGCTCGTTTACGCCGCAAACAGGTTACCGTAAACCATGAACCGATCATGTTTCGATCTCATATTCGCCCGTGCCGTCAGCATCTCGCGCGGCGAGATGGCAAACGATTGACGAATCTCTTCACCATATCCCCCACGATCGCCGCGTTGGCACGCGCCGCCCCCTTCTACACTGATACAGGAGAAAAAAGACGAAGCAATGTTGAGTGGGAGTCACGAAAGGGTCGGTAGGCATGGCATCCCCGAATGATCGTATGGACGACGCCGGCGTGAGGAAGCACGACGACATGAGGAACGATCGCGCGAACGACGATCGCATGGTTGACAGGAATATAGGCCGAACCGTGAAATCGACCGATCATCAGACGCCAGAGCATGTGGAGGAGCTGCATTTCGGCGGCAGCGCCCGCGGCGCGTATTACGACGACGCCGGCAATCCGCGGAAGCGTGGATTCTTCTGGAGATTCAGCCGGGCGGCCCGTGCAGCCCGGGAGGAGACGCCCGACAAGGCGACAACGACGAATGCCGCAACAGCTAATGGCGTAATGACCAGCGACAGGACCACGGCAGATGCCGCGCCCATCGTGCGTTCCGAATCCGAAGCAGGATCCGAACAGGACGCTCGCACGCCGGATCGTCGCCCCGCAGACAAGGCTCCCGAAGCTCCCGCACCGGCACAGCCCGAACGCGTGGAGAAGCCTGCTCGCACGGAACGTCCTGCGCGATTTGTCGAATCCGATACGGCGTCCGAACTCGGCACCGTCCCTGGAGCGAGCGTCAGACCGCCGGCTCCCAAGGCCCCGAGCACTCCGACGCGTGCCCCGATGATCCCCACGGCCCTGACCTCATCCGTGCAAGAGGGCACCGGGATCGCACTGGAACATCACGGCTGGACCGTCGCGCGCAAGTGCGTGGCGATCGTACTGACCATGGTGATCGTGGCCGCCGCCAGCTGCACCGCCTTCTGGATGTGGGAGAACCGTCTGCGCCCGATCACCGTCACCGTGAACGGCGAGCAGGTCAACACACGCGTCAACACGTCGATCGCCACGCTGCTCAGCCATAGCGATGGCTTCGGCACCAAGGCCGGCCGCATGCTGTCGGTCACCGGCAAGACGCTGGACGAGAACGGCGGCGAGCGCTATTCCGTCACGCTCGGCCAGCACGCGGTCAAGTCGTCTGATCTGGCGGCGACCCGTCTCACCGACGGCGATGCGCTGCTCGTCAAGGATGGCAAGGACGTGACCGAACCGCACAAGGTGGTCAAGGCGGCAATTCCGTTCGGCAACGACATCAACCTCAAGGGCGGCGGCACGATTCAGTACGTGGAGCAGCAGGGCGTGGACGGCGTCAAGGAGCAGTGGGTCGGCAAGAAGTCCAAGGAGACCGCCGACAAGAAGGTGCTCAAGGAGCCGGTGAACTTCAAGGTGACCACCAAGAGTCCGAATCCGCAGGACGGCAAGAAGTACATTGCGCTCACGTTCGACGACGGTCCGAGCAAGTACACGCAGGACATTCTCAATATTCTCAACGAGAAGGGCGTGCATGCCACGTTCTTCAACCTGAGTGAGCAGGGCACCGAGTTCCCCGATCAGGAGAAGGCCGTGGCGGCGGCCGGCAACGAGGTGGCGAGCCATTCGGTGAGCCACAAGTACCTGCCGAAGCTGTCGCGCGACGATCTGCGCAAGGAGATCAATGATTCGTTCGCGCCGATCGAGTCGAACACCGGGGCGACGGGCCGCATGTTCCGTTCCCCGTACGGCGCGTTCGAGGCGCAGCAGTGGGTGGATGCCACGGATCTGATCAGCATGAACGTGCTGTGGAGCATCGATACGGAGGATTGGCGCCGGCCCGGTCCGGACAAGATCCATGATGCCGTGCTCGAGCATGCGAAGAACGGCTCGATCGTGCTCATGCACGACGGCGGTGGCGACCGATCGCAGGACGTGGACGCGCTGCCGCGCATCATCGACGATCTGAAGAACGAGGGCTTCACGTTCGTGACCGTGTCCGAACTGATCAAACTCGACGGCACGTTCCCGAAGCATGTGACGGACAACCAGCCCGTCCCCGCCGCCGCCAGCGACACGTCGGCATCGGCAAAGTCCTCGGCCTCGGCGTCAAAATCCGCATCGACGACCGCACCCTCCGCGACGAAGTCCGCGACGGCCACGACCAAGTAGTCGGCGCCGAGTCTGCGCGGAAAGGGCTGCCGGATCGCAAAGTCCGCGGCCTCGCAGGAACCGGGGAGACACGGTCATGAGCCGGTACACCTGCAGACCGCGAAGCCTACGGCCCCATGGAAGCCGGACTGTGTGCGGGTGACAGCCCTCCCTCTGTCACGACATTCGTCATGACATCTCCCTCCCAAGGAGGGAGAACCCCGCCATCCTTCTTCCCGCGTGCTCTCTCCTTGGGAGCTGGCCAGCCGCAGGCTGGACTGAGGGAGGGATTCCCCTACTGCAGGAACACCTCGCGCAGGTGCTCCGCCACGTACGGGTTGCCCGCCACGATGCTGGTGTGGATGGCGCTGCCCAGGTCGCCGCCCTGCCAGTTGGTCACCACGCCACCGGCCTCGGTGACAAGCAGCCTGCCGGCCGCGTGATCCCACAGCTTCACGTCGCGTTCCAGGAATCCATCGAGGCGGCCGGCGGCCACCCACGCCAGATCGAGCGACGCGGATCCGCTGCGGCGGATGTCGGCACAGCTTTCGAACACCTTGCCGAACATCTGGAATTGTGCGGCGGCCTCCGCACGGTTGATGCCCTTGTGCGAGGTTCCCAGACCGATCAGCGCCATGCCGAGGTCGGCCACGGCGCTCACGTGGATCGGCTTGCCGTTGAGGAACGCGCCCTTGCCGAGTTCCGCAGTGAACATCTCGTCCAGATACGGCTGGTAGATCACCGCCTTGATCACGGCACCACCGTCGAGCAGCGCCAGCGAGATCGCGCTGTGATGCATGTGGTGGATCAGGTTCGTGGTGCCATCCACTGGGTCGAGCGCCCAGACCAGGCCGTTGAAGTCGGCGTCCTGATCGTTGTTCTCCTCGCCGGTGAACTGGATGTCCGGGTAGCGTTCGGCCAGTTCGTTCTTGATGTAGTTCTGAATGGAGGAGTCGACCTCCGTCACGTAGTCGGCCGGCCCCTTGAGTCGGATGCGATGCGCGGCCACCGTGTCGAACATATATCGGCGCGACGCCTCACGAACCACCTCGTCCAGCACCGTCATATCGACCTGTTCCGCACTCGCCATCAAGTCCTCCAGTTGTCGTCATCGTCATCATGACCGTCGTGCACCGCCATGCGTCATGCACTGCCATGCCATCGTTTGCGTGGATGACCACGCCCATCCGTTTTTCTCCGTTATACCCGGCGAATGTGCCATGCATGTGCATGAAAACCTACCTACAGGACAACAACGAACAAAATGTGCACAAACGCGGCCGCGCCACCCTGCCGACCCACCGATATCTCACTATTCGACCGGTTATGTGAATAATGTGGACCGTTTGCAGACGAATGCTATGACTTCGTTCCGAGTGATCGCCCCGACTCGAATCGTCGATCGCGCTACAGGCCGGCGGCACGGATCCGCTCGACGGCGAAATCGATTCCCTGCTCACGCGTGCCGTCGGAAAAGTAGCTGCGATGACCATCCTCCACACCGCCCTCCTGACAGACGATGTCGTTCGCCGCACAGTAGTCGACGATGCGGCCGGTCTTGGCGTATGCGGCGAGCGCCTTAAGGTCGCGCGGGGAGAGCATGCCGTTCTTCGTCGCGTCGAACCCGCCGGCATTGTAGTCGGCCTTGCCGTTGAAGCGCGGATCGCCGTAGAGCACCGCGGCCAGCATGTTGTCGGCGGCCTTGCTCGGGATGCGATCCGACGTGCCCGCCGTATTGAGCCGGTATTTCGGCGCGGACAGCGCGTCGCCGACCACGGCCGCGCCCTGTGAGAAGCCGAGCAGCACGGTCTTCTGCGTGGGGCACTGCTGCGCGCCGCCTCCCAGCATGGCGACGAGCGCGGTCACGCCGTCGTTCACGCTGTTCAAATCGAATGTGGCCGGATAGTCGAGGCTGGTGATCTGCACGGCGTTCGGGAAGGCGCCGGCGATACCGGCGGCCACCGGATTGAGCAGTCCGTCGTCGGCGTTTTCGCCGGTGCCGCGCACGATGATCACGCGGACGGACTTGGAAGAGTCGCAGCCGGAGTCTCCCCAGTCGTGTTGTGTGGAGTTGGAATCGGCGTCGGCGTTCGACGTGCCGTTTTCGGCCGCCGATTCCCCGCTCCCGTCATTCCCACCGAACGAGCATGCCGCCAACGGCAGCATCATCGCAACGACCGCGCACACCGCCAATTTTTCCCACAACCGCATACTCCGACCATACCGCGCCCAACTCCTATCCCATACTCCTCAAGCATCCCAACGCATTCCGCATGCGTATTGGACATCCCTCAACGCCCGTCGTTGAATGAAACCGAACGCAGGCAAGGCATATCCCCCAATCCGAACGGAGGCACACCCATGGTCGATCTGACCGGCGCGATCACGCAGATGGTGGTTCTGGTCGCGATCACCATCGTCGGATTCGCGGCAACGAAACTCGGCTATCTCGACGATCACGTCAAGGCCAAACTCACGCTGCTGCTACTCAACGTCACGCTGCCATGCATGATCCTCGGTTCGGCGGGCGACGTCGACGTTTCGTCCGCCGGCCGTCAGGTGGTCTGGTCGCTGGGGTTGGGCGTGGCTCAGTTCTTTCTACTGCTCGTCACCGGCGCGCTGTGCAATCTGATTCTGCGCACGCCGTTCGAGCAGCGGCCGATCTACCTGTTCATGAGCGTGTGCACGAATACCGGATTCATCGGCATTCCCGTGGCGGCGGCGATCTACGGCAATGCGTCGGTGCTGCTGTCGAGCATGTTCATCACCGCGATCAGCCTGTTCTTCTACAGCATCGGCATCGCGCTGATCTCGCCGAAGGGCACGCGTCAGGGTCTGCTCGCACCGTTCAAGGCCGCGGTGAATCCGTCGTCGATCGCGGCCGTGCTGGCGCTTGTGCTGCTGTTCTCCGGCGTGCATCTGCCGAACGTGGTCGAGGAGACGCTGACCACGTTGGGCGGTATCACCGGGCCGATCGCCATGCTGCTGGTCGGCGTGGTGGTGGCCGGTCTGCCGCTACGCGAGGTGGTGTCGGAGTGGCGCATCTATCCGTTCACGATCATCCGACAGCTGCTGGTGCCGGCCGCGCTGTTCGTCGCGCTGCGGCCGATCGTGCCCGACCCGACCGTGCTGGGCGTGTTCACCGTGATGTTCGCCATGCCCACCGGTTCGATGGCGTCGATGTTCGCCGCGCAGTACGGCCGCGACCCGAAGCTGCCCGCCAAGGGCACGATCCTCACCACCGTCGCCTCGTTCGCCATCATCCCCGCCCTCATCCTCTTCATGACCCTGGTGTGAGTCAGGTACCCATCTTGGTGCTCCCTCCTCGGGAGGGAGCTGTCAGCCAAAGGCTGACTGAGGGAGGGCACACAACGAAAACCGTCACCTTGCCGATGCCGAAAGGCAGTACACAACGCCGTTGTGGTCACGCTTTATCACGAGACCACCTGCAACCTGCCCAGAACGCAAGAACCATTGACCTCCAACGGTCTCACCTAGCACAGCAGACATACTCCAACAAGCCCCCACACCAAAAATATTCGAAAAAGAATACTTGTGCTATGATTTCTTTCGGAAAGGAATTCTACATCAAAGGGGCAAACCGTGAACGAGCAGCTGGGAGCGAGGATGGGAAAGCTGATGAAACAATACGACATCACGCAAGCACAACTTGCCAGATATGCCGGAACGTCTCAATCAAGCATATCGAAGTACCTGTCTGGGACGCAGGAACCAAGAAGTGAAATTCTAGCGAACATCGCAACGGCATTGCACACGACTTCGGCTCAGCTGCTGGGGAAACCGGAACCGACAATCAAAACGTCATATGGATTCGTTAAGGAATATTGTGCCCGTCATGGCGGGGATTTGACCGAAGACGAGGTATCCGAATTGATCACAACGCTGCTCAAAGCAAGGAAGGAGCGCAATGATAATACTCGATGCCCCGATGTACACCATGCTGAAATGGAATGTAGTGGGAGCCTTCCAACAGCTGGGATTCATTCGCATACCAGTTGATCCCATAGAGCTCATGGGATCAGCGGGCATTCAGGTACTACCATACTCGATCGGTCTTAATGCGTTCGACCTGAACGATCTCATGACGCTGAGCTCCTGTCCCAGCGGTATATCGTTCACTTTACAGGACGAAGACGGCAACATTCGATTGGCGTTCTACAATAATTACGAGTCGGAAGGTCGTAACCGTTTCACCACTGCACATGAGGCAGCGCATTGTTTCCTAGGACATCGGCAAGACAGCACTTTAGCGGAACGTCAGGCAAATTTTTGGGCCCGCTACTCCGTCGCCCCTCCTGCCATTATCGACCACTTAGGCTTGCGCTCCGGCTCAGAGGTTGCCGAGATTTTCGGTCTTTCCTACGAATGCGGCAATCACGCTTTTGACGCCTATATGAAGTGGCTTCCACATCGCACTGCAGACAAGCCGATTGACGACGCGATCCTCGATCTTTACGAGCGCGGATTATTGATGGAAAACCGCGAAACGACGCGGCATCCCGAAAACATTAAGAACGCGATGACCTTACTGCAGCGGGGAGAAACCACAATGACAAAATAAACAAGAGGGCGCATCAGAACGCCGAAACAAACCAATAACGCCCTCTCGCGAAGATGCGAGCATCTTCTTACCGCAATTCGATTATGCGGCATCTTCCGGAGGATTTCTACCGGCTTCCGCCATACGGAAGTCATTTTGGGCAACCTTCAGGAAGGAGACTTTGCCGTGTCAGACACAAAATCAGCTTATTCCGATGCCTCCAGACATTATGTCGAAGACGTCGTGCCTAGCTCGCCAAAAGAGCAGGAACGGTATCAAAGAGCTAAAGAGCGCGAAGCTCGGCACAACGATGATTGGCTCGAACGCTCGGTCAACATCAATGACATTACCGATAAATTCACCCCAGGAGCCATCGGGCGCAAGAAAGGCTACAAGATCAAGTACGTCGGCAAGGACTACATCGTCCTTGCCGAC
>NZ_NEWD01000016.1 GCF_002234915.1 Bifidobacterium vansinderenii | reverse complement strand
CGAAGCAGGAGGATCTGATCAAATCCACGGAGGACAAGCTCCGCGAGCTCCAGCAGCAGGGCGGCGTCAAAGCCACACTCCACGGCTACGGCGGTCTCCGCTTCGACATCGACGATCGTGTCACCGGCCGTAACAACCGGCTCGGCATCACCGTCACGGTCCCCGTCACGAAGAAGATCGTCAAAGTCAGCCGTGGCGTCATGAGCGTGTCCTACGAGTGTGGCGACAAGGCGGCCGGCCAGTCGGTCAGCCTCTCCGGCTCCGGCGAGACGGGCGGCGGCGGTACCGGCGGCATGAGCTATGTGGCCGGCGATGGCATCAGGATCAGCTCGGATCGTGTGATCAGCGCCGACGTCACCCAATCCAAGCTCGACGGCGTGCAGGCGACGGCCGAACAGGCCGAGAAGACCGCGTCTGGGTTTAGCGCGCAGATCGGCCTGGCGCAGCAGGACGCGCGCAACGCGCTGGCGGCCGCCAACGAGTCGGTGCGCACCCTCAACGGGACCGCGCCGATCCACGTATGGCGCAGCGACGACAAGGCCAGCGCGACGATCTGGGCCGACACTGTGACCACCACGGCGGACGGCATGATGAGCTCCACGGATAAGGCCAAGCTCGACGGGCTCGAAAACTATTCGCTCCCCGTTGCCACGCAGCAGGCGCTCGGCGGTGTGAAACCGGATGGTGCGACCATCACCATCACCCCTGACGGGACGATCACCGCGCACGGCACGGGCAGCGGCGGCAGCATGTACTGGCCGATCGGATCCATCTACCAGAACACGACCGGCACGAATCCCGGCCTCATATTCGGCGGCACATGGGAGCGTCGACCGTCGCTCGGCGCCTACACGTGGGAGAAGACCGCCGATGATACGACAACCGTGCATTCGGCGCTCGGATCCGGCGCATTGGGAGCAATGACTCTGGGAGGAGAAGCCTGAGATGGCGTACCAGAAACTCAATCTGCAGGACGGGCATGTGCTCGACGCAACGGACATGGCCCATATCGAACAGGGGATAGTGGACGCATCCACGCTCCCGGAGATCGGGCAGACGGTCTCGCTGCTCCCGGGCGTGGATCCCGTGAGCCTGTGGCCCGGCACGATGTGGATTTGTATCGGCGAGGATGGGCAGCGCGTCCTCTACACGCGCATCGCCACTGATCTGCCCGACGCGCCGGCCGGACTGCCCACGCGCAACGACGTGCCCTCGTACACGGGGTTCCCCGCCGTCACCGTCGTGGACACCAAGGCCAGCGACTATTACACATCGACCCAGTGGTTCGCAAAGACCATTCCCACCGGACCGACCGCCGGCAAGGGCGCGCACCACATTCAGGCCCACGGCGGCGGCATCACCCGCGAGGGCGACATCTGGTACTGGGTGGGCGAGAGCCATGAGAACGGGTACGGCGACAGTCCGGGCATCCACCTGTACACATCCAAGGATCTGCGGAATTGGACGGACATGGGCATCATCCTGCGCATGATCACCAACCCGACCGCGGCCGACGACCCCACCACGCCCGACGGCCGATACTTCCACGACCTCTACGGCAGCGAATACGAGAACGTCCGTAAATATTTGCTGACGCATGCGGACGGCAAGAGCCTGACCGCCATCGCGGAACGGCCGAAGATGCTTCACAATCCACGCACTGACAAGTGGGTGCTGTGGTTCCACTCGGATGGCAGCACCACGGTTGGCGGCTCGAACTATTCGCGTGCCCTGCTTGGCTGCGCGATAGCCGATAGGCCCACCGGGCCGTTCAAACTCATCGGAGCATACAAGGGATTCAACGACGACGAGACGATCTACGGCGGCTGGGGCGAGGTCGGCGACGCCCGAGACATGACCCTGTACGCCGCGAAGGACGGCAACGCCTACGTCGCCTACAGCTCCGAGGGCAACAAGAGCACGTATGTCGCCAAACTCGACGACGACTGGACCCATCTGTGTGTCACAACCGACACCGACGAATCCAAGTCGAAGATGCAGTATTCGGCGGACGGCAAGTACACCAAGCTGCTCCCCGTCGGCAGGGGCACGAACTGGCAGATCATCACCGACCAGTCACGCGAGGCCGTCGCATTCCTCGAATACCGGGATCGCGTGTACGTGATCACCAGCCCGACGAACGGCTGGGCGCCCGGCAAGCAGAACTGGTACGCGCAGGAACACCCCGAAAACGGCATCCTCAGCTCCTACGGTTCGGGCACGGACCTGTGCCGAGGCATCGATTCGATCGAGGGCAAGGGCGACCACGACATCACGTTCGGCTCGCAATGCTCGTACATCGTCCCGTGGAACGAGGACTTGGGCGAGTTCATCTATTTCGGCGACCGGTGGGACTCGGGTTCCGCCAAAAGCGCGTACGTGGTCCTGCCGATCGTCATCTACGACGACAACGGGACCACGAAACTCCGCATGGCGAATCCGGAGACCGCGTGGCGGCCCGAGGACTACTGGCGCATAACCGGCACCGAACACTGGCCCAACAAGTAAAGAGATTGGAGAGACCATGACGACGGAACTCGTCACCGGCGCGCTCGGCACGCCACACATCGACGGCGCCGACTGGGGCGCCCTCAACGCAGGCATACTGGGGCAGGACGACTACGTGCTCAACCTGTGGAACCAGTTCAGCCTGACCGTACAGACGTCGACGAAACTCACGCTGGATACCGGGTGCGCCGTGCTCAACGGCCGACAGGTGGTCATCACCGCCCCCGAATCGATCGACGTCACCCCGGCCGCGAACGGCACCTATCGCACTGACCTGCTCTGCCTGCGCTACAAGTACGACAGCGCGAGCGGCAGGGAATCAGCGTCGCCAGTGCTGGTCGCCGGCACGCCGGTCGCCACCGGGCAGACGGCCGCGGATCCGAAGATCAACACGCAGTCCATCATCAACCAGTCCACCACCGTGCACGATTTCGCGTTGTGGCGCGTGCAGGTCGACGCGGTCGGCGCCACCTACACGACCAGACTGTTCGACGGCGGCGTGCTCAGCCCACTGTCATACCGGCAGAGGGTCAGCCCATACCCCCTGTACATCGACCGTTCCGGCACCAGCAGCGCGGGAGACACGCTCGTGATGGACGGCGCGTACATCCCCACCACAGGTACGTCGGGTATCGTCACCCTGGCGGTCAACTGGACCAACAAGGGCACGTTCACGTCCAAATCGTGGGAGATGACGAACCTCGGCCGACTCTACATCCAACGCTACCGGACGAGCGGCGACCAGATCAACTTCATCCCCGAGGGTTTCGAACTGCATCAGATGGCGGCCGAGAACTCGGCGTGGGACAAGCAGGGGCACAGCATGTTCGTCGTCACCGGGCAGAACGGGACCACGAATCTGCAATGGCAGACCACCGGCGAATGGGAGGTCGCCGGCAACATGTGGCACCACTGCTCGATGACGTTCGGCGTCCGCAACGTCAACATCTAGGAGGCTGTTTTGCTCAGTGATTTCGACCAGAGCCTGATCATGTGGGCGGTGACCACGATCGCCGGCGCGCTCGGCGGCTACGTGCTCGCCTGGTGGCGAGGCCGACGCCATCTGGAGGACGCCATGAGCGACGGCGTGCGCGAACTCCTGCTGTGCAAGCTCGAGGAATTCCGGGCGACGATGGTCCGGCAGGGAGGCGTCGCCGACGACGACCTGAAATTCCGCGCCCAACGACTCTACAACTGTTACCACCAGCTCGGCGGTAACGGGCACGGCACCGCCGTCAACGACGACATCCAACGCGCACCGATCACACACAAACCACTCTGAAAGGAGCCAATATGAAGGATTGGGACAATCTCATCGCCGACGAGAATCTGATTCTCACGAAGCATTACACGCCCGGCCGCAACGGCCGCAGGATCGACAAGGTGGTGCTGCACCACAATGGCGGCAACCTGAGTATCAGGGGCTGCTATGACACGTGGCAGACCCGTCAGGCCAGCGCCCACTATCAGGTCGATGCGAATGGTCGTATCGGCCAGCTCGTCCATGATCGTGACACCGCGTGGCACGCGGCCAACGGCGAGGCCAACCGCACGAGTATCGGTATCGAGCACGCGGATATCAGCACCAGCCCGTGGCGCATCTCGGATGCGACGCTGGATAATGGTGCTCACTTGGTGGCCGCGATCTGCAAGGTGTACGGTCTCGGCCGGCCGCAGTGGGGTGTCAACGTGTTCCCCCACTTCCACTACACGTCCACGGAGTGCCCGGCTTCCATTGCGGGCGACCAGCGTGACGCGTACATGACCCGCGCCCAGCAGTGGTACGACAGCATGGTCAATGGTGCGGATGTGCCGGCGCAGGTGCCGCAGGCCGCTCCGGCTGCTCCGCAGGATGACGGCAGGCTGGCTGTGGATGGCTCGTGTGGTCCGGCCACGATTCGCCGCTGGCAGCAGGTCATGGGCACCACGGTCGATGGCGTGATTTCCGGCCAGGTGGTACCGAATCAGCGCACCTACTGGCGTCCCGCCCTGCCGACCAGCTGCGTCACGTACGGCGGCTATGGCTCCGATCTCATCCGTCGCGTGCAGGCGCAGCTCGGACAGGGTCAGGATGGCCTGTTGGGTCCTGGCACCATCCGCGCCATCCAGGCGCATCTCGGCGTCGCGCAGGACGCGAGCTTCGGCCCCGCCACCGTGCGCGCCCTGCAGACACGCTTGAACGAAAACCGATTCTAAGGAGGATCCATGGCAGAAAACGAGAACACCCCGCAGCATGCGGATACGACCACCCCGTACACGCCTGTGTTTGACGAGCGCATCCGCACGATCATCTACATCGTCACGCTCGTCGCCGGAATCGTCGGTCTCGGCGTCTCGGCGTTCGGTGACCCGCAGGTCGGCGCCTACATCAGCTCGGCCGCGGGCGTGATCGCGGCCGCGTTCGGCGTCGCCTACAACCCCGTCAGGCTCAGCGGCAAATAGATCACTGACTCGTCACTGACGGTTAGTGAGACGACAGTGACGGTTAGTGAGACAACAACCCCCGTCCGGCATTACGCTGGGCGGGGGCATTTTTGCGTTTATTCGGCGTCCTGTTCGTCGTCGTAGTAGAGGATCCGTGCGCCCGACTGTTCGGCGGCGCGCTGCGCGATCGCACGATGCCATGCGGCAGGCAGATCTCGGGGTGCCTCGACGTCCAGACGGGGGACAAGCAGGCCGGAATCCTCGTCGGCCGCCGCAGCGATGCGAACCTCACGGTCGAACCGCTTTTTCAGGGCGCGGAGATCCATTTCGATACCGGCTGGCGGCTGGTAGTTGCGCTCCCACCGTTTGACGCTGATGATCGAGACCTTCCAGTGGTCCGCCGCCCACTGTTGGGACAGGCCCATGCTTTCGCGCAGGCACTTGAATTCGGCGCTTGTCATGCTCATTCCTGTGATGTCCTTTCTGTTGGATCGGTATTGGTTAGGGCGGCTGATACCGCTGTGCTGGCGGCGTTGGTAACGGCCAGACGGCCCATGTCGTATCGGTCGATCATTTCCCGGCTGCTCCACGCGCCGGACGCCATGATCTCCCTATCGGGCACGCCATGGCGTCGGGCGGTTGTGGCGAACGTGCGGCGCAGGGAGTGCGGGGTGATGCGCCGGTCCGCGCCGCTTTGCTTGCCGAGATCGGCTATCGTGGCCGCGAGGGTCTGCGACTGCAGGCGTTTGCCTCGGTAGAGCAGGAGAGGTCCGGTGGCCCGCTTGCCTATTGCGCGTTCCACGTCGGCGGCGGTACGGTCCGCCAGCCCGACCTCCTGCATCCAGTCGAACTTGCGTTTGACGTGGAGCGTAGGGCGGCCGTCCACCCGATGGTAGTCCGCGATGTCCAATCCCAGTACCTCGTTTCTGCGGAGTCCGTTGAGCAGGAGCAGCGCGCAGGCGGCGCCCACCCATGTTCGACGGTCGGCCTCGGCGAGGGCGAGGAACTTTGAGGCCTGTTCCTCGGACAGCCATGACCCGTCACTCCACCTGCGCTGCGTCGGCCGTTTCACGTGTTCAGCGGGGTTACGTTCCAGGTAGCCCTCCTGCCACAGGTATTCGTAGAAGCAGCAGATCGGCGTCAGTTCGGCGGCCAGCGTGGCCGGGCTGACTCCCATGTGCTCCACTCTCCAGATTTTCCATGCGTCGATGTGGGAGCGGCGGACGTGCATCATGTCGATGGCGTTGTCCGCGCACCAGCGGATCCACATGTCCAATACCCTTCGGTATGGTCTGCGGCTTTTCGCTGGCACTGACGCCAGATAGGCGGCGATCAGCCCGCTTACAGTCTGCGCCATATTCTCACCGAGTCCTTGACGATCAGCGGGGTGCCGGCCGGCCCCTTGACAAACGGTGGAATCCACTGCCTGCGACGCAGGGAATGATTGGGCCCATACGGCTGCTCACGGTAGAAGCCACGCACGATGAAACGGTGCGTCAGCACGCCAGACGTCCCATTCTCACCGTCCGTGGTCCGGGCTTTTGGCGCCTCCCGCAAGACGATCATCTTCACCTTTGGGGCGAGCCTGAGCGACTTGGGTTGAGGACCATCCCGTCGATCGTCCCATCGATGCTCGGCCACGGCGGTGACGCTTGGCTGGTCCATGAGCGCGAACGCCGTCTGCATCATCGCCAATACCGCCCTGTCCACGTCGTCGTCGTGGATGTTGGCCATGGGGCCGATAGGCAGACTGGCGTCCAGCAGCCTGCCGGACATGGTGACCCGATGGTCGGAGCTGAAAAGCCTGAACATGACGCCGGGCAATCCGTCGGAATCGACCTCGCTGTAATCCTGCTCCCAGCTGACCGCGTCCACCAGAATCTCCCCGACCTCGTCGCTGCGGACGATGAACCCATCCTCGAACACGATGAAACCGCTGACCGTGGGGAATTCCGTAGCCGGTGGGCGTGGGCCGTTGACCACGGTATCCACGCAGACGGTTTTCATGTCGCGGCTCACCCACCAGAGGGGAGATGTGGCGAGGATGTCCATCTCGTTGTAGAACTCGTTGAGGATCCGTTCGCTGACCGTGCCGTTCAGATTCCCTCTCGCCGCCTGGCGCCGGCCCTCCTTGACCAGATGGTCACGGACGACCGGGAGCCATGACGGAGTGAGACGAAGTTTTTTCTGCCTGCCCATGTCAGTCCAGATCGTTGACGAAAAGCGTGGTCTGCGGGCTTGGGGTGTCGAAGTCGCCGACGCCGTTGATCATGTCGTTCGCGTAGTCGATGAGATAGGCGATATCGTCGACCTCGTACACGGGCTCGCCCTCGAAGAAATCGTGCTTTTCCAGCAGCTTCCCGTAGGGGTGGTTGAAGTCGTCGTCGGATTCGTTGAGGTTCCTGGCGCCGCCAACATCGTAGAAGTCGTCGCTCCAGTCCGGCGACCAGTTCTGGGTGGTTTCGTCCCAGTTCTTGAGTTCGATGTTGACGATGCGCTTGTGATCAGTGAAGACGGTCATGATAGTTCTCCTTGGGAAATGGTGTGATCTGGGGTGCCCGACCGATCATGATCGGGCACTGTGATAGGGGGTGTTTCAATCCACGCCCGAAAGGATCGGGCGACAAGGTTTGTAGGTCAGAGGTTCTGGTCGGCGTACCGGCAGATCTCGTCGAGCGTGTCGGTGTCATCCTCGTCGTCGAGACTCCAGCAGAGGCCCTCCTCCAGCGGTTCGTCATCGAAACCGCCGTTTTCGCCGTATCCGTGGCGATACCAGAGTGTGCCGAGGATGAAGCTGTCGTCGGTGGGGTCGAAGCTCAGTGCGAGGTAGGGGCTGCCGTTGACCTTTCTGACCTCGATGGTGTCGTCCGAGTAAATGCCGTTGCAGATGGAGGTTTCGACGAGATGGCCGGTGTGGTTGAAGATGTAGGTGCTGATCTGGTAGATGTTCATGATCGGAGCCTTTCTGCTCGTTCGGGATGCCTTGTGCATCCCTTGGTGATACCAATAGTATCATGGATGTGGCGATGGCATACCGGCGTGTCGCAAAAATCAGGAATTTTCCCTCCACTC
The DNA here is from genome assembly GCF_002234915.1 of Bifidobacterium vansinderenii. Classification (GTDB taxonomy): domain Bacteria; phylum Actinomycetota; class Actinomycetes; order Actinomycetales; family Bifidobacteriaceae; genus Galliscardovia; species Galliscardovia vansinderenii. Next base: position 176,824 of record NZ_NEWD01000016.1, on the reverse strand, counting down.
GAGTCCGAGGCATTCCCGCGCCCAATCCTCACCGTGCTCGAAGGTGCAGGACTCGGCGTGCCCAGCGTTCCGCAGTATCGTTCTCCGCATCATCCTCGCCGAGGCACAGCATCCAGATCGCCGTTTTCTTATTGCCTCCCGCAAACGATGTGGCGGGACGCAGAAGCCGCAGGCATCCGTTATCGCGGAGGAACTTCGCCGTCCTGCTCAGCCGGTTTCGAGCGGTCAGGGTGCGGTTCTCGATGGCCTTCTCGGCGCCCGAGCCATCACCGACGTAGGAGAGGTCCAACTGCTGCTGCGTGGGTAGTATCAGCCCCATTCCAGCGGCCATGGCATCCCAGCCGAGCCAATAGCACCAGTAGGGGTTGCCCTCGTTGATCGCAGCCGTATCCTCTTTGTCAATAGCGGTCTTGCCCATGAAGCACATCATGCCGAGGGCGAGCTCATTGAGCTTGAGGTTGTCTCCGACGATCTTGGACAATTTGCCCCGCTCGGCGAGGGCGAATACGCGGTCAATGTTGCGGTATCCCATGTATGTCATGCCTTTTCCCTCCACACCATGGCCTAGACTGTGATGCGGAGAATCGTATGCGTGGTTTTCCGACCGACCCCGCGGTGTCACCAGCACTGCGGGGTCTTTCATTCACACACAGATGATATCACACAATCACACGTATTGATTAGTACGCATTCACACGTATCGGATACTGCTTACTAACACGCACGTGTGAACTAACATAAACTCTACAAGAAGAGAGACATAAAGGATTACAAAAATCACGAGGAAATCGCTTCGAGCTGCGCGCGGAGGCCATCGCGTTCCTCCTCAAGTTCGCGAATCCGATCATTGATCTCGCGAATCCTCGCCCTCAATCCGTCGGGCGTCGTGTCCTCGTATAGTCGTTCGCCGACCCTGTTGGCGAGATCTCGGCGCCGATCATCCATGCTGTGCTGATACAGCAGGGCGACGTCGGCGCTCGTATGACCGCCCGCATCCATCAACTCCCTGAGCGTTGCCCCCTCCAACGCCAGCCACGTCAAACCCGTATGCCGCAGATCGTGGAAACGCAGATCCGGCCGGTGCGCGGCCTTCCGCGCCGTGTCATACCAACCACGCAGCGTATTCGGGTGCAACGGCTCCGATGGGTTGCGGGCGGCCGGGAACAGCCACGCCTCGTCACCCTCCGGCAATGTGGCCAGGTGCTCCTGCAAGTGGGGGAGGATCGTCTCCGGGATCGGCTCCCACCGTTCCGACCCCACCGTTTTCGGACTGCCGGTCAGCGAGTCGGGATCCATCGTCGTACGCGTCCTATGCACATGCAGGCGACGCGTGCCCAGGATGATGTCTCGTCGCTGCAGGGCGCAGACCTCACCAATCCGTAGCTCCACGGCGCAGCCGAGCTCGATCGCGAGCCGGTATGCGTCCGGCATGTTGTCCATGATTCGGCGCACCTGCGCGGGGGTTGCGGGGATGATCTCACGCTTGCGTTTCGGTGTCGCCTCCGAGCGTGTCAGCGGGTAGCGGGGGATGATCGGCTCCGAACCGTCCTCGCCCGGCAGTGCGGCCGAGCGGAGGATCTCCGCGAGCAGCTTCATGACGTTTCTGCGCATGGCCGGCTGATCCGCGCGCAGCTGGTCGCGGAATTTGTCGGCCATGGCCTGCGTCACCCTATCCATCGGCGTGCCTCCGAACGCCGGTTTGATGTGGTTCTCGTAATCCCGGCGCAACCGATACTTGGTGCCGGGACGCAGCGGATTGCCCCTATAACGGCGCTTCTCCAACCATGTGGGGAAATACTCGTCAAACGTGAGCCCGACCGTCTCCGCCTTCTTTTCACGCACCGTGGGCGGCTCCCACACGCCTGCGTCCATCCTGCGTTTCTCGCCGTCCAGCCATGCCAGCGCCTCCGACTCCTGCTCGATCGGAAACGACCGGCTGATCCGCTTCGGCAGGCCCGGCCATTGGGCGAACGCGTCGGCCGGCGTCGGGTAGGCGGCGACCACGCGCGTCGGACTATCCGAATTGGGCCGATATTCGATTCGGCCGAACGACCTGCGCGATGATGGTTTCTTCTTCCTGGGCAACAGTGCCTCCCCTCGGGGACGACGTACTAAACGACGTACATCTACCCCTTTTTGATCGGTTTTTATCGGTTTGCATCGATTATAGGAGCAGTGCCGAAACGTTGAAAATACGGGCCGAAACCGTTGGAATCGCAACAAAAAAGCCACCCAAGCGCGTGCTTGGATGGCTTGATTCGTGGAGCCGCCGGGAATTGAACCCGGGTCCGATGACCGTACCCTCAGTCTTCTACGTGCGTAGTCTGCTGGCCAGGTGGCTATCTGTCTGCCCCCGCCGATGTCGCAGACAACTGGCGGCGGGCATAGTCACAGTAAAAGTCCCCGAAGCGCCCTGTGACGCAATGCTTCAGGCGAGTCTCCTAATGACGCTCAGCATCTCCCCGGAAACATGGGAGAGTGAACGGAGCGGCTGCTCGCTGGTTAATTCTGGCGCGAAGCTCAGGCAGCGAGAGCGAACTCAGTGCGGTTAGATTTAGCACTTATTCTTTGCGGGAGGACATTAACGAGCGGACCCCCGCGTTCTCGGCACGCTTCCCTGCGACGAACAGGTCACCGTCGAAACCGATCGACCCCGATGTTGAATTATCAATCAACTGCCGACATAAAAAGCCGGACATCTCAATATAGCGTTGAGATGTCCGGCCTGTCAACAAGGAGTGTCGCTCACGGCGAAATCATGAATCGCATTCGTGATTTCGTGATTTCGACCGCGGCAAACAAGGGAGGAGTCGACTCGGCTCACTCGGCCTTCTGCTTGGCCTCGTACTCGGCGATGTAGTCGGGCATGACTTCCGGGTACTCCGGCCAGGCGCCGGCCTGGGTGCACACGTACGCGGCGGTGTTCACGGCGGCGCGGTGGGCCTCCTTGAGCGACTTGCCGAGCAGGATGTTGATGGTGAACGCGCCGGAGAAGGAGTCGCCGGCACCGATGGTGTCGGACACCTCCACGCGCGGCGTCGGCAGGGTGGAGATCTCGCCGTCCTTGGCCAGGATGGTGCTGAAGTCGGCGCCGGCGGTCAGGATCACGTAGTCGAGGTCGTAGTTGTCCATGAACCACTTGCAGGCTTCCTCATCGGTGCCGGTGATGCCGAACATCGGGCGCAGCAGGACGAGCTCATCGTCGTTCAGCTTGAACACGGTGGCGTCGGCCAGCTGCTCCTCGATGAGCTCCTTGGAGTAGTGGTCGCCGCGGATGTTGATGTCGTAGTAGCGCAGGGTCTCGGGGCGGCTCAGCTTGAGCAGCTTCATGATGGTGTCGTGCGACTCCTGCATGCGGCAGGCGAGGGAGCCGTAGCAGATGGCGTCGGCCTTGCGCACCAGGTCGATGAGGTCCTGGGTGAGGGCGATGTGGTCCCAGGCCACGTCCTTGACGATGGTCCACTCCGGGATGCCGTTCTCCAGCTTCACGTCGGCGCGACCGGTGGGGTAGGCGTTGCGCTGCAGGACGGACTTGATGCCGGTCTTCTCGACCGCGGCCAGCAGCTCGTCGCCGAGCTCGTCCTCGCCGATGGCGCTGATCGAGTAGCCGTCGGCGCCGTTCTTGGTGGCGTGGTAGATGAAGTTGACGGGGGCGCCGCCGGCGCGCTTGCCTTCGGGGATCATGTCCCACAGGATCTCGCCAAGGCTCAGGACGATCGGCTTCTTGTCGGTCATTGGTTTTCCTTTCTTCTGCATCTCATCTCCGAGATGTGTTTTGTTTGTTTGGTTGATCGGTTGGTTGTTCGTTCGTGTCGGCGTCCGGTTGTTCGCGGCCCTGTCGGGTCACAGCCCTTCCATCTGTTCGACAAATTCTGATGGGTGTTCGAGGAACTGTGCGGTGGCCACCGCGGCGGCGCCGTTGAGCGTGGCGTCGACGGGCAGATCGGACAGTATGATCTCGGTGGTTTCGTCCAGTACGGGGATGACGCGCTGGGCCACGATGCTTCGCACCCGTTGCAGCATCGGCTCCCCGGCTTCCGCCATGATGTCGCCGATGATGATCTGTTTGGGATTGAAGGCATTGATGATGGTGACGCAGCCGTATCCGATGTAGGTGGACACCTCGTGCACCAGCGCGAGCGCCTCGGGGTTGCCGTTGTGCGCGAGGGTGAACGCCGCGCGGCAGGCTTCGACATGGTGCATGTTCTCGGAGCCGGGGACGAGTCCGGACTCGTTGACCATTTCGTGGAAGGCAATGGCGGAGCAGTAGTTCTCCAGACATCCGACGTTGCCACATTCGCATGGACGGCCGTCGGCGTCGATACTGATGTGCCCGATCTCGGTGGCCGCGCCGAGCTCTCCGTTGACGAGCTCGCCATGGTCCATGAGTCCGAGTCCCACGCCTTCGCCGATCAGGTAATAGCCGAGGTTACGCGAGGTGGCTTCCGGGTTGAACAGGGCCTGGGCGAGGGCGCCGGCGCGGGCGTCCTGCTCGATGAACACGGGCACGCGGAATTCGGAGGCGAATTCGCTGATGAAGTTGACGTTGCGCCAGCCAAGCATGGAGGTGACCACGGCGGTGCGTCCTTCGGCTCGCAGGTAGGGGCCGGGCACGGCCATGCCGATGGCGACGATGGAGTCATCCTTGGCCAGAATGGCACGGATGCGGTTCTTGATGTCCTCGCAGGTCTGCGGGATGGTGTCGTTACGCACCGGGGGCAGCGTCTGCATGGATTCGAGGTTGCCGCCGAGATCGAATACGCCGATCTGGGCGAGGGATCGCGCGAACTTGACGGCGATCACGCGGTACTTCGATTCGTTGAGCTGCAGGCCGATCGAACGGCGCTTCTTGATGCCGTCGAGGTTGCCGGTCTCGCTGATCACGCCCATGTCGATGAGCTGGGCGGTGATCTTGGTGATGGCGGCGGGGGTGAGGTCGAGTTTGCGGGCGATGTGCGCGCGGGAGCAGACGCCGTCGCGGTGGAGCAGCTGGATGATGCGGGATCGGTTCAGCTCTGCCATGGAGGCGTGCGTGCTGCCGGGTGGTGCGATCATGCGTCCTCCTTGACTTCGTTGTCGGCGGCAGGCGGACTTGGTATTACTGTAGCCCGTATCGTCGTCAATCGTTTGAATTACGTGTTGTGAATATATTAACCTCGTTAATCAATTAAATGCAAATGCGACACGCGGACGACGTGGCGATTCTCGGACCGCGTATTCGAACGGACGTTCGTGTATGGTTTGATGACACGGGGTGGAAACGGACGGCGTTTTATCGTTTCGATGTGGGAGAATGTGACCACGAGCAATCATGCTGACGAGTCCGGCGAGTAGGAGGGTGCGTTGCCAAGACAAAGAAATGCGGTCGTTGTCACGCATAGGCAGCTGGCGACCACCGGCACCGAAGTCAAGGAAGTGGTGGAGCAGCTCAAGGCCGTCGGCTTCGACGTGACGATCGTGGACAATCTCGAGGCGCCGCCGTTCGCCGCCAGCGAGGTGCAGACGTTCAACCCAGACACCGAGATCGTGATCGTGCTCGGCGGAGACGGCACGATCCTGCGCGCCGCGGAACTCGTCAAGGGCACCGACGTGCCGATCGTGGGCATCAACATGGGACACGTCGGCTTCCTCGCGGAATTCGAAAGCTTCCAGACCCAGGACGCCATCGCCAAAATCGCCGCGCGCGACTACTCGATCGACGAGCGCGTGATCGCATGGGTCGACGTATGGGTGCCCGGCGCCACCGAACCCATGCACGACTGGGCCCTCAACGACGTAACCCTCGAACGCGCCGACCGCGGCAAGATGGTCGAGCTCAGCATCAGCGTGGACGACGTGGAGATGAGCTCCTTCGGCTGCGACGGCGTGATCGTGTCCACGCCCACCGGATCCACCGCCTACGCGTTCTCCGCGGGCGGGCCGATCATCTGGCCCAACGTGGACGCCCTGCAGCTCGTGCCGCTCGCCGCGCACGCCCTGTTCTCCCGTCCGCTCGTCATCGGCTCCAAGTCGTCGTTCACGCTCGACATCTCCGAGGACTCCTCAAGCGAGGGGTGGATCTGCTGCGACGGACGCCGCCAGCGCGCCCTGCCCAGAGGATCTCGCGTGGTGGTCCGGCAGTCGCCGAACTCGCTGCGCCTGGCACGCTTGGTCGGTGTGCCGTTCACCAGTCGTCTCGTAGGCAAATTCGATCTTCCCGTGATGGGATGGCGTGAGTCGGGCAAGAACCGCGGCTCAAAGGAGGGCAAAGGCCGGTAATGCTCGAGGAACTGGAGATCCGCTCACTTGGCCCCATCCGTCATGCAGTGGTGAATCCGGCCCGCGGCATGACCGCGATCACCGGCGAGACCGGCGCCGGAAAGTCCATGCTGCTCAACGCGCTACGACTGATATCCGGTGGTACCGTTTCTGCGCGCACCGTGTCGGAAGGCGACCGCGAGGCATGGGCGCAGGGTGTGTTCGACGTCACGCCGGGCAGCGCCGTCGGAACGCTCGCACAGGACGCCGGCGCCGAACTCGACGACGACGGACTGTTCCTCTCACGTACCCTGCCCGCACAGGGCCGTTCGCGGGCCGTGCTCAACGGTCGAAGCGTACCGCGCTCCGTGCTACGCGACCTGACCGACCAGCTGGTCGCCATCCATGGTCAGGCCGACCAGCTGCGCATGGCCTCGCCGGCCAGGCAGCGCGAATTCCTCGACTCGTATACGGGCGACGTCAACGAACTCGACGCCTACCGCGCCGCATGGAAACGACTCAACGACTGCGACGCCAAACTCCGGGCGATCACCGAACAGGAGTCGGAGACCATGCAGCGCGCCGACTACCTGCGCGAATCCATCGACCGCATCGACCGCGTCGACCCCCACGACGGCGAGGACACCGAACTCAAGGCCATGCGCGATCGTATCGAGAACTCCGCCGCCATCATGCAGGGCGTCGGCGGCGCGCTCGCCGCGCTCGACCCGGGGCAGATGGGCGTGGATTCCGAAACCGGCGGCGCGCTCGCCATGATCGAACAGGCCGTGCACTCCCTGCAATCCATCGGCGTGCACGGAACCTACGACGAGACCGCGGAACGACTGGGCACGGTGGAGACGGAACTGTCCGACATCGTCTTCACGCTCGGCGGCATGCTCGAGCAGGAGGATGGGGAAGGCGACCTCGACCAGATCAACGGGCGCATCCACGACCTCGACGAACTCACCAGACGATGGGGGCCCACGCTCGCCGACGTGATCGCATGGCGTGAGAAGGCCGGCTACGAGCTTGAGGATCTCGACGCATCCCCGGAACGCGTGGCGCAGCTCACTCGCGAGCGCGACGCCGCCCGTGCCGCGGCGGTTGAGGCCGCCGAACGTCTGGGGGAGCGGCGTCGCGAGGCCGCCGGTGAGCTTGCCGAGCAGGTGACGGGCGAGCTGGAGTCGCTGGCCATGTCCGGCGCCCGGCTCGATATCGAGGTGGAGCGTCGCGCCGACGACGGGCTTGATGCCCACGGCGGCGACGACATCCGCTTCCTGTTCACCGCCTTCCCGGGAGCGCCGCGGCTGCCGATGGGCAAGAGCGCGTCCGGCGGCGAGCTGAGCCGACTCATGCTCGCCTTGGAGCTGTCCGCGGCGCAGAAGGGCTTCTCGTCCGTGGCCGGTCAGGGCATGACGTTCGTGTTCGACGAGGTGGACGCCGGCGTGGGCGGCAGAACCGCCGCTGAACTCGGTAGGCGGCTGGCACGGCTCGCCGAGAACGCGCAGGTGATCGTCGTCACCCATCTGGCGCAGGTGGCCGCATGGGCGGACGCGCAGTTCGTCGTCTCCAAGCACGTTGCCGGTTCCAAGTCCGACACTGCCTCAGCAGACGCCGATACGGTCACCACCGTTGACGAGGTGCGCGACGACATGCGCGTGCACGAGATCGCCCGCATGCTCGATGGCGGCGAGACCGAAACGTCGCTGACGCACGCACGGGAACTGCTCGACGCCTGCCGGCTGTGACGGTCGCGGCGGCACGGTGATGTCGGCTCCCGCGGATAGCGTGGGATCCGTCAAGTTGCAGGGGAACCCGACTCGATGCCGATGGCGTGACGCGTCCGGCGTGCGGTGGAACGGGTTGAGAAAGGCATGACGCCTGACCCTTTGAACCTGTTGGTTAACACCATCGTAGGGAGGAACGATTATGAGCGTACTGACGCCCGTATTGTCCATTGCCGGCTCCGACTGTTCCGGTGGCGCCGGAATCCAGGCCGATCTCAAGACCATGAGCGCCAACGGATGCTTCGCCATGTCTGTGATCACGTCCGTCGTGGCGGAGAACACGGCCCGCGTGATTTCCGTGCTCGACGTGGATCCGAAGATCATCGCCGACCAGATCGACGCCGTATTCGAGGACATCCGTCCCAAGGCCGTCAAGATCGGCATGCTCGACAACCCGGACATCATGCAGGTCGTGGCCGACAAGCTCGTCGAATACAAGGCGGAGAACGTGGTCATCGACCCGGTTATGTACGCCAAGAACGGCGCGCCGCTCATGGACCCCAACTGCATCGACTCGCTCATCAGGATCGTGATTCCCCACGCCGACGTGCTCACGCCGAACATCCCCGAGGCCGAATGCATCTCCGGCCTGAAGATCACCGATCTTGAGGGGCAGAAGGCCGCCGCCAAGGCCATTCAGGAGATGGGCTGCACGTCCGCGCTCGTCAAGGGCGGCCATGCCACCGGCGACGCCATCGACGTGCTCTATGACGGCAAGGACTTCTACGAGTTCTCCGCCAAGCGTATCAACACCAAGAACACGCACGGCACCGGCTGCACGTACTCGTCGGCCATCGCCGCCAATCTTGCGCTCGGTCACCCGTTCCACGAGGCCATCGGCCGCGCCAAGAAGTACGTGACTATGGCCATCGAGCACTCGCTCGAACTGGGCAACGGCAACGGCCCCACCAACCACTTCTGGGATCTGTACGCGCACGGCCTGGCCGGCTTCGACGCCAATGCCTGATCCCCGCCCCGATCTTCGGATGACAGCACCCGCCGGCGACGCATCCGCCCTGGTTCCGTCGGACGCGAACGCCGGCAAGGCCGCCATCTTCGACCTCGACGGCACGCTGCTCGACTCCATGCACGTGTGGACCGACGTGGACAACGAATTCCTGCACAAACGGGGATTCGACGTGCCCGCCGACTATGCCGAATCCATCGCCCACCTGTCGTTCGAAGACTGCGCGGAGTACACGATCCGCCGGTTCGGTCTGCCGGACAGCCCGCAGGATCTCATGGACGAGTGGAACCGCATGGCGTTCGACGCGTACACCACCACCGTGCCGCTCAAGCCGCACGCGGGGGAGTACCTGCGGCATCTCAAGGTCACCGGCGCCAAGCTCGCCGTGGCCACGAGTCTGCCGCCGCGCTTCCGCGAGGCCGTGCTGCGTCGGCTGGGCGTCTACGACCTGTTCGACGCGTTCAGCAGCGTGGACGACGTGGGAGACGTGTCCAAGGACCAGCCCGACGTGTACCTGCACGCCGCCGCTCAGGTGAGCGTGCAGCCGACCGACTGCACGGTGTTCGAGGACATCCTCGTCGGCATCCGCGTGGTCAAGTCCGTCGGCATGCATGCGTGGGCCATGTACGACGCGTCGTCGAAGAACCACTGGCCGCAGATCCAGGCCGTCGCCGACGGCGTCATGCACGACTTCTCCGAAGCCCCCCGAGTCCTCTGACCCCTTCCGTTCCCATCCCTCATGTTCCCTCCCAAGGAAGCCCGGCCGTAATAACACTGGTCCCATTCTTTCGTGCTCCCTCCTTGGGAGGGAGCTGGCCGGCCAAGGCCGGTCTGAGGGAGGGATCGCACCCCTGACCTTCCCCAACCTTCCGCCACCTCCGAAAGGACAATCATGCCCCTTACCCGTTTCCTCCCCGACCACCCCTTCGCCGAACGCCTCTACAAGGCCGCCGAACCCGTATGGGAGGAGGGCGTCGACCAGCCCTTCCTGCGTGAACTCGGCGACGGCACCCTCGACCGCGAGAAGTTCGTGTTCTACATGCTGCAGGACTACCTGTACCTCAACGACTACGTGAACGTGCACGCGCTCGCCTTCGCCAAGTGCGACGATCCGAAGATCCGCACGCACCTGTCGAACGCCATCGCCGGCGCGTCCAACGAGACCGAGCACGTGCACGACTTCTTCCGCGACGTGTTCGGCATCACCAGGCAGCAGATGGACGACGCCCGCCAGTCGGCGTTCGCCCGCGCCTACACGTCGAACATGATCGCCATCGCGCACACTAAGCCGCTGGTCGACGTGCTCGTCGCCCTGCTGCCGTGCGCCTGGGTGTACGCCGACTACGGCACGCGCATCGCCGCGCGCATCGGCGACGGGATCGAGACGAACCCGTACCGCGCGTGGATCGACATGTACAAGACCGACGAGTTCTGGAATTCCGCCGTATGGCTGATCGACGACATCGAGAAGCTCTCCGCCGACCTGACCGAGGAGCACAAGCAGACCCTCGTCGAACAGTTCGTGGTGGGCGTGGAACACGAATACATGTTCTGGGACAGCGCCTACCGCCTCCAGCAGCGCTGGAAGCCCGAGTGGAAGTAGCCTCGGACTCCTCTACTGACGCAAGAAGCCACGATTTCTTCCGGCTCCCCTCCCTAAGGGGAGCCGGACAGCCAGATTCTATCGTTCTCACGCCAGTCTGCGGAACGTGGTCGGGTAGTCGTGCCGGCTGCGAAGCGCCGACACGCCCAACGCCAGTACGCCGGCGCCGAGCATGATCGGCAGCGCCGCCCACGGCGAGACGAGTGAGGACATCAGCGTGAACCCTATCATCGGGATGAACGTGATCAGTATCGGAATGTTGAGCGTGCCGGTGGTGGTTGCACGGGACGCCAGCAGTATCTGCTCATTGACGAACGTGAGCGCCGGCACGGCGATCAGCGTGTAGACCATCTCCGGAGTGAGCAGGGAGCGGACCGTCAGCGCGCCGCCGTACAGGCAATACAGCACCGGCGGCAGCAGCATGACCAGGCCAAGCATCATGGGAAGCACGCTCTTCGCCAGCAGATACTGTGTCATCGAACGTCCCGAGCAGCGCATGGCCTCCACCGTGCCGTCGGTTTTCAGTGGCGCGTTCATGCTCATGGTGAGCGTGTGCCCGTTCGGATAGGAGGTTCCCGCGGTGAGCGCCGGAGGAAAATAGGCGATCATCGGCCCGAACAGCATGAACACCATGGTGGTGTTCTCGTTCCCCAGCCACATGACGAATCCGACGATGTAGACCAGCATCATCACCACCATCAGCACGGTCACCAGCCAGAATGGGCGGCTACGCCTGCAGATCATCCAATCCTTCCAGAGTATTGCCTTCATCAGTATCTCCTTTGCAATAAGTCGCGTTGCGGCATCGCATTATTTCGTATGCAGGCCGAAGTCCACGTCGGTGGTTTCTCTACCGAGCGTGGCGGCTTCCATGAACGTCTGGTAATCCGCGAAATCATGGGTCATGCAGTCCCTGACCAGATGCCTGTTGTCAAGGATCACCACGCGGTCGGTCACCTCCCAGCAGTAGTCGAGATCATGCGTGATCGTCATGATCGTGCGGCCGTCAGCCCGAAGCTGCTTCATGAGTTCGATGAGCAGCTGCCGGGTGAGCGGGTCCACGGCGTTGGTGGGTTCGTCGAGCATGATGAGCTTCGGTTCGAACAGCATGCCCGTCACAATGCCGGCGCGCTTCTTCAATCCCGACGACAGCTCCCTCACCTTCTTGTCCAGATGCTCGCCCAATTCGAATGCCCGGACCATCGGCAGCTCGTCCAGATGTGCGACGTCCACCGGATGCGGATTCTCATGTGTGGCGTAGAGCATGGCACGGAAGCGGATATTCTCTCGCACGGTCATATCGGCGGTCAGATTGTTCGAGTCGGTGAGCTGGAACACGTCCCGCATGGAGGGGAACACGTCCGCGTTGATCACCGCGTCGCCGTGCTGCGGGCGCAGCAGGCCGAGGATCACGCCGAACAGAGTGGTCTTGCCCACGCCGTTGTAGCCCAGAATGCCGATCGACTGGCCGGCAGGAACGTCAAGGCTGATATGACTGAGCACGGGCTTGCGTCTCTTGTATCCGAAGGTCATGTCCCTTACGGATACGGCGATCGGCGTGCCCGCGACGGGCTTGGATTGTCCATTGATGGAATCGGTGATGGGCTTGGTGGTGGTTGCGGTCATGATGAGTGCCTTTCCTTTGAAGAAGATTGACCAGAGAAACAGAACGAATGCGGCCAGTAGCGGTTCGCTCAGCAGCAGGAGGCCGTTTGCGCCGGTGATGACAGTGCGCAGCGATGGTACGAGCAGGCGGAACGCCAGCACGATCAGCGCACCGAGCGCGCCGGACGGTATGAGTGCAACGATCACCTGTGCGATCAGATACTGCCGTTTTGGCCGTCCGCTCGCCGTGAACGCGGTCAGTGTGCCGTTGCCGATGTCGCCGCGGACGAGCTCCATCGCGCAGGTGGGCACGAACGACATGAGAAACAGGATCAGCGTGATCTGCAGCAATACCGTGGCGAATGTTCTGCCGGGCTGGATGACCGTCGCAAGTACGATGAACAGCACCGTCATGATGCCGGTCACGATCAGCATGATCAGCAGTCCGGTATTGCGACGAACCTGCAGCAGATCCTTGTAGAAGATGGCTTTCATATGAGCCTCGAATGCGTGATGAGGGAATTTTGGGCAGGCTCACGCCAACCCAATGACAATGAGTGGTTGATAGATACCTATTTTTGGGAAACGATCTCTCCTGTTGACCCCCTCGCTGAGGGGAGATGGTGTTTCCCCTTGTCCTTCCCCTCGAGGGGAAGGTGTCCGGCAAAGCCGGACGGATGAGGTGACCGTGTTCGGAGCTTGGTTGGTGCTCGGCCGCACCTCCCCTCAAGTCACCTGCGGTGACAGCTCCACTCGGAGAGGAGAGCCGGGGAAGATCGGCTAGCCGCCGGCGACGATCTGCTTCAGAGCGGCGACGTGGGCTTGGAAGGCGGTTCGTCCGACGTCGGTGAACGATACCCAGGTGACCTTGTAGCCCTTGCCGCTGTCACGTTCCGCCTTCTTGCTCAGTGTCACGTATCCACGGTCTGCGAGCGTCTTCAGATGCTTGGAGCAGACGGCGTCGCTCACGTCGAGCGTGTCCCGCAGCGCGTCGAACCGCAGCTTGCCGTACGCGTCGAGCATTCCGCAGATCCGCAGTCGGATCGGCGCGTGAATCGTCTCGTCAAACTTCGGCTCAATCGGAGAATCGTTTGATTTATCAGGCATGTGGATCCTCCTCCGGAACAACGGGGAGCCTGCTTACGCGGGTCCATTCCCGGATGTGCCAGCGTTCCAGCCCATAGATCGCCAGCGCGGTGAGCACGGCAAGGACGACGGCTCCGATCCAATTGCCGCCGATGAATCCCCATGCGAAACCGATCCAGGGCAGCACTATCTGTGCAACCGTGGTCGAGATGCTGGCGACAATGAATTGAGTGTCGTGGGCGGCTTTGCGTTTATTTGGAGCCAGGGTGAACGCCGATATGCCGGTGGCTTTTTGGTAACGGATGATAACAACGAATGCGGCGATCATGAGCAGCGCTAATGCCGCCATGATGGTGATATATCCAATATCCGAATAGAAATATCCGCCAAACATCAAACCGACACCCCAATAGACGAAGGCCATGAGGCCGTAAATCCAGGAAGCGCGAACACACATTGCTCTCATCCCGCGCTCCGATCGTTTGGCCATGCGATCTCGGTCTGAATTCAGTTCATGCAGGCTGTTCAGCGCATCCATGGCTCCGAGGGCGTCGATTCCGGGAGCGGGGCTTGAGGGTGTGGCTTTGCCGCCGTCTGCAACGGTATTCGTCATGACGGGGGCTGTGGCCGTGTCGATGGGCATGTCGGTCCTTTCCTTTTCTGAATCGGTTGCTGCGGCCTGCGAATCGGCCTCCGGGTTTCGTGTTTCGTCTGTCATCGCATCCTCCCGACGATGAACCGGTGAACGGTGGTATGGATCGAGAAAAACCTCTTTCCGTTGTGGAAAGCATACCTCTTTCCAAGATGGAAAGAAGTTCGCGTGTCGCGCTCGCTAAGATGGCATACGGATCGCGTCCGGCGAACTGATCGAACCGTATGGCGGTCGTGAAAAGACAGGCCGCACATCGCCGGACGCCAGTGAAGTCAACGATGTCAGTCAAGGAGAACCGAATATGAAGATCGCCGCTTTCGAAGTGCGCGACGACGAACGCGAATCATTCACCGACGAATCGAACCGGGTCGGCGTGGATGTCGAGCTCCACGCCGAATGTCTCGACCCGTCCAACGTCGGTCTTGCGGCCGGCTGCGACGGCGTGAGCATCCTCGGCCAGAGCCACATCGACGCCGCGATGATCGACGCGCTCGCCGACGCCGGAGTCAAGGTGGTCGCCACGCGCACCATCGGCTACAACCATATCGACCTCAACGCCGCCAAGCGCCGCGGCATCATGGTGCTCAACGCCGACTACGCGCCCAACGGCGTGGCCGAATACACGGTGATGTTCATCCTGCTCGTGCTGCGCAACTACAAGCCCGCCCTGTGGCGCGGCCAGGTCTACGATTTCTCGCTCGAAGGGCTACAGGGCCGCGAGCTGCGCAATCTCACCGTCGGCGTGATGGGAACCGGCCGCATCGGCGCCACCGTGATCCAGTGTCTCACCGGCTTCGGCTGCCGCATCCTCGCCTACGATCCGCATCCGAACCCGAAGGTCGCCGAGCATGCCGAATACGTGGATCTGGAGACTCTATACGCGCAGAGCGACGTGATCACGCTGCACATGCCGCTGCTCGACTCCACATTCCACATCATCAACCGCGAGACCATCGCCAAGATGAAGGACGGCGTGGTGCTCATCAACTGCGCCCGCGGCGAGCTTATGGACCTCGACGCGCTGATCGACAACATCGAGGCCGAGAAGATCGGCGGACTCGGGCTCGACACCGTGGAGACCGAAGGAGACCTGATCCACCGCGACCGCCGCACCGACATTCTCACCAACCGCGGCATCGCCTACCTGCGTCAGTTCCCCAACGTGGTGATGACCCAGCACATGGCGTTCTACACCGACGCCGCCGTGCGCAGTATGGTCTCCTGCTCGGTCGACGGCATCCGCGCCGCGATCGTTGACGGCGATTTCCGCACGCGCATCGCGTAAGAGGTTTCCGGTGCTGATCCCTCCCTCTGTCGTGACTTCGTCCCGACATCTCCCTGCCTCGGAGGGAGAACGACGATGAAGAGGACGTGCTCCCTCCCGGGGAGGGAGCTGTCCGACGTAGTCGGACTGAGGGAGGGTCCCGGATGTCATTCCGCGGATGGTGCGGCATCCGACCTATGATGAACACGTATTCTTCGTGATGTTCGCGCAATACGGAAAGGTTCGACCATGATGTTCTCCGGCATGCCGCTCGCCATGCGGGTGGAGTATGCCGTGTTCATCATGACCGTTCTGCCGTTGATCGTGCTGGGCGTGCTGTCCGCGCTCATTCGTACGCATCTCACCGCGACCTCGGCGCGACTGCGGTCCGAGGGTGGTGTCTCCGCGCGACTGCTGCCATACGGTGCCATGGCATCGTTGATCGTATCCGCGATCATGGCGTCGCTGGTGTTCGGCATGAACAGCATGGGCGATATGGCCTCCACGGCCGGTGCGGACTCAACGTCGTTCGGTGGCGCGCTGATGATCTGCGGCATCGCGATCATGCTGTGTGCACTGACCATGGTAATGCTGGTCGCCGTTGCGATGACATCGTCGACGGTCGGCGAGCTGCTGCGTCTGGCGCTCGGCCTGCCGTCCACCCTGCGTTGCGATCGGCACGTCGCCGACGCCGCACGCTCCTGGGCCCGCCCGCAATGGGTGCCGCGCTGGGCCCGCTTCTCCCTTCCTGACCCCCGAATCTGAATATTGCCCGCCTCTCATCTTTTCTCTTTTCCTTCCCCTTGAGGGGAAGGTGTCCGACAAAGTCGGACGGATGAGGTGACGCCACCTTATGACTTATTCAGATTCATTATTCGCGTACCACTCCCATCTCCGTGAAACAACTATCCCCATACGTGTTCCACATGTTTCACGCTACTGTTTCACGACAACGCGTAGCGGTACACCCACCCGTCAGGACATCATCATGCAATTCATCACCACCGTTCTTCAGCCGTTGGAATGGCTGATCGCCCAACTACTTATCCTTGGCCACGCGCTGCTCGTCGCCCTCGGCATGCCCGACGGACCGGGCCTCGCCTGGTGCCTGTCCATCATGGGGCTGGTGCTCGTCATCCGCCTCTGCCTGCTGCCGCTGTTCATACGCCAGATGGCATCCATGCGGCGCATGCAGTCCATCCAGCCGCAACTCCAACGCATCCAACGCAAATACGCCTCGCGAAAGGACCCGCGCTCGCAGGAGGCCATGCAGCGCGAAACCATGGAGCTGTACCGCAAGGAGGGCGCGAATCCCATGGGCTCATGCCTGCCGGCGCTCGTGCAGATGCCGGTGCTGTGCTCGCTGTTCTACACACTGCAGCGTCTGCCGATGATCGCGAACGGTGCAACGCCCGCGATCGGCGGTCTCGGTCGTGCTGTCGCCGGCGACATTGAGTCGTCGCGATTCCTGGGCGTGCGCGTGGCCGACACGTTCATGACCGCGAGCGGGGCGGGGGAGCGCGTCGCCATCGGCCTGATCGTGGCGTTGATGTGCGTCACTCTGCTGGTGATGCAGTGGCTGCTGACGCACCGCAACACGTCCCGCGAGATCATGAAGTCCCCGCAGTTTCGCATGCAGAAGGTGACGGTGTTCGCATTCCCGCTGATCTACGTATTCTCCGGATTCACGCTGCCGTTCGGCGTGTTGATCTACTGGGTGACCAACAACCTGTGGAACCTCGGCCAGACGCTCGTGCAACTGCACTGGTTCCCCGCCCCCGATTCCATCGCCGGCGAGCGCAAGGCTCTGCGAGACCGTGACCGCGAGAATCGCCGTCGCGGTCTCGCCGGACTGCCGTCCCTTGAGGACCGTGGACGTTGCTCGAATCGTCGAAATGCAACGAGGCCGAATTCCTGAAGACAGGGAGGTGTCCGAAGTGGCTGGTGTGGGGTCTGATCCCGTGCTGTCGAATGTGGTGCGGCGATCTGGCCCTGCAACGGCCACTCGTCGGCCGGGGTCTTGATACTGTCGGCAATTGCCGATGACTCCTATTGCCTGATGTCAATGGCGTTTCGAGTGTGAACAGTGTGGACTATCGGCATGAGCCGGAGATCGTTATTCGTCATATAGCTCAAAAGAGAGATCGGTACTCTCCACTTCAGGTATTTTTTCGATGATCCTCCGCATTATGCCGATCTTGGTTGGTGTATTGCTCTCTGGATTGAACCAGAGGTTATTTGATACCTCGAACCCGCGATTTATTTGTGAGTGAGAGAAGTATCGAGCGGGGAATCTGTCGCTGTCCGCGATCGCGTGAATCGTGGCCGGCGCGATTTCGTACAAGGAGACCAGAACACCTCGGATTGCCTCTACCCATGTTTTTGTCGTATGTCGTGCTCCTTGGAACGTATATGCGGCTATCTTGCGGTTTCGGTAGTCGAAGTCTTCGTCGAGAGAGTGCTGCTCGTGTTCCTTGACTGTGGGGTGGTACGTCGTATCGATTTGCGGCCATATCGTTAGGAAGCGTTTCCAGATAAGCTCTTGCCGTTGAAGAATTTCGTTCCGTCCCCATGTGTCGCAACTCGCGACGTAACGATTCAGCTTGAGGCCGCTATCGGCGAAACCGTGATCACGATTGCGTTTCTCGAGAAATTCGCTGTTTGAATACTGTGAGTTATACCCTGTGAGGGTCAGGTTTCCCATACGGTTCAGCCATTCCTTATGAGTGACGGAAGCATCCTCTCCAAGACTCTCCCGCCACTGTCGTGAGAGAGTTTGCGGCATGATGTGCTCGACGGAAAGAACCCCATCCTCGAGCATGGTAACGATGTTGACGCGTTCCACGTTGTCGGAGTTTTCCAGTCGGTCGTACAGATACAGGCGTTTGCGACCGATGGCGTAGAAGTTGCGATTCCAATACGCCTGTTTGAATTCTTCGTCACGGGGGAAGCGGCTGCTGGCTTCCCTGCGTAGTAACGCGTATTTAAGAGCTTCGCAGTATTCCGCACCGTCGGATACTGCTCGAAGGGCCTCGTAGTGCAGATCCTCGAACACCTTGTTCAGTGCGTTGGTGCCGATACCGCATACCCAGCGCCTGAACAGGTAATTCTCCACGACGTCGAGTGCGTTGACAAGATCTTCGCGCGAAAGGTGTCCGCTATCCGAATACTCCAAAACGGAGAGAAGGAATGGGTTCACTACTCCCATTTCAAGTAGTCCTAGTCGATGCAGTGCGATTTCCGTATTGGGATCGGTATGCAGTCTGCCAATAATGAAACCGTAATATTCCGAAAACCTCAGAAGCTCCTGGAGCAAGGGTTCCATTTCGTGGTTTGTGGCGAACTTGCGGAAAACGGGATAGACGCGATTGATGACGGGGGTTCTTCGGGTTCTTGAAGTGAGATAGTCGCGGATGAAAGCACTGACATCATAATCGGTGTTTTGCTCGATTGGGTTCCAGTACTTCTCGTAGTAGGCCTCTTGTTCGGCTTCCGGAAGATTCATCAAGATGAAGTTCCGGATCTTATCCCCTTCACTGAGCCCCAGACCAGTTGAATTCAGGCTCTCGAAAATGAGCTGTGCGTCGTCGTCTGGTTCGAGTCTGATGTCTATGACTTCTAGGCTTTCGATTGCATCTTTGAGTTGATCGGCGTTGAGATCGGTGTGGGAGATGCGGTCGAGGAAGTACCTATAGTTCTCGGTGATGTTGGACCCCTCCACGAAATTTTCCTCGTTGCCGTTCATGACTTGTGCGAGGGCATTCTGATCGTCCTTGACAAGCTTAAGCTTGAGTTTTTGATCGCTCTCATCGTAACGGTCCACAAGATATTCGTATCGTATGAAATCGTAAAGGTTGGCACGATTGACTTCGATATGGTTTTGCTGTATTTGTGTCAATAGCGCCGCCAAGAGAAGATACGTAGTGGTGATGCGCTGCTGCCCATCAATAAGGATCCGCCTGTCGTCGTAATCTGACTGCGACACGATACTGCCGAAGAAGTGTGATTGGCGATTCTCGTGGGCCACGTCTTCCAAGTCGTCGAACAATCTCTGACATTGTTCTCGTTTCCAGTCGTAGTTTCTCTGATAGATGGGAATGACAAAACGGGTACTGGCTCCCTGAAGCATCTTCGTCAGTCTCTTCGCATCGCCGTGCACGAATCTACCCTCCTTGATGGTTCTCGAGCGGGACGAACGGACATTGCTGCATTCGTTTCATTACGTATTCAACAACACTGTTGATCGGTGAATGCATAAATGTACATATGTTGGACTCTCAGAAGGGTATTGGAGGGGGTATTTGTGCTGTGGATTGCGGTTGTGGTGATTTTACATATTTCCGAAGTATGGAGGGGTGTGTATGTCTCGTTCCTGCGGTTATCGTCAAATTAAAAATAGGGAAGTACTAGGGGGTATTGATCTCAAAAGTGTTATAGTTGATCTATAACAAATAGCATACCTTGATGTGAGGGGAGGTTACGGTGATCATCGAAATCGATCAAAGCGACGACGTGCCCATTTACGAACAGCTGCGGCGACAGGTCATCGAGGCCATCGCCAATGGCGAACTGGTCCCCGGTGACAAACTGCCCAGCGTCCGATCGCTGGCCGTGGATCTCGGCGTCAATCTGCACACCGTCAACAAGGCCTACGCATTGCTGCGCGACGACGGATACCTGAACATGCGCCGAGGATCCGGTGCGGTCGTCGCCGAACGTCGTGACGAAGCAGGCCATGGTTCGGCCGCCGTGGATGGCGCGCAATGGTCCGCCATGAATAATGAGCTGCGCCGAATCATCCTTGAGCACAAGGCACGCGGCGGCACGGCGGAGTCGTTCCTCGACACCGTACGCCACCAATGCGCATCGATCTACGGGTTGCAGAACCCGAGCCGGGATGAGGGACGACGTTCCGGCAACGATGTCTCGTCAAGGAGGTCATCATGAACACGACGACAAGCGTCACGATCATGACGCTGATTACGTTTCTGCTGGCCGCGCTCGTCGCCATCGCCATGGCTGCGATGCCATGGGTGGCCGACCGGCGCGAATGCTTCGGCGTCTCCGTGCCGAGCAGCGCGCATACGGACGATCAGGTGCGCGGACTCAAGCGTGCCTACGCTGCGGCGGTGAGCATGGCCGCGGTCATCATGATCGTCATCGCAGCCCTGATGTGGTGGCGTCGTGGCGCCGTCTCGGCCATGGTGATCATGACCGTGGCTATGCTGCTGCAGCTGCCGGTCGGATTTGCCGCGCAACAGATCTGCCGTCGGCATATGCTGACACTCAAACACGAACACGGTTGGAAGACGGACTCGTCACGCCGGACTGTGCTGGTGGGGGAGAGAATGCCGCGCCCGCTGGGGCTCACATGGGAGCTGTTGCATGTTCCCGCGCTCGCCGTCACGCTCGTTGTGGGAAATCTGGGATACTCCGACATGCCGCAGCGGGTGCCCATGCATATGAACGCCGCTGGCGAGATCGACTCATGGGTGGACAAGAGTCCGATACTCATATGGTATGCCGTCGGACTGCAGCTGATGCTTGCCGTTCTGATGACGGTTTCGCATCTGGTGCTGTTGCATGCGAAGAAGCCGATCAACCCGAATCGTCCCGTATCCTCCGCCTACGCATATGGCGTGTTTTTGAAGGTGTGGAGCGTCTACCTGATCGTGGCCGGCCCGCTGGTGGCGATGGGCATCGGTCTGGGCTTGCAGCTGAGCATGATCGGCGTGGTGGGTCTCGACATGATCGGACTGATCATGATGGTCGTCGCCGTTGCCGCGCTCGCGGCCGCGGTGATGATCGGACTGATCTACGGACAGAACGGCTCGCGGGTCTATGCGGCGAGCCGTGCCGATGATGACCGCGATGCGGCTTCCGACGACGACCGGCATTGGAAGGCGGGCGTGTTCTACTGGAATCCCGACGATCCGGCTGTGATGGTGCCCAAGCGCTTCGGCGTGGGCTGGACGTGCAACTTCGCCCGCCCGCTCACATGGGTGATCATGCTCGCGCTGATGGCTCTATGCCTCGGCAGCATCGCCTTTGCTGTGATGATATAGCGATCCATACAATAATGCCGGCTCCCTCATCGAGGAGAGCCGGCATAAACGTGTTGCGTTTACCGGGCACCGCCCGGCGAACGGCCTACTTTTCGGCGGCGGTGCGGACGTAGTCCTTCATCGCGTCGATCTCCACCACGTCGTCGAAACGCACGTCAGCGGTCTCCAGTCCTCGCAGCGCGGCCGGAGCCGTCGTGCCGGTGGCCTTGGCGAGTACATCCATGCACTCGAAGTCGGTGCCCTCGGCGTCCAGACCGAGCGACTCGTTGACCACACGCGGGAACTTGTACGGGCTGGCGGTGCTCAGCAGCACGCGCGGCGTCAGCGGGTCGCGCGGAATCTGCTGCATCACGAAGTAGCCGCACGCCGTGTGCGGATCGATCACGTAATGGTTCTTCTCCCAGCAGTCGTGAATCGACTCGCGCACCTGATCCTCATCGGCCCAGCCGCAGCCGAACAGGGAACGGATCTTGGCCAGCATCTGCTCGGGCACCTCGAACGCGCCCCACTGGTTGAGGTCGTTCATGAGCATGGAGATCAGACGGGTGTCCTTCTCGGAGAAGTAGTAGAGCATGCGCTCCAGGTTCGACGAGACGAGGATGTCCATCGAGGGGGAGATGGTCTGGAAGAACGGGCGCTGACGGTTGTACGTGCCCGTGGTCAGGAAGTCGAACAGCACGTTGTTCTTGTCGGAGGCGACGATCAGGTGCTTGACCGGCAGGCCGAGCAGCTTGGCGTAGTAACCGGCCAGGATGTCGCCGAAGTTGCCGGTGGGCACGCAGAACTCCACCTCGTCGCCCACGTTGATCACCTGATCCTCGAGCAGCTGCGCGTAGGCGGCGAAGTAGTACACCACCTGCGGCACCAGACGGCCCACGTTGATCGAATTGGCGGAGGAGAGCACCGTGTGCGACTTGTCGGCGAGCTCGGAAGCAAGATCCTTGTCGCCGAAGATGCGCTTGACGGCGGTCTGCGCATCGTCGAAGTTGCCCTTGACCGCGCACACGTTCACGTTGGCGCCGGCCTGCGTGGTCATCTGCAGCTGCTGGACCTGGCTGACCTTGCCCTCCGGATAGAACACGGTGATGGCGGTGCCCGGCGCGTCGGCGAAGCCGGCCAGCGCGGCCTTGCCCGTATCGCCGGACGTGGCGGTGAGGATCATGATCTTCTCGTCCGGATCGCCGTCCGCCGGCGTGGTACGCGCCATGAACCGCGGCAGGATCTGCAGCGCCACATCCTTGAAGGCGCTCGTCGGGCCGTTGAACAGTTCGAGGATGTAGTCGTCGCCCAGGGGCTTGAGCGGCGTGATGGCCGGATCGGACCACTGGTCGCCGTAGGCCTCGCGGATGCAGTCGGCCAGCTCCTCCTCGGTGAAGTCCGGCAGCAGCTTGGCGAGCACGGTCTGCGCGATCTGCTGGTAGCTCTTGCCCGCCAGGGAGGCGATATCGACGTGTTCGGAACCCAGCGAATCGGAGACGAACAGACCGCCGTCGTCGGCGATGCCCTTGCGGATGGCCTGCTTGGCGGTGAGCGAATCGGTGGTGCTGCGCGTGCTGTGGAAAGTGGTCACGGTCAAAACCCTCGGAATCTCCTAGAAAACATTGTGTGGACAGCCGCCAGTCTACCGGCAGCGCTGGGCAAGCACGGTCATCCATCTCATACGGCTTGCGCATGACCGCGGCTAACGCACAACGTTTATGAGACAAAACCGTTGTGTGAATTGGTTCGTTACAAACGCCGTCCTAAACTGAACGGGTCATTCAACATCCGTGTGCAACGAAGTGAGGAGCACCATGACGGAACAGACGTCCTACCCCCAGAAGCCGGGCGACGCGTTCAACGCGCCGATTGCCGAGGCCGATCCCGAGATCGCCGATATCCTGACCGGAGAGCTGCATCGTCAGCAGGACGGCCTCGAGATGATCGCCTCCGAGAACTTCGTGCCGCGTGCCGTGCTGCAGGCGCAGGGCTCCGTGCTGACCAACAAGTACGCCGAAGGCTACCCGGGCCGCCGCTACTATGGCGGATGCGAGCAGGTCGACAAGCTCGAGACCATCGCCCGCAACCGCGCCAAGGAACTGTTCGGCGCCGAATACGCCAACGTGCAGCCCCACTCCGGCGCCCAGGCCAACGCCGCCGTCTACCAGGCGCTCGTCAAGCCCGGCGACACCGTGCTCGGTCTGGCGCTCGACCACGGCGGCCACCTCACCCACGGCATGAAGATCAACTTCTCCGGCCGCTTCTACCACGCCGAAGCCTACGGCGTGAACCCGGAGACCTTCCGCATCGATCCGGAGATCATCCGCCAGCGCGCGCTGGAAACCCACCCCGCCATGATCATCGGCGGCTGGAGCGCCTACCCGCGCATCGAAGACTTCAAGGCCATGAAGGAGATCGCCGACGAGGTCGGCGCCAAGTTCTGGGTCGACATGGCCCACTTCGCCGGTCTGGTCGCCGCCGGACTCCACCCGAGCCCGGTGCCGTACGCCGACGTGGTGTCCTCCACCGCGCACAAGACGCTCGGCGGCCCGCGCTCCGGCTTCATCCTGGCCAAGCAGGAGTACGCCAAGAAGCTCAACTCCGCCGTGTTCCCCGGCCAGCAGGGCGGCCCGCTCATGCACGTGATCGCCGGCAAGGCCGTGAGCTTCAAGGTGGCCGGCACCCCCGAATTCAAGGACCGCATGCAGCGCACGCTCGACGGCGCCAAGATCCTCGCCGACCGCCTCACCGCCGACGACGTGAAGGCCAACGGCATCTCCGTGCTCACCGGCGGCACCGACGTGCACCTGGTGATGGTGGACCTGCGCAACAGCGAGATGGACGGCCAGCAGGGCGAGGACCTGCTCGCCCAGTGCGGCATCACCATCAACCGCAACACCGTGCCGTTCGACCCGCGCCCGGCCTCCGTGGCCTCCGGTCTGCGCATCGGCACCAGCGCCCTGGCCACCCGCGGCTTCGGACCCAAGGAATACGAGGAGGTGGCCGACATCATCGGCACCGCGCTCGCCGCCGGCAAGTCCGCCGATGTGGAGGCACTCAAGGCCCGCGTCGACAAGCTCGTCGAGGACTTCCCGCTGTACCCGGGACTCGATCAGGTGCACTGATCCCCACCGGTCGGTGTTCGATGACCGTCGCTGACGGTCGTCGCTGACGTTGACATATACCGCCATGTCCACCCCGCCTTGGGGAGGATATGGCGGTATATTGGCATGAACGGACGTTTCACGCATACGGAGGGGAGTTTCATGGCCGAACAGAACAGCCCGGCGGACGGCGTCTTCGACGCGGTGTGCGCCATGGCCGACGAGGCCGCACACGCCCAACGAGCGCTTGCAGGGGCGAACACCGAGGTCAAGAACGCGCTGCTGCTCGACATCGCCGACGCTCTGGTAGCCGCCGCCGAGACCATCGAACGCGCCAACGCCGAGGACATGGCCGAGGCTCGCGAATCAGGCATGAGCCAGGGATTGCTCGATCGTCTGCGATTCGACGCGAACCGCATCGCATCCACCGTGGATGGTGTACGCAACGTGGCTACGCTGCCGGACCCGGTGGGGGAGATGGTGCGAGGCCGCAATCTGCCCAATGGCATGCGACTCAATCAGATCCGCGTGCCGATCGGCGTGATCGGCATGATCTACGAGGCCCGTCCGAACGTGACCGTCGACGTGGCATCGCTGTGCCTCAAGTCGGGCAACGCAGCGCTGTTGCGTGGCGGCCACGCCGCCCGACGCACCAACGAGGCCACGCTTGCGGTGATCGGCGACGTGCTGACCGCCCACGGCTTCGATCCGTCGCTGGTGGCCAGCGTCGACCGGTTCGGCCGTGACGGCGCCACCGCCATGATGCAGGCGCGCGGCCACATCGACCTGCTGGTGCCGCGCGGCGGCGCCGGCCTGATCCGCGCCGTGGTGGAGAACTCCAAGGTGCCGGTCATCGAGACCGGCGCGGGCAACGTCCATATCTACGTCGACGAATCGGGAGACCTCGCCAAGGCGCTGCCGATCATCATCAACGCCAAGACGCAGCGCGTGGGCGTGTGCAACGCCGCGGAGAAGCTGCTCGTGCACGCGTCGGTCGCGGAGGAGTTCCTCCCCGTGGTGGCGCATGCGCTCACCGAGCATGGCGTGAGGCTGCACGCCGACGAGGCCTCGCTGAGCATCATCGTCAACGCCGGCATCGACGGACTCGACATCGAACCCGCCACCGACGAGGACTGGTCCACCGAATATCTCGACTACGAGATGGGCATCAAGGTGGTGAACTCGCTCGACGAGGCCATCGACCATATCAACACGTACTCCACCGGCCACACCGAGGCGATCATCTCCGAGGACTACTCGCATATCGAACGCTTCACCAGCCGCATCGACTCGGCCGTGGTGATGGTCAACGCCTCCACGCGCTTCACCGACGGCGGCATGTTCGGACTGGGCGCCGAACTCGGCATCTCCACGCAGAAGATGCACGCCCGCGGCCCCATGGGACTGGAGGAGCTGACGACGACCAAGTGGATCGGATACGGAACGGGACAGGTGCGCGCATGAGCGAGAACAACGAGAACGAGTACGACTTCGACGAGATGGTCCGCCGGGCCGAAGCCTCCGGAGAACGCAACATATGGCTGCGCGTGGCCGCGGAACGACTGAGCATCGTCCGCTACGTGTTCCTGGTGCAGATCGAGGACGGCATTCCCACGGCGCCGCAGCGCGCCGCGCTGGAGTATGCGGACGCGGTGCTGATCGGCTGGCCCGACACGGACGCCGAGGACGTAGTCGATGTGCAGGGCGACGAGCTGAGAGTCATCACCGGACACGTGAAGATGATGGAGGAGTACATCTCCCGCTTCCGCGAATGCGAGCGCGAGAACAGCATCGACGGCATGACCGACGTGCTGATTCGTATCTCGGAGCAGGTGGCGGAGATCCGCAAGCGGTTCCAGCCAGGCTTCCCGCTGCCCACGTTCGCGGAGATCCGCCGCGTGGTGCAGGAGGAATGGGACGAGGACATGGACCGCATCGACCCGGATTCCAGCGGCAGCGCCAGCGAGGTGGAAAACGAGTCGAAGGTCGAGGACGCGGAGCAGCGCGCCGGGGGTCAGGCATGAGCGGCACGGCGAGCGAATCCTCCATGAACGACTCGTCCGCCTTGAACGAGCTGCCGTCGCGGAACATGTCTGAGCTCAGCGGGCTGGGCAAGGGCTCGTGGGGCCGTCGTTCGGCGCGTGGCAATCGGCATCGTGTTCCGCGCATCGGCATCATGGGCGGAACGTTCGACCCGATTCACAACGGTCATCTTGTGGCCGCGTCCGAGGTGGCGTGGGTGTATGACCTCGACGAGGTGGTGTTCGTACCCACCGGCCGGCCCGTGTTCAAGCTCGACAAGGCCGTGACCAATGCCGAGGACCGGTATCTGATGACCGTGATCGCCACGGCGTCGAACCCGCAGTTCACCGTCTCCCGCGTGGATATCGACCGTCCCGGCGTGACCTACACGATCGACACGCTGCGCGACATCCATGCGGCCCGTCCGGACGCCGAGCTGTTCTTTATCACCGGAGCGGACGCGGTGGCCGAGATCATGCGGTGGAAGGACGCCGACGAGATGTGGGGACTCGCTCATTTCGTGGCAGTCTCCCGTCCCGGATACTCGCCTGACCTGCAGACGCTGGACGTGCCGGCGCGTGCGGTCGACATGCTCGAGATCCCCGCGCTGGCGATCTCGTCGACGGATGTGCGCCGCCGCAGCCGCGACGGCGAACCGGTGTGGTATCTCGTGCCGGACGGCGTGGTTCAGTACATCTCGAAACACGGCCTCTATCACTGATCATCATTGATATTCCAAGGAAAATCACGGCCTGAGCATAGGTTGGCTGTCAAAGTCGGCCTCTATAGTGGGCAATTGTCGTCGGACCTCACACACGTTTGGAGATATGGTGAGCGCAATCCTTGAAGGAAAGCCTGATAAGAACCTCATTCTCGTCACCGGAAGGGCCCATCCCAGGCTGGCCACCGATGTGGCGGACCAGCTTGGCATCGATATTCTGGAGACGACGTCGTATGATTTCGCCAATGGCGAGATGTATGTGCGCTACACCGAATCGGTGCGTGGCGCCGACGTCTTCGTTCTGCAGAGCCACACCACGCCGGTGAACAAGTCGATCATGGAGCAGCTCATCATGATCGACGCACTCAAGCGTGCTTCGGCCCGTTCCATCACCGCCGTGTGCCCGATGCTCGGCTATTCCCGTCAGGACAAGAAGCACCTCGGACGTGAGCCCATCTCCTGCCGTCTGGTCTTCGACCTGCTGGCGACCGCCGGTGCCGACCGCATCATGAGCGTCGACCTTCACGCCGCGCAGTCCCAGGGCTTCTTCGACGGTCCGGTGGACCATCTCATCGCCATGCCGGTGCTGGTGGATTATGTGCGTGACCGTCTTGACCTGTCCAACATCGCCGTCGTGTCGCCCGATGCCGGCCGCATCAAGGTGGCCGAGCAGTGGGCCCAGCGTCTTGGCGGATGCCCGCTGGCATTCGTGCACAAGACCCGTGACATCACGCGCCCGAACCACACCGTCGCCAACCGTGTGGTCGGTGACGTCAAGGGCAAGGACTGCGTGCTCGTCGACGATCTGATCGACACCGCCGGTACGATCGCCAGTGCATGCCAGGTGCTCAAGGACGCCGGTGCCAAGTCCATCACCGTGGCCGCCACGCACGGCGTGCTGTCCGGTCCCGCGGTGGAGCGTCTCAAGAACTGCGGCGCGCGTGAGATCGTGCTCACCGACACCGTGCCGATCCCGGTGGAGAAGCGTTGGGAAGGCCTGACCGTGCTGTCCATCGCCCCGCTGCTGGCCAGCGCCATCAAGGCCGTGTTCAACGACGGTTCGGTGGCCGAGCTGTTCGACACCTATCCGACCCATCACGGACAGGGATTCCTGTTCGCCTGACCGATCGCGACACACTGCGGTACGGTTGACATTCCAACGGTGCCGCGGTTCCGTCCGTCACGTTCTCGAGGTCATGGCATAATAGAGACTCGGCGGTTCGTCCGCCGTTCCCCCATGGTGTAATGGCAGCACACGGGTCTTTGGAACCCTTTGTCTTGGTTCGAGTCCAGGTGGGGGAGCATGACCACAAGGGTCCGATGACGCTCGCGTCGTTCGGACCCTTTTCCATATCGACGATTATCGGACGATAATCAATCGACAACCATCAACAGCGGATCCATGTGGATCCGCGATCACAAGGAAAGTGAAGATTCCCATGGCATTCAGCGCCGCGATTATCCTGGCCGCCGGTGAAGGCACCCGCATGAAGTCCGCCGATCCGAAGGTGCTGCACACTCTGGCCGGCAAGACGTTCCTCAATCGTGTGATGTCGTCTATTCGCGCGCTTGACCCGGGCATTCTGGCCGTGGTGGTGCACTATCAGGCCGAGCGCGTGGCCGCGGCCGCCCGTTCGTACGACGAGAACGTGACCATCGTGCAGCAGGACGACATCCCCGGCACCGGCCGCGCCGTGCAGTGCGCCATGGAGCAGCTCTCCGCAAACGGCCAGCTGGACGGATCCGTGCTGATCGCCGCGTCCGACATGCCGCTGCTCGACAGCGACACGCTGCGCCAGCTCATGGACTTCCACGCCGCGTCCGGAAACTCCGCCACCGTGCTGACCACCATCCTCGATGATCCGACCGGCTACGGTCGTATCATCCGCGATTCCGAGGGCCACGTGCTGCGCATCGTGGAGCAGAAGGATGCCAACTCCTCCGAGCTGGCCGTGCACGAGGTGAACACGTCGGTGTACGTGTTCGACGCCAAGGTGCTGGCGCAGGCCATCGCCGGTCTGTCCAACAACAACGCCCAGGGCGAGTTCTACCTGACCGATGCCTTGGAGAAGGCCAAGGGCTTCGGCGGCGTGGGCGCCTACGCCGCGCCCGACGCGCTGGCCGTGGAAGGCGTGAACGACCGTGTGCAGCTCGCCTCGCTCGCCAAGCAGCACAACCGCCGCGTGTGCGAGGCGTGGATGCGTGCCGGCGTGACGATCCTCGACCCCGACACTACGTGGATCGAGGACGACGTCGAACTCGCCCGCGACGTGACCGTCCTGCCCGGCAGCTTCCTGCAGGGCCACACCACCGTCGGCGAGCGTGCCGTCGTGGGCCCGTACACCACGCTGATCGACGCGGTGATCGACGAGGAGGCCGTGGTCGAGCGCTCTCGCGTGCAGGGCAGCCACATCGGCAAGGCCGCCAACATCGGTCCGTGGACCTACCTGCGCCCCGGCAACGAACTGGGCGAGGGCACCAAGGCCGGCGCGTTCGTGGAAATGAAGAAGGCGCACATCGACAACGGCACCAAGGTGCCGCACCTGAGCTACGTGGGCGACGCGCACGTGGGTGAGCACACCAACATCGGCGGCGGCACTATCACCGCCAACTACGACGGCAAGCGCAAGCACCACACCGAGATCGGCTCCGGCGTGCACGTGGGCGCAGGCAACCTGTTCGTGGCCCCGGTGACCGTGGGCGACGGAGTGACCACCGGCGCCGGATCCGTGGTCCGCCACGACGTGCCCGCCGACTCCATGGTCTACTCGGAGAACACGCAGCACGTGGTCGAGGGCTGGAAGCCCGCCGAATAGTCAGATTGCCGGCCTACGGGCCGGCACTGCGTAGCGACAGCAACGACACAGCAACGACAGTGTGAAAGGAGCGTCCGTGCCCGCAGCACAGGATTCCATCGATTCCGTACGTGTCGCCGCCCAGGCGGCCGACTCCATCAAAGCCACCGACATCGTGGCGTTCGACGTGAGCGAGACGTTGGGCATCACCGACGCCTTTCTGGTCGCTTCGGGCTCCTCAGACCGTCAGGTCGTGGCCATCGCCGACGAGGTCGAACGCCAGCTGCATGAACGCCGCCATCTGGACGCGCGCAATTGCGAAGGCAAGACCGAAGGTGAATGGGTGCTGCTCGACTACGGCGACTTCGTGGTGCACGTGATGCTCGCCGACAAACGCGAATACTACGATCTGGAACGCCTGTGGGCCGACTGTCCGGCCATCGACCTGCAGCTCGAGCATCCGGAGACCACGTCCGCCGATCCGGCGTCGGCAGAGGAGCGCTGACATGACGCAGAACAGCCAGAGCCATCCCGGCGCCGCGGAACACGTTCGTTCGGTCACGCTCGTCCGTCACGGGCGCACGGCGTACAACGCCGCCGGACGCCTTCAGGGCCAGACCGACATTCCGCTGGACAGCGCCGGCATGTGGCAGGTGGAACGCGCCGGCGAATCGTTGCGCAACCTCTATGTGCGCGACGTGGACGGCCATGCGGCCGCGAAGCAGCTGGTCGTCAGCTCCGACCTGATCCGCGCCATGCAGACCGCCCACGCGTTCGCCGATCCGCTCGGCCTTGAGGTGCATCCCGATCCGCGCGTACGCGAGCGTGACTTCGGCGACTGGGAGGGACGCACCCTACGGGAGATCAAGGAACGCTGGCCCGAGGACTTTGTCTCATGGCTGGGATTCCGTGGCGGTGAAATGAACCACGGCGCCGAAGACAAGCGTGACGTGGGCGCGCGCGGCGCTGAGGCGGTTAACGACTGGGCGCATCGCGCCGGGAACGACACTGATCTGTTCGTGTTCTCCCATGGCGCATGGATCTCGCAGACTCTGCAGACCCTGCTGGGCCTCAGCGTCGTGCATCCCGATTTCGCATCGCTGATGTCGATGCGCAATGCCCACTGGGCGCGGCTGATACCAATGGACCAGCCGGACGGTACGATCCGCTGGCGTCTCGCGTCATTCAATCAGGGGCCGGCCGCCGTGGAGAACGGCGGATGGGCGGATCCCAAACTTCCGTAGGCCACCGACGCGAAATGACATGGAAATACGGTCATGCGAGGCTTGCCCGGCACGTTTTCATCCGATGCATGACCGTACGCTCCATTTACGTATCCGTTACATCCTCCCGTCCGTCAGTCAATCGATTCGAACGGCTTGTGACGGGGATGTGACGGAGTGTGAGAATTTGTGTGCAGATGAACGGTTTCCCGCCGTGTCGTATGTGATTTCGTCTACGCTGACCCCTGATAACGGAATACATCACAACTGAAATTTTTTGTAGAGGGGTCCATTGTTCAAGAAGTTCTTTAAGAACATATCGACCGTTCCCGTCATCGCCGGTGCGCTTGCCGCGGTGACGTCCTTCCTGTTCTCCGCGAAGATCGGCATCGCGGGTTCGGTGATCGGCACGGCGGTCGGCTCCATTGTCTCCACGGTGGCTTCACAGGTCTACCAGAACGTACTGCGCGAATCCGGCAAGAAGATCCAGGAGGTCGTGCAGATCAATTCCGATGACGACGATGCCGAATCGTCGTCCGAAACCGAACAGTCCACGCAATCCGATTCCACGACAGGCGTGTCCGCGGACGGTCAGGCCGCCGAATCCGACGCCACTCAGGTGCTGGGCGGCGCGTCCGCCGACGGCACCCAGGTCATGCCGGCCGTGGGGGAGGGCACCCAGACCCTTCCCGCGGTGGACGGCGACGCCACTCGCGTACTGTCCTCCACCGGAGCCGCGATCGATGGCACTCAGGTCATGCCCGCTGCCGGCCGATCCACGGCATCCCGCGGCGGACGTACCACCATTTCCGGTGCCGCGGGCACTGGAACCAAGAACGTCAAGGGCGTACTCGCCGCGTCAAAGGCTGCCGAACAGTCGAACCATCGCAAGGCGATCATCATCTCCGTGGTCACCGCGCTCGTGGCTGTGGGCATCAGCGCCGGCGTGGTCCTGCTGCTCACCAACGGTCAGGGCACCGACGACGTGGTCCGTCGCCACCTGCCCTCGCAGACGCAGACCACCCAGACCGTGACGCCGAGCGAAACCGCCACGACCACCACGCCGACGGAAGGCAAGACCGGAAGCGCATACGAGCCCACGGACGAGTCCACCAAGAGCACGGGCGAAAGCACCGGCAGCACCTCCGAGTCCACCAAGGGCACCAGCGGCACCGGCTCCTCCAGCGATTCGACCTCCGGCACCAGCGGCAGCACCGGCACCGGTTCCACTGGTTCCGATTCGACCTCTGGCACTGGTTCGAGCAGCTCGAACTCCGGCACCGGTTCCACTGGTTCCGATTCGACCGGTTCCGGTACTAGCGGTTCCACGGGCTCGGATTCAACCTCGGGCACGAGTGGCTCCAGCAGTTCGAATTCCGGTTCCGGCACCAGCGGCACCGGTTCCGATTCATCCGGTTCCGGCACGAGTGGTTCCAGCGGCTCGGACAGCGGTACCAGCTCCGGCACCACCACGGGCAGCTCCGGCACCACTGCTATTCAGTAAGCCGAAATTCGGGAGTCCAGACGAGACATCGCAGACCATGCTGCCTGCGATGTCTCGTTCGGACTCCCAAATTTGATGGTCCGAAATTTGGTAGTCGGAACGTGACATATTTGGTGGCTTGTGAGGGTTCACGGTGTTGTGTTTCGACTACCAAGTTTGGGAGTCCGGATTTTGGTAGTCCAGATGGGGCGGAAGCCGGGGAGCCGGGGGTGAGACACGCCGAGGTTGCGTGGATCCGGGTGGTTGCGTAATATGTCTCAAGTCGAAACGACCGGTTGGTTGTGGCCGATGGCCATCTGACTGACGGGGCTATGGCGCAGCTGGTAGCGCATCTCCATGGCATGGAGGGGGTCGGGGGTTCGAATCCCCCTAGCTCCACGGACGAGGTCCGGGATCCGAATGGGTCCCGGACCTTTTTCAATTTCCCCGCCGTTCCGCCCGGCTGTGGTCCGTATCGTGGAACCGGAGCCCGGTTTCGTTCCGTCATGCGGGAATATCCCCTCTTTGGGGCGTCAACATCCCGTTTTCGCGTCGTTTTTCGGGAATTTGACGCCCCAAAGAGCGGAAAACGGGCATTCGACGCCCCAAATCGTGCGGATAGTGCGGGAACATCCAAACGATCATGCGTCTTTCGAAACCGCACGCATACCATGACGGGTATGAAGCGGGGAACGATCATCGTCATCGCAGTCGTAGCCGTGCTGGCAATCGTCGTGGGCGCACTGTTCTGGTGGAGGACCACGGTGCCCGACGGCGATCGTCATGCCACCGGAGTCACGGCATCGTCCTCGGTCGGCACATACGACGGAACCCCTAAGGTTTCGGTCACGAACATCACCAGTCCCGTGGACTACGACAACGACGACGTGGACGACTACACCGACATCGTCGGTGGTGCCCGCGCCGAGGCCAAACGCCACCCCACCTATGACGACGGCTACTATCAGGGCGGCTACCCGCCCTCCGACAGGGGAGCGTGCACCGATCTGGTCTGGCGTGCGTTCCGCGACGCCGGCTACGATCTCAAGGCCATGGTCGACACCGACATTTCGACGAATCGCGGCCATTACCCGGCCATCGCCAAACCGGACCCCAACATCGACTTCCGCCGTTCCGGCACACTCGACGCGTTCTTCTCCGTCTACGGGCAGACGCTCACCACCGCCATCCGTCCGGGCGATGCGGACAACCTGTCCCAATGGCAGCCTGGCGACATCGTCGTCTTCGACCACGACCAGCACATCGGCATCGTATCCGACCGGCGCAACGATCAGGGCGTGCCCTACATCCTGCACAACAATCATCAGCAGGGCAGCATGGAAGAGGACTATCTAAGCCGGACCAAACGTCGCACCGTCACCGGCCACTACCGGTTCGACGCGAGCCGGGTGCCGCAGGACGTCCTCAAGACGTGGCGGGGCTGACGCCGAAGTCAGGGGCGGGGCTATCCTTGTTGAGGTATTTGTGAAGACACTGTTGGTGAAGACACAGGTATTGACAACGAACGAGAACGATGGGCGTACGTGAACAGCAGGTACGACGACCGGGTGAAGGCAGGTGATGTGCGATGATGAGGACTTTCAGCACCGTCAGTGGGCAGATCGAGCAGATCGAGAAACCGGCTCCCGGATCATGGATATGCCTGAGCGAACCCACCGACGTGGAGCTCGCCACCGTCTCCGAAATCTGCCACATCGATCTGGCCGACCTGCGCGCCCCGCTGGATGACGAGGAGAGGTCGCGTGTGGACGTCGAAGACGACTACACGATGATCATCGTCGATATTCCGACCGTGGAGGAACGCGGCGGCCGCGACTGGTACGAGACCATCCCGTTGTCGATCATCCTGGTGGACGACGTGATCATCACCGTATGCATGCAGGACACGCCGGTGCTTCATCCCTTCATGGAAGGCACGATCCGCGGATTCAACACGTTCATGAAATCCCGATTCATCCTGCAGATCCTGTACCGCAACGCGACCATGTACCTGCGCTACCTGCGCATCATCGACCGCGAGAGCGACAAGCTGGAACTCAAGCTGCGCCACTCCATGCAGAACCGCGAGATCCTGATGCTGCTCGAGCTGAGCAAGACCTTGGTCTACTTCACCACCTCGCTCAAATCGAACGAGATCGTGATGGAGAAGCTCAACACGCTCACCCGCATCCGCCAGTATCCCGACGACGAAGACCTGCTCGAGGACGTGATCATCGAGAACAAGCAGGCCATCGAGATGGCGAACATCTACAGCGGCGTTCTTGCGAACATGACCGACGCGTTCGCCTCGATCGTGTCGAACAACCTGAACAACGTGATGAGGATCTTCACCATCATCTCCATCACGCTGTCGATCCCCACCCTCGTGTTCTCCATGTACGGCATGAACTTCCAAGAGGGCATGCTCGGCATGCCGTTCACCGACAAGCCATGGGGATTCATCGTGGTGATCGGCATATCGCTGCTGGTCTCCGTACTGGTGACCTGGTTCCTCACCCGCTCCCGCATGTTCAAGTAGGCCGCCGTGACGATACGAAGCACGGCGATCAGAGCCGTGGCCGCGCTGCTGGTGGGCGCCATGACGCTGCCGCTCGCCGCATGCGGACGCAATCCGCTCGACGTGAGCGAGGTCACCGGTCCGCGGATCGTGATCGGCGTGACCTTCGACCAGCCGGGCATGGGACTGCGCAAGGGCAGCCAGTACAGCGGATTCAACGTCGAGGTGGCCGAATACGTGGCACACAAGCTCGGTTATGCGAAATGGCAGATCGTGTGGGAGGAGGCCCCATACGACCAGCGCGTGACGATGCTCGCCGACGGCGACGTGGACATGGTCACCGGCATGTACCTCGACAAAAACACCGCAGACGACGCAACGGCGATGGCCGACCTCGGCTACGACTTCGCCGGCCCCTACCTCGACGGACGGCAGGACGTCATGATGCTTGCGCAGGACGCCGGCGACGTCCACTCGATCAACGATCTCGAGGGACGTCGCGTATGCGTGGTCACCGGCAGCCGGACCGCGGACGATCTCAATCAGGCGCTCGGCTCATCGGTCACCATGCTCGAACAGCCCAGCGCAACGCAATGCACCACCGCACTGATGACCGGCATGGTGGACGCGGTCTCGGCCGAGGCGGCGGTACTGGCCGGCATGGCGGCGTCGGCGGACACCGCCAAGGTGACGACGCTCGGACTCGACTACGCACAAGGCGAATACGGCATCGGACTGAAGACCGGCAGCGACCAGCTCTCCGCGCGGGTGAAGGCCGCGCTCGCCGACATGAAGCAGGACGGATCGCTGACCCGCGCATACGTCCGGACGCTGGGAGCGGTGGGATACAGGCCCTGACCTTCCCGATCCACGGCCGACGTCTCGCCGGCGGTTCACCAACTGGGACGACCGATGCGGCGTGTCCGGATGTGTGGTGATAATTGCCCCTGTTACTTGGAATTTTGTCAGACAAAGGAGCAACATGGCGCAGGACGCAACCGAGGCCGATGTCGCACAGCGGAACGAGAACGGGGAGCCCGCCTTCCGATACAACGCCGCTCTGGCGCAGAAGATCGAAGAGGACTGGCAGAAGCGCTGGGATGATGAGGGCACCTTCTGGGCGGCCAACGTCAACGGCGATCTGAAGGACGGCGAAGGACGCAACGCCGAGGGACGTCCCTCGTACTTCGCCATGGACATGTTCCCCTATCCTTCGGGCAAGGGCCTGCACGTGGGCCACCCGCTCGGCTACCTCGCCACCGACGTGGTCAGCCGCTACCATCGCATGAAGGGCGAGAACGTGCTGCACGCCATGGGCTACGACGCCTTCGGCCTTCCCGCCGAACAGTACGCCGTGCAGACCGGCCAGCACCCGCGCGTGACCACCGAGGCCAACATCGCCAACATGCGCCGCCAGCTGCACCGCATGGGCCTGAGCTTCGACAACCGTCGCTCCTTCGCCACCATCGATCCCGGCTACGTGCGCTGGACGCAGTGGATCTTCTCCCGCATCTACGACGCCTGGTACGACGAGGACGCCACCAACCCCAGCGGTTCCAAGGGCTCCGCCCGTCCGATCAGCGAGCTGGTCGCCAAGTTCGAATCCGGCGAGAAGGCCATTCCGGGCCACGAGTCCGACGGCAAGGCCTGGTCCGACCTGACCGAGGCCGAGCAGCAGGACATCCTCAACGACTTCCGTCTCGCCTACATCTCCAAGTCCCCGGTCAACTGGTGCCCCGGTCTGGGCACCGTGCTCGCCAACGAGGAGGTCACCGCCGAAGGCAAGTCCGAGCGCGGCAACTTCCCCGTCTTCCAGCGCGAGCTGCGCCAGTGGTCCATGCGCATCACCGCCTACGGCCACCGCCTGATCGAGGATCTCGCCACCATCGACTGGCCTGAAAAGGTCAAGCTCATGCAGCGCAACTGGATCGGCGAGTCCCACGGCGCCTCCGTGCACTTCGCCGTGGCCACGCCGAACGGCGAGCGCGACATGGAGATCTACACCACCCGTCCCGATACCCTGTTCGGCACCACCTTCGCCGTGGTCTCCCCGGAGCACCACCTGCTCGAGGACGTGCCCGCCGAATGGCCGGCCGAAACTCCGGAGCAGTGGAAGGGCGGCTATGCCACGCCGGTCGAGGCCGTGAAGGCCTACCGTCTGGCCGCCGAGTCCAAGACCGCCAAGGACCGTGTGGACGAGGGCGGCGAGAAGACCGGTCTGTTCACCGGCCTGTACGCCGTCAACCCGATCACCGGTGTCAAGCTGCCGCTGTTTACCGCCGACTACGTGCTCATGGACTACGGCACCGGCGCCATCATGGCCGTGCCGGGCGGCGATCAGCGTGATTACGACTTCGCCGTGAAGTTCGGTCTGCCGGTCATCTACACCGTGCAGCCGCTGCCGGAGTCCGGCGACGATCTGGCGAACTACGAGGGCAAGGCCCCGTTCGTCAGCCACGACGGCATCGTGATCAACTCCTCCGTGGATGCCACCGCCGCCAAGGGCGACGCGCTGAGCCTCGACGGCCTGCGCGTGGATGACGCCATCGCCAAGGTGAACGCTTGGCTGGAGTCCGCCGGCGTGGGCAAGGGCACGGTCAGCTACCGTCTGCGCGACTGGCTGTTCAGCCGTCAGCGCTACTGGGGTGAGCCCTTCCCGATCGTCTACGACGAGGACGGCACTCCGCACCTGCTGCCCGATTCGGCGCTGCCGATCAACCTGCCCGACGTGCCCGACTACGAGCCGCGTACCTTCGACCCGATGGACGCCGAGTCCAACCCGGAGGCGCCGCTGAGCCGTAACGAGGACTGGGTCAAGGTCACGCTCGACCTGGGCGACGGCGAGAAGACCTACTACCGCGACACGAACACCATGCCGAACTGGGCCGGCTCCTGCTGGTACTACATGCGCTACCTCGATCCGACCGACACCAAGCACATGGTGGAGAAGGACGAGTTTGACTATTGGATGGGCCCGAACCACAACGCCACGGCCGGCAAGTCGGGCGGCGTGGACCTGTACATCGGCGGCGTGGAGCACGCGGTGCTGCACCTGCTGTACTCGCGTTTCTGGCACAAGGTGCTCTTCGATCTGGGCTACGTGGACTCGGCCGAGCCGTTCCACAAGCTGTTCAACCAGGGCATGATCCAGGCGTACGCCTACACCGACGACCGTGGCCAGTATGTGCCCGCCGCCGAAGTGGTGGAAGGCCCGGCTGACGAGAACGGCGAGCCGACGTTCACCTGGAACGGCCAGCATGCCAACCGCGAGTTCGGCAAGATGGGCAAGAGCCTGAAGAACATCATCACGCCGGACGACATGTACGCCAACTACGGCGCCGACACGTTCCGTCTGTACGAGATGAGCATGGGCCCGCTGGACGAGTCCCGTCCGTGGAACACGCGCAACGTGGTGGGCGGTATGCGCTTCCTGCAGCGTCTGTGGCGCAACGTGATCGACGAGAACACGGGCGAGGCGCACGTGTCCGACGCCGAGCTCGACGTCAAGACGCTCAAACTGCTGAACAACACGATCCACGACGTGACCGTGGAGATGGAGGCCATGCGCCCGAACACGGCGATCTCCAAGCTCATCGTGCTCAACAACCACCTGACCGGTCTGGACTCCGTGCCGCGCGCCGCGGTGGAGCCGCTGATCCTCATGCTCTCGCCGATCGCCCCGCACATCTGCGAGGAGCTGTGGAGCAGGCTCGGCCACGCCAAGTCGCTGGCGCACGAGCCGTGGCCGGTGGCCGACGAGCAGTACGTGGGCCAGGATTCCGTCACCGCCGTGGTGCAGGTCAAGGGCAAGGTGCGCGGCAAGCTCGAGGTGAGCCCCGACATCTCCGCCGAGGAGCTGGAGAAGCTCGCCCTGGCACTGCCCGCCGTGCAGTCCCGTCTGGGCGGCCAGCCGCCGCGCAAGGTGATCGTCAAGGCCCCGAAGATCGTCTCCGTGGTGCCCGCCAACTGATCCGGTTCCTCCGGTTCCCCGCGTAAAGCGGTATCCCTGTAGGCTCCCGCGCTGAGGAGGCTGCCATGTCTGGCATGGTAGCGCTTCTTGGCGGGGGAGCCTTCATGTTTTCGAGGCGTCTGCTGCCTGCCACCCTGCTGCAGGTTCCGGCGAGGGGGCTCCATTCGGCCACATTGGCACATGAGCCTTGCGTCTCCACCAAATCAAGGTTCATGGTGGAAGCGTGTCCAGACCTGCACCTGCCAACGATCCTTTTGCTCAGTCATGGCGCATCTGTGACCTGCCCGTCACCGATGTGCCGCTTCCTGCCGGGTTCGTCATCGATGACGGTCCGGCATATCCCGCGCAACAGACGGAGGTTTCGTTTCCTGTGGACGGTGCCTCTCCGTCCGTCATGCTGGGCATGCTCGCCGGCGTGGCGGTAGACGACGGCGGTGCCGATGATCTGCTGGAGCAGCGGTCCGCGCGCGATCGGCCGCGACTGGCGTTGGAGCCACGGCACGCGACCATCATCATCCTGATCCTTGTACTGGCACTGAGCCTCAGCCTGACTCTGCTTGTGCAACAGGGCGTGCGCCTCAGCTCCATGTCATGGGATGAAGGAGCCACCCGCGCCTCAGACGCTCCCTCGGCATCCCCGCCGGCATCATCCTCGTCACCCGGACCCACCTCTTCCGAATCATCGTCAGCCCCTTCGGACACCGGTTCCCCAAACGAACCATCCGCCACGCCTTCACCCACGCCGACCACCACCTCCACGTTGATCGATCTCAACACCGCCACCGCGGAACAGCTGCAGACCATCAAGGGTATCGGTCCGGTCACGGCGCAGCGCATCATCGACCATCGTGCCGAAATCGGCCGTTACACCAGCGTCGACCAGCTGCTCGACGTCACCGGCATCGGCGCCAAGACGCTGGAGAAGATCCGCCCCTACGTGGAGGTGCGATCATGACGGGCGCTCGCGTTCGTCTAGCTCGGCGTCGCATATGTCGCCGTCCGTACCGCAGTCGCGAACAGGGCAGCCGTGACTGGCGCATGCTGCCCTGCGTGATCGCGGTCTGGTCCGCTCTGCTCATCGAGCACACGGCATTCGGAGGAATCATCGCCGATTCCTCACCCGACGTGACATCGGTGACCGGCGCGACGTCGATGGCGTGGCATGTGATCGGTCTGGTTCTGCCGGCGGGCATAGCGCTGATGGCCATGATCGCGTTGCTCATGATCGTTCGTCGTAATCGTCGGCACTGCAATCGCCGTGGTCACCGTAATCGTCGACATCGGCATCGTCGCCGGCGGATTCGCCGACGGTTCGCCGTCCCATACCGCCATGGCATCGTTATCGTCGCCGCGATGGCCTGTGCCTGCGTATCCGGCAGCGCCGACGATCTGGTGCGGTCCGCGGATCCGATCGCGCGCACCGTTGCCGACGGCGGTGGCGACGCCGTGGTGATCGGCATGGCGACCG
The DNA here is from genome assembly GCF_002234915.1 of Bifidobacterium vansinderenii. GTDB lineage: Bacteria > Actinomycetota > Actinomycetes > Actinomycetales > Bifidobacteriaceae > Galliscardovia > Galliscardovia vansinderenii. The sequence goes on along the minus strand of NZ_NEWD01000016.1, from coordinate 136,272 downwards.
CTCCGATGACCACGGCGGCATTGCGCGACGCCGACTGCCAGACCGATGTCCGAGTACAGGGCGTGGCCGTCGACCGGATCCGTTCCCCGTCGTCGATCACGGTCCGCGTCTACGCGTCCGGCCGCTCCTGCATCTTCAGACAGGGGGCCGTCTACCGCATCTCCGGGACATTGCGCCAGCCGCGATTCGGCGAAGCATCGGCCTGGCTGATCGTCGATGACGGGGCGGGCGCTGCCGGACCGAGGGCGAGCGAGATCAGGGAACCTGCATGGTGGCGTCGTGCCGGCACCGCCATGCAGGAGTCCTTCATCCGCGTCACCCGTAGTCTTCCCGATCATGCTCAGGTGCTGGTACCGGGGCTCACGCTCGGCGTGCTCGGTCAGGACACCGTCATGACGCCATGGACGACGTCCATGCGGTCCTCTGACGCGGCGGATACGTACGCTGCTGCCGCGGCTGATGTGGACGAAGGCTATGCGCAACGGTTGGAGGACGATTTCAAGCAGGCCGGCATCATGCATCTCATGGCGGTATCCGGCAGTCATTTCGTCCTCGTCGCCATGCTGGTGCGACGGGTGTGTGCACGATTCCTGATTCCTCGATGGGCTACGTCCGTGGGCATTGTCGGCGCGTATGCGATGCTGGCCGTACTGGTCTATCCGTCCGATTCAGTGCTGCGGGCCGCGATCATGGGCATGGGCGGCGTCGCCTGCCTTCTGGTCGGCAGACGGGCGCAGGCCTTGTCCGGATTGAACTGGACGGTGATCTTCACGCTGCTGATCGAACCGTCTATGGCCCGCAGCTACGGTTTTGCACTGTCCTGCACCGCCGTATACGGACTGGTGCTGTGCGGCGACGTCGTGACACGATTCCTACGCGGGTTCATGCCACGTCCGGTGGCCGACACGATGGCGGTGACCGTGGCCGCGCAGATCTTCGCCCTGCCCGTGCAGGTCATGATGACGCCGCAGCTGCCGGTGCTTGCCGTTCCGGCGAATATGATAGTCGCCCCGTTCGTGGCGTTCTCGACCATTGCCGGACTCCTGTCGCTCTGCGTCTCATGGGCCATTCCACCGCTGGGTTCCGCATTCGCATGGGCGGCCTGCCTCGGCACACTGCCGCTCGAACGATGCGCCACGCTGATCGGTGGATCCCGGTTCAGTGCCATGCCGTGGCGGGAGGGTGTGACGGGCGCCGTGGTCGTGGCGTTGGCCGAACTCATCGTGCCATTGACGATCATGGCGGTCCGTGCACTGGCCCGATCGGTCATTCATGAAACACTCCGGCGACCGGCACATGGATACAACCATTCCGCGCGCGATGACGCCGATGACGGAACCCCGTACCGTGCCCGGTACATGGAACGCGCCGGCGCATGGTGGCGCGAGACACGCGCCATGCTGTTTGAACGGGACGTCGGCGATGTCCAGCATTGACGGAACATTAGGAGGCATGGCATCAGCACAAGGCAAGGGAGTGTCGCCCGTCCGCATCGTATACGGCGGCGACCGGTTCCTCAACACCCAGAACATGCGCGACCTGTGTCACGAGGCCTGCGAGCGCCGGCCCGACGCGGAGCTTGTGGAACTCGATGCCGCCGAATGCGACGCCTACGCCTTCGACGAGGCCGTCAGCCCGTCGCTGCTGTCCGACGTCTCGATCGTGGAGATCCGCAACCTGCAGTCCGTCGACGACCGGCTCGGCGATGCCCTGATCGCGTACACCAAGCAGGCGAAGGCCGACCCGTCCAATTCCAGCATGCTGATCTGCCAGCATGAGGGCGGCCCCAAGGGCAAGCGCATTCTCGACGCCATGGTGCGTGCCGGAGCACAGCGCATCGACGTGCCCGATCTGAAGAAGGCCGACGCGAAGATCAACTTCGTCTACCAGCGGTTCGAACGCGAGGGCAGGCGCGTCGACCCGCTCGCAGCCCAGCAGCTCGTCGGCGTATTGGGGGAGAAGACCGGTGAGCTCGCCGCCATGTGTTCCCAGCTGTGTTTCGACTTCGACGACGAGGTCATCGGCCTCGACCGTGTCAACCAATATCTGATCGCCAACCCGCAGGTTACCGGCTTCATGGTTGCCGACAAGGCCATGGAGGGCCGTACGGCGGAGGCCATCGTCGCCATGCGATCCGCCATCGAACAGGGCACCGATCCCATCGCCCTGATCGGCGCGCTCGCCATGAAGCTGCGCACGCTCGCCAAGGCGTCCGCGGTGAAGTCGGGCGCCATCTCGCAGGCGGAGGCGAAGACGAATCCGTGGGTATTGAAGAACGCCACCCGACAGCTGCCCGGCTGGACATCCGCCGGATTGTCCCGCTGTATCCGCATGCTCGCCTGGGCCGACGAACAGAGCAAGACCAACGGCGGCGATCCGGTCTACGCGCTGGAACGCTCCATCGAAACCATCGCCGTCAAGGGCCGCGGCTGAACGCCGTCGCACCACCATTCACCAATCATCGAGGACACATGAACGAGACCAACGACCATACGACGACCATTCCGGACAACGCGACCGTCATACAGGCGCCGACCGCCGACGACATGCGACGAATCGGCCGGGAGCTGGCGCGCATCGTCCACGGCGGCGACGTGCTGCTGCTGTCAGGACCGCTGGGCGCCGGCAAGACCACCCTCGCCCAGGGATTCGGCGCGGGGCTGGGTATCGACGAGCCGATCGTGTCGCCCACGTTCACCATCGCCCGCGAACTCGACGGCAGGTTCGCCGACGGCACGCCCGCGCATCTGGTGCACGTGGACGCCTACCGTCTCGGCGGCAACACCTACGCCCCCGGACAGGACGCGGTCGGGCGACTCCTCGACGAACTCGAATCTCTGGGGCTCGACGAGGAGCTTGAGGATCCCCGCGACAACACGGTGATCCTCATGGAATGGGGCGAACAGATGGTCGCCGCCCTCGCCCCCGAACGCTTGGAGATCCACATCGACCGGCCCGTGGACGGCACCGCGGCGGTGCGCGCCGACGGCGAACTGACCGGCGACGGCAACCGCATCGTGACCCTGATCCCGGTCGGCGATGCATGGCGCAGCCGCCAACTGCCGGCATAGCACCGATCGGTGTAGACTCACTACAGGTTTTCGCAGGGTCTGACGCAGACAGGGAGGAACACATGGGCTGCACACTGGTGATCGACACCTCATACGGGTCGACGGTGGGCGTCGTGGGACACGAGCCGATCATCGAAACCGACTCGCGCACCCACGTCGAAAAACTGCAGGGCAACATCGCCCGTGCCATCGAACAGTCCGGCAACACGCCGCAGGACATCGACACGATCATCGTAGGCACCGGCCCGGCGCCGTTCACTGGACTGCGCGCCGGCATCGTCACCGCGAAAGCGCTCGCCTTCGCCACCGGCGCCACGCTCATCGGGCAGAACATCCTCGAACCGCAGGCTCGTTGGAACCTCGTCCGGCGCGCCGAGAACGGCACGTCGGACGCCGAAGACGCCACCCGTGTGCTCACGCTCGCCGTCAACGATGCCCGCCGCAAGCAGCTGTACTTCGAACTGTGCGAAGTGTCGTCCGGAGCATCCGGCGCCGATCATGACGACGCCGTCATCGTGCCGCTGATCGCCATGGACATCGACTATCCGTCCTCGATCGTGGAACGCGTGAACCAGGCCGTGACCGAATACGCCGCCGCACATGGCATCGATCCCGCAACGATCGTCGTCGACGTGGTGGGACACGGCGCCGGCAAATACGCGTCGACGCTGCAGGGCATCGAACGTCTGGGAGACATCGTCGACGAATCCGTGCTCGACCAGCCGGACGACTGGTCCATCTTCGCCGCGCAGGCCGTGGTCGGACACGCTTCCGATCCCGACGCTCCGATCGAGCCGCTGTATCTGCGTCGCCCCGACGCCGAAGTGCCCAGCCCGCTCAAGCACGTGCTCAACCATGCCGGCGCGGAAAGGACCGCCTGATGCTCGTCGCACTGGACGATCTCGATCGAGACACGGTCGTTGCGGCGTTCGCCGGACTGGAAGCCGAACTGTTCGGCAGGGGAGCCTGGAGCGAAAACGCCATCCGGCAGGAACTCGACGCCCCGGCCCGCACCTACGTATTCGACGTGGACGACGAAACCGGAACCATCCATGGCTACGCAGGATTCTGGTACGACGGCGACGATGCGGAACTCATGACCATCGGCGTGGCCAAGACCCATCAGCGTCGAGGTATCGCGGCCGCACTGCTCAACAGGCTGCTGCGCGACGCCGAACGTCAGGGGGCACGCCGCATGCTGCTCGAAGTACGCGTGGACAACGATCCCGCCATCGCGCTCTACCAACGGTTCGGGTTCACCGTCATGGGCCGTCGCAAACGCTACTACCAGCCCGAAGGCATCGACGCGTACACGATGAGCGTCGACATCAGGCCCCACGTCATGGGATTCCAGACGACGGAGGCGGAATCGCCGAATGCGTCCCCCAATCCCGAGAACAACACCAACCACCACAGTGAAGACAGCGAAGACAACGAAGGAGCGGCACAATGAGTGAACCCGTGGTGCTCGGCATCGAATCCACCTGCGACGAAACGGCCGCGGCCGTGGTGCGCGGAGGCGCCCTCCTGTCGAACGTGGTCGCCTCCTCCATGAACGAACACGCACGCTACGGCGGCGTGATCCCCGAAATCGCCTCCCGTGCGCACGCCGAGGCGTTCGTGCCCGTGGTCTCCAAGGCGCTGGCCGATGCCGATCTCGACATCGCCGACGTGGACGCGATCGCCGTGTCCGCGGGCCCCGGACTTGCGGGATGCCTCGCCGTGGGCGTCTCCGGCGCCAAGGCTTTGGCCTATGCCGCCGGCAAGCCCATCTACGGCATCAACCATGTGATCGGGCACATCGCCGTCACCCAGCTGCAGTTCGGCCCGTTCCCCGAGGACACGCTGGCATTGATCGTCTCCGGCGGCCACACGTCGCTGTTGCACGTCAAGGATGTGGCACGGCACGTCGACGTGGTAGGCACCACGCTTGACGACGCGGCGGGGGAGTGCTTCGACAAGGTGGCCCGTCTGCTTGGCTTCCCCTATCCGGGAGGCCCTCACATCGACCGTCACGCGCAGCAGGGCAATCCACATGCCATCAAGGTGCCGCAGGGACTCACCCAGGGCAAGGCCGGCGCCAAGCACCCGTACGATTTCAGCTTCTCCGGCGTCAAGACTGCCGTAGCTCGCTGGATCGAGGAGCGTCAGGCCGCCGGCGAGACCATCCCCGTGGACGACGTGTGCGCCTCGCTGGCCGATTCGGTGGCGTCCGTGCTGGCCAAGAAGGCCGTGCGTGGCTGTGAGCAGTATGATTCGCGTACGCTGATCGTGGGTGGTGGCTTCTCCGCCAATTCGCAGCTGCGTGCCAAGCTGCTCGAGGTCGGCGCGCAGCATGGCATCGAGGTGCGCATCCCCGAGATCAAGCTCTGCACCGACAACGGTGCCATGGTGGCCATGCTTGGCTCGAATCTGGTGCAGGCCGGCGTCAAGCCCAGCAGCCCCGATTTCCCCATCGATTCCGCCATGCCCATGTCCAAGATCTGCATGGAGTAGTCGCGAAGCCTGCGAAAGGCGGCCGTGTCGATCCGGCATGGTCGCCTTCGCGATTATCGGCCTCGATGCCGGTCGGCAATGGTGCCTACTTGTCGCCTTCTGGTTCAGTCCCGGGGATCCTGCCCCAGATGGACGGTCTCCGCTTCGATCGCCAACTCGGCCAGACTGATGTGCAGGGCATCGCAGATCGCCCACAGCTTGTCGAGACTTACCGAACGTTCTCCGCGCTCGACCCGACCCATGTAGGATCGGTCGATTCCGGCGTTCAATGCCAGACGTTCCTGACTGAGCTTGCGTCCCTTGCGTAATCGAACGATGGCCTGCCCGAGCTCTCTGCGTCGCTGCATTGCCGATTCATGCGGAGTCATGCCTTCCGATGGTGTTCTGTTCGTAACCATAGGGGCCATGGTCTGTTTCCAGGGACAAAAGGTCCACGGCATATAGTCCGTATTTATGCCTATGGTGGTTCTCTGGCAGACGAACTGTGCTACGGTAAAGTGCTACTAGCGTTCGTAGCTCCGTGGGACATTTCAGGGAGAAGGAAGATTCATGAATATTCTTGCCGAGCTTGAATATATCGGTCACAACACGGCTGCGGTGGCGGATCTTTTGTCCAATATCGACGATGACACGTTGACCGCCGTTTTCAATGCACTCGATCCTGCCAAGGACACGTTCTATCGAAATGTGGCCGGCGTGGAAATGATGAAGCGCAATCTGCCGATTGATGGACAGGGCGACATCGTGGTGGAGAAGAGCTGGCCGGGAGATCTGCAGTAGCGCTCGATTGTGCAGGCCGTGAGGCATCCGTCTGCGTTGTCGTGTGACCATGCGATTCGCGGCAAAAACAGAAAAACCCCGGAATCATAACGATCCCGGGGTTTTGTGGTGCGCCAGACAGGATTCGAACCTGCGACCTTCTGATCCGTAGTCAGATGCTCTAATCCGCTGGGCTACTGGCGCATGTTGTCTAACTCAACAACTCAATTAGAATAACTCACACTTCTGTGCATGGCAAATCGGCGTGTCGTCTCTGGATGGTATGCTGATATCCGTTGTTTTTCAAGGCCTTGGATGGGGGTATGCGTGTCTGAACCGAAAACCGAGGAAAGAATCGGGGGAGTGCGGCGGTCCATTCGTCACGTGGCAGCATCGGATACGATCTCCGGCCTGATCATGCTGGGGTTCGCTCTGGCGGGACTGCTGCTGGCGAATATTCCCGTCACGGCTCATGCGTTCGAGGCCGTGGCCGAGATCCATATCGGTATACCCCACACCAACATCGATTTGGGAATCGGCCACTGGGCGCAGGACGGTCTGCTCACCGTGTTCTTCCTGGTAGTCGGTCTGGATCTCAAACAGGAGCTCACCACGGGATCGCTGGCCAGCCCCAAAGCTGCCGCAGTACCCATGGCCTGTGCTGTGGGCGGTATGGCGGTGCCTCCCGTGCTGTTCCTGCTCACCGCGTCGCTGTTTTCCGCATTCGGCCCGGGGCCGACGGGCATGGATGTGGTGGCCACCGGCGCGGCCCACGGATTTTCCGACATCGCGCACGGCTGGGCGGTGCCCACGGCCACCGACATCGCGTTCTCGCTGGCCGTACTCGCCCTGTTCGCCAAAGGGCTGCCCGGATCCATCCGCGCGTTCCTCATGACGTTGGCCACCGTGGACGATCTGCTTGGCGTGATCGTGATCGCTCTGTTCTTCTCCAGCCTCAACGCATGGTACTGGTTTCTTGGCATCGCGGTCTGTGCCGCGGCATGGGCGTGGCTGGTCAGACGCCGCCGTGTGCCATGGATCGCCGTGGCGGTGGTCGGCGTCCTCGCCTGGGTGACGATGTTCGAGGCCGGTGTGCATCCCACGCTCTCCGGCGTGCTCGTCGGTCTGCTGACACCGGCTCGTGAGATCCATGGTGAATCCACTCCGCGTGCCGAACGGTACAAGGACAAGCTGCAGCCGTTCTCCGCACTGCTGGCCCTGCCTATCTTCGCACTGTTCGCCACGGGCGTGCATTTCGAGACGCTGAGTCCGGCGATGCTGCTGTCCCCGGTGGTTCTGGGCATCGCCGTCGGTCTGGTGGTTGGCAAGCCGGTAGGCATCATGCTCACGGCATGGCTGTCTACGCATCTTGCCGGTCTGAAACTCGCCAAGGGGCTGCGCGTACGAGACCTGTTCCCGGCGTCATGCGCATGCGGCATCGGATTCACCGTGTCGTTCCTTATCGCGTCGCTCGCCTATGCCGACGTTGAACTGTCCGGCGAAGCCCGATTCGGTGTACTGATGGGATCCTTGGTGTCAGCCACGATCGCCGGTATCCTACTCAGCCGACAGGCGAAGCGCTTCCGCGCCCTCGCCGAGAATCGAGTGACCGATGGTGACGATGACGACGCCAATACCGGTGCCGGCGATATCGAGATCGTAGGTGCCGACGGCAGCGTGACCGTATCGATTGATAAGGTGAGGCCGTCGTCCAGTCCATTGGCCGACCGGACGCAAAGGAGCTGAACACGTGGCAAAGATCGTAAAGAAGAACGGCAAGAAGTCCAAGTCGGGCAAGAACAGCAAGACTAGGGATCGCGTAGACGATCAGGCCGAAATCAAGCCGGGCAAGAAACACGGCAAGATCCATGGCAAGACGCGCGGGAAAGAAGTCTCATCCGCCGGAATCGAGGAAAACACCCGGCCTATGACGGCGCAGGCATCCGATGACGAGATCGCCTCATCGGCCATGCCCGCCGAATCGGACTCCCCGTACGACGGCACCTACTATCGCGGTCCGGTCGTCATGCGCGGATCCATGATTCCGAAGGACACCACCAGCGGCAACCTGCTGCGCGCCGACGACCGTACCGACTGGCTGCACATGGACCCATGGCGTGTGCTGCGCATCCAATCCGAGTTCGTCGACGGTTTTGGCGCGTTGGCCGAAATCGGACCAGCGGTGGCGGTGTTCGGCTCCGCCCGTACGCAGCGCACCGATCCCGCCTACAAGGCTGCACGCCGTATGGGGCGACTGCTCGCGGAACGCGGCGTGGCCACAATCACCGGAGGCGGTCCCGGCATCATGGAGGCCGCGAACCGCGGCGCATCGCTGGCCGGAGGCACGTCGGTGGGACTGGGCATCGAGTTGCCGCGCGAACAGGGGTTGAACAACTACGTCAATCTGGGTATGACGTTCCGCTACTTCTTTGTGCGCAAGACCATGTTCGTCAAGTATTCGTCCGGCGTGATCGTCTGCCCCGGCGGGTTCGGCACACTCGACGAAATGTTCGAAGTACTAACCCTAGTGCAGACGCACAAGGTCACCACCACGCCGATCGTGCTGTTCGACACGAAGTACTGGCAGGGACTGTTCGACTGGATCAACGGCACGCTGATGGACCGCGGCATGATTTCGCCGATCGACCCGAATCTGGTGACGCTCACCGACGACCCCGACGAGGCGGTGGCCTACGCCACGCGCCTCATCGGCAAGTAGCAAGTAGCGGCTAGCGCTTGATACTGAGGATCATGCCGGTGCCTACGGGAATCAGCGCCGAATCGAAACGTTCGTCGTCGAACGCGTCATCGATCAGTTGACACATGTGCATCATTCTGCCTCCGGTTTCCGGTGAATCCACCGTATTCGCCGGGTCGGCGGCAGAATCATGACCGGCGGCGCCACGCAGCGCCAGCGCGTCACACAGCATGAGCACGCCGTCACGGCGCAGCAGCCGATCGGCATGATCGAACGCGCCGCTGTAGTTCTGCTCGTCGCCGGTCACGATCACCATGTCGTAGTCGCCGGGGTTGAGACGGGGCAGAAACACGTCGGCCTTGGCGTTGACCACGCGCAGCTTGACATGCGTATGATCCTGCATGCGGGCGAACGCGCGGCGGATCAGCGTGGTGCCCTGCGCCGACGAATCCACTGCGGTGAGCTGACCGGGGGTGTCGGCAGGCAGCTCGTTCAGAGCACCGATCAAATGCACGGTCTCCACCAGCGCGCCGGTTCCCAGAATGATCACCGAACGCGCACGGGTCTGCCGAACCTGAATCGCCATGAACCGGGCCTGCGCGGCCGAACCCTGCTCGAATCCGGCCTCGAGCGCCTGTCTGCGCAGATCGTGCAGCAGGTCCGACTCATTGTCGTAGGCGGTGTCCTCGATGAATTCCCAACCGTTGGCGAGCTTGGAATAATCCCGTCCGCTCATCACTCGGCCTCCGACGACACCCTCGCCGCATCCACCTTCTGAATGGTCTGCCACAGTTCCTCGCCAACGTCGATGCCCTTGGGGCAGTGCATCGAACAGGCGCGCACGGACTGGCAAGCACGGGCGCCATCCGGCTCCATCAGCGCGGTCAGTCGGGAGGCAGTCGCGCCGTCACGGGAATCGTTGATGAACCGGGACGCCGCGATCATGGCGGCCGGTCCCACGAACGCATCGCCGCCGGCATAGACCGGGCAGCTTCCCTCGCACACGCCGCACGCGATGCAGTTGCTCAGCAGTTCGTACCGGGCGAGCTGCTCGGGATTCTGCAAATACTCGAACGCGTTGATCTTGCCCTCGTCGGTGACCTGCAGATCGCCGGACGCCTTGAGATACGGTTCGAGCTTGCGAATCTGGTCGAGCATCGGATCGATGTCGGCGATCAGATCACGCTGGGTGGGGAAGCCGGGCAGCGCCGCCAGTTCGATGACCAGCGTGGTGTCCGGATCGAGCGCGTCAAGATCCAGAGCATGCGCATCGGCGTCCACAGGCTCGCCGGTGGGACGGAATCCGTCGTCGCCGACGAAACCGGGGGTGTCGGGACGCACCCAGTCACGCACCTTGGCGGTGCACAGCAGCGTGGGAGTGCCGTTGATGGCCACCGCGTCCGAGCCGCACATGCCGTGACCGCACGAGTAGCGGAAGGCGAGTGACGGATCCTGCTCACGTTTGACGGTCAGCAGACAGTCGAGCACGGAATCGCTGGCATGCACGTCAAGTGTGTATTCCTGCGTCCAGCGCTTGCCGCGCGCACGGTTCGTGCGGCCCGCCGCAGCGTCACCGCCGAACGGCGACTTCGATCGGGATCCGAACGGGCTGCCGCCGCGACGACGGCCAGGGCGTTCGGGCTTCGGGGTGAAACGGGAGACGCGCAAGGTTACCGTAAGCATACGGTCAACTGCGGCATTGGTCATGAATGTTCTTCTCCTCGCAAATTCGTACGTACTGCCACCACAGTTTACTCAGCGTGGTGACTCGGGGGCATGGCATGAGTCAGTATTGACGGGCCTTCGGCGGGTATGCGGTGATCGTCACCGGCTGCCATGCGACTCCGCGGTCACGGGTCACCATGGAGTGCGCCAAGAAGCGTTCGTCATCACGCTGCGGGTGGTCGGTGCGGTAGAGCGAGCCGCGCGACTCCTCACGGGCATCGGACGCGGCAAGCATCACGGTGGCGAGCGTGACCAGATGCCGGGCCTCGAGGATTGCGGTGAGCTCCTGATTGTAGGCGGCAGTGTCGCTGTGCGCGTGCAGGCGCTCGGCGCGAGGAGCCAGTGTATCGTCGATCGTGGCGAGCGCCGTGGCGATGCCGTCGTGGTCGCAGCGCACAGCGGCGTGACGTTCCATGAGCGCCCCCAGATCGGCCATCAGACGGTAGGGGTTGTCGTCGGTCTGCGCGCCGCCGTTCGCATCGTCGGCGTTGTCGGCGTCGCTGTCGTTGTCGTCGGCGTCGGCGTTGGCCGGCTGCAGCAGCGCCTTGATCCCGCGCTCGCGGTTGTCTGCCGCGTCATCCACGGCCGTGGAGTCGACGTCGATCAGCTCCTCGTCCGGCACACCAGCCATGGGGTCGTCGGCGATGGCGTTGGCGATTGCGGCACCGGTGCGGGAGCCGAACAGGCAGGCGTCGAGCAGCGAGTTCGCGCCCAGACGGTTCGCGCCATGCACGCTGACACAGGAGCATTCGCCGGCCGCGTACAGGCCGTCGACGATGCGACGGGATCCGTCGACCCATTCATACACGTTGCCGTCGGCGGTGATCGGAATGCCGCCCATCGTGTAGTGTGCGGTCGGCTTGATCGGGATGAGGTCGTGCGCGGGATCGAGTCCGGCGTATTCACGCACCGTGTCGCACACCTCGGGCAGTTTCTCCTTGAGCGTCTGCTCGCCGATGCCGGTCAGATCGAGCCATACGCAATCCTTCGGGCCGTTCGGATCCTTCGGATCGGCCACGCCGCGGCCGGCGTCTACTTCCGCCACGATGGAGCGGGATACCACGTCTCGTGCCGCCAGATCGCCATGGCCCGGGGCGTACCGGTCCATGAAGTGTTCGCCGTCGGCGTTGAGCAGGCGTCCGCCCTCGCCTCGCGCCGCCTCGGACAGCAGGATGCCGGTGTGTGCCAGCCCGGTGGGGTGGAACTGCACGAACTCGGTGTCCTCCAGCTGCAGCCCGGCCTCGAGCGCCAGCGCCATGCCGTCGCCGGTCAGGTCCCACGAGTTCGACGTGGTGTGGAAGAGCCGTCCGGCGCCGCCGGTGGCCAATACGATGTTGCGTGCGTTCACTCCATGCACCTTGCCGCTGTGGGTGTCGATCACCACCAGTCCGCGGGCCGTGGTATGACCGTTGCCGTCACGCTCCACCACGAGGTCGCTCACATACCATTCCTCGGCGAATTCGACGCCCTCTTTGACGCACTGCTGCCACAGGGCGTGCAGGATCTGATGGCCGATGCGGTCGGCCGCGTAGGCGGTGCGGCGTACCGGCTGCTTGCCGAATTCCGCGGTGTGGCCGCCGAACAGACGCTGGGCGATGTGCCCGTCCTCGGTGCGGGAGAACGCCACGCCGTCATGCTCCAGACCGATCACCGTGGCGGGGGCCTCCTTCGCGAGGATCTCGGCCATGTCCTGATCGGCGAGCCAGTCGCTGCCCTTGATCGTGTCGTAGAAATGCCAGTGCCAGTCGTCATGGTCGATGCTGCCCAGGCTGGCCGCGATGCCCCCCTCTGCGGACCCGGTGTGGGAACGCAGCGGCTGCAACTTCGAAATCACCAAAATACGAGGGGTGCGCCCCTCCTCCTTCATCTGCGCGAACCGGTCCGACCTGACCAGTCCCAGACTTGCCGACAGGCCTGCCGCGCCGGCACCCACGATTACCACGTCATACTGTGTTTCCAACTGCTTCGGACTCATAGGTTCGATTGTCCCACAAGCCATGACCGGCATCGTCGGGCGGATAATGGAAGTTATGGAACGGACGTTTTCTCAACGGGTCTACGATGTGGTCCGACGTATTCCGGAAGGCCGTGTGGCCACGTACGGCCAGGTGGCGGCGTTGGCGGGTGCTCCGCGTTCGGCGCGGTTCGTGGGGTTCGCGCTGCACTCGAATCCCGAGCCCGGCGTGATTCCCTGCCATCGCGTGGTGTTTCGCGACGGTTCTTTGGCGCCGGGCTTCGCCTTCGGCGGCCCCGAACGACAGCGTGCGCTGTTGGAGGAGGAGGGCGTGGTCTTCATTCCGCCGTCCGATGGCAAGCCGTGTGGCGCGGACGGGTGGAAAGTAGACCTTGACCGTTGCCAGTGGCGGGAATGACGGGTACGGCCGGCTCCGATCGGTTTCCACCGGCTATAACGGGTGCCGTACGCTGAGGTGGTCCTCGGGCATGGGCCGGGGGCGCGCGGAGCTGGCGAGTGTGATCGTGCCGTCCTCGGCCACGATGATACGGTTCGCTGATTCCAGTGCGGTGAGTGCCTGCTGGGCTCCGGCCACGCTGATGACCTTTCCCGGATGACGGTCGCGCAGCTCGGCCAGTATGGTGTCCGCGGTGCAGACGGCATGCCGCCGGAGCATTACTCGGATGGCGGTCAGTGTCATCGACTGCAACGGGTCGGTGACGTCCCCGTCATCCGGGGCATCGCCGACCTGACAGGCATCATCCGCCATGTTCGTTCTGGTTCCTGCACCGCCGACATCAGACTCGCATGACGAGACCGACAGATACGGCGTGTGTTCGGCGTGACAGATGTCGCTGAGGTCGGTGGCCGAGGCGAGCAGCACCGCCTTGCCGTCGTGAACCAGTCGGTTGCAGCCGGTGTTGTACGGTTCGTCGATGTCTCCGGGGGCTGCGACCAGCGTGCGGTTCATTTCCGCGGCCCACGTGGCGGTGTTCAATGCCCCGGAGCGGTGCCGGGCCTGCGCCACGACGACCACGCCGGCCATTGCGGCGATGATGCGGTTGCGCAGGAGGAACCGTCTCGCTTCGGGAATGGTACCGGGCGGCATCTCGCTGATCAGCGCGCCGCCGCCGGTGAGCATGGCGTCGAACAGTCTGAAGTTGCAGGAGGGGCCGCGACGTTCCACTCCGCCGGCGAACACTGCCACCGTGCGTCCGGCATGGTCGGGATCGTCCACGCCGTCGCGTTCCTCACGTGCCGCCAGTGCGCCCCAGTGCGCCGCGGCGTCCGCCCCCTTGGCTCCGCCCGACACTACAAGATGACCGTGGCGGGCGGCCTGCAGCCCCACGTTACGGGCCACGAACCGTCCATAGTCGTTGATGTCCCGAGAGCCGACAACGGCCACCGGCTCGTCGCAGCTGACCAGTGCGGTCGGGTCTCCCATACCCCACAGACACAGTGGCGGCGCCCAATCGGAGCGTATGGCCAGATCGTCGATCTGATGCGGCCAATACGGGGAGGCGGGGCCGATGATCCACTGCCCACCATGGAAGGTGAGACGATCGGCCAGGGGCTCCCATGCCTGGAACGGCAGCGTGGCGAGCCGTTCACGCCACCGGGAGAGCGCCGTATGAAATCGTTCCAGACCGCGGGCGTCGGCACGTCGTCCCCATCGCGCGGTGCCGACGATGAACAGGCGATCCAGTTTGGTCTGTGCCTTGCCGATCGACGCGTCGATACGATCCATATGGTCGAGCCAGTCCGGTGGGGATGCGGTGAGGGGAGCGGATATCAATGCCAGAAGAAGGCTTGCGGATTGCGTCCCCTTGAGTGCGGCGAACATCAGGGCGTCCGGGCCATCGGTGCAGAAGGACAGCGTGGCACGGGACAAGGAGTCGGCGTCGAGGGCGAGGGGATGGGTGTTGCGGGTGGGGAGCGTGGTGGGGTCTGGCATGGGGTGGTCCTTGATGTGGAGGGCGGTGTTGGGGTTAGGGGAACGGCTAGCGAAGGCGGGTGCGTAGGGCGATGCCGGAGGACACGTCCTGCGCGTCGGGGCTGGTGCGCCCCGCCACGTCGGCCAGCGTCCAGGCCAGACGCAATGCCCGGTCGGCGCCGCGCAGGCTGAGCCGTTGCTGCTCCAAAGCCTGAGAGAGCGGTGCCATGGCCTTGCTCGACGTATTGCGTCGCAACCAGTCGCCGCTGGCCTTGGCGTTGCATGGCCAGTTTTCGAACCGGTAGCGTTCGGCCGCGGCGTTGCGGGCTTCGATCACCCTAGCGCGGATCGTGGCACTGGACTCGGCCGGGGTCTCGCAGACGGGGGAGAAGGTGGAGATGGGCGGCACGGTGATCTGAATGTCGATGCGGTCGAGAATCGGACCGGACAGACGATTCCAGTATCTGGTGCGTTCCTTGGAACTGCATACGCACTTTTCCCCCGTACCCCAACCGAATCCGCACGGGCAGGGGTTCGCCGCCATGACCAGCTGGAATCTGGCTGGATAATGGGCGTTGCCCTTGGAACGGGAGATCGCCACGTATCCCGTCTCCAACGGTTCTCGGATAGTCTGCAGCACGCGTGGAGGGAATTCGGGCGCCTCGTCCATGAACAGCACGCCGTTGTGTGCGCGGGTGATGGCTCCGGGTCGAGCCATGCCGGAGCCTCCTCCCACCAATGCCGCCACGCTGGCGGTATGGTGCGGCGCCTCGTATGGGGGAACATCGGTGATGCCGTATTCGGTGAGCGTGCCGCACAGTGACCGGATCGAGGCGACCTCCAGTTGCTGACGTTCGTTCATCGGCGGCATGATCGTGGGCAGACGGGAGGCCAGCATCGTCTTGCCCGTTCCCGGAGGCCCGACCATGATGACATGGTGACCGCCAGCGGCCGCCACCTCCAGGGCCCACTTCGTATGCTCCTGCCCCATGACCTGATTCATGTCCAGTCCCGTCGCCGGCTCGTCGGTCAGTGGATCATCGAATGACGGCGCCCGAAGATCGTAGGAAATGTCGGGAATCCGATATTTGGTCTTGCCTCCCATATGCTCGATGAGTTCGCCCACATGACGAACCGGTACGACATCGATGTCTGGCACGAGTTCTGACTCCTCGAGATTGCCGTGGGGAATGAACGCCCGGGCGATGCCGCTATTGCGTGCATGCAACAGAATCGGCAGCAGACCGGCCACCGGAAGTACGCTGCCGTCGAGCTTGAGCTCGCCCAGCACCAGCGTATCGGCC
Organism: Bifidobacterium vansinderenii; assembly: GCF_002234915.1. GTDB lineage: Bacteria > Actinomycetota > Actinomycetes > Actinomycetales > Bifidobacteriaceae > Galliscardovia > Galliscardovia vansinderenii. Next base: position 120,332 of record NZ_NEWD01000016.1, on the reverse strand, counting down.
AGCGAGTCGTGGGGGATGGCGCCGCCCGCGCACAGTACGCTTGCCGCGATCGCCAGATCATGGCCGGCACCGCTTTTGGGAAGAGATGCGGGAGACAGGTTTACGGTCACCCTCGTCTCCGGCCAGGAGAATCCGGCGGATGCGCAGGCCGACTTCACGCGTTCGCGGGCTTCGGACAACGAGGTGTCGGGCAGGCCGATGATGCTGAAGTACGGCAGCCCGGGGGAGATGTACGCCTGCATGCTTACGGTGAACGCCTTCAATCCGTGCAGGCCTACGGATAGCGTCGTGCCGATTCGCATCAGAACGCTCCCGGTATCAGTTGCACCTGAGGGGCCCGACGTGAGCCGTGCACACTGATGGCGAGCACGTCGAACCGTACGGACGTGTGGGGGAAGTCCCGTCCTCGCTCCTGCAGCCATTGCATACCGGCGCGGCGCAGCGCGGTCTGCTTGTGTGCGTTCACCGCGGACTGGGGACTGCCGAAACTGGCGTTGCGGCGGGTCTTGACCTCTACGAACGAGAGTCGGTCGTCGGGGGTGAAGGCGATGATGTCGAGTTCCCCGTAGCGGGAACGCCAGTTGCGGTCCACAATGCGCCAGCCGCGGCGCTCGAGCCAAAGGACGCCGTAGTCCTCGCCAAGCGCGCCGAGTCGCTTCGGTGTGAGTCCGGGTTCATGCAGCGCGGCGGTGAGTCTGTTGAATCGTTCGAAGGGATTGGAGACGGAGGATCCGGCGACGGTGACGGATCCTGTTGCGGAAGAGAGAAGGGAAACCGGGAATGCTGGGGTGATGGTTGAATCTGTCATGATTCGAGTCCACCACCGTAGGATGCGCCGTGACCAGAGCGGCGCGGCTATGTGGTCGAATGTGGCCCCCTCGGGACCGGACGTGGCGGGCCCAGTCCGCCGTGAAGGGACACAGCTCCCCTCGGGGAGGGGAGCCATAGCTGTTATGGAACGGCTACTTCACCAGATCGGTGAGTTCGCCGAGGTTGAGCTCGAAGCTCACGCCGCGCTCTTCGAAGTGCGGCTGGTTACGGGTGGACTGCATGGCGGAACGGACGAATTCGCCGGCGATGCGGGCGCTGTCGGCGAGCGTGCGTCCGGCCATCACCGCGCCGCACAGCGCCGAGGCGAAGGCGTCGCCGGTACCGTGGATCATGTACGGCAGCTTCTCGTGCGCCAGCTCGAGCACGCCCTCGGTTCCGGCCGCGGCAGTGGCCACATAGTTGCGGATCTTGCCGTCGCCCCGGTCGATGCCCTTGAGCACCACGCTCTTGGCGCCCAGGTCAAGCAATGCGCCCACCCAGTCGGCTGCCTCCTCGGGAGTCAGGTTCTGACCCGGGTAGTCGCGTCCGGTCAGAATCGACGCCTCGGTGAGGTTCGGCATCAGCACGTCGGCGCCGTCGGCCAGCGCGCCCATCGCCTCGCACAGTTCGACGGTGTACGTGGGATACATGTGGCCGCCGTCGCCCATCACCGGGTCGACCAGACGCAGGGCGTTCGGGTACTCGCGGTACAGGCGCTGGATGATGGCCACCTGATCGGCGCTGCCGAGGAATCCGGAATACACGCCGTCGAGCTCCACGCCCTCCTTGCCCCAGGCGTCAAGGTAGTCGTTCAGGATATCGGTGGTGTCGTGGAACGTGTAGTCCTTGTACATGGTGTGCGCGGAGAACAGTGCCGTGGGCACCGGGCACACGTCGCAGCCGGCGGCCGACAGGATCGGGATGGCCGCGGTCAGCGAGCACTTGCCGTAGCCGCACATGTCGTGCACGGCCGCGATGCGGGGGATGTAGGCGGGATCACGCTGGTAGAGCACCGCGTCGTCGTTCGTGGTCATGGTTCTCACCTTTCTCGAAGGTTTCGGATCAGGCCCTGCGCGGAGGGCGTCGGGCCGTTCCCGTCCAGACTACCGTCGCACGGCGATGAGCGAACCGGGTCCTCTTCGGCGTGTCACACGCGAAAACCATGACGAAGGGGCGTTTCCTACCCATGGCAAACCCTTTGCGGTCCCAAGGGTTGGGAAAAGGCTATAACCAAGCCCGATAGCGAAAAGCCCGTTTCGGCTTGAAACCAAGCCCTCCGACCGCATATTGTCACTACCAACAACACAACAACCCACCACACAAGGAGACAATCCCATGGCTGAAGCCAACAAGAACTACCGCTTCGAAACCCTGCAGCTGCACGTCGGTCAGGAGCAGGCCGATCCGGCCACCGACTCCCGCGCCGTGCCGATCTACGCGACCACCAGCTACGTGTTCCACAACTTCGACCACGCCGAGGCCCGCTTCGGCCTGGCCGATCCCGGCAACATCTACGGCCGCCTGACCAACTCCACGCAGGGCGTGTTCGAGGATCGCATCGCGGCCCTCGAAGGCGGCACCGCTGGCCTGGCCGTTGCCTCCGGCGCCGCGGCCGTGGAATACGCGGTGCGCAACATCACCCAGTCCGGCGATCACATCGTCGCCGCCAAGAACATCTACGGCGGCACCTTCAACCTGCTGCGTCACACCCTGCCGCGCGACGGCATCACCACCACCTTCGTTTCCGCCGAGAACCCGCAGGAGTTCGAGGACGCCATCCAGGAGAACACCAAGCTCGTCTACTTCGAGACCTTCGGCAACCCGAACGCCGATCTGCCGGACTTCGAGGCCATCTCCGAGATCGCCCACAAGCATCATCTGCCGGTGATCGTCGACAACACCTTCGCCACCCCGTACCTGTTCCGTCCGCTGGAGCACGGCGCCGACGTGGTCGTTGAGTCCGCCACCAAGTTCATCGGCGGCCACGGCACCACGCTGGGCGGCGTGATCGTGGAAGGCGGCAAGTTCGACTGGGCCGCCGTGCCGGGCAAGTTCCCGACCCTGACCGAGCCGGATCCGTCCTACCACGGCCTGAACTTCTACGAGGCTCTGGGCGGCGCCGCATTCGTGACCCGCGTCCGCGCCATCCTGCTGCGCGACACCGGTGCCACGCTCTCCCCGTTCGCAGCGTTCCTGCTGCTGCAGGGCACCGAGACCCTGTCCCTGCGCGTCGAGCGTCACGTTGAGAACGCGCTGAAGGTTGTCGAGTACCTGCAGACCGTGCCTGAGGTGGAGTCCGTCTCCCACCCGAGCATCGAGGGCCGCAAGGATCACGAGCTGTACAAGAAGTACTTCCCGAAGGGCGCCGGCTCCATCTTCACCTTCGACATCAAGGGCGGCAAGGATGCGGCACGCGTCTTCATCGACAACCTGCACCTGTTCAGCCTGCTGGCCAATGTGGCCGACGCCAAGAGCCTGGTGATCCACCCGGCCTCCACCACGCACTCCCAGGAGACGCTGGAGGAGCTCGAGGACCAGGGCATCCACCAGGGCACCATCCGTCTGTCGATCGGTACCGAGAACATCGAGGACATCCTCGACGATCTCAAGGGCGGCTTTGAGGCACTGCGCGCCTCCGGTCTCGCCAAGTGACGAATCGCTGACGGGGGAACTTACTCGCGCATAGAAATACGGGCGTGCGCCGCTGGGGGATGCGGCGCGCGCCTTTTTCATGTTTTCATGTCGCTTGCGCCGCGGCACGTGGCTGCACGACGCCGCTCAGTCGTCGCCGCAGACGTCGTCCATGAATTGGCGCACATAGATCAGTGCGGAGCCGATCACATCCTGATCGGGACGGCATACGCTCTTGCGAATCGTAAAGTCGTTGTCGGGGAACGCGCTGATCCGCAGTACGCGGTCGCGCAGATCGGCGATGTCGTCGGTGGTGAAGAACTGGCCGGCCTGCCCGCCCACGATCACATCGCAGTTGAGCACGGTGCACATGTTCTTGATCGCCAGCGCCAGATGATCGAGATAGACGCCGAAGATGCGCCGGTGCGTGTAGTCGTCGTCACGCAGCTGATTGAAGAACTCGTCCAGCGTCTCGTCATGGTGATCGAGCAGCACGCGCGCCGAACAGTACGCATCCGCGCAGCCCTTCTGCCCGCAATAGCAGTCGTTGCCGTCCGGCACCAGAGTCATATGCTCGATCGTGCCGTTCTTCATCGTGCCGCCCTGCCGCAGCCTGCCGTCGATGATCACCGCGCCGCCCATGTACGGTTCGAGATAGATGCACAGCGCGTCGCCGATCGACGGGTCCATCCACAGTTCGGCCATGGCCGAGGCGTCGGAATCATGGATGAACGTGCACGGCACCTTCAGCTCGCGGGCGAACTCGTCCACGCTCAGACCGGTATTGCCCAATATATCGCCGAACGCAATACTGCGGCCATCGGCGGAGACGATGCCCTGCATGCAGAACGCCACGCCGATCACGCGTTCGCCGTCCTCGCCCAACGATCCGATGAACTGCTCGATGAGCTGGCAGATGCGGTGATAGTAGGCGTGAGCGTGACGGTAGGGGAGCCGACCGGTGGCGCGTTTGATGCACGTGCCGCGCAGATCCACCGCACACAGAATGATCTGCCGGGCCGTCATGCGAACGCCGATGGCGATGGCGGCGCGATTGTTGAACGTGTAGATCTGTGGCTTGCGTCCACCGGTCGATTTGAGGAAACCCCCGCGGCGGATCAGCCCGTCTGCCTCCAGATCGCGTAGGTTCTGGGTGATCGTGGGCAGACTCATGTTCAGGGCGCGCATGATGTCCTGTTTGGACGAGCCCTGGTTGCGGTAGATGTGGTCAAGCACCTGATGACGGTTGTGCACCTTGACCTGCGCCGTTGTTGCAGTTGCCAATCGAAAAGCCTTTCTTCCCGGTTTATTGTATCGGTGACGGCGGGCAATCGCGCAATTGCGCTGTCCGTGGGTGTTTCGGCGACGAATTCATCGATCGTGGGTACGATGGCAGGGAACGTTCAACAGATCGGATGGGTGCCATGGGACGACATACGGCGCAAGCGGTGCAAGCACGTCGTGAACACGACGACACGGCGAGAGAAGCACGCGGCACGGCACGGACGACGGACGTCCGGAACGGCGTATCCCGGGCGCGGGCGCCGCGGGAAGGCGAGGCCGTGGCCCGTGCCGTGGACCTGGTCAAGACCTACGGGGCCAAGGATACGGCCGTGGTGGCGCTCGACCATGTAAATGTGGAGTTCATGCGCGGACAGATGACCGCCATCATGGGACCGTCGGGCTCGGGCAAGTCCACGCTCATGCACTGCATGGCCGGACTCGATACGCCTACATCCGGCAAGGTGTTCGTCGAAGGACTCGAAGTGTCGGCCATGGGGCAGCGGCAGCTGACGAAGCTTCGCCGCGAGCAGATCGGATTTATCTTCCAATCGTTCAATCTGGTCCCCACACTCAGCGCCGAAGAGAACATTCTGCTGCCGCTGCAGATCGCCGGCAAGCCCATCGACCGCGCATGGTTCGATCACGTGGTGCATGTGGTTGGGCTTGAACAGCGTCTCACCCATCGGCCCAGTCAGCTTTCCGGCGGCCAGCAGCAGCGCGTCGCCTGCGCCCGTGCGCTCATGGCCAGACCATCCGTGATCTTCGCCGACGAGCCCACCGGCAACCTCGACTCGCGCTCCAGCCGCGAGGTACTGAGCTTCCTCAAGACGTCCGTGCACGAGTACGGGCAGACCATTGTGATGGTGACGCACGACCCGCGCGCCGCATCCTACGCCGATCGCGTGCTTGTACTCGCCGACGGACGGATCGTCAACGACATGGATCACCCGTCCTACGAGCGGATACTCGACGTGTTTGCGGCCGACGACTCCGATGACGTTGACGCGTCTCTCGCCGACGGAGCCGATGCCGAAGGCGGGGCACGCGCATGATCCGCATCGGCCTGCGCGACGCCCGCGCCCACTTCTCACGATTCGTGATGTCGATCATCGCGATCGCGCTTGGCGTGTCATTCGTGGTCGGATCGTTCTGCTTCCGCGCGATGATGAACGATCAGGTCGACCAGATGATGGGATCGAACACCGATCACGACGTCTACGTGCGCGGCACCGACGAGAAAAAGGACGACGACACGGCCGCGTCGTCATCCTCGATGAAGACCTACAACGACGTCGACGACACGCTCGTCGACGACATCAAGAACGTCAAGGGCGTCAAGACCGCCGAGATCGTCTACTCTGTCAGCGGCTCGCTCGTCCTGGTCAAACAGGACGGCAACGCCGTATCCACCATGGGATCGCCCACCATGGGCATCGGCCTGGAAAAGGGCACCTGGCGGTCCGCGCACCTGACCGAAGGCCGATGGGCGAAAAAGCGCAACGAAGTGGCATTGCACTCCTATGCGGCCGAATCCTCCGGCCTCAAGGTGGGGGATACCACCAAGCTCGTCTATCCGACCGGCCCCGAAGACGTGACCGTCGTCGGTATCTTCGACACCGACGCCTCCCAGGCCGGCGCGATCATCCTCGGACTGGCACCCGACGTGGCTAAGGAGCTCTACCAGCAGCAGACCGGCCAGATCGGACAAACCCAGTACATCGGCGTCTACGGCAGCGGCAACAAGGGGCAGCCGCTCACCGACGACCAGCAGAGAGCGCTCGCCGACCGCATCAACAAGGCGCTGCCCGCCGGCTCCAAGGCCACCGCGATCACCGGAGACCAGATGCGCGACGAATACTCGCAGTCCATCAAGGACATGCTCGGCTTCATCCAGCCGCTGATCCTCATCTTCGCGGTGATCGCGCTGTTCGTCGGCTCGTTCATCATCGCCAACACGTTCTCCATGATCGTGCGCGAATCCATGCGCGGCTATGCGCTGCTGCGATCGGTCGGCGCCTCGCCCATGCAGGTGTTCTCCACCGTGATCATTCAGGCGCTGCTGCTCGGCCTCGTCGGATCCGCGGCGGGCATCGGACTGGGCTGGGGCATGGTCCGGCTCATCGTGTTCGGCATGACGAAACTGGGTACACCGCTGAGCGGAGCCGCCAGCCCAAGCCCGACCGACATGCTCGTCGGCCTGCTGGTCGGCGTAATCGTCACCTTCATCGGCGCGGCCCTCCCCGCGCGCAGAGCCGCCATGGCGCCGCCCATCCAGGCGATGAACGAGACCGTGAACCCGGAGAAGCCGGTGCGCCCGCGCGCCGTGACCGGCACGATCATGGTCGTGCTCGGCGTGGCGGCATGGCTGTTCTGCTGGCGTATCGCCACCATCGATGGCGACCCCACGCCCATCGGACCGCTCAATGCGCTCGCCGACCGGTATGGTACAGGCTGGCCGCTCGGCATCGGAGCCGGACTCATCGTCATCGGCGTGATCGTGCTCGCCCCGGCCTTGGTCCAGCCTGCCGGTGTCGTGCTCGGTTTCCTGCCGTCGCTAGTCTTCCGTGTGACCGGCCGCCTTGCCATGCGCAACCTGTCCCGGCAGAAGCGGCGCACCGCGAACACGGCTGCCGCCCTGTTCGTGGGCGTAGCGATCGTCAGCTGCCTGTCGGTGGTGGCCGCATCCGCCAAGGCGTCGGTGGCCGGCATCGTCGACACAGGACTCAAATCGGACTTTGCGGTCTCATCGGCCGCCAACGGTCAGATTCCTGATGCGGCCGTGGAGGCGGTCAAACAGGTCGACGGCGTCAAGTCCGTGTCGACCAGCCGCATGCTCATGAACATCAAATACGACGGCAAACGCATCAGCGGCACGTCGTTCGCCGAACAGCCGTCGCTATTCACCGATGTGTTCGCTCCCGTCACCATGTCCGGCGACGCGAACAAGGCGCTGCGCGACGGCGAGCTCGTAGTGGGCGAGACCATCGCCAAGGACCGCGGATGGCAGGTCGGCGACACCGTGACCATGACCGGCGAGCGCGTGAGCGTGGACGAGGAGGCCACCGCCAAGGCGCAGGCCGACTGGCAGGCGCAGACACAGGCGAAGGTGACGGCCCTACAGCAGGAGGCCCAGCAGCTGGCGGCCTCCGGCGATGCCGCCGGCGCACAGGCCAAGGCCGCCGAGGCGCAGCAGACGATCACCGACGCGCAGAATGTGGATCCGTCCACGCTGATCCGCACCAAGAGCGAGACCACGCGTACCAAGGTGAAGGTCGGCGCGATCATCTCGAACTCGATCTACCGCACGATGGTGCTGATGAACGACGAGACCGCCGAAAAACTCGCCGACCAGCAGACCATGTTCACGATCCAGCTATTCATTGCCGCCAGGAAGGGCACCGACACCGAGGCGCTGCGCAAGCGGCTGGTCAAGGCCGTCAAACCGTACTACGTGCTGTCGGTGCTCGACCGTGAGGACTACAAGTCCACGATGAGCTCGATGGTCGACCAGATCCTCATCATCCTGTACGCGCTGCTCGCGCTGTCGATCGTGATCGCGATCTTCGGCATCGTGAACACGCTGGCGCTGTCGGTGTCGGAACGCACCAAGGAGATCGGCCTGCTGCGGGCCATCGGCACGTCGCGCGCCCAGGTGCGTGGAATGCTGGCCATCGAGGCGGCGATCATTTCCGTGTTCGGCACGTTGCTCGGCCTAGTCACGGGCGTGGGCGCCGGCGTGGTGATACGCGCCGTGTACGGCGACAACGGACTGGAGGTACTCAGCATCCCATGGGGGCAGCTGGGCGTGTTCCTGATGCTGTCGATCCTGGTCGGACTGCTCGCCAGCGTGCAGCCGGCCGGGCGTGCGCTGAAGAAGCCCGTGCTCGACGCCGTCGCCTCGGAATGAGATTGTCCGGACGGTTCGCGGCATCGGCGACATATGACTGTCAGATGAAAGGACAATGACCATGACCTATGCATTCAGACCCCATGTCCCCGAACTTACGATGGCGTCCGGCCCCTGCTCCATCTATCCGCAGGTGCTCGCCGCCATGGGTACGCAGATGGTGCACCACCGTACCGATGACTTCGTGAACCTCATGCGATCGGTGAGCGACGACCTGTCCGCGCTGTTCCGTACCACGACGCGCGTGCTGCCGGTGGAGGGTGAATCCATTCTCGGACTGGAAATGGCCGCCTACAATCTGGTCGAACCGGGCGACGTGTGCATCAACCTGGCGTCGGGGTACTACGGTGCCGGCTATGCGAAGGTGCTGCGCGGCTACGGTGGCGACGTGGTGGATGTGGCCGTGCCATACAACACCAGCGTGACGATCGAACAGGTGCGTGCCGTACTCGACGCCCACCCGGATGCGAAGGTGCTGGCATTCGTGCATTCCGAGACCCCATCCGCCTCCGAGAACCCGATGGAGGCGATCTGCAGGGAATGCCACGAGCGCGGCGTGCTGACCATCGTCGACTCCGTGTCCGGCGTGGGCGGCTCCGACGTGCGATTCGACGAATGGGGCGTGGACGTGTGCGTCACCGGACCACAGAAGTGCCTGGGATCCACGCCCGGCATGTCGCTGGTGGCGGTGAGCGACCGGGCATGGGAGCGCGCCCGCCGCGTGATCGCCGAAACCGGCCGCTACGAGCGCTCCTACCTATGTCTGCTGCCGTGGCGGTCGTGGGTGGAGCGCGACTACGTGCCCTACACGCCTCCGATCTCCAGCATCTACGGGCTCAAGGCCGCGCTCGACATCGTGATGAGCGAAGGCGTGGACGCCGTGATCGCCCGCCACGCGACCGCCGCCCGTGCCACACGGGCCGGTATCCGTGCCATGGGACTGGACCTGTGGGTGGACGACGAGGCGAACATGGCCAACTCGGTGACCGCGGTCGCGGTGCCCGACGGCATCGACGACACCGTGCTGCGCGGTCTCATGGACGATCGGTACGGTCTGCACATTTCCGGCGGACTCGGCGAGGAGGCGGGCAGGCTCGTCCGCATCGGACACATGGGATACACGGCAAGCCTGCAGAAAGTACTTACCGCACTGGGCGCGTTCGGGTCGGCGCTTAACGAACTCGGCCATCCGGTCGATCTGACCGCGGGACTGGAGGCGGCGGCAGGGGCCGCGGCGAAGTAGGAAGGTTGTCACGGCAGTGTTGGTAGACTCGGCGTGCACAATACAGAACGCAGATTCGGGCCGGAGGGCGGCCCGCAGGATGGTTTCGCAGTGAAGACACAACAGAACACCATGTTGTCTACCAATACGAACGATACGAATATCAAGGAAAACGACGCGTCGCAGAGGAACGATCCGGCGAGCGGCCGGCAGACTCCGGCGGATGAGAGGATTCCCGCCAGACTCATCGGCGCCATCGTCGCCGTGGGATCGCTCGCCTTCATCGGCATCCTCACCGAAACGGTGATGACCGTGCTGTTCCCCGAACTCATGAAGGAGCTCGGCGTCGGCACGTCCACCGTGCAGTGGATCACCACCGTATACCTGCTGGTGGTGTCGGCCACCATGCCGATCTCTTCGTACCTCAAGCGCCGCTTCCCGCTCAAGGGCATCTTCGTGGCTGCCGTGATCCTCGCGATCACCGGCTCGCTCATCATGATCGTGGGCCATTCGTTCCCCGTGCTCATCATCGCCCGCATCATCCAGGGCATGGGCTCGGGCGTGGCCACGCCGCTGATGATCAACATCATTCTCGAACAGTCGCCGCGTTCGAAGATCGGACGGCTCATGGGCGTCGGCTCGCTGGTCATCACCGTGGCGCCGGCCATCGGTCCGACCGTGGGAGGCGCCGTCTCCAGCGTGCTGCCGTGGCGCGCGATCTTCGTGATCGTGATCCCCATCATGCTGATCGCGCTGGTCATCGGACTGTGCTGCATCGAGCAGAAGGAGCCGACCCAGGAGGCTCGGCTCAACCCGCTGCAGTTCCTGGCCATCGTGCTGGGCCTGTGCGGTCTGGTCATGGCGCTCAATCAGGCTGGCGTGGCCGCCGGTGCCGCCGTCTCCGGCCAGTCGTACATGCATGCGGCTGTCTTCGCCGTGGCCAGCCTGGTCGTGGGTGTGCTCTCGCTCCTGTTCTTCGGATACTCGTCCAAGCGCTCGTTCTCTCCGCTGATCCGACTGGGAATTCTGCGCGACCCGGTGGTGCTCCTGCACCTGATCGCCTACACGATCCTGCCGATCGTGGGCATCGGCTTCGGCTACGTGATCACCAATCTGGCGCAGCTTTCGCTCGGCACGAACGCGTTCCTCGCCGGTGCACTGGTGTTGCCCGGCGCGCTGATCGGCGCGTTCTTCGCGCCCGTGGGCGGCATGCTTTACGACCGGTTCGGTCCCACCCGCCCGATTCTCACCGCGTTCGCCGTGGCGATCATCGGACCGGTGCTGCTGCTCGCGTTCTCCATGCACCTGACCCCCGCGCTGCTCGCCGGCTTCTACTTCATCTTCGGTCTGAGCTACGCGCTGGGCTTCTCCAACATCATGACCAGCGCGCTTTCGCAGATCCCGCACGAGTTCGCCCCCGACGGCAACGCGATCTTCAACACCATGCTCCAGTTCGGCGGCGCGGCGGGCACCGCCCTGTTCTCTACCATCCTCACCATTGCACAGGCCGGGGCGGGCGCCGAGGGGACGCCCCGGTTCGCGCACGCCACGGCGGTGGGCGGCGCGTGGACCTTCGCCGCCATGATCGTGATCTGCGCGACTGCCTACGTGGCGCTGGTCTGCGCGTTCCGTATCCGCTCCAAGCGCACGCGAACGGTACGCAAGTAGGCGGGGCCGGTCGTCCGATCGGCCCTCATACCAGGTATCGGCCTCAAGGCCGATGCATGGCACGCTCATACGGCGGCCGTCGTCCTTCGGGATGACGGCCGCCGTTGCGTTTTTCGGTCCCGCGCACGATGGGATTGCCCTGTCGATCCCCATATTGTTACCGGTATCAGAACAATTGCGAGAACCGAAGGAGAACGATGATGGGACGACACACATACGATGCCGGTCAGCAGACGACCGCCCAGCCGACGCTTGGAAACCAGACCGGTGAATCTCGGACGAACCGCATGCCGGTGGCGATCGAAGCCATCGGACTGACCAAGGACTACGGCGAAGGCGATAGCGTGGTACACGCGCTGCGCGGCGTGGACGTGTGCTTCGAACAGGGAAAGTTCACCGCGATCATGGGCCCGTCCGGTTCCGGAAAATCCACGCTCATGCACACGCTCGCCGGCCTCGACTCCGCCACCGGCGGACACATCCTGCTGCAGGGCGAGGACCTGACCGCCATGAACGACCGACAGCTGACGCTCCTGCGCCGCAAGCGCATCGGATTCATCTTCCAAAGCTTCAACCTGCTGCCCATGTTCACCGCCGAACAGAACATCCTCATGCCGCTCACCCTCGCCGGAGCCAAGCCGGACCGCGTCTGGATGCGCACGCTCGTCCGCACGCTCGGGCTCGAACAGCGTCTCGACCACCGTCCCAACGAGCTGTCCGGCGGCCAGCAACAGCGCGTGGCCATCGCCCGGGCCCTGATCACACGGCCCAGCGTGGTGTTCGCCGACGAGCCCACCGGCAACCTCGACTCCGTCTCCAGCGCCGAGGTGCTCGACTTCCTCAAACGGTCCGTGCGCGAACTCGGCCAGACCATCATCATGGTCACGCACGACGCCGTGGCCGCATCCTACGCCGACCGGGCCATCGTGTTCGCCGACGGGCGCATCGTGGCCGACGAACCCGAACCCACGGCAGAACGCATGAACGCGCTGCTCATGCAGGAGCGTCAGCGCGCCGCCGCACTGGCCATGGCCTACTGAGACGACCGCTCACGAGGAACAAGGAAACGAGAAGACCCATGCTGTCCCTGACCATCCAACTCATGAAACGCAGCGCCCGCATGCTGATCCCGGCCGGTATCGCCATCCTCATCGGCACGCTGTTCATCTCCAGCACCTTCCTGTTCGGCAACACGCTCGACTATTCGATGCGCCGGCAGATCACCGCCGGATTCGGCGACGCGAACTACGTGGTCAACGCCGGCGCCGCCGACGACATCTATTCCTCCCGAACCGTCGACGACTTCAAACTCGACAAGCTCAAGTCGATCGACGGCGTCGACGGCGTGCGCGTCTACGCCGCGGCATCGGTGCAGGTGAGCAACGACTCCGGCAGACACTCCACCACGTACATGATCCCCACGGCAAGCGGCGCCGCGGTCATGCCGATGACCCTGACCCAGGGACGATGGCCGAACGCGAACGGCGAGATCGCCATCCCCGACGACATGGCGAAACGACTCGGCGTGTCCGTTGGCGACACCGTGAACGTCGACAACTCCGCCATGTTCGGCTCCAGCGAGCAGGCCGCCACACTGGACGAAACGATCGTGGGCCTGACCCGTGACGACAACGGCGCCTTCTCCAGCTACGGTGGCGCCAGCGCCATGATGGACGGCGACTTCGCCACCATGGACGGCTACGAGGACCAAGGATTCGGCGCCGTGCCCGCCTACGCCGTCTATCTGCGCATCCATGCTCCCCAAGGCTCCACCGACACCGCCGTGCTCGACCAGATCAGGAGCCTGCTGCCGCACAAGCTCACCGTGCTCAGCGTCCACGAATACGCCGACAAGCAGATGGAATCCATGAGCCGTGACGGCACCGGCATCATCACCACGTTCCTGCTCGCGTTCGGCACGCTCGCCATGTTCGTCGCCGCTCTGGTGATCGGCAACACCTTCCAGGTGCTTGTGGCCCAGCGGCGCCGCACCCTGGCGCTGCTGCGCACCATCGGCGCGCAGAAGGGACAGCTGTACCGTTCGGTGATCGTCGAGGCCGCGATCCTCGGATTCCTCGCCTCGGCGCTGGGCGTGGGCGCTGCCTTCGGGCTCATGGGCGTCATGCAGGCCGCGGGCGCAAACCTCAACGGACTGGTCTTCGCCATGATCCCCAGTCCTGAGGCGTTCCTGGTGCCGATCGCGTTCGGTATGGCCGTGACCATGATCGCCGCCGTCGGCTCCGCACGCTCCGCCACCCGCGTGACCCCTCTGGAGGCGCTGCGACCCATGGAGCTCGTGAACGCCAAGCGTTCCGGCGTTCTCCGCATCGTCTGCAGCATTCTGCTGACGGTCTGCGGACTGGCCTCCGTCGGCGTGGCTCTCTGGCAGAACCATGTGACCGCTACCGGAGGGCACCCGCTCATCGACAATTCCGCCGCTCCGCTGCTCATGGCCATGGGCGGCATCGCCCTGACCTTCCTCGGGCTGCTCCTCTCGGCCGCCCGCTGGATGCCATGGATGCTCTCCGGAATCGGTTCGATCGTATCCCACGCCGGGCCGTCAGCCACCGTGGCCGCAGCCAACATCCGCAAGAATCCGCGTCGCGTGGCCGCCACCGGAGCCGCACTGCTCATCGGCGTCACCCTGGTCTCCTGCATCGGCACGGGCGCGGCCAGCGCCAAGGCCACCATGGCCGACGCGCTCGACTCGCGCTACAGTGTGGACCTCGTCGTCACCGGCACCGGTCTCGACGACACCGTCGCCGGGAAGATCGCCAAGGTCGACGGCGTTCAGGCCGCCGAACCGGTGCGCGTGGCCATGGCGCAGTGGAACGACGGCACGAGCGTCAACAACGGCAAGGGCCATGACGTCACCGTGCAGGTTGCGGGACTAAGCGAATCCCAGCGTCGGACCGTACTCAACTCCAGTGCCGGCATGCACGCCATCGAGCCGAACGGCATCGAAATGATGTCCAAGATGGGAGACACCGACAATCCGATCAGGGACGGCAGCGACGTGACCGTACGCTTCGGCACGTTCGGACCCGACGGCGACTTTGCCACGGCTGGCGAGAAAACGCTGACCGCGCACAAGTCAGGCTTCGTCATCTCCTCGGATTACGCAGGCACCGCACTCGTCGACCCGACCGTGCTCGACACGATCATGGGCGACAAGACCGACACGCAGATCTGGGTGAAGTCCGACGGCACCGTCTCCGCTGCCGACCTGTTCTCCTCCGTCAAGGACGCCGTCAGTACCCTGGACGGCGTGAACGTGACCGGATCCATCGCCGAACGCGTGCAATGGGAGCAGACGGTCGACATGCTCATGATGGTGCTGGTCGCACTGCTCGCCGTGGCCGTGCTCATCGCACTGGTCGGCGTGGCCAACACGCTGTCGCTGTCCGTGATCGAACGCACCCGCGAATCCGCCACGCTGCGCGCCATCGGCATGACCCGCGGCCAGCTGCGGCTCTCGCTGGCGATCGAAGCACTGCTCATTTCGCTCAGTTCCGGCGTAGTCGGCATCATCCTCGGCACGCTGTTCGGATGGGTGGGCTCCACCATGGTGTTCACCGGATACGGCACCGTGCAATATCCGATCGAATGGGGAACTGCGGTCGTGGTGCTGATCGTAGCCGCCGTGGCCGCGCTCGCAGCCAGCGTCGCCCCCGCCCGCCGTGCCGTGCGCACCCCGCCGGTCGTGGCGCTCGCCGAGGCCTGACGGGCCGGCCGGACCATCGTGCCACGAGTCGAACCTCGTGGCACACCGCAAAACGTCACCGAACTGTTCCCGAACATCAACGTGACGGTGAGCTTCCGTTCAGATTCACCGCCCATAATCAGAGACAACGGTTAAGAGAAGAACCGCAACACACAAGTGGTGCCCGCACGACGCGTCTACGGATGCGAAACGGCGGGCATCGTCAATTTCAGGGACGACGCCCGCCGTTCTCTCAGCCGCGTTGATGACCGACCGGCTCGATCAGACGCGCTCACGATGGTGCGATCACACCAGATGGTTCTCATAGGCGAAGACCACCGCCTGCACACGGTCACGGGCGTTGATCTTCGCAAGAATATGCGCCACATGCGTCTTGACGGTGGGCAGACTGACGAACAGCTTGTCGGCGATCTCCTGATTGCTCAGCCCATGCGCGATCTCGATCAGCACCTCGCGCTCACGTTCCGTCAGCAGATCGAGTTCCGGATCCGTGTACGCAGTGGCCTGTGGTGTGGCCTGCGATGTGGCCTGCGGTGCGGGGGAGACCTGACGCGCGGGATTGTTCGCCGTCGCATCGCCGGACTGGCTCATCTTCTCGATCAGCCGCTTGGTGGCCGACGGCGCGATGATCGCATTGCCCTGATAGACCGTGCGGATTGAATTGAGCAGCGACTCCGGTTCGGTGTCCTTGAGCAGGAATCCCGAGGCGCCGGCATGGATCGCCGCCATCACGTATTCATCCAGATCGAACGTCGTCAGGATGATCACACGGGTCAATGAAGAACCATTGCCGGAATTCTCGGTGATCAGACGGGTCGCCTCGATACCGTCCATGCCGGGCATGCGCACGTCCATCAGCACCACATCCGGGTGCAGTCGTCGTACCAGCTCCACGGCCTGCGCGCCATCGCCGGCCTGACCCACCACATCAAGATCAGGCTGCGACCCGATCACCATGGCGAACCCGGCGCGCACCAGCTCCTGATCATCGGCGATCACCACGCTGATACGGCTGGGCCCATCCGTGCCGTGCTCTCCCGACGTTCCACTCACGCCGTTCGCGTCGCTCATCTCCGCATCTCCTCCATCACCATTCTTGCCTGTCCATGCCACGGTCGTGGCTCACCGCTTCAACTCTAGCTGCTCATCCAACGAAACCGCGGGAGCCAATCGCATTCCCTCGGCGGACGTCGTCTCGTCGCTGAACCCGGTCTCACGCAACACGCCCAGCAACTGCCGCATGCGCTTCAACGCGGCACGCCCCTCGGATGCGATGCCCTCGAACGAGGCCATGATCGTCGCCGCGTCCGCGTCCCCGGCATCAAGCGTCCGGAGACCGGCGTCGGCCTTGCCGATCACACCGAGCAGCGTATCGGTCACATCGGTCTGAATGTTCGCGCTGATCCGATCGCGCTCCATATTCGCAGCCAACACCTTCTGCTTGCGCTCCTCGTCACGCAGCGCCTCCTCACGCGCCTGCAGCACCAACATGTTCGACCCACGAGAACGCGACCACATGCCGGCCGCCATCGCACCCATCAGCGTGACGAACGTGACGATCGCATACACGACCATCGCCAGCATCGCCGACGCCCCGCTCATCGTCGTACTCGACCGCACGATATCCATCAGCCGTCCCTCGGAAAGCAGCACGATCGCACGAATCACGGTGCCAATCTCGTAGGCCGCCGACGGCATCACCTTCATGGCGAACAGAACCGAACCGACACCAATCAGCGGAATCGTCCACCGCTTCGCCGTACGCGGCCCGTACAACGTCACCGAATACACGGAATACACCGATATCATCGCCGCCACAGTGAGCCACGGCAGAAACAGGAGCTGCAGAATCGTCAGTCCCGCGAACACGGCCGCGCTCGCCTGCGGAAAACGTCTACGCCAGATCAACGGCAGCACCACGCCGATATTCGACCACGCCCAGATCGGTGTGCCCGGTTCGACGGACGACAGGATGCCGCCGTCGGCGTTCGACACCCAGATCCCCGCGCTCGGCGAGCCGAACAGCAGCAGAATCAGCGCCACGTATACGGTATCCATGATCAGATAGTGTCGTTCCGTCCATTGCGAGACCCGTTCGATCACATTGAACTTGGAGGATTCGGGCGAATCCGGCAGCGAACCCAGCTGACGCATCGCGCGCAAGAACCCGCGGTAACGGTCCATAACCAGCTGCTTGAACCCGCTGACGGCGTTCGGAGTCGGCGCGTCGGACGGCACGCTCGACCCCGTGAGATTCCCGGTGGCCGTCGTCGTGGACGCCGCTGAGGAAGACATGCTGCCGGGGCCGTCGGCTGCCGTCCGATGCCGGTTCGGAGGAACCGATCGCGGCTCGCCATGGAAGGGAATGAACGCGTCCACCGCGAATCCACCGCCCAGACGAGGCCCGGCACTGCACGATCCGCCCAAAGAATCGATACGCTCACGCATGCCGATCAGACCATAGCCAGGCTTGTGACCATCCGCGGACGCCGCCAGCCCCCGGCCGTCATCGGTCACGCGAATACGCAGCCCATCCGCGGACCAGCGCTCCTCCACACTTACGTTCACCCCGGGGCCGGCATACTTGCGGATGTTGGTCAGGGACTCCTGCACCACACGATAGACCGTACTCGCGGCCAACGTACCCAATTCGTCGGGCTCCGGCGTGCCCACGACCGTATGCGTGACATGCGTATCCGACGACGGCGAATCCGCCTGCCTGATCAGACCGGCGACATCCGCATAACCGGGCGCATGCGACTCGGTGGCGCCGGTGGGGGAATGACCGCCCGGCGAACCAAAGATGCCCAACAGACGCCTCATGTCGCCCAACGCGCGCATGCTCTCATGACGGATCGTCTCCATCGTGGACCGGGCAAGCTTCGGATCATTCGCTCCGGCGAACCGCCCGCCATCCGCCTGCACGATGATGATCGACAGCGTATGCGCCACCACGTCATGCATGTCACGGGCGATACGAGCCCGCTCGGCAAGCGCGGCGATACGGGTCTCCTCCTCCTGACGCGCCTCCAGCGCGGCATTGCGCTCCCTCATCATCCGCACCGTCGACAGTCTCGCCCGCTGCCAGTAGCCCATCACGATCACCGCGGCCAATGGTGCCGCAATCATGACCAACATCCAGAGAAAATTCATCCGCATCTGACGGCTGCAGGTCGAGATGTCGACCATTCCATCGGCTATCAGACAATCGTAAGGGGCCAGCGTATACCGTTGCCATGCCGACACCGCCAACGGACCGAACGCCTGCACACTCGTATTGACCCCGGCGGCGATCAACGTCATACCGACCGCCACCACGATGAACGGGCGAATCGTATCGCGCTCGCCGTACACGATCACCGTGTAGACGTGCATCAGCGCGAACCCGTTACTGAGCACCAGCGCCGGGCCGAACACCAGCTGCACCAGGCAAAGCAGTACGAACGCCAGAGCGCTGGCACGGGGGAGTCGCCGGCGGAATATCAACGGCAGTCCGTATATCCACGTCCAGAACCGTACCACCGCCGCGTCGTCCATGTAATGGAACAGCAGACCGTCCTGCATCGTGCCGTAGGTGATGCTGACCGCACACAATGTCGTCAACACCAAGGCGATCAGCGCGTCCGGAATGAGCACCCGATTGTCGATGTCGCCGAACTGCGGCGTGACCGCCCGGCGTAGCGTGGCGATTGCAGTGCCCATACCCGAAAACCATTTCATTCAGTCCACACTAGTCGGCGGACGCCGTGCGCGACATCGTGCCACGGAACGATTCGTTGCGGCATGCGGACATATGCGTGTGCGAGGATGGGGGCGACGAACATGAGCAACGAGCAAGGAGATGCACGATGACGTTGCTGGCCAAATATCATGTGCCCGGACTGGTGGTGGAGGACCACGCCATCGAAGTGCCGCTTGACTGGCGTGGACGGGATCCGTTGGATGTTGTGAGATCGGGATTCGACGAGAGCGGCGACGATGGTTCGATCGGCTTGTTCTACCGTGTGCTGTGCGCGCCCGAACATGTGCACGACGATCTGCCGCTGCTCGTCTTTCTGCAGGGAGGCCCCGGCGGTCAGTGCCCGCGGCCGACAGGGCCCGACGACGACGGATGGATCGCCGAGGCGATACGACACTTCCGTGTGATTCTGCCCGACCAGCGCGGCACCGGACGCTCCACGCGCGTGGAGCCGCGTTCGATCGAAGGCATGAACGCACGCCAGGCGGCCGGCCATCTCAGGCGGTTCCTCGCCGACTCCATCATCCGCGACTTCGAATACCTGCGTCTCACCGAGTTCCGCGGACGGCGGTGGGTGAGTCTTGGCCAGAGCTACGGCGGATTCCTCACCCTCACCTACCTGTCGCTGTTCCCGCGTGGACTGGCGGCGTCGTTCACCACGGGCGGCATCCCGCACGTGCCGACCAGCGCCGCCGAGGTCTACGCGCATACGGTTCCGCGCATGATGAGCAAGACTGAGCAGTACTACGAGCGCTATCCGCAGGACCGTGAGCGCGTGGCCGCCGTGGCCGACCTGCTCGCCGGGGGAGAGATGCGACTGCCCAACGGCGACCCGTTCTCCGTGCGTCGTCTGCAGATGCTCGGGGCGGACTTCGGCATGAAGCCCAGCTTCGAGCGGCTCCATTGGCTGATTGATCAGGCGTTTGTCGACGGCGTTGAGCCCGGCGCGTCGGGGGAGGCGCCGATGCTGTCCACCGGCTTCGCCATGGACGTGCTGGCCCGTACTTCCTCGTACGGGCGTCCGCTCTACTGGCCGTTGCAGGAGTTTATCTACGCGGACGGCGAGCTGGACCGGCCGATCCGCTGGGCGGCGTGGGCGGAATTGCAGCGACATCCCGAGTTCGCCGTGGACGCCCGCCCGCTCATGTTCACCGGCGAGGCGGCCCTGCCGTGGATGTTCGAGGAGGACAGTTCGCTCGCGCCGTTCCGCCCTGCCATGGACGTGCTCATGGAGGACACGCATTTCGGCCGCATCTACGACGCCGACCAGTTGGCGCGCAACGAGGTGCCGCTGCAGTCCGCCGTCTACTTTGACGACATGTACGTGGACTCCGGCATGCAGCTCGACACGCTTTCCCGCATAGGACGCTCTCATGCGTGGGTTACCAACGAGTTCGAGCACGACGGCGTGCACCATGGCACGACCGTGTTCCGCCACCTGTACGAGGAGGCGCTGAACCGCGGAGATCTTGATGGTCTGCTGTGACTGGTCTTTGTGACTAGTCCTTGTGACGGGACCTTGTGACCGAATCTTACGAAAAAACGGTCCGTGCGCGACAATCGCCGCACGCGGACCGTTTGGTTTTCTCACATCGCCGGCCGAAGCCGAACGCTTATCTGAGGAGGATCATCAGCCTCACTTGGTGATGATGACGTCCTCGGCCTTGATGTCGTCGGTGAACGACGGGGCGAGCTCGTCCTGGTAGGCCTGCTCGAAGAAGCCGTTGTCGGTGAGGGTCTTGATCTCGGAGTTGACCCACTTGAGCAGATCGGCGTTGCCCTTCTTCACGGCCGGGGCGATGGTGGACTCCTCACCGAGGGTCTTCACGCCCACGGTGTAGCCCGGGTTCTCCTTGGCCCAGGCGTACAGGTAGGTGTTGTCGTCGGCGAGGGCGTCAACACGGCCGTCCTTGAAGGCCTGGAACTGCTGGGTCTTGGAATCGTACTTCTGCAGGTTCACGTCCGGGTACTTCTGGGTGAAGTAGGTCTCGGCGGTGGTGCCCTTGGTCACGGCCAGGCTCTTGCCCTTGAGCTGGTCGGCGCTGGTGATCTTGGCGGACTCGGGGGAGACCACGCCGATCGACACCTTCATGTACGGGCTGGCGAAGTCCACGACCTGCTTGCGCTCGTCGGTCACGGTGAAGTTGGCGAGCACCAGATCCACCTTGTCGGACTTCAGGGCGTCCACACGGCCGTCGGCGTTCACCTGAACCCAGTCGACCTTCACGCCAAGATCCTCGGCGAGCTTGTTGCCCAAGGCCACGTCATAGCCGGCGCGGGTGCCGTCATTCTTCACGTAGCCGTACGGCGGCAGATCGCCGAAGGTGGCGATGCGGATCTTGCCGGCCTTCTTGATCTGCTCGACGGTCTGGCCCTGCTGGCTGGACGCGGACGAGTCGCTGCTGCCCGAGCTGGACGAGCCGCAGGCGGCGAGCGAGATCAGCGCGGCACCGGCCACCAGGCCGGCGATGATCTTCTTGAGTTTCTTCATGATTCCTCCCTTGTGGATTCCTCTCATTTGCGTGATTGCAAAAAACTTTGAATGATATGGGACGCGGGGTGTACGTACCGGCGCGGTCGTTATCTGGTCTCCTCGTCCGTGATGGGCGACATGCTCTCCAGGAAGCTGCGGGCGCGGTCGGTGGCCGGATGCGTGAAGAAGTCCTCTCCGGACTGGCGCTCCAGGATCACGCCGTTCTCAAGGAACAGCACGGTGTCGGCCACGCGGCGGGCGAACTCCATCTCGTGGGTCACCACGATCATCGTCATGTGCTCCTTGGCCAGACGCAGCATGAGCTCGAGCACCTCGCGCACCATCTCCGGGTCGAGCGAGGCGGTCACCTCGTCAAACAGCATGAGCTCGGGGTTCATGGTCAGCGCGCGCACGATGGCGATACGCTGCTTCTGGCCACCGGACAGCTCACGCGGGTAGGCGTCGCGGTATTCGCTCAGCTGCACATCGGCGAGCAGGCGGTCCATCTGCGGCTCCACCTCGGACTTGGCGCGCTTCTGCACCTTGGTCGGGCCAAGCAGGATGTTCTGCGCCACGGTGAGGTTGGGGAACAGATCGTAGCTCTGGAACACCATGCCGATCTCGGTGCGCAGCTTGCGCCACTCCTTCTCGGCGCCGCTGACGGGCTTGCCCTTGAACTCGATCGTGCCGCCCTGAATGGTCTCCAGGCCGTTCAGGCAGCGGATGAGCGTGGACTTGCCGGAGCCGGAAGGCCCCAGCAGCACGAACACCTTGCCGCGCGGCACATCGAAGCTGATGTCCTTGAGCACCTCGTGATCGCCGTAGGCCTTACGCAGATGCTTGACGGACAGCAGCGGGGTCTCGTCGGCGGTGGTGGGGACGTTTTCGGAAAGTTCAGCCATTGTTACGCTCCTTGGCGCGCTTCTCCAGGGCCTGGGCGATCCTCGCCAGAGGCCAGCACACGATGAAATACAGCAGGAACACGAATCCGTAGACCCAGAACGCGGAGTCCGGGTGGCTCATGCGGTTCGCCTCCATGATCTGCTGGCCGACGGTGATCACGTCGATCACGCTGATCAGCAGCAGCAGGGATGTGGTCATGATCACGCGGGCCGCGAGGTTGATGGTCGCCGGGATCATGAGGTTGACCGACTGGGGCAGACGCACGTACCACAGCAGCTGCAGTCCGTTCATGCCCAGCGCCTTGCCGGCGTCCACCTGATGCGAGGGCACGGAGATCAGGGCGCCGCGCACGACGTCGCTGATCTCGGCCGCCACCCACAGGCCGAACGCCACCACGGCGATGGTCTCGCCGTCCACCTGCACGCCCATCTCGCGCGGCAGGATGTAGTAGAAGAGGAACAGAATCACCAGCGTGGGGATGATGCGGAAGAACTCGAGGTAGAGTCGCAGCACCGCACGCAGCACCGGGTTGTGCATGATGCGCAGCGCGCCGAGCACGATGCCCAGCGGAATGCCGAAGATCAATGCGAGTCCGGCCACGCTGACCGACGTCCACAGGCCTCCGAGCAGGCGGGTGAGGTTGTCTCCCGTGAAGATGACCGTCCAACCGGGCTGCGCCGCGAGGACGAGGGCCTGATCAATCGCCGAAGGTGCCACGACGGACCCTCCTTTCCAGAAGCGTGAGGATGATGGACATCGGGACGAGGATGATCGCGTAGGCGATCACCAGCACGAGCAGGTATTCGTCGGTGCGGTAGTACATGCCGATCAGATCACGTGCCGTGTTCGTCAGCTCGGGCACGGCGATCACCGTGAACACCGAGGTCTCCTTGACCAGGAAGATCGCGTTAGCCGCCACTGCGGGAACGCTGCGCACAAGGCCCTGCGGCAGGATGATGTGCTGGATCATCTGCCACGGCGACAGGCCCAGCGCCCTGGCAGATTCGAGCTGGATCTTCGGGATGCCGCCGAAGCCGCCGCGGAACGCGCCGGACATGTAGGCCGCGCCAAGCAGCGAGGATCCGATGATCGCGCAGGTTTCGGCGCTGAGCTTCAGGCCGATGGACGGCAGACCGTAGTAGAGGAAGAACAGCTGGATCAGCAACGGGGTGTTGCGCAGCAGCTCCTCGAACGTGGCGCAGATCTGCGAGATCACGGGGATGCGGCTGTCGCGGGCGAGCGCCACCACAAGGCCGAGCAGCGTGGCCAGGATGACGGCGATGGCGGACAGCTTCAGGGTGAGGATGAATGCCTTCTCAAACAGAGGCAGGCTCTGCTGGATGATCTCCCAGCTCATCGCATGCCTCCTCTCTCATGTGAACGCGCATGCGGCGTGTGTGGAATCGAAAATATTTGCATGGGTTTTCTCTCGGAAACGTCTGTGAATACAATACGGTTTTTTCTCCGTCGTCATGCACGCCCATAGGCTCGGACGATGGTCGTTCGGAGGTACCGGCATGGGGCGACGAGCGGGATCAAACCTTTGACGAGCGGTGCTATGCGATGGCGCCGAGGTCTGTTTTTCGTTGTGAACAGTGGCGTTCCGGCATGTGGGGCATGTCTCTGCGAGACATCCGAGGCATGGAGGTTCCTCCAGTCGTTATGCATGGTGGTTATGACGTGCTATCAGCAAATCAATAATACCTATAACCAAACTTTGGTGTGTCGCGATTGCCTGATTATACCTCGTTGGGATAACGGGAGTCGTTGTCTGCGTTGGCCTTAGACTGGAAGCCATGTCTCTTACTATTGGAATCGTCGGACTGCCGAACGTCGGCAAGTCCACCATGTTCAACGCGCTGACCCGCAACAACGTGCTGGCCGAGAACTACCCGTTCGCCACCATCGAGCCGAACACCGGCGTCGTGCCGCTGCCGGACAAGCGTCTGCCCGTGCTCGCCAAGCTCGTGAACACCGAGAAGATCGTGCCCGCCACCGTCACGTTCGTCGACATCGCCGGCATCGTCAAGGGTGCCTCCGAGGGTGAGGGCCTGGGCAACAAGTTCCTCGCCAACATCCGCGAGGCCGACGCGATCTGCGAGGTCGTGCGCGCCTTCGAGGACGACGACATCGTGCACGTCAACGGCAAGGTCGACCCGGCCGACGACATCGACACCATCAACACAGAGCTGATCCTCGCCGATCTGCAGACCATCGAGAACGCGCTGCCCAAGCTGGAGAAGGATCTGCGCGGCAAGAAGATCGAGCCCGAGTACTTCGAGGCCGTCAAGCAGGCCAAGACCATCCTCGAGGCCGGCGAGACGCTCGACAAGGCCGCCCGCGAGGGCCGCTTCGACAAGGACAGCGTCTACGATCTGCACCTCATGACCGCCAAGCCGTTCATCTACGTGTTCAACGTGGACGACGACGAGCTGCAGAACAAGGATCTGCAGTCCCGTCTGGCCGCATCCGTGGCTCCGGCCCCGGCCGTGTTCCTCAACGCCCAGTTCGAGGCCGACCTCACCGAGCTCGACGAAGCCGACGCCCGCGAGATGCTTGAGGACGCCGGACTGGATGAGTCCGGTCTGGATCAGCTGGCCCGCGTGGGCTTCGACATCCTCGGACTGCAGACCTTCCTCACCGCCGGTGTGAAGGAGGTGCGCGCCTGGCAGATCCACAAGGGCTTCACCGCCCCGCAGGCCGCCGGCGTGATCCACACCGACTTCGAGAAGGGCTTCATCAAGGCCGACATCGTCTCCTACGACGACTTCGTGGCCGCCAACGGTTCCATGGCCGAGATCAAGGAGCAGGGCAAGCTCCGCCAGGAGGGCCGTGACTACGTGATGCAGGACGGCGACATCGTCGAGTTCAAGTTCAACGTCTCCAAGTGACCCGAAAACCGCGTCGTTCCAACGTTTCTCGGGGGTTTTCGATTTTGCGAACGTCCTTGCGAACATCCCGATTCTAACATGTTTTGCGAGGATTTTTGCGAACTTTGCGAAGTTTGCGAACCCCTCCGAAACCGCGGAATAGAGCCGTTCTTGGCCCGTCGCGCACCATGCGCGGCGGGCTTTTTGCGAATTTGCGAACTTTGCGAGGAATTAGACGGACCACTGCCGGCCCGTGGTGCCCGGATATGCCCCGACGAGGAAGCGGGGGAGCGGCCCCCGCTCGCGACGAGGCAGGAGGCACCGATGGGCATGGCCGGACCCAAAGCGGATGGACGAAACAGCGAGGCACAGACGGTGCCGGTGGCCGACAGGGCAGCGAGGCTCCGACGACGGGCGCGCGTGCTGCGCGGCCTGACGGTCGTGCTCGCGGTGCTCCTCGTCATCCTCCTCGCGGTGAGCGTCGCGACGCGCGGCACCGACGCGGGGCATGGAACCCGGAGCGGCACCGTCACGGTGACGGCACCGGCCGTATCCGCGAAGCAGGACGGGAAGGGCAACGCGCTCGACTGCACGAAGGCCAGCACCGACGAGGCATACGCGGAAAGCCAGCACGAGCCGCGGCTCCTCACCGTCATCCGATGCTCATGGAGGAACACAGGGGACCGTGACGCGCTCTTCAGCGACGTGATGAGCGTCGAGGCCGTCAGCAGCGACGGAACGACCGTCACCACCGGCTACAGGCACGACTCCGGCAAGGAGGAGCTCAGGGGCAACGACCCCGTGCTCGCGGCCGGCCAGACCACGGACGACGCGAGGCTGGTCCTCACCGGAAACCCGGCGCTCCACTGGAACAGGCAGGCCGTCATCCACATCACCATCACCGACAACGCGGGAGCACAGTACCGGTACGACTACCGGCCCGCGACCGACACAATCACGGACGTCACCGGCAAATGACCTCGCACGGTCATGAAAGACAAGCACAGGCGACAACACAAGAAGAAGCAAAAAGCAGCGCGGGTGGTCCGGGACTAATGATTAAATCCCGGACCACCCGCGTTCGTTTACTCATCTCTTCACCATCATCGGTAACGGGTCCCGGCCGTGGTCGTCGGCCCGTGCGTGGTTCTTCTTCTTTTTTGGGAAAAATCCCGGTTTTTTCTGGTTTTCCCCTCGATCGGGCCGTTCCGCGGGGTTTTGCCGGTTAGATACATGATGCAAACCAAGGAACGGGTCGCGGGGGCGGCCCGGTGATTGAAGGGAATGAATCATGGTTGGGAATCGTAGGGGAGCGCACGCGGCTCGTGGGAACGCGGTTGAGGGGTTCCGCATCGCGTCCGCTGCGTCGTTCGTCGTCGCTTCGGTGCTTGCTGCCTCGATGCTGCGCGTCGCGGGGTTCGTGCCCGTCATGGCCAACGCGGCCGATGAGCCGGTGGCCGCTCAGACCAGCGTTCAGCAGGACCAGCGCATGGGGGCCGCGCGTGAGACCACGGAGGGGCAGCGTGCGAAGCTCGTCGTGGAGTCCGCGCGTGAGCGTGCCGAGCGTGAGACGGGAACGACGCTCACGGATGAGGAGGTGCCGGACTGCCTGCACGACGGTATGAGCATCCACGACGCGGCCGCTTGCGAGAAGCGTATAGCGCAGGCCGTGCGCGACAAGCACAACCGCGAGGAGGCCGCGAAGCGTGCCGAGGAGCAGCGCGTCGCGGAGGAGGCCGCCAGGGTCAAGGCCGAGCAGGAGGCTGCGGCCAGGAAGGCAGCCGAGGAGCAGGCCGCGCGCGAGAAGGAAGCGGAAGCCGCTCGGCAGGCACAGGCCCAGCGGCAGGCGGCCGCTCAGCAGGCTCAGGCTCAGGCCGCACCGGCACCGGCGCAGAACCAAGCACAGGCCGCTCCGGCACCGGCCCCGGCACCGAGCGGCCCCGTTGACCACGGCATCGCTCGGACCTGCAACGGGAACCAGCCCGCTGACTGCCAGTGGGCCATCGACCAGGGCGGTCTCGTGCAGGTGAACTTCCCCGACCCGTGGGGCATGGGTACCTGGATAGACTTCGCGGTACACAACAACGAGGGCGGCGCGTGGATGCTCGACGTGAATGTCGGTGACGTCATCCGCATCGGTGGAGTGGACTACCGCGTGAAGAACCGCAGGACCGTCGTCAGCGGAGGCACGGCAGTGGTGACCCCCATCATGATGCAGACCTGTGACTGGACCGGAGGCACCATGCAGGTCTTCGACCTCGAACGTGCCTGACGCACCAGACGCGAAGCACCAGTCAGGGGAAAGGAGAAGAAGGACAAGCACGCGGGCGCGGGTGGGAACGGGATTAACGATTAAATCCCGTTCCCACCCGCGTTCGTTTCTTTCATCATTCCCAGCGCGCATCGTCGCCGGTCATCGGGTTCGCGCCGGGCGTCGGGCCGTTTCGCGGCCTTGGGAAAAAATTCCCTGAAACCCGTTCGTCGGGACTGCGAAAGTGGCCTTAGTGTTTCTAGTGCGCGGGCCGGGGATGTCCGCGTGGGGCTTGCCGTTGGTGGTTGGTTCCTTGTTATGGCCGCGTTGGAGCGGTCTTGTTGGAAAGGTGATGAGTAATGGTTGGGATTGATTCCGCTGCCGGTTCCCGTTGGCATTTGCGGTTCTCGGATGACGAGAATGCCGTTGCGCGGTTTTTGCTGGTGCCCGAGCCTTGCCATGCCGGGGATGACTGCCCGTTCGGGGATGACCGCTGGCACTTCGGCAGCGAGGAGGAGACCGAGCGTTGGGTCAGCGAGCACGCGTCGCGGGTTCCCGATGAGGATGACCCTCCGTTCTATGGGGATGACGTGGATGCCATGCCGATCTCGCTCCTGCCCCAGCTGAGCGAGGACCCGCTCTTCCCCGAACTCACGGACGAGGAGAGGCGGTACGCGCTGGCCTGCAACAAGCGGGACGGGACGCTTCACGCGTACTCGTTCGGTGAGGTCGTCGGTCACATGCTGCGTAAGCGGTGCTCGCTCATGCTCCATCTCCTCGACGCGGACCTGGAGCTGCCGTCGGCCCTCGATGATTCCGACGCCCCCGCGTTCGTGATGGACGTCTACGCGAAAGCCGGCCGCGACCTCACGCGTGACGGGTCCCTGAGCGTCAGGCTGATGAGGGAGCGTCGCGCTTACTACAGCGGCTGCTACTCGATGGACGGGGATGTCTATGATGCCGTCGAGCTGCTCATGTGCAACTGCATGAGCGGTGAGGGTGAGAACCACGTCATCCCGCAGGTGCTCCTCCGCTTCATCGCGGAGTCGAGCAGCCGTCCCGAATGGCCGCTGCGTCCCATCGGACTGGAGGAGCTGCGCGGGATGAGCCGCGAGGTGATCCGCAACAAGAAGTACGCGAAACCCGCGCGGGACGATGACGAGGCCACGTACCGCGCGTTCGTGGAGAACGCGATGAACAGCACCCAGCGGTTCATCACGCCCGGCGGCGAGGGGCTGGTGGAGCGTACCGTCAATGCCATGGCCAAGGCCGATGCCGACTGGTTCCTCACGTACCAGACCGTGAATGGCATCAACCACGATTACCTGTTCTATCGCAGGAGGGAAGGGGCCTATAGGTACAAGGGCATCCCCATCGAGCCGTTCCGCGACCTCGTGCCGCTGGCCACGGAGCCGAACCCGGCACCGGCTCTCAGCCAAACCACCACCGGCGTCAAGCGCACCGTGCCCCTCCACGGGCAACGATGACGCTCGGTACCCGTTACACGCATGACCGATGCGCGGCACACGCCCGGCGACGGACACCGTGGAAACCAACCACGGCATGTCACGGGCAAGAAAAAGAAGGCAAACAAGCGGGCGCGGGTGGTCCGGGATTTAATCATTGGTCCCGTACCGTCCGCGCCCGTGCCGTTCCTGCCGGGATATGCGCGTGGTGACGATGGGGTTGGTTCCGGGTCGTCCGGGGTTTTGGTCGCCCCGCGTCGTTGGGTTTCATTCATTCCTGTTTGAGAGGGGATTAGCTATGTATTTCGATGTCTCCAGCCCGGACGTGCTGTCCGAGGTCCATTCGCTGCGTGATGAGGTGCTTGCCCTTGCGCGGCTCCAGCAGCCCAATCTTGGTTGGGATGAGCTGAACGCGTCCGTGGTGCGTCTGTTCGGTGCCGATGGTCTGCTGGCCCCGGAGGCCGCGCAGGTGCTTCGCTCGTACCCGGAGGCCGTTGACGCGATGGACCGTTTCGATAACGTTGTGCTTGACGTGGACGCGAGGCTCGCGGCCCTGCGCGAGGCCACCGACGAGGTGCGGTTCGCTCACCCCGAGCTTGCCGAGGTGAAGGTCATCAACACCGTCGCGGATTACTTCTCCGGCAATGATGGTGAGGGTCTGGAGAACACGCGCGTGGTGCGTATCGCCGCGCGGCTGCGTGGACGCCAGGCGGGTATCTCCACGGGCCGGGCGCACATGGATCTCGCGCCGCTCCTCGCCGCCGGCCCCACCGCGAAGCGGAACCTCGCGTGCCTGCTTGAGGCCGATTTCTCGGCCATCTTCGTGCGTGAGATCCACGCACCGGCACCTGCTTCTGCTTCCGCTCCCGCGCATGCTGCTCCTGCACCTGCTCCTGCCGTGAAGCACGGCAAGTGACGGTGTCTTACCGATGAAGGGGCATCGACCGGCTTGGAATGGCCGGCCGGTGCCCCTCCTCGTTTCTTCGCTGCCGTCACCGGCTCTGCGTCCGGTCCCCGCGCGGCGGCCATGTTTATAGGGTTTTGCAAAAAAGCAAACCGATAACCATGTGTTTTTTGCGTTATCCAAAGCTGACCCGGCCGGCCCCGTGCGTGATGCTCACCGGCACCGGCTCCGTGCATGGATATGCCGTGGTGAAGCGTTGAAGCGCTTCCCCGTTCCCCTTCGATGATTGGAGTGCACCTTGGCTCGTTACCATTTGACTCCGGATGGACCGAAACGCTGCACGGCCACGGTCAGGCCATGCCGCTACGGGGGCCATTACGATAGCCTCGACGCGGCCAATGACGCTTACGAGGACCGGCTCATTGCCGAACTCACGGCAGAGAACGAGGAGCCGGACCTGCCGCTCGAGATAGAGATGGAGGACTACCTTGACGAGCACGGGTACGCGAAATCGCACCGTGACGCGTGGGACTCGTACCTCATGAACATCGGCCCCGGCCTGCCGTTGGATTACGTGCGCGGCCTCGCGCAACGCAGCGGCATGGTGATGGCCTTGTGCATCAGGAACGGCCTCCTGCCGCACGATGACGTCCTCCGGCAGATAGACAACCCGGACGAGGAGGTGCGCATGCTCGTCGCATCCACCCCCGGCCTCGACAACGACCAGCAGTCGCGGCTCCTCAACGACCCCAGCGAGATGGTCAGGCAGGCGATGGCCGTCAGAAGCGACGCCGGTGACCCGACCCCCATCCACGACCGGGACCCCATGGTCAGGTACGCGTTCGCTGCGAACCCGAACCTGAAGCCGTATCAGGGTATATGGATGGCCGAGCACGACGAATCCGACGCGGTACGGACCATGGCCGGCATACGCTGCATCAGCGAGGGGTGGTTCAACAAAAGACAGCTGGACAAGGCAAGCCGCGAGTACGGCACCACGGAACCCGACCCGACCGAGTACTGGTTCCGCAGGCTCCTCGAAACCAGAATCTGGCCTGGAACCGGCATGCAGCTATGGGATGAATGGGATGACCCGCAGTCCGGGCTGCGCGAAGCCGCGATCCGCAGCGGCGGCCTCAGCCGAGAACGCATCAAGCAGCTCACGAACGACCCCACGGAACGGGTACGCAGAACCGCGCGGGAAACGCTCAAGCAATACCCTGAGGCATGACCAGCCCCACGGCCGGTACAAGCCGACGATGAATAATAGACGCGTAAGCCCGCGCCCGGCGCTGGTAAAATCCCGGACCACCCGCGCTAGTTTATTATGTTCTTCTCTTTTTCCATTCATGTGCTTTGCTTCTTGTTTTTTCTTGTTGCTTGTCGCGTTGCGTTTTGTGTTTGTTTCGTTGGTTTCCTGCCGTTCTTGTTGGGATATGCCCCTCGCGGTTCGGGCCTTTCGGCTCGTGTTTTCCGTTCGTTTGTGAGGGGGTTTGTGATGCCTGTTGGTGGTGTTGCGCCGGTGGTCGCGGGGCCGGGTCGTTTGATTTCCGGTTTCGCGGATGAGCGTAGTGGTCAGATCGCGTTCTACGGTTTGTTCCTTGGTTCGGTGGATTCCGGTTTGACTGTGGATGATGTGCTGCGGGACAACACGGATGGTGTGGTTCGCGGGAACCTGCTGGAGTTCAAGCTGAGCATCCCGGATTTGAACGTGGTGGTTTCCCAGTGTGTGAAGTACCTGTCCGCGGAGCGTTTGAAGGGCCGGCCGGTGCCCGCGAACATCATCCTTATCGACCTCATCGCTGAGGTGGCTTACGTGTACGGGTCGAAGCGGTACATGGAGCTTGTGGAGCGGGTGTACTCGGGTGCCGCGTCGAAGAACAATGATGGTTTCGTGGCCGGGCCGTTCCGGGAAAGGCTGGACTACGGGTCGAGCGACCTTGACCGTCAGCGTCTCATCGACGTGATGCGCACGAACGATTATGAGCGCATCCATCTTGACGCGAACTGCATCGTGGGTTGGGGCCGCGAGTACTACCGGCTGAACCCCGCCGCGCGTAAGGACGCGTTCCTCGGTGACGAGGGTGAGATACGGAACCCGGACACGTTCAGGGATTACATCTACCCCTACGAGGGACCCACGAACGTGGAGTTCCAGTACCTCATGGACAAGCTGAACGATGACCTGAGCAAGAAGAACCTCGGTGCGTTTTACACCCCGAAGTGCTACGCGGACAAGTCGCTGGAGCTTCTGCGCGAGGCCATTAAGCGGGTCCCGGAGGGGAACGATTACGTCATCATCGACCGGTGCGCCGGCACGGGGAACCTCGAGAAGGGGATGACGGACGAGGAGCTGAGTCACTGCGTGCTCTCCACCATCGAGTTCTACGAGTACAAGGTGCTGGTGGAGCTGCTCGGTGCGAGGACGCGGGCCATCATCCCTCCCGTCGCGAGCCGCAGCGTGTTCGTGGCCGGCGGGAACGTCCGTGGAGCGAACGCGATGAGCCGCTCCTACCTGGAGAACGAGGTGGTGATGCGGTACGTGCGCGACCCGAAGTGCACCATCATCATGTACGAGAACCCACCGTTCAGCGAGGCCACGAGTGTGGACCACCAGTCGAAGGGCAAATCGGGAACCGCGACGTGGAGGAACGATTACGTCGTGAAGGAGATGAAGAAGGCCATCAGCGGGACCGACATCAGCATCCAGGCCGCTCAGGATCTCGGCAACTCGTTCATCTGGTCCGCTTTCCACTACTACCTCCGTCAGCCCACGGACAGCTACGTCGTGTACTCGCCGGTGAAGTACTGGAAGGCACAGAACCTCATCAGCAAGCGGTTCATCGACGGGTACGGGTTCAACCGACGCTGGTTCCACACGAACATCGACGCTTGCATCATGGTGGCCCTCTGGTCCAATGAGGATTCCGACATGGACGGGTTCACCATCAACGGGTACGACTACGACGAACGGAACGACTGCCTCAAGCCGGCCGTGCCGCTTGAAGTGAAGCGCTTGCATAGCCGCGTCACGGACTACTACGACAAGCGGCCGATACCCGAGGCCGACCGGCGTGGTGTGCTTGCCGGTCTGAACGGGTACGAGACCACCAGCCGCAAGCCGAGCGGCAAACCCGCGAAAGGGGAGGACCTGCTCGGCTACATGGCCGTGTACGGTGCCGGGTTCGATAACCCCGAGCTGCACTCCAGCCTCCTCACCGCCGGCCGGTACGACGGGCACGGGTTCTACCTGCACCGTGACAACTACCTCGAGAAGCTGCCGTTGTTCTGCGCGAGCCGCTTCATCTCGTATAACCGTGGATGGACGGAACGCGGCCTCATCATGAAGAGCGCTGACGGCAAGGACCAGTTCGAGCGGGACGTCCGCAGCGGCAAGCTCGACCAGTGGCTCCTCAAATGCCTCCTCTTCACCTGCCTCGAACGGCAGAACCACATGGTCACCTTCACCGGCAGCGACGGTGAGGAGTACCGCAACGAGCTGACCCTCGACACCACGAACGGCCCCACCATAGCGGCCACGGACATTGCCAGGCTCCAGACCGGCCCGGACGAGGCAGCGCTCCTGCTCCAATGGGACCAGCTCCTCGAAGCGGCCAAAGCAACGCGCGAGTACGACCCGGCCATCACCTACGGAGTCTACCAGATCGGCACGGAGATAGACACGAGCCGCAAGGACCCCATCACCGGCAAGACCATCTACAACAACGTGCCGGTCCACTCCGCAATGAAGGCCCTCAAACCACTGCTCCGCGACTACTACAACACGGAGATAGCGCCCGTCCTCCGCAAGTACGAGTACATCAAGTAACACCACCAGCCCTGCTGCTCCGGCCCAATGCGGGACGACCAACGGCAAGGAGAGGAAAGGAAAAGAACGCGGGCGCGGGTGGTCCGGGATTAACGATTAAATCCCGGACCACCCGCGCTCGTTTTTCTTTCCTTCTTCAGCGTCGCCGGTGCCTGGTTCCCGGTGGTGGTCCCTTTTGGCTTGTTCCTGCGGTTCCGGGGTATGTCGGGTTATCCCGGTTCTGGTGTTCCTTGTTAGGATTAAGACAATTGAT
Organism: Bifidobacterium vansinderenii; assembly: GCF_002234915.1. Classification (GTDB taxonomy): domain Bacteria; phylum Actinomycetota; class Actinomycetes; order Actinomycetales; family Bifidobacteriaceae; genus Galliscardovia; species Galliscardovia vansinderenii. Next base: position 86,398 of record NZ_NEWD01000016.1, on the reverse strand, counting down.
CCGTGCGGGTTCGTGAGTGATGGAGGAGTGCCTGATGGCCGGTAATAGCAATAGCGCGTTGACGGCAGCGGTGAAAGCGAAGGAGGATGAGTTCTATACCCAGTCCACGGACATCGAGAAGGAGATGCGCTACTACCGCAGGCACTTCAAGGGCAAGACGGTTCTGTGCAACTGCGATGACCCGTTCGAGAGCAACTTCTTCAAGTTCTTCGTGCTGAACTTCAACAAGCTCAAACTGAAGAAACTCATCGCCACGTGCTACACGGGTTCCCCAATCGCGAACCAGCAGCTCTCGCTCTTCGACGTGATCGACGCTGATTCGAAGCACGACGAGACCGAACGGAACAAGCCCTACAAGGCCGTGGTGACCACGGTGCATGACGCTACCGGTGACGGTGGCATCGACATGGTGGATGTGAAGAAGCTCTTCGAGAACGGGGAGAACCAGCTCACCGAGCTTGAGGGGAACGGTGACTTCAGGTCGAAGGAATGCGTCGCGCTGCTGGATGAGGCCGACATCGTGGTGACGAACCCACCATTCTCATTGTTCCGCGAGTACGTGGCCCAACTCATGGAGCATGACAAGAAGTTCATCATCATAGGTAACCAGAACGCGATTACCTATAAGGAAATCTTCCCGCTACTGAAGGATAACCGCATGTGGCTGGGCAATAACAACGGAGACATGGCCTTTAGGGTCCCCGACTACTACGAGCCTCGTTCGACGCGTTACTGGGAGGACGAGGACGGTCAAAAGTGGAGGTCCATGGGGAACATCTCCTGGTTCACGAACCTTGACATTAAGAAGCGTCATGAGGAGATGATTCTCGTGAAGCGTTACTCGGGTAATGAGGAAGATTACCCGTGCTATGACAACTACGACGCTATAGATGTGAGCGTGACAAAGGATATTCCGGAGGACTACGCAGGAGTGATGGGTGTTCCCATCACGTTCCTCGATAAGTACAGCCCGGACCAGTTCGAGATTCTGGGCATCACGAAAACGTGGTTCGGGGCAGCGAGCAAAAAGTACGACAAGCAGACGCAGGTTGATAAGAACGGCAAGCGGTCCCTCGTTACCAAACTGAACGACGGCCCCTCCCTGCGGGTCCCCGAGGCTCCGGCCGGGAAGACCTACTACATCGTGGATGACAAGTACTACGTGCAGATTTACGCTCGCATCCTTATTCGCAATAAGAACCCGCGCGGCTCGTTCGACTGCTTCGCGAGTAAGACCAATGGCAAGGACGAAGGAGTCGATAATGCAGATTGAGCAACGCAAGGTCACCGTCCGTGAAGTGGTGGACGACTACTTCAATGATGACGAGGAGGGTGTGCGCGGCTACCATGACCGGCTTGACATCCGGCCCCCGTACCAGCGCGAGTTCGTGTACAAGGACAAGCAGCGCGACGAGGTTATCCGAACCGTCCTCAAGGGGCTGCCGCTGAACGTCATGTACTGGTGCAAGACCGGCAAGAACGAGGATGACGAGGAGACCTACGAGGTGCTGGACGGCCAGCAGCGCACCATCAGCCTCTGCGAGTACGTGGACGGCAGCTTCAGCGTCGATGACCGGTTCTTCGATAACCTGCCCGAGGACCTGAAGAACAAGATACTCGACTACGAGCTGTTCGTGTACGTGTGCGACGGCACGGACAGTGAGAAGCTCGACTGGTTCAAGATCATCAACATCGCGGGCGAGCAGCTCACCGACCAGGAGCTGCGCAACGCGGTGTACGCCGGTCCGTGGGTCAGCGACGCTAAACGCTACTTCAGCAAGACGCAAGGCCCCGCGTACCAGATCGCGGGCGACTACCTGAAGGGTGACGCTATCCGACAGGAGTACCTCCAGACCGCAATCAGCTGGGCCGCGAAGAAGGACGGCATCACCATCGAGCAGTACATGGCCCAGCACCAGTACGACGCGAACGCGGTGGCGCTCTGGAACTACTTCCGCAGCATCATCGACTGGATCCAGGCCATCTTCCCCAAGACCCGGAAGGAAATGAAGGGCCAGCCCTGGGGCATCTACTACAACGAGAACAAGGACCGGACCGACCTCGACCCCAAGAAGCTCGAACGCATCATCCAGAAACTCATGGGTGACGAGGACGTGACCCGCAAGAGCGGCATCTACCCGTTCGTCCTCACCGGCAACCTCCGGGACCTCTCCATCCGCGCGTTCGACCGCTCCACACAACTCGCGGCCTACGAGAAGCAGCACCACAAGTGCAACATGTGCGGTGAGGAGTTCGAATTCAACAAGATGGCCGGCGACCACATCATCCCATGGTCCATGGGAGGCAAAACCGTACCCGACAACTGCCAGATGCTCTGCGTGGACTGCAACCTCAAGAAAAGCGCAAAAACCGCAGCCAGCGAGAAGGACGCGGGCTGGTTCCTCGACAAGCTCGACTAACCACACGCTACAAGCACAAAGCACCAGCAAGAACGAAGCCCCGACGGACACGAACGACCGTTGGGGCTTCCCCTTACCCGCTCCACAAACGCAAAGGAAAAGAAAAGTAACGCGGGTGGTCCGGGACTATCGGTTAACGCCGGGCGCTCGCTGATTATGCGGCATATTGGTCAACGGAAAATCCCGGACCACCCGCGCACTCCTCGTCCCTTATTCAGAGCGCCGCCGGTGCGGGGTCTCAAGCGTGGTTACTTGCTTGCCTCGTCCCCGGTCCATGTGCCCTTATCACCGGCACTGCGCATGCGGCCCTGCTGCTCCATCTGCTGCTGCGCATACGCGAGGTCGGCTATGTCCTGAAGCACGGTGAGGAGCACCTCGCGACCATACGCTTCACCGTCCTCACCGGTGAGGTGCACGCGTATGGCATCGCGCTCCACGGTCCCGTCGTAACCATTCATCGCAGCGTTCAAACGCGAGTAGAACCCCGCGGCGAGGGAACCGGCATCATCATCCGCGAGTTCCCCGCGCACCTCGAACGGCTTATCCGCGGGGTCCGCGTGCGTCAGGAGGAGCGCGAGTCCCGAACCGGCTCGCGTGCCGGCCTCCTCAGCCGCAACGCGGAGCGTATCCAGCATCCCCAGCGAGTCATCCGCGTCATCCACGATCGAGATCAGCTCATCCACGTCGCTCGCGGTCAGCTCAACGTCACGGTGCAACGCGACCCACTTACGCAGCTGCACCACGATAACCATCCCCAGCATCGTTGCCTTACGCTCACCCGGCTCGAAAACACTCATGCCACCAGCCAAGCACCAGAACCAGACCTCACGCAGCGCGGGTATGCGACGGATGAAGAAGGGGAACGCTGCATGGGTAGGGTGCGGGATTCAACCAACGCCCGCCGCTCGATGGGGCACGGACCCATGGCCGAGAACCGGCTACCGGTGATGCGAAGGGAGAAGAAAAAGTAGCGCGGGTGGTCCGGGATTATCGGTTAACGCCGGGCGCTCGCTGGTCGTGGTGCTCCGGGTGCGGGTTTCGTGCCTTGCGGTGTGTCGGTGTCCGCGTGGTGCCGGATGATTAGTACATACGTTCGATAGAACGGGTGTTCGATTCGTTGGAGGTGCGTCATGGCAGTGGCTCGTCGTCCGGGGTGTCGGTTCGATGTTGGTCGGGTTCCGTGGGACGTTGCGGGTCTGGTGCGTCTGGAGCTGGATGGTTCGGATTGGGTGGACTTCGGTGATGGTCCGCGCTCGTGGCTGAGCGTCGATGAACTGCGCGTCCTCGCGTCGGAGTGGGGTTTCGCTCCGGAGTCCCTGCCGGGGAAGGTGTGGATCATGGAGGGTGGCCACATCTACTGCGAGTACCACACGGAGCCGCTCGCGGGTCAGGTGCGTACTGCCGGCCGGTTCTTCAGGAGGCTCATGCTTCACTACGATGGCCGTTCCGACCTGCCGTGCTGATTGCCCGTGCGGTGATTCCCCGTTCCCCGGTTCCGTTGCGGTGGTACGCTCATGGAGACCGGTCGATGATGGCCGGTGTCGTTCTTTTTGTTGCGAGGGGGCACGCATGGTTGGGGAAATCACTACGAGCAGGGACGCGAACCGCGTCGCTTGGGATAAGCCGGGGGATTGGATGCCGTTCAGCACGGCCATGCCGGATACCGAGCTGCACCGGTTATCGGTAGCGACCGGCCGGCTCACGGACCAGGTGGATGAGCTATGCGCGTACTGCGAGTCTCATGGTGAACCATTGACCCGTGACGCGGCCGAGTCGGCCATCGCGGCAGCGCTACGAGCGGAGCCGTCGAGCGTCGAGGAACTGGCCGGGTCGGCCACCGGATTGAAGGGACCGGCCGCGCTCCTCATCCAAGCGCTCACACGCACGAGCCGCAACGGTGCGGTCACCGACGAACCCGCGTCGAGTGATGACGGGTCGGTGCTCATGTGGGGGATTGCCGAGCTGGCATCCGCGCAGAACCGGACCATGCCCGCGCAGGAGAACCACATCCAGAACGGCCTCGACGCGAATGCCAAGCGGGACCTCATCGAGTCGTACCTGCATTCCATCATCACCTCGCTGCGCATCAAGTTCGACACGGACGAGCGGCTCGCCGCGCTGGATGACGAACCGGATGATGACGGGTTCGACCCGTTCGCTGAACTGAACGGCTGACCCCGGCGTCGCCGGTCCGCGGCTCAGCGGAACATCCTCCGACCATGGAAATGGGATATGCGGTAGCGTTACATCCCGTCAAGGCAAAGGTTGGTGGTCCAGATGAGCGACCGTATCGTCGGTGACGCGCGCGGAGCGGTGGTGAGGCACGGTGACGTGATCCGCGACAGCCTCATGGAGGGGCTTGGTGAATCAGTGGACCACGTTAGGGACTACACCGGTCCCGTGCTCGACGCGTGCAGCGCCTGGAGCGACTTGTCCGACCGTTTCGAGACCGGTGGTGATTGGGACCCGGCCGGGCTTGCCCGCGCATACGAGGTGATGCTCCGCGCTTATAACCAAGGGAAGGACCCGCGCAGGGTCTCCGACACGAGGGATAACCTCGCGCTCGACCTCCTCATGCTCGACGCTCACGGCTACGGCTCGCTGACTGGCCCCGCTCAGGCAAGGCTAGCGTTCCTCGACGGCCGCTGCCGTGCCATGTTCTACAACGAGCCGACGCCCGCGTGGGACGCTGAAGCCGCTCGACGCACCACCGACGTCGTGAACCAGGCGATGCTGATGGCCGAACCCGACGACCGGCTCGTGCGGCTCGTGGAACCGCTCGAACGAGCCGGAGTGCGCGTCCTCGAATCGAAACGCGACGCGATAGGTGTCATCGTGAACCGGCCTGGCGGTGCCGCGAGGAGAATGGCAAGGGCCACGGTCAACGAGCAGCAGACCGGCTGGGCAGAGCGTATCCTCATGGGCATCGAGTATGAGGACCAGCCGCGCGACAGGCAGCCGCACTGGTACCGCGGGATGCGACGTGAATGGGAACCATCCCCGGTGAGCGGCAACATCATCAGCTTCGCCGCGTGCCAGCTCGATGGTCGTATGACCGGAGCCGACCCAGCGGAGAGCGGCATCGCGGTGGACAACATCACCAGGGAAGCCGCGCGTGGTGGCCGGCCATGGAGCCGCGCACGAATGGCCATCATCGAATCACAGGCCGAGAAGATAATCAGCGGTCACCGGTACCCGGTGGACCATGCGCAGGAGAACGGACGAGCGGAAGCGATGAACGCGAGCGACGCGCTCACCTCCAGCATGCCCGACCCGCACGGCACGGCATCGCTCATCATCCGCATCGCGGCCGCGAACCAGGGCCGCAGGACCAACGAACCAGCGGAACTCATCATCGAGGACTACCACGACGAACCCGACCCCGCTCGCATCATCCGCGAAGCCGCACGCTCCTGCTGAACACCGGACAAGGAAACGCAACAACACCGCAAGACGCGGGGCAAGCACGCGAGAAGGGGAGGAAGGAAAACAACGCGGAGGGGCGGGGGCATCCATTAAAATCCCGGACCACCCGCGCGGCTTTCCGTTTTCCTTTTCTCCTTGACGGTTCCTTGTTCGTGTGTGTTCCGGGTATCGGGTCGTGTTGTGCTGCGTGCTCGTTCGTGTGTGGGGGCATGCGCGGGAAAATTTTTCGGATTATTTTCCGGGTTTCCTCGTTTTCGGGCCGGAAACGCGATCCGGCCGGTTAGATAAGTAGTGAGAACCGGTCAGGGGGGGGCCGGTCAAGCGAACCAAGGTAAGGGGAACAGATGTTCGAGAATGACGTTCGGGACGACGAGGCCATGTTTGACGGGGACCTCGAGGATGGTTACGGTTACGGGGTTTATTCCGACCGTGACGATGATGACGAGGAGGCTCTCAAGGCCGCCGGGTACGAGCAGCTGGACATGGACGATGACGGGGAGCCGGTGACGGAGGATGATGAGCTTGACGCTCTGCCCCGCATCGTGGATGACATCCTGACCACCGGCATGTTGGGTGGCCCTCGGAGGAAGTTCGTGGAAATCAAGCGTGAGCCGGGCGGTGACTGGCACGGCTGCAATGCGGGTTGGAGGCCGTGGACCGAGGCCGAGTGGAAGGAGTTCTACTACTGGTGCGACCTCATCGCGAGGAACCCGGAGCCGGTGGATGACAGCCCGCTGGAGCAGGCCCGCACCCGCATCGCCCGCGACTGCATGGACGAGTGGCCGCGCGTCCGCTACGACGAGAAGATCGGTGAGCTTGCCGCGACACCGCTTCAGCGCAGGATACTCAGTGACCCGAACCCGCAGGTCACCAGCGAGGCCCTTGACGAGCTGAGCCAGCACGCGCCGCTGAACGGGAAGAAGCGCGGCGGCGTCACGCTGGATGACATCCGCATCGTGGCCGGCCTCGCGAGCGGCCGTTCCATGTTCGACCCGAAGGACCGCAGGCAGGTAACCGCGCTCGAACACTTCGGGGTCGTCACGCACGGTGAAGCGGCAGCGCTCCGCAAGCGCGGGACGGACGCGCTGAAGAAGGACGGCAGCATCGAACCCGACCTCTTCGTCACGCACCTGCTCGACAAGCTCGACCCGGGCGACTACTGCTCCGTCGAATCCGCGCCACGCGGCAGCCGCTTCGATGACGGGCAGGACGGACCGAAACCGACGCAGCAGGGCATCAGCGTCTTCAGCCTCCTCGGCTGACGCCCGGCCCCGCACGCGGGAACAGGCAAGGGGAAAGGAGCCGGCATAAGGGAAAGAAGCAGCGCGGGTGGTCCGGGATTTAAGCGCGTCCCGGCCGCCCGCGTTTCTTTATTGTTCCTGTTGCTTATCCGTTCATGCCGCTTCTGCTCGTGGTGTCGTTGCTCTGCTGTCTTTTGCCTGTGTTCGTGTTTCTTCTTTTTCGTGGCCCGGTTCTTTTTCGTCGGGGTTCGGGCCGTTGCCGGTTAGATACGTAGTGAGTAGGGGAGTCATTGGATTGGTGGTCCGCGTTCCGCGGCTGCCGGCTTCCTTGTTCGGGAAGGGGTGTGCGTCATGGCTATTGATGCTGGGCCGGTGGATGCCGGCCGTTTCTACAGGGGGCTGGGCCTGAGGGTTTTCGCCGGGGACCCGGAGTCGGCAAGCGTGGAGCGCGTGCTGCGGCTGCTTGGTGAGGAGGGCCGGAGCGACGTCGCGTACCGCGTGTTCGGTGCGGTTATCGTGCGGGACCGGAATTACGTCTGGTTCTGCGACGCGGTGGACCGTCTCGCGAACGCGGGGTATGACGAAACGCCGGCCGATGACAGGGAGAAGTTCGAGCCGCTGGTGGATGACATTCGTCGTCGCGTACCGGCCGATGATGATGCGGAGGTGCTCCGATGAAGCGCGTTGGTGATGACCGTGACCGGTTCGAGGGGTACGGCCATGACGATGACGAGGTGTCCATCCTCATCGAGGACGCGCTCGTGCAGTCGCGGCTGGATGACATCGAGGCAGCGACGCTGCGCAACGACGACCGTGTGAAGCTCGACATCCCTGCCGAGTCGAACGCGGCCCAGCTGCTCTTCGGGCTGGAGGCCGAGGCAAGCGAGCAGCACGGGTACGCGCTCGAAGCGCAGCCGATGATGGGCTACGTTTCATGCAGCCCATCCTACGTGCCATGGTTCGTGAACTCGGCCGTGCTGCTGAACCGGGCCGGGCTTGACGGGTACATCGATAAGCGCATCGACGCACTGGGCCGCGACCCGTTCGACCGCGCGTCGCTGGACGACATGCCGCTGGATCTCGTGCTCGCGTACCGCGCGTCGGTGAACGCGTACCGGAACATGCACCTCGTGGAGAAGCTGGAGGATGAGTACACACCGGAGGAGCTGGAGGAGCTTGCGCAGGACGAACCGTTCAGCGCGGAACCCGGCCCCGACTGGATTCCCGCGAAGCATGGACGCGGAACCGAGGAAACCGACGACAACGATGATGGAGGGGAGAAGTGAAGATGGACAAGGCAATGGCACCGGTGCCGGATGATTGGGAGTCCGCGTACCCGATTGACGCGAGCCTCGACGTGTCGGGTGCGGATGACGACCTCGACTCGCTCGCGAAGCTTGACGAACTCGCGCGCGGCGAGACACAGCGCGTGGCGGACCCGGCCCCGCTCACCGGAGTAACGGAGGTGCGCTCACCGGCCGAGCTTGCGGCCCGGTCCAACAAGGCCAAGGAGGAACGCGACGCGGCCCGCGAGGCCGAACGTGCAGCGAGGGCCGCGGATCCGTTCGAGGCACTGGCCGATGAGATAGACGAAGGCACGTTCCTGCCCGTGAAGAACGCGAGCGACGAGCCGACGTCGGAACCCGTGAAGGGCAAGCATGGCAGGAAGCGGAGGGAGAAGAAGGCCCCGCTGCTCGACCGTGCGCGCGTCGGCAAGGTCAGGGACCGCGACAACACGGTGCGTGGTGCGTCGTACATGATGCGCGACTTCGATGAGACGAATGCGGGCATAGTCACGAACGCGGCCCTCACCACGGGTCAGCTCGTGTACGGCTACGTGCTCGAAGCGACGAGCACCATCATCGCGCTCGTGCTCTACAGGGTCGGCTGGTGGTTGAAGCACGCGGGGCGTGAACCCGTGTTCCGCGAGAACTACAGCCAGATCGTCCTCGGCCTGAAGGGCGTAGCGAGGCTCTACGGCAAATGGTTGACCGGTATAGCGGACATGCTGCACCGCACCGTGAACCGCACGAAGGAGCAACGCAAAGCGACGCTCGAACGCGCGAACCTCGACAACCTCGACGCGGACGAGCTGAGGAAGACGATCAGCGAGGCCGGTGCGGCTGCCGCGCAATCAGCGACGCAAGCCGCGTCGAAGGTCGGACGGAAAGTCGCTGAGCAGGTGGAGCGCAGCAACATCAGCCTGCCGTTCGACCTGACGAAACCCGACGACGAGAAGCACGAGGCAACAAGCGCAGCCGACTCGGCAGCGGCTAGGGTCGCGGTGGCCGGTCTCACGGAGGAGGACAAGCAACTCCTCGCGGTGGCCGACGAGCTTGACCCGACCGGCAAGGAACCCGAACTCGTCGCGGCCGGAACCCCGTTCGACTACGGGACCACCGACGAGGAACCCGACGATGCAACGCCGGTTCCGGAACCCGAACCACACGACACGAAACCCGAAACAGCGACGCACAACGAACCACTGCCGGAAGTGGAACCACAACCCGCACCAGCGGCGCTGCCCGACGTCACCGATGAGGAGCCGGCATCCACCACGGATCCACTGCCGCTCGGGAAGGACGACGAACCGGAACCACCGGTGACGGACGACATCTTCAGGACCGGCGTCGAGGAACCGGAACCGACCACCACGAGCAACGAGACGGAACCACAAGCACAACGGCCTATGTTCAGGCCGGTGCGACAGCACACACGCAGCACCGCACCAACGCGGTGACCATAACTACAAGCACGAGGAGCGGGGCACGGGAACAACAACCCGGCCCCGCTCCGCTTATCCATAAGCACAGAAAATCCCGGACCACCCGCGCCCGTCCTATCCTTCATCACCGGGGCACGCACCATGAGTGCTGGCCGGCAAACCGAGGGGGACCGCGCGGGGCGTGGGGTAACGCTGATGGTCTTAAACCAGCACGGGCAACGAGCAGCGCGACGGGGTAAGCGCCCGGCGTAACGGCAACGCTGGTGATGGGGCAGGAGGAGAAAATGTTGCGCGGATGGTCCGGGATTTTATGTTTCGTTGGTCCCCGTCCATCCGTGCCCGTGTTGGTGGTGTTCTTCTCCTTTTGCTTCTGGCCGCTTGCTTGTTTATGGTTCGTTCCTCGGGCCGTGGGGATTCTCGGAAAAATTTTCGATTATTTTTCCGGTTTTCCCTTGTTTTCGTCGTTGTGCGGGGTTTTGCCGGTTAGATACATGGTGAACGCGCGGAGCGGGTTTGGATTCCGGCTGGGGATGGTCCCCGGCTCTCCGGTTCGCGTGGTTCCGTTTCGGGAAGGATTGAATCATGGCTCAGATGGCTGCTTACGTCCCTACGCTGAACGCTCGTCGTTCGTCGCGTCGTTCGTTCGCTGATTGGTTCCGGGTCCGTCGCGCGGCTCGCATGGAGGAGGGGATGCTGGATTTCGGTTCCCTTATCGTGCCTCGCGTGCGGACGAGCGCGGAGCTTCTGCCTGACGCTGCATCCGTCATGGATGCGAGCGAGGTGCTGCCGGGCGTCGGGGATTCGTTCCTCGACCTGTGAGGCTGACCGTCATGGCCGGTGCCCCGCGCGGCCGTGAACGTTCAACGCATCGCGGGGCCGAGGAGATTGTTTTGTAGAGGGGAGTCGGTGATGTTCTACGATAGGGAATGGACGATGAAGCTGTGCAGGATGACGCGCGGCGGTGGTTCGATAAGCCCATGGCATCCGGACGAGGATTACGTGCCGTGGTTCTCGGAGTCCATAGCGGCAGGGCTGGATGATGACGTGGAGCGTGTGACGCGCGAGGTCACCGCGATGCTGCTCGGTGCTTGGGTGGAGAACGACCGGTTCATCATGAACGTCGAGGTCCACCGAGCGTTGTGCCGCGCGGATTTCCTCCACTTCGCGGACGTCATGTACCGGGGCATCACGAAGGAGTACCGGAAGCGCTACGTGGACGCGGACGGGAAGCCCATGCTCACCGCACGGGAAATCGTGCGCAGCTACAGCGAGTACGTCCGCTACTACGTCACGCGCGGTGACGCTTACGCGGATAGCAGCCTGAACCCGGGCCGGAACGAGTTCAATGAGATTCTCCAGAAGCAGATACACCGCATGTTCAACGTTGCGAACGCGAGACTGGAAAGCGACATCCTCATGGACAGCACGTACCGGAGCCACGGCCTGCTCACGCTGAGGAAGAAGACCTTCTACTGCGACGACGGGGTGGACAGGATCCAGTGGATGTTCCAGCCGGGGGCCGACGAACCGCACGAGCGATGCACCGCACCGATACCCGAGACCGTCAGCGACACGCAGCCATACCTCGGCCCCGTCCAGAAGCCGCTGAACCGAACATCCGTGAAGCGCATGCTGAAAGCGAAGAACGTCGCGCTGAACGCGGTCCCGCATGGCCGTTACTTCCTCGTGTGCATCCCCGTGCATCGCTGCCCGAACCATCAGGCCTGGGAACGAGTGTTCAACTCGCACGGCTGGAGGTGGGTGGCAACGTTCCGGACGGACAGGAACCGCCGGGGCTTCGACTGCTGGAACATCTACCTTGACGTGGGCAGGCAGGTACCGACGCGCAGCATCAGCGTCGCGCTTTCGAGCGTCGTGGCCAAGGATGGACGGCTCCACGGGGATAACACACAGGCCTGCCATAAGCCGGATGGTGCGTACAACAGCATCACGTCCCCGTACTGGATAGGTGCGCGTCAGCAGAAGGTCATGCCATGGGCCAAGCGAGGCCAGGTGTATTGGTCAAGCGCGTTCGAGCCGGAGCACCCGAAGACCGTGTGACGGGTCCGCCGCTGTAGCGAGCGGCACAGGCAAAAGAACGAAAACAGCGGAATGAAAAGCAGCGCGGGTGGTCCGGGATTTCAACTAACCAATAATCCCGGACCACCCGCGCTGCTGTTTTTCTTTCCTACTTTTTCTTCTCCTTCTTGCGCGGCACAGCGTCACATGCGTGAGTCGTGCTTGATATCGGCTCACCGTTGTGGTTCCGCACGCGCAATCCTCTTGTTCCGCGATTGCGCGTGCGGTTTGTTCCGCGATGCGCGTTCACCTTGTGGTTGGTCGCGTGGTGATACGCCGGGCGGCTTGCCCGAGTGATTCGCGGCCCGATGCCTGGTGCCATGGCCGTACTTCGAGGTCGGCCCGCGTGACGCGGTTGCGACGTGCCCCTCGCTTCGGGAGGTTGCGTGGTGCTCGTATCAAGCGTCGCGGCTTCTTGTTTGTCGCGTCGTCAGCGCTTGTGGTGCTTGTAGCGTGGTTCACGGCCGCACCTGCTCGTGTCGTGACTATGCCTGTCGCGGTACCGGTCGCTGGTGTGACGGTGTTCGTAGCGGCAGTGGTGTTGCGTGCGTCGTGGAGGAGCGTGGTGTGGTTCGTGCTGAGCACGGGGTCCGTGGAGCGGGAGTAGCGGGCCATCCGCTCCTCGCGTTCCCGTGTTTCGGCTGCGTTGACGCGGGCGGCCACGAGCCGGTGGTACCCGTCAATCATGCGCGGCAGATCGTCGATGGGGACCTCGTGCAGGTCTCGGTTCGAGCGTGCGGTCCACGGGTCGTAATCGAACACCACGCACAGGTCGAGCAGTTCTCTGAGGGATAGTAGCGGCACGTAGCTCGTGCTCGTCTCCACCGGTGCGAGTCCGAGCATGTAGTACGCGCGGGGGATACCGATGCTACGCACCTCATCCATCGCTTTCGTGTCAAGCGTCACGGGTAGCACCGGCACTTCAGCGTAGGGATGCGCGGCCATCCATGCGTCACGGTACAACTCGTAGCTGCCAGCGCGCACACCGACGAGCAGTTCATCGCTCGTGGAGCGTCCGTGGGCCTCATCCCAATCGGCCACCGCGCGGCCATAGGGGAGCGCGGCACCGGTGTCGTGCGCGTCATGCTCGTTACGCTGCATCGCGTCAACGTCAACGAGGAGCGAGCGGTCGCGACGGTCGCGCCTGCCGTAGTCATCGCACCGGTACAGGCCGAGCACCCAACGGCAATCCGTCAGTGCCTCGGCCCCAGCACGGACCAGTTCGCGCTTCGACGTCACACCTGCCTTGCGTGCCGCGCGTCGAGCGTCGTAGATCGCTGAAGCGTCGAACCGTAGCTCGAGCATCATCAGCCCGGCACGCGAACACGCGCGACCCACCTCATGCAGCGGCACGGACGAAACCGGGGACGGAACCCAACCGCGTCTCTTCGCGTAAGCATCCGGCCTGACCAGCACCCAATCATCAAAACGGAAACCCGAGCGGGTCAGGTTCCCCACGACGCTCCTCCTCATCACGCACCCCCAAGCACGATGGCCGCGCGCACCACGACGGGCGCGCGACCGAACCACATCATTTTTCCTTCACCATTCATCTAACCGAAAACCAGCGCAGCGCACGAACCAGCACCACAACACGGCAAGAACAACGAGCAACTAGCAAGCGGATGGTCGCTCCGCGCGAGGAACCTTACGTAAATCCCGGACCACCCGCGCCCGCGTGTTGTTCTTCTTTCCCCTTGTCTATGGTGTCCGGTCCGTGCCCGCGCTTAACTGGTTGGTGTGAGCGGGTCAGTCCATGAACCCGAAGTCACCGTTGTCGAGGTTCGGCATCTCCTCGGGTTGACGGATGGCACGCATCATCTCGCGCGTCTCCTCGTCATCCGTCTTCTTGTTCCCGTCAGCGCTGGCGGCTCCATCCGCCACCGGCTTCACGTAGGGTGACGGTGCGACGGCACCAGCGGAATCATCCATCGCGTCGGCCGGTCCCTCGTCCAGCGCGTCAACGGGGCCGGCAGGCTGACCTATCACCGCACTGAACGGGTTGCCACCACTACGACGAACGGGACGGTTAAACACGGGGGTCGCAGTCGGAGCCGCGCTTCGTGTGACGAACGGTGACGCTGGAGCCGCGACCGGTGAACCCGCAGGAGCAGAAGCCGCAGCCGTGACAGGGAACTGGTCAGTGGAAACGACGAACGAAGAATCAGCGCGGGTGGTCCGGGATTTAAGGACGTCGGTCCGTGCGTCGCTCATCGTGGCAGCGTTGCGCGTTACCGGTGCCTCACTCATTTCATTCACTGCGCTGCGTGTCACCGGTGCTTCGCTTGTCGTGTTGCGTTGGGCCGCGTTGCCGCGGTTCGCTCCGAATGGTGCGCGCGCGTCGAGGTGCCCGTACTCGTTCAACGCGGGCGTGGTGTTGTTCCTTGCTTCGATGGCCTGCCGCTCCTGAGCGAGCCGCGCTTCGCGCGTGCGGTTCCTCGGGAGCCGGAACGAGCGGACGGAACCAGCGCGCGGCTTCGCCTCCGGCTTATGCTCCTCGTCCGGGTCCGCGTACTCCGTGTAGATGTCGCAGCCCGACGCGAGGCCGACCTCAAGCTCGCTCCACGCGCTGATGACACGCTGGTTCGTTGCGCCGGTGAGTTCGATGGCACGCTCCAGCATGTTGCGTGTGAACCTGCGTGGCGCTATCCACACGAACTCCGCGTACTGCTCGGCCGTGCCCGTGAGCATCATCGAGGTGAGCGTGCACGCGTACTCCTCGATGGTCTTCGGGGTTAGCTCCAGCTCGACCCCGATGCTCCGCTTATCGGGACGCGCGAGAATCATGTCCACGGGATGATCGGTGAGCCGCAACCAGCTCGAGTCGTACACGTGGTTCGCTGCCTCGTCCACTATCTCGTCAAGGTTCCGGTTCCCCTGCTTCAATGCTTCGATGTTCAACGCGAGGTCGTGGTTCAGCAGGACCCACTGGTACATGCCGTCCTGGCCGGTGCGGTACGAACCGTCACGGGCCTCGTAGCCCTCGCCGGCGGATTGCATCAGCCACGCGTTATAAGCGGGTGCGCGTCCCGTCTGCGCGATGCCGCGTCGGATGCGATCGAACTTCGCGGCCACCGCGATGTCGTCCACGACACCATCCTCGTTCGTGTACTGCTTCATCCATTTACGCAGCGACGTGTTGTACTCGCGCTCCGCTATGAGGCCGGACTCACCGTACTGCATCTCATCAAGCACGGTGGGCCACTCGTCACCGAGACCAAGCACATCCACGCCGGCGTACATCTGCGACGCAAGCGAAGCGAGACCAAGCTCATGCTGACGCGGCTTCACGCTCGACGCCGGTGGCACCTGACTCATCACCACCTCGCGCAGTCTTGGCCTCGGCAGCCACACGGTGCGTGTCGTTCCCTCCTTCGAGGAGCGCAGCAGCCCCTCCTTCTCGAAGAACCTCAAGCGCTTAGCGACGCGCGACCGGTTGTTCATCGACCAGCCACCGAAACGCACGGCCTCGACCGTCGTCGCTCCCTTCCACCGGTAAATGCAATCCAGCATGCGCAAATCCGCACTACCCGGACGCACACGATTCGCGTACCTGCTCATAACCAATGCTCCCTCCGAAACGGAGGACCCGCGCAAACCCCGAAGAAACGATGTACGGAGGGGTCCACGACAAGGGGTCCTAAAATCACTAGGGCCATATCCGGCACCAGCCAAAAAGCGGGGCACGGGCAGGGGCACCGCGATAAAAAACGCAGAAAACCCGGCTGGATGCGGGTTTTCCAAAAACAAACCCCCTTGGGCAACGAAAAATACGAGCCGGGTAATCGCAGGAAAAGAACCCAGCCCGACCCCATAGAACCGGTGCCACGGCCCCGGACCCCAGCCCGACGCGACAAGCAAGCACGCGAAGCACCGACCCGCATAATCCCCAAACGCAACAAGGGAAACCGAACGAGGCAAAACGCGCAACAGCACGGCCACGCGTCATCACAAGAACGATGAAGCCCGGCACGGTAAGCAGCAGATAACCGACCCGCGTAATCCCCGAGCGACGCAAGTAGGGGAAGCGGCACGAAGCAGAACCGCGCAGCAAGAAGCACCACGCGTCACTACAAGCAGTGAAGCCCGGCACGGTAAGCGACACACGAACCCCAAAGCCCCGCGCAACGCGTGGCCAACAATAATCCCGGACCACCCGCGCAACACCACATCATGGTAGTGGTGCGCAGTGTGGCCGCGCGGCGCGCGCGGCGCGCGCAGTACAAACACGACCAGTGGTTCGTGGTGCCGTTGTCATAACAACGCAGCAAGAAGCGGTAACCACGCAACAGAAGTAGCGCGGGTGGTCCGGGATTACTATCCGTAATGCCGCGAACCATAACACTCGGGGACATTAGCTATTTGAACCCGCACGCGACAGCGCTCAAAAGCCCAGCACAAAAACGGCACACCGGTCACTTACCAGGCACCGGTGCGAGTCAGCCTGGTCATGGGGAGGTAACACGCTCCGCGTCCCCATGGCCCCTCCACCGGAACCCGATGCGCATTTCTCACAATGACGTGAAGATAACGTAGCGCGGGTGGTCCGGGACTTTAACTTGCAAAGAGGGTCATGAATCAGCGTGGCGCGTGCGCGCGGCGGTGCGTGGTTCCTTTTTCTTTTTTTTTTCGAGCGTTCCTAACCCGACGAGGTTGCGTTGCGTCGTGCATGAGCATGTGCCTTGTTCTCCTCGCTCGTTGCTGCTTGCTTAACGGAAATCCCGGACCACCCGCGCTGCTTTCTTTCTTCTTCATCCTCATAACCGTTGGTGCTCGGGTCGGGTTCGTGCGTCGTGCTTGTGTTGCTCTACTTGTTGTTGCTTGTGTTCTGTTGCTCGTGCGTTGTTGTCTGCACCAGTGACTCGTGCCTCGCGAGCCGTGTGCTGCTCGCTGACCTAACGGTGATTATGCGTGAGCGTGCCGCTCCGTGGTGTGTGGTGGTTTGTGTTGCGTGCTCTGCGGTGGAGGATAATCCCGCACCCTACCCGCGTTACGTTTTTCTTCGTTCTCCCTGACTGGTGGGGGATGGTTCCTGCGTCGTGTTGTTTGTTCCACCTTCTATTGCTCGTAGTGCTTGTGCGGATCCTTGGTCCGTGTGGTTCTGGTGTGGTGCTTCTTCTCTGCCCTTTAACGTGTCGTGCCGGTGCATGTTGCGTGGCCCTTGCTGTGCTCTTCTTCATTGACTAGTTTTGGGGTCGTCGGGCTTCCTCGTTCCCGTGTGCGTACTCGTTCCTGCTCCTCGTTACCCGTGACTTGTGGGAATGGAACAAGGAGTAGCGCGGGTGGGCCGGGATTTTCCATTAACGCCCGGCGCTTCCTCGTTCGTGGTCGTGTGGTGCGTGTTCCTGCCTTTGCTTCTTTGTTGGGTCGTGTTGCTGCGTGTTCTCGTTGCGGGTGCGGGGTGGTGGTGTTCGTGTCCTTGTTGTTTTTCCATTAACCGAGCGGTGGTGGTTCTTGCGTCGTTGCGTCTCGTGCGGTTATGGGTTTCATGTTCCGTCCTTCACTGTGTCATGCGTGTGGTTGGTTCTTGTTTTTTCCGCGCGGGTTCTCGTTTTGGTTCTTGCTCATGGGTTCGCCGGTTGGAACAGGGGTGATGCGGGGCCGGGGTCGCGTGCCGTGGTGTGTGCGATATGCGCTTCGTGTTGGGAGGGATGGCCCCGCGGGTACCGGTTAATGGTGGTGCCGCTGCGGTCCGTGGTTGTTCCTCGATTGTTCCTCAAGGGGGGAAATGATTATGGAGAAGTTCGTTCTGGGTAAGAAGGTTGTCGCGGCTGCCGCTGCGATGGCTGCCCTTTCCTCGTTCGGGTTCGCGGGCACCGCGTTTGCCGCTGACCCGGCCCCGGCCGCTGGTAACGCGACCATCACGCTGAAGTCCACGAACAACACGGACCAGGCCGCGGAGAATCTTCCTACGCTTGGTGGTCGTCGGTTCGCGGCCTACAAGATCGGTTCCTACTCGAACCCGACCTTCACCGCTGATGGTTCGAAGGTCCAGTCCCTCGACGTGACCGCTGACGCCGCGGTTAAGGCTGCGGTTGAGCAGGCCGTTAAGGATGCGGGGATTGACCTGACCGGTAAGCCGGATTCCGTTGATACGCTTGCTTGGGTCCTGGCCGCTGCCTCGACCGAGAACCCGAACGGTGCCACCCCGGTGACCGCTGACCAGTTCCGCGCGTTCGCTAACTCGCTCGCGAAGCAGATCGTTGCCGAGGACAAGGCCGTTGGTGGCAAGGACAATGGTGCCGACCTTCTGGCCCCGGCTGCGGATCAGGCTGCCGCGAACGCGACTGATAAGACCATGGACCTGACGGTTCCCGAGGGTTACTACCTCATCATCCAGCACAACGACGCGAACCCGGTCTACGGTGATGATGGTTTCGTTGATGGTCTGCCGGTCGTCGTGGGCACCACCATCGGCAACCCGGATGGCAAGCAGCTCAACACCACCTACAAGGGTCTGACGCTCGGCTCCGCGCTCATCAAGCCGCAGGAGGTCCCGGTCCTGAAGACCGCGGATAAGAAGGACGCTTCCAACGGTGACAAGGTGAAGTTCACCATCACCAGCCACGTCCCGAACTTCCTTGACGTCGCTACCTACCGTCTCTCCGATACGGATGTGGACTTCTCGAACCCGGCCGTGGATGACCTCCACGTGACCGTTGACGGTAAGGACGTCACGGCTGACGCTAAGGCCCACTTCACCATGGGCAAGTCCACGAAGCTTGTTCAGGATGCGCAGTCGAAGGCCTGGTCCTGGCAGGACACCGACGACGCGAACTCCTGGTACTTCGATGGTTCCTACCTGCTTGACCAGGCGAACTCCGGCAAGCAGATCGTCATCACCTACTCCGCGACGAAGAACGCGAAGGACGCGGCCGGCTCCACGAACGAGTCGCAGAACACCGTGTACGGTGGCGCGACGTTCAAGGAGGACATGGCCCCGAAGGACGGGACCAGCACGGTGAAGGTCGGTTCCTTCGAGTTCGGCCTGCACAAGGTCGATAAGAAGGGTGCTGACGTCGCCGGTGCGAAGTTCACCGTCCAGCGTGACGTGAACGGTGACGGCCAGTTCGCTGATGACGAGTACATCAAGCTCAGCGCGGGCGGCCAGGATGGCAAGGTCGCCGGTGACTGGGATACCGTGACGAACGAGAACGACGCCGCGGTGTTCACCACCGCCGCTGACGGCACACTCTCCTTCAAGGGCCTCGCGCACGGCGACTACAAGGTCAACGAGACGAAGGTCGCTGACGGGTTCCTCGACATCAAGCCGGTGTTCACCATCCACGTGGATGACAAGGGTGCGGTGACCGTCACGAAGGGCACCGCGGGCGACCTCGTGAGCGACCCCGCGAACAAGGTCGTGACCGTCACGAACGTCCGCAACATCCCTGAGCTGAGCCAGACCGGTGCCGCGGGCATCGTCCTCACCACGCTCGTCGCGGCCATGGTCGCGGCCGGTGCGGTGGTCATCATCCGCATGGCCCGCAAGCAGACCGCTCGCTGAGCCTCACACCACACCACGAACCCGACGCTGGTTCACTCCGGTGAGCACGCGCCGGGGGAGTGGCCGGGCAACGCACTCCGCTAATCCCCCGACCAAGGAGCGAGGGGACCATTAAGAAACAGGGCCGGTGGTTATTAGGAACAATCCTGATAACCACCGGCCCCTGTTATTGTTTCGTGGCCTCACCACCACGCACACGGTGCGCGAGCCGCGTCATCACCAGCAACACGACCACGCGGCACCACGCGGTTAGCGAGCGCCCCGCACTTGATAATCCCGGACCACCCGCGCTAGTTCTTCGTCTTGTTTTGCTTTGTCGCCGGTGCTGGGGCAGGCTGCGAGTTCGGGTCTGGTAGCGGGTCCCATGAGAGTGTCCTGATGTAAGCCGCGAGTTTCTTGCGTCCTTGTTCTTCGCGTTCGTCTGCGGTGAGGCTGGGGTCAACTGGTTCTGCCGCTTTCACGATGAGCGCGTAAACGTCGATGAAGCGGGGTAGGGGTATCGGGTCATTGAACTTGGCATTCGGGACGAAGAAGCGTAGTGAGTATTTTTTGTTTCCGTGCTCTTCCCAATCTATGTTTTCTCCGGGTATTTCTCCGGTTGGAATGATAAGTCTTTCCGGAAGGTCCATCTCATTCGTGCTTATCTGTTCGCGTTCCTTCTTCGCATTAAGGTGGGATAGGGGGAAATCTATTGTGTGGATTCCATGATCGGCTATGTTGGTGTAATCGTCACGAGACCTAAATAGGCCGGAGTTCAAATTGTGAGGAGTGAGAGGATGAGCTTCAACAAGATTCGCTATGACTTTTCTCCATCCCGTTGTTGTGTTGTCCAGCTCCGTGTCGAAGTCCTTTAGGGCCTTCATGACGAAACTCATGGTGCAGAACTGAGCGGGGAGCGGTTGGGTTTTCAGATAAGCAACGCATTTGTTTACGAGGACCTGATCCGTGAATGGCTCTTTCCGAGGTGTACCTTGCGGGGATGGTACTTGGGGTGAGCTACTGGACTCGTCTACTAGGTCGCGTTCAATCAGTTTGAACTCTATGCTCGTTGTTGTCGCTCGAATGTCTTTCTCGATTTGTTCGAAGGCTTCTTGCTTCTTGCTCAGGTAGTTGGGAGCGCCCGCGGGGAAGCCTTTTGGTTCGTAGTTCATGATCTGGTCGTTGATGTTGCACAACGTCCAGACCGTGACCTCGTGGTTCTTTCGTCCACGCGGCTTGTACTTGTCCTTTTCCTTGTCGTATGAGCTGGCCTTAAGCGTGTAGGTCTGCTGGGTCTTCTTGAGCTTGCGGTCGGTCAGGAATAGCACAATCAGCTCGTAATCTGAATAGTCGGTCTGATTCTTCACGGGCTTATGGTTTGAATCAAGCTTTTGCCAGTACGTGAGCTTCGCGGAATGCTCCACCTTGCCGTTCAGCTTTGAGTTCTCTCCTGACTCCTGCGCGGTTATCTGGACCAGCACCTTCGCATGGGTATTGTTCTGAGAGACGTCACTGACGAGGAGCGTTTCCTTTCCCTTGTTCTTATCCAGCGACGGGGCATTCCTGTTCTTGCTCAGGTTCATTGTGGAGATAAAGTCAAACCCCGGTACGTTGGGTCTACCCTCCAACGTGTTCGCATTCACCAGGTGCCAATCGGGATGTAGGTAATTCAGGAGGGTAGCGAAGTATGTCTCGCACTGAACCGCGAGCAGGTTCTCTCCTCTAACCACCTGCATGCGCGCGGCAGTCGCTATTGACCCGATACCAAGCTGGATGCTTATCTCCAGCTCCGATAATGACTTATGATCCGTCGCAACAATAACTGGGTCGGTCACGATACTGTCCCTTCTCGCTTGTCCGGATACGCGTCGGCCTGACACGAATGATTATTCCACCGACTCGTTTTCAGGGTCCGGTTTTGACCAGCCGGTTAATGAAAAAATGCGGTGTGAAAGCAGCGCGGGTGGGCCGGGATTATTGTCTTACGCCCGGCGCTCGCTGACGTGTCTGCTTGTTTAGTGAAATCCCGGACCACCCGCGCTTATCCTCGTCCTCTTCTTCATCCTGTTGCCGTGCTTGGTTTTGCGCGCCGGGTCTGGTCGTTCCCGGTTCTTCGTTTCTTGTTCTCGTCCGACCGTGGGCTGATGTTCCGGCTCGAGTGTTGATGCTTCGTCTTCGTGCCGTGCGTGCGTTGGTTCGTGGGGATATGCGCGTGTTAGTGAGGGTCCGTGCCGCGCGTTCTGGTGCCGGTCCCATGGTTTTCCGTTCCGATTGTGTTGCGCCCCGTGGCCGGGGTTGGTGAGTGGAGGAGGGTTCTTGTCATGTCTCGTGGTGCGCATCGTGTGAAGCGGGCCGGTAGGGTTCGTGCGTGGTGGGGCCGTACCCCGGTGCGTGGGAAGGTGATGTACGTCGTCGGTGGTGTGATGCTTCTCGTCGCGTTGGGTCTTGCGTCGTACCCCGCGATCATGCAGACCATCACGGGGAACCAGCAGGTGGCGGTCTCGAACCAGCTGGAGAAGACGGTCGCTGATTGGCCGTACCCGAAGGCCGAGGATGAGCTGGCCGCCGCGCGTGATTACAATAAGCGGCTGTTCGAGTCGGGGCAGCGTGAGCTGGGTTCCACGGTGAAGGACGCGATGGATGCGTCTGCCGCGGTCGGTACGGATGACCCGCTCGCGACGGAGTACGAGCAGCGGCTTGCGGTTGACCCGGGTAACGCGATGGGCAGTGTCGTGATTCCGAAGATAAGCGTGAACATCCCCATACTGCACGGCACGAGCACGGAGGCCTTGAACCAGGGGGCGGGGCACACGTTCGGCTCCTCGCTGCCGGTCGGTGGCCCATCCACGCACGCTATCCTCGCGGCTCACCGTGGAATGCCGGACAAGCTGATGTTCACGCGGCTGGACGAGATGCGCGTCGGGGACTTCTTCCAGATCAAGGTCATGGGGGAGACGCTCTCCTACCAGGTGACGAACATCTGGACCGTGACACCGGATGATTTCTCTCACCTGAAAATCAAGAAGGGTGAGGACCGCGTGACGCTCGTGACCTGCACACCATACGGGATAAACACGCACCGTCTCCTCGTGAGCGGCATCAGGTACTACGGGAAGCATCCGGACCCCGCGAAGCAGCCCGACAAGGCCGGCACGTGGGAGAAGCTCATCCCGATAATCGCGGCCATGGCCGTGCCGCTCCTCAGCCTCACCGCGTCCATCCTCGCGTGGCTCATCAGGAAGCACAAGCGAAACAAGCGGCAGCTTAGGGAACTCGAAGCGCAAGCGGCCGCTGCGCGGTGAACGCCCGGCGCTGACGCTCACCAGTGAAGCAAGCACGTCGAAGTAAAAGCGGGGCCGCTCGCGCGTGAACCTACCACGCACGAGCGGCCCCGTTATGCATTGTCCTCTTCACCGTGGAGTGATGGACGAGCACCATCATACAACCAGCATGACCGGCACGAAGGGGACGCGGGGAAGGAGCAAGCGACGAGTGACAGGTGAGGAGAAGAACAAGAAGCCGCGCGGATGAAGAAGAAGGAGGACAAGGAGCAGCGGGGTGGGGAAGAATGAGGATAGGGGCAGCGCGGGTGGTCCGGGATTACCGGTTAATTAAAGGGGCTGTTAGACCAACGTGTTGGTTTTGATTCAAATAAGGTGTGCCCACCGGTTACGCGCCGGTGGGCACACCTTGTCTTATCCGTTTGAGCTACCTCTGGTTATGCAGGTCAGAGAAGCACATCGAGGAGCCAACTGGTCCAACCAGTGGCCTTCTCGCTTGCGGAGGTCTGAGCGCTCTTCTTGAGGTTACATTCCTTGCAGAGCATCTGGCAGTTCTCCGGAACGGTCTTTCCGCCCTTGGACCACGGAATGATGTGGTCGCCGTCCATCTTGCTGAAATCGAACGTCTTACCGCATGTAGGACACTTATGCCCTTGTTTCTCGTAAGCAGCAAGCTTAGTTGCACGGTCGAACTGACGGATAGAAAGGTTCTTCACATCACCGGTCAGTAGGAACGGGAAGATGCCTCGCTTGTTTGTCACGTCCTCGTCCCCCATGAGCTTGGCCGTGGCTTTCTCCAGCTTCTTGGGGTCAAGGTCGGTGCGGTTCTTGTTCTCGTTGTAGTAGATGCCCCACGGCAAGCCCTTCATTTCCTTATAGTACTTGGTGAAGGTCGCGGGAATCCAATCGATGACGGAGCGGAAGTAGTTCCAAAGGGCTACTGCGTTCGCGTCGTACTGGTGCTGTGCCATGTACTGCTCGATGTTGACGTTCTCGGCTTTCGCGGCCCAGTTAATCGCGGTTTGGAGATAGTCCTGCCGGATAGCGTCACCTTTCAGGTAGTCGCCAGCGATTTTGTATGCGGGGCCGCTGGTCTTACTGAAGTAGCGTTTAGCGTCGCTGACCCATGGGCCGGCGTACACCGCGTTGCGTAGCTCCTGGTCGGTGAGCTGCTCACCCGCGATGTTGATGATTCTGAACCAGTCCAGCTTCTCGCTGTCCGTGCCATCGCACACGTACACGAACAGCTCGTAGTCGAGTATCTTGTCCTTCAAATCCTGCGGGAGGTTGTCGAAGTACTTGTCATCCACGGAATAACTACCGTCCACGTACTCGCAGAGGCTGATGGTACGCTGCTGTCCGTCCAGCACCTCGTAGGTCTCCTCGTCATCCTCATTCTTGCCGGTCTTGCACCAGTACATCACGTTCAACGGCAGACCCTTGAGAACCGTGCGGATAACCTCGTCGCGCTGCTTGTCCTTGTACACGAACTCACGCTGGTACGGAGGCCGGATGTCGAGCCGAGCATGATAGCCTCTGACACCTTCCTCGTCGTTGTTGAAATAATCGTCGGTCACGTCACGGACGGTGACGGTACGCTGCTCAATCTGCATTCAATGCTCCTTTGTCGGTCTCATCCGGGTTGAGGGGGAAACAGTCAAAAACGCCCTGCGGATGCTTGTTTCGAATGAGAATACGTGCATAGACCTGCACAAATATGTCATCGTCGATGCGGTAGTAGGTACTATCCTCCGGAGCTTCCCTCACCTTCAACGCCGGGCCATCATTCAGCTTCGTTACTAACGACTCCTTACCCATCTTGCTGATTTGAATCTGCCGGGGATATACCTTCGTGCGGAGGGACATGTCACCAGCACCGGCCTTAGCGATACCAACGATGTCAAATTGGTCAGGACTGTACCTATCAAGGAACGTGATTGGAACACCCATCAGCCCGGCATAATCCTCCGGAATGTCAGCTGTCTTGCTCACCTCGATAGCGTCATAGTTGTCATACTTTGGGTAATCCGACTCGTGCCCAGCATATTTCCGGACGAGAATCATCTCTTCGTGACGCTTACCGATGTCCAAATTCGTGAACCATGTGACATTTCGGAAATGGACAAGGCCTTTTTCCGGGTCATACACCCCATTAGCGAAAGCGCGCGCATTTTGCGGGGGAATCTTGAAGTACGAATTGCCGTTAGCGAATCCGTACCCGAGCCATAGCCCTCCATTCATGATGTACGGGAAGATTTCCTTGTACGTAATAGCGTTCTTACTACCGATTATGATGAACTTTTTGTCATGCTCCATGAGCTGAGCCACATACTCGCGGAACAAGGAGAATGGTGGATTAGTCACCACGATGTCAGCCTCATCCAGCAGAGCCACACATTCCTTCGAACGGAAGTCACCATTCCCCTCAAGCTCAGTGAGCTGGTTCTCCCCGTCCTTGAATAGATTCTTCACGTCCAGCATGTCAATACCACCGTTACCGGTGGTATCGTGAACCGTGGTAACCACGGCCTTGTAAGGCTTGCCCCGTTCCCCCTCATCCTGAGCCGTATCAAGTTTGAGAACGTCAAATAGAGACAACTGCCGATTGGCTATCGGTGAACCGTCATAACATGTCGCAATGAGCTTCTTCAGCTTGAGTTTGTTGAAGTTCAGCACGAAGTACTTGAAGAAGTTGCTCTCGAACGGATCGTCGCAGTTGCAGAATACCGTCTTGCCTTTGAAGTGTGCACGATAGTGTCGCATTTCATTCTCGATGTCGCTGAGCTGCGTGTAGAACTCATCCTTCTTGGCCTTTGCCGCAGCGCTAAGTACGCTTTTCCCAGACATCACTTATCACCTTCTTTGGTGATAGTGATGGGCTTTCTGATCGGGGTCAGCAGGCCGTTATCGCTTGCCCCCCCCGCTTGCTTATCATCATGGGGAGCCTACTCCTTCTATCGGTTGCTCTCGTCGGTCTTGTCCGGCTTGATGCTCATGTCGATGGGCAGTCCCTGTTCGCGCACGACGGCCTTGAGGAAGATGGTGACGGCCCCGGACAGGCTCAGACCGAGTTCTCCAAGCACCTTGTTGGCCTCGTCCTTCAACTCTGGGTCGATTCTCATGGTGGTGGTCGGCACGCTCATAGGGTTGTCCTCCAATCGTGTGGTAGCTACATCGTAGTACATACGGTTGGATGATGCTGGTCATGCTACCAACTGGAGTGCGCATATCTAAGAAAACGCGGGTAACCAAACGATGGGTCAGATGGGCATGGGCATGTTGATGTAGGCACTGCGGGTGCGCCGGTACGTGCCGCCCCTGACCTGACGGCCCATCGTGCGCTGCTGTTCGGTGGGCCTGCTCTTGAATACCTCAGTCCATTGGAACCACGAGAGGTAGGACTGGAGGTGCTTCGTGGATACGCCCTTGAACGGCTTCATGAAGTCCTTGAGCCGGGCGTGCAGGGAGTTGACCCGGTTGATGCCGTGCTCCGTCGCGTCGGTCTGCTTCAACTCGGCCCCGAGCCGCTTGAGCACGGCGGGGTACGAGCCGGCCTTGTCGGTGACCACGAGCGCTCCGGCACCGATTCGACCGGTGAGCGCGCGGAGGGCGCGCGCCTTGCCGAGCAGCCCGCGCCCCGCGACCACGAGGAACGACGCGCCCTTGTCATCGATGCCGGTGACGACGCACACCTGCTCCTTGCTCAGGCCGCGTTTCGAGGCCTTCTTGCCGCTCGTCCGCGCCGGGCGGGGCATCGTGAGTTTCGAGTTCGCGTGCCCGTACCCCTTGTAGCTGTCGCGGAAGTACGTCTCGTCAATCTCCACACGGTCGCCGGCCCCGGTGTTGAACGCGGGGTTGTACCGCTTGATGCACTCCATGACGCGGTGGCGCATGAACCATGCGGTGCGCAGGCATACCCCGCACTTGTCAGCGCAGTCTCGCAGAGAATCCCGGCTGATGAACGACTCGATGAACCGCATCCACACGTCGTCCGGCAGCTTGGACATGCCGAGGACCCGGCCCGTGGTCGCGGTGAACGTGCGCTTGCAGTCCTTGCAGTACCAGCGCTGTTTTCCGGCTGGGGTCCTGCCGTACTTCTGGACCGCTATCGAACCGCAGCGCGTGCAAGCGCTGGAGGGCAGCTCCTGGGAACCCGTGCCGAACATGTCCTCGTACACGATGGAACGAAGGGCCTCAATCGCCCGGCGGCGCTCGTCGTCATCCAGCAGCGCGAGGCCGTCCCGAACCCCGCTGACCAGTTTTGCTGCCCCGCTATGCCTACCCATAGCCCCATTGTAAGCACTATGTAGCTACTTTGCAAATCAAAACCAACACGTTGGTCTAACAGACCCTAATTAAATCCCGGACCACCCGCGCTCGTGTTTTGTTCTTTCTTCTCCTTTTTATGGGTCGTCGCGTTCCTTCTGCTTCTTGAGTGTGCGCGTGTCTTTGCTCTTGTTCTTTTCTTTGCCGTGCGTGTGCACTTGTTTGTGCCTTGTGGTTTTGCCGGTTGGATGCCTGTGGTTCCCGCGGGGCGGGTCGCCGGGCTTGTGTGGATATGTGGTGTTCCTTGTTTTTGCTCGGTGCCGGTGGTGCGTGGATATGCGGGTTCCGGTAATGGTTTCAGCAAGCGGCCGGGTTATGCGTATTCGTATTCGACTTCGGTCGGGATTGGGGTTTGTTGTTATGAGTAGGTTGGTTGGGGCCGCGCGCGGGCGGGGTTCGTGGCTGGTGGCCGCGTTCCTCGCGCTGGTGGTTGCGGTCGGTTTGGGTACCGTTCTCGCGGCTGGCGCGTCGAGCGCGGCTGCGCCGGTGGATGGTTCGGGTTTCGTGGAGTCGCTCCAGGCCCAGTACCTGCCTGACGGGAAGAAGGGCAGTGAGGGTGATTGGGTTGACCTTACCGAGGATGCTCATTCCATCACGGTGTATGAGGGTGTGCGTTTCAATGTGGGGTTCAAGATCCCGAAGGGCACGCTGACGGAGGGGAACCCGGTGGTGCGTATCCCGGTGAAGGGTATGCGGTTCCACTTCGATGGTGGTGGTTCGGCTTCGGTCCCGTCGTCGGGTTCCGTGTACCACGGTGCGGATAAGTGGGCCTCGTTCGATTTCAATGGGTATGACGTCGCTTCGAAAACGGAGTACCTGACGCTTACGTTCACGGACTCCGCGGTTTCGGAGAACGCGCAGACGGACCTCGTGGATGGTCACGTCTGGTTCAACGCGCAGACTGATGCAGTGTTCCCGACCGGCGCGGACCAGTCGGTCCAGTTCGGTGACGGTGCCACGCAGGCCATCACGGTGAAGCGCCCGTCCGTGAAGATCGAGAAGAGCGCGCTCACCACGCAGGGCTACCCGAAGCAGGACACGAGCAGGAACCGTAACCAGTTCCAATGGCAGGTGAAGGTGACGAACACGAGCGACGTGCCGCTGAAGAACGCGTACCTCGCTGATTGCCGCATCCAGTCCATCGACGCGAAGGTGGATTACTCCACGACAGGCTTGTTCGACTGCCCGCGCAGCGGCACGAGCACGTGGGACGCGCTGGACCAGTCGGGATTCTTCGGTGGCAACTGGGGCAACGCGTTCACGCTATACGCGAACCAGTCCATGACGGTGACGGTCACCACGTCCACGGATTCGACGGAGCTTGCGAACAACGTTGAGAATCTCTACAACGCCGCGGTGCTCTATGACTCGATGGGCTGGACCACGGGGGATGGTGCCGCGCAGAACTGGCAGACCTACTCGAACGGCTACCAGCACGTCGCGTATGCCTACGCGGCTCGTGCGGAGCAGCCGAACCCGTTCTACGGGAAGAAGGACCAGCTGAAGATCCAGAAGGCACAGGACACGCACGACACGAGGTACGTTGACCGGCAGACCGGCAGGGAATGCGCTTACGGTGACAGGAACTGCTCCGTGCAGATCTCCTGGGATGTGACGGTGACGAACGAGGGTGACGGCCCCGCTCAGGCTGGTTGGGGCATCACCGAGGAGGGCATCGGGACCTGGTTCACCATCAAGCAGACGCAGGAGATAGTGGACGCGGTGAAGAAGGCCAGCGGCCTGAACGATGTTACGTGGACCACGAAGTGCACGAATGCTTATGGCAACGCGTACAACAAGCGTGATGACTCCTACCCGACCGAGGGCGCGAAGGAATGCGGCTCCATGGATTATGACACGGGCCAGACCGTGTACCCGAACCTGATCGACCATGGTCAGGTGACGGTGAACGACGCGCTGCCGGCCGGCGCATCCTTCATGTTCAAGTACTACACGACCGCCGGTGCCGAGGAGGGCGACCCCATGGTGGGTGGCCGTAACTGCGCTACCACGACGGGCAGCGACGGCACGAGGCTCGACTCGAAGTGCATCGGTGTGGATTACGACGTCGAGTCCCTGAAGAAGAACGCGGTGACGGGTTCCGGTTACGTGGACTCGAACGGCCAGTACCAGTCGGAGTTCGAGTGGCACATCGGCTGGTCCCTCAGCGGCTCCAGCGGTGACGCGGGCAAGACCCTCGTGCTCCACGAGACCCTGCCCGAGGGCGTCAGCGATGTCATCGTGCAGTACACGAACCCCGACGAGTACAAGGATGGTGCCGTGACGGCCGACACGTTCGACTGGAACAAGACCTACGATGTGTTCGCGCTCCGGCCTAACGGCCTCGTGACCATAGGTTCCTTCTCCGACATGGAGAAGGTCGGTGACCAGACCGTCAACACCAGCGGGTCCAGTGCGAAGCTCGTCAGGACGGGTGAGCGCACGTTCGACATCATCATCGACAAGGCAGCGAGGAAGGGGTACCTGGCCATCGCACCGACCGCGATTGACCCGGCCTACGTCGCTGCCAACGGGAAGCCGAGCACGAACGCTCAGGGCCGCTACTGCGCCACGGTCCCCGTGGAGAACACGGTCACGAGCAACATCGCGGCCAGCGTGGATGACGCGGTGGCCGGCAAGTACCTCGACGGCGCGTACACGCACACCGCGAAGAGCGGGGAGAAGAACTACACGGTCTGCACCGTGAGCAAGAAGAGCGGCGGCTACGGGAACGCGAGCGAGAACGGGACGGACTCCACCTACACGATCAACTACAACAGCATGGGGTTCCAGCTGAACGGCGGCAAGCCCGTCACCATCACGGACAAGCTCACGAACCTGCCCGCGAACGCAGCGGTCGCGCTCCTCGGCCTCGACCAGCCGACCGACTACAGCGGCAATGGTGGTGTGACCATCACCACCTACGCGGCAATGGGGGGTGGCAGCGGATCCTGGCAGGAGCTATGCGGGTCCGGGGTCCGTGACGCGCAGGGCAACCAGTCCATCCCGAAACGCTGCTCGGATTACGTGGATTGGGACTCCGCCACGGGCACCATCAAGTTCAAGAACATTCCCGACGGCCGTTACGTGCTCATCCAGTACAGGTACCGGTTCAACAGCCCGGACTCCAGCATCCCCGGCCTGAGGAACGAGTTCAAGACGGACAGCACCACACAGGCCACCGGTGTCACGGACGGGTCCACCACGAACGACCTGACGATAATCCACGCGGCCGGCACGATCGACGCACGCTCCGTGAAGGTTCTGAAGACCGACGCGGGCGGCTACACGAAGCTGAAGGGAGCCGTGTTCCGCGTTGACAAGTACGACGGGACGAAGTGGAACGAGGACACGAAGAACAAGGACCTCACCACCGGCAGCGACGGCTACGCGGTCATCGGCCAGATCGACTGCGGGGTCGCGTACCGCGTCACGGAAACCACCGCACCTGACGGTTACGCGCTCAGCAACGTGCCGAACTACTTCTACATGAAGTGCGCGGACGGCACCACCACCGCGATACCCGACGACTTCAGGGAGGTCGGTGGCAACGCGGTCATCGCCGGGTCCGTCATCCAGGTCCGCGACGTGGAGCGGCCACTCGCGACGCTCACCATCGTCAAGGCCGACGGCACCACGATGGACCAGTGCGACTCCATGCGCTGCCCGAACCCGCTCAAGGGAACCGAGTGGGACCTCACCCCCACGGACGAGAACGGCACCGCCACCGGCAAGACCACGCACATCGTGGATAACGGGGCGAGTGACGGTGACCCGCAGGAAGGCTGGATAAGCGTAGCGAAGCTCGAGTACGGCTGGTACAAGCTCGTGGAGACGAAAGCCCCAACGGGCTACATCCTCGACTCCACGCCCGTCGTGTTCCAGATGGCACGCGACAGCTACGGGTTCGACGGCATCACCATCAAGAGCGCGTCCGACTCCGCGTCCGTGCACTACTTCTACGGGAGCGCGTCACTCCTCGTCGGCAACTACACGACGCCGCCGGCACCGAAGCCCAGCATCACCTGGTCGAAGATCGGCAGCGACACCGGCACGGTGCTCGAGAACAGTGAATGGGAACTCCGCGACTCCACCGGCAAGCCGATGACCGTCGTGGATAACGGAGCGAATGACGAGGACGACCGGGCCGGCTACCTGAAGGTCAGCAGCGGCATCACGAACGGCTCCACCTACTACCTCACGGAGACGAAGGCCCCCAACGGCTACAAGCTCAGCACCGCCACGCACACCATCACCATCACGGACGACGCGAAGGTGACCATCACCGGGGCCGACGCTGCGAAGGGCAACGCTATCACGAACATCCCCGAGGGCCAGAACCCCGGCCTCAGCGAACTTGCGCAAACCGGAAGCATCATCACGCTCATCATCCTCGCGGCCGTCAGCATCGCCACGCTCATCACGGTACGTGCCATGAAGGCCCTCGACACCAGCAACACCACCACAAGCAGCAGCACGAAGTAACACGAACCACCGGCCGGTAACGGCCGGAACGGCACCACGAAACAAGCGGGGCCGGGCAGGGGACGAAACCCCGGAACGGCCCCGCAGCCGTTTCCACACAAGCAACAAGCAGGGCAACGCGCAAGGAGAAGACCACAGGGACGTAACGCGGGTGGGCCGGGATCAACGAAGAAAATCCCGGACCACCCGCGTTCGTTTTTCTGTTCTCTTCATCCGTCACCGGTGACTGGTCCCGGCAGCGGTGCGAATCCAGCGAGCGACTGGGTAAGAAGTCCCGGACCACCCGCGTTCGTTTTCCGGTTGTTCTTCTGCCGGTCGGTGACTGGCCCCGGCCGCGGTTCGTCGGCTTTGGATGGTGCGCGTCAGCGAGCGCGTGAGTATGGATAATCCCGGACCACCCGCGTTGCTTCTTGTTTCCCCTTCTTTTTCTTCTTGCCGGTGATGGTGCGTTGCTTGTGCGGGGTTTGGATATGCCTCTTGCGATTGCTTGTTGCCCTGTTGTGTTTGGAGGGTTCGTGTCATGGCTCGTTATCATTTGACTCCGGAGGGTCCTAAGCGTTGCACCGCGTCGGTGCGGCCGTGCAGGTATGGGGAGCATTACTCGGACCTTGGGGATGCGATGGATGCGTTCGAGGAGCGGGTTGCTGCCGAGGTGGAGGCTGAGTCTGGTGACGCGGTGGCTGGTTCCTCCGGTTCCGGTTCCGCTGGTGATGGTGGTTCCGGTTCGGGCATGGTGCCGGGCGGTCCGATGGGTCGTGGTGAGGTGGAGGATGATTTGCTGGCCGCGACGGGCGGCGATCTTGGTCGGGATTACCACGGGTTGGATTGCGCGTCGCGGTCGGAGCACCGGTGCATCTGGGTGAGTGATGCCATCGCGGGCCTGCTGGGTCGTGACTCCGCGAACGCGGTTGATTGGACGATGCGTGACCAGTCATACGCGCGCATGATTCAGAACTACATCTCGTTGGATGGCAGCCCCGTCGGGTATGACCGGGAACCGCCGGCGGAACTCCTCGCTACGCGCGGCCGCATCATCGAACTCCTCGATACGCTCGCGAGTGATGAGGAATGGAGGACGGACCCGGTGGAGGAGCTGCGCGGCTACGTGCGTGACGATGGTCAGGTGACGGGTTACGTGATCGACGACCCGGATGGTGCGAAGCGCGCCGGTGTGAGGGCCGCTGGGAAGCTGGAGCGTGTCCTCGGGAAACTCGAGCGTGAACGCGGCACCGGTATCGAGTCACCGTATGACGATGGCATGCCTGTCACTCCGGAGGATTGGTCATCCATCGACACGGACCTCAAGCAGCGCTACGCGAACCAGGACCCGACCACCATCAGCCCGGAGGAGCAGCGCATCATGCGTGACGTGCACCTCCTCAGCGGCCTCAAGTAATAACCACCGACGCTGACGTCCCCGCACGTGTTGGATGGGACTGCACCTTTTTCGTCCGTGTGCCCGCCACCGGCATGAGCAACGCATCATTACCCGCTTGCGGAGGAGAAGGAGCAAGGGAATGAGTAGTTGCGCGGGTGGTCCGGGATTATCGTTTAGCGCCGGGCGCTCGCTGGTTATGAGCGTTACGGGCTTTACTAATTGCTTATGTTCAAGACCATCAGCGCAGCGTCGTCTCTTTGTCTGGTCTTCTGCCTGTTTGTGTCTTCTTGTTCAGCGCATTAGCGCGGCTTGTCGTTATCGTTCTGACCGCTGGTGCTGCTTGTTCCGTGTGCTTGCTTCGTGCCTTTTTGGGTTGTTGTTCGGTCCCTGTTGCGGTTTCTCGTATGGTTGCTTCGCGTGGGTCCGGTGCTTGAGCGTTGGTTTTCGTGTGGTGCTGGTGTGTGGTGTGCCGTCCCTCGTGACCGCGGTTTTTGGGGTGCTTGTGGAGCCGTTGCCCGTGGGGGATTAGCAGGTGGTGCGTTCTGATGGTGGTTTTGCTGAGAGCCGTTTTCAGCGCGTGTTTTCGTTGGTGCTGTACTGGGTATCGTCGGTAATGGCCCCGTGGAGCGTGATTCTCGTGCTTCACGGGGCCGTTCCGATGGTTCCGGGGTTCCCGTGGTGGTTCGTGTGGACGCGGGGCCGGTTGGTGCCGGGGCTTCACGCGTGATGGTGCTACTTGTCCGTTGGTTCCTTGTCCCCGTTCTCCTCGTCGGGTTCGGTTCCGTTATCGTCGCTGGTGGAGCTGGTTCCCGCGTCATCGCTCGGATCCGTTCCCGCGTCGTCATCATCCGGTGCGGGGTTCTTCTCGATGGCCTCGATGATTTGCTTCTCGGCCTCGGCTCGTTGCTCGTCGGTTATCTTCGGTTCCTTCAGTATTGCGAGTTGACGCTTCACCGCGTCGATAGCTCCGGGTCCGTACTTCACGGCAACACCACCGATGATGAGGCACGCGGCCCCGGCTCCCGCGATGACGATTCGCGCGGCTGACCACGCGTCGCTTGAACCGTCGCGGTATGCCGCTTTCTTCAGCAGTTCGACTGCGGCTTGCGGTCCACCGTTCTTCGCGGCCCATTGCGATAGCTCCGCGTAATCCCATCCCTTAGCCATGACGCGCTCCTTCGCTTGACGTTTGTTCCGTTCCCCGTCCAAGTTGGACGAGGCATACCTGCTACGGTACGCGCTTATGCCTGATTGTTCCTCAGCTGGCAACTGATTCTTGCGAATGCTTCTCCATTAACGAACGAACACGCGGTGATGTGAACTGTGTGCGGCATCATCTGCCGGGCATCACAATGGCTAACCGAAAATCCCGGACCACCCGCGCTACTTGTCATTCTTCTTTCGTTTGTTTCTTCTTTCCTTCTGCCGGTGTTGGGTCTCGTGTTCGTGATGGTGTTGTGTGATATAGCTACCGTGCGGTGTCCGTGATGTGTAGCGGTTCACCGTAGGGGTTGAGGGGCCAGTGCGATTCTGCGTGGTGGCCCGCTTGGCCCGCGGGTAGCGCGGGTGCTTGGTTTGGTCTGGCCTCGGGTCGTTAGCATCGGGAAAAATGGTCCGGCTCGTGGCCCCCTGGTGCCCGCGCTTCTCTATTGCCCGTTTGCTCCTGTCCGTGCTTCTCTGACGCCGGGCGTGAATCATGCCTCCTCACCTGGCTCGGTGCCATGACGGTGCGTGCCTGGCCTGCCTTGCTTGGGTCGGCCGCCGCGTGGTGGTCGGGACTGGTTCTTGGGGGTTCTCCTTCGGTCCCGTGACGTGCGGTGACGGTTCGCGTGTGCTGGTGTGCGTTCGCTTGGTCGGATATGCCCGTTCCGAATGAGGGGCCGGCTGCTGTTCTGTTGATCGTTAGCCCGGTTCGTACTTGGTGGCCGGCCCCGTTCCGTTCTGTCCGTTTGGCCGGCTCATGGGAAGGGAAGCATCATCATGGTCAGGGGAATCGTACTCGTCATACTCGCGCTCCTCGCGTTCCTCATCACCGGGTCGCTCGCGGCTTGGCTGGACGAGAAGCGCATCGGCTGGCTCAGCCGCGTCTTCATGCTTCTCGCTATCCTCACCGGGGGCTACTCCGTGTGGAGGATACTCAGCGCGGTGCTCGCGTTCCTCGGGCCGGGGGTGAGCCGGCTCATACTCATCATCATGGTCGTCGCGCTCATCAGCGCGGTGGGTCTCATCTACCTCCGCATCGGCATGAAGCAGAAGGCCAACCGAGCGAAGCCCCGCACGCTCGATGACTGAGAGGATGGGGAAGTTGCTGACACTCGAACGTAACGTACCGATGGCCGACCAGCATCAGCAGTGGATGATGCGCAGGTACTTCAGCGCGGCCTACTTCATCACCGTCAGCTCGAAGCTAGTTCCATTCGAGGTGCTGATGGACATCTTCAGACAGCATCCCGATTGGGAATGGGTCGGTCAGAAGGAGGAAGGCAACGGCAAAAGAATCACGAAGAACGGCAAGCCGGACGGGCTGCACGGTGTTGGTTATCCCTACCGCGGGTACCGTCACTACCACTTCTACGTCCAGCTGCCGAAACCCATGCGCGGGTACGACTTCGTGAAGTACTGGCCGAGGAACATCTGGATGACGCCCGCCCGCTCAAAGGAAGGTTCCATCCGATACGTCCAGAAGAAGGAAACGAGGATAGCCGGGCCATGGGGCACCGACAAGCTCCTCGACCCAGAGACATAACAAGAAGGGCATAGTAAGAAGGTGCAGCACAGTAGCGCGGGTGGTCCGGGATTATTGGTTAGTGAAATCCCGGACCACCCGCGTTCGTTTTTCTTCTTTCTTCATTCGTCGCCGGTGGCGGGTTTTGGCTGTGGTTTCGTGGGTCGTGTGTTCGGGGTTATGATCTGACCGCTGGTGCTGTTTGCCGTGCGTGTCCGTTCCGTTCGGTTGCCCTGATGGTGGGGCTGGAGGTGGTGGTTCTCGTGTCTGATTGGTCGGTTCGTGATGGTTCCGTGGTGAGCGTGAGCGTGGATGGGGGACCGGGGCCTGATGGGTCGCCGCGCGTGGTGGATGTGCTGGTGAATCGGGTCACCGGGGATTTGAGGTTCGTTCTGTCGGATGGGTTCGTGTATGAGCATGACTCATCGGACCTTGGGTTCGGGGAAACGGACCCGGTGCGTCGTGCCCGTGCGTTGGAGGCCATTGCCGTGGTGACGTCGGTTCGTCTTGACCATCCGGACCTGTTCGTGGATAGCGATAAGACCCGGTACGCGGGGTACCGTTCCGGTGGTGCAGCTGCTGGTGTGGATGCTGTCCGTGGTGCCGGGGATGTGGATGCCGGTGGTGCCGTTCGTGGTGATGCTGCTGGTTCGGCTGGTTCCA
The DNA here is from genome assembly GCF_002234915.1 of Bifidobacterium vansinderenii. GTDB lineage: Bacteria > Actinomycetota > Actinomycetes > Actinomycetales > Bifidobacteriaceae > Galliscardovia > Galliscardovia vansinderenii. The sequence continues at coordinate 50,163 of NZ_NEWD01000016.1, read as the reverse complement.
GTGATGGTGTGTTGGATGACGGCTCGTTGCTTGTCGTGACGCGCGTGCCCGTGGCGGATTAGCTTCTCCGCTTCTCCGTGGGGTCGGCTCCTCGAGCTGATTGGTTCCACGGTGCCGGGGAATGGTCGGTGGAGCAGACGGGTAGGTAGCGCGGGTAGTGTGCGGGGCCATCGGTGAAAATCCCGGACCACCCGCGCTACTTTCTTTTCTCCTCCTTTTCTTCTCCTGTGGCCGTCCCGCGTCGGGTTCGTGCGTTGCTGGTCTTGCCGCTGTTGGTTCTTTCCGTGCTCGTGCCTTGTGGGGATATGCGGCTCGTGAGTGATTGTTTATTGTGTTCCGCTGGGCCTGCCCGGTGGTTCGTTCCTTGATGTGTGGAGGTGCTTGGTATGGCTGGTTGGCATGATGCTGGGGATGGTGTGGTGCGTAGGTGCACGGCACCGGATGGCCGTTGCCCGTATGCGGATTACCCGACGCGGGATGCCGCTATGAGGGCCGTGGAGGAGCGTGCGGCCGAGGAGGCCGAGCGGCTTGGTTCCCATGCCCCGATGCGTAAGGGGCCGCATCGGTCATCCGCACCGGCTGCTGCGGCTGCTGGTTCCGCTGGTGGTGCTTCCGCTGGTGATGGTGCCGGTGCTTCTGGTGTTGCCGTTCCCGCGGACGGGAATCGTGCGCCGGCCGGTGGTCTTGCCGGTGTTGCCTCGCGGCTCCGCGCGGGTTTCATGCGTAGCGTGGCTGGGTTCCGTGCCCGGCTCGCGGCATGGAGGAGCGGGGCCGGTGCGGTGCCCGGTGCTTTGGATAATGCAAAAAACGTTGCAAATAGTGTTGCTGAAACGCAAAACGACTATAGAACCGGCCCCGCTGCGGTTCCTCGTGCCGCTGGTTCGGCTCCGGTCCCTGCCGATGCGCCGGGCGTGGCCGTTGGGTCTCCTGCCCGTGGTTCCGGTGCCGGTAATGCCGGTAATGCCGCGGGTGGTGGCCGTGTGATTGGTTCGACGCGTGAGCTGGCCGCTTACGCGCTGCGCGTCATGGACAGCTACGACGTGGAGTTCCTGAAGCGTACGGGGGATTGGTCCCCGGAGCAGCTGAGGGTGTTCATGGATAGCCCCGCTGAGTGGAGGCATCAGCTCGCGCTGGCGTATCAGCCGGGTTATCGGGAGCTTGATCTTCAGGTGAGCCGCGCGTCCCTCATCATGCTCAGCGAGGGCCGTGAGGTACCAGCCGGTGATGTGGAGCGGGCCACGGTCGCGAAGCTCATGAAGCTGGCCTACGTGACGAAGGCCAGCGTCCCCGCCGGGGTGTGGTTGAGGCTGAATGATGAGTGGGATGACTCGTGGGCCGACCCGGATGAGAACCGGGAGCAGATAGCTCGCGACCTCGCCCGCGTCGGTATCGAGGCCCGCGTGAACGGCCTCGCTAAGCGGTACGCGCGTGGAGTAACGGATGCTCCGTTCGACTCGATACTCGGTGAGGCCCAGCGCGGTGCGCGTGACGTACTCGGCCAGAAGCTCTGCCGGAGGGACCCGACGTATGAGGAATCCCCGATAAGGCATGAGCTAGCGTCGATGCTCGAGGGCATGGACCGTGAGGACCTCGAGGCACGGTTCCCCGCACCGGAGCCGAAACCCGGTGACGACGAGCTGCTCCACTCCATGACGCTGAAGGCCCATAAGCAGGTGCTGGACCTCGTTGACGAGGCACGCGAGCGTAGGGACTGGAACGCGTTCTCGGACCGCGTGCTCGTGCTGCGACGCATCGACGGTGTTGTGGATGACGACGACACCAGCCCGCTCGACCTGCCGGATGATGCTTCATGCCTCGCATACGCGGCAGCGGTGGCCGGGGGCAGTGTCGAAATCCGCCGCTCCGCATTGCCGCTCCTCATCGACATGCAGGACCGCGAGGAGGAACGAGGCTACCGCGAGGGGGCCGAGAAGAACGCGCTCCGCAAGGCCGCGCGCATGGCCAAGCAGCCGCTCGCCGGGAGCGGGAACGGCAACGCTCGTAAAGAGCATAGCCCCGACGCGCTCATGATTCAGGAGGCCCGGCTCACGATGCAGGAGCACGAGGGATACGGCTACTCCATGGACGCGCTGGACCTCGAACTGCCCGGCACCACGACGGACATACCGGGAACACACACCACCACGAACGGTGGGGGAAACGGCAAGACACCGACGCACGGGTACCGGCCATTACGGTTCCTTGACGATGAGGACGCTGACGACCTCCGCAGAAACAAGACCCTCCAGGCAAGCTACCTGCGACGCGGCCCCGGCATCATCCACGCGGCACGTCAGGTCAAGCAGGAGCAGGAGGAAGAGATGCGACGGCACCAAGCCGAGCGGGCACGACGAGCGGCACCACGCGGCAACGGCACTGGCAGTGGAACCGGAGCCGGAATACCCGGCTTGACATGGCCCATGGGGGATAACCGGGCACGAGCAGCCGGCCCCGCTCAGAAACCGCTACGAAAAAGCAGGTGACCGGCACTGACCCAACGGCAGTGTGCGCCGGTGGTAAGCGAAACCACGGCCGGTGAACAGGACCGGCGGCGCTCAACGGAGGAGGAGCAGCGAAAGGAAACGAAAAAGCAGCTAAAGGCAGCGAAAAAGTAGCGCGGGTGGTCCGGGATTGTCGTTAGTTGTAATCCCGGACCACCCGCGCTTGTTTCCTTGTTCTTTCTTCTTCTGGTCGGCTGGTGGTGGTCTTGGCCTTTAGGCTCGTTCGAGCGTGACGAACCTTGCTCGTTCCCCGCCGGGGAGGCAGGTCTGGAGCATGATGGGGTCGGGGTCCACCTCGTTGAATGCGAAGTCCCTGAGCTTGGTCGCACGGTAGTGCTCACCGTCGATGATTACCTCGTCACCGACCTTCACGTCGAGTATCCATGCCCCGCCCTCGTTGTTGTGCGCCGCGTAGTCGATGAGTGTTTCACCGGGGCCGCCGTCGTAGGTGGTCTTCACGAGGCCCCCGAGGTTGATGGCCCACGCGCATTCGGATTGCGGCTTGCCCTGCCCGGCGTAGCATGTGCGGACCGTGGCGTGGTTCACGGGTTCCTGCTGTACGGGTGCTGGTTCGGGGTTGGTCTGGTTCCCCTCGGGCTGGTTCACCGGTGGTTGCTGCTCCTCGTTGGCCTCCTGGGACGCGGCATCCTGCTCGGCCTTGGCCCTGGCGGCCTCCTCGGCTTTGCGTTGCTCCTCGGCTTGTTTCGCGGCCTCCTCGCGGTCGTGCTTCTCCTTCACGGCCTGAGTGATTCGCCTGGCGCATGCCGTGGCTTGGCTCACGGTCATTTTCTCCTTCAGGCAGTCGGGTAGCTCCTCATCCGTGAGCGTTGTCCCGAATCGCTCCTCGGCCCGCTGCCTCGCGGTGCCGGTGATTATCGCCGCGCGTTGCCCCTCCGTGGTCTCGCGGGCCATCCCCATGCGCTGGTCCTGCTGCGCGGCGGTGATGCCCGTCTGCTCGGACGCGCGGTCGGGTTTGGTTATCCTCGAGGTGATGAGCACGGCACCAGCCGCGATCACCAGAACGATGATGATGCAGGTAACGACCAGCACGATGCGGCTGGTCCTCCTCGTGACCCTAATCATTCCAGGGTCTCCTTTCCTGTTCTTCTCCATTCGTGCTTTTCCTTTGTTTAACCGGTCGTTGCCATTCCCGGTTATTGCTGCCCCCGTCGCTCCGAACCCGCATCACCTGGCCCCGGTGGTTCCGCGGGGCCAGGTGATGACCATCGGCCCCGTAGGGAACGGCCACCGATGATGAGCAGGGAAAGGCAATAGGTAGCGCGGGTGGTCCGGGATTATCATGTCCGGCTGGAAATCCCGGACCACCCGCGTTCGTGTTCTTCTTCGTCTTGTTCCCCGGCTGTTCCCCGGCGGTGCTTGTTCCTGGCCGTGGTTCCTTGTGGTTGTGCTGGTGCCTGGCTTTGGGTTCGTGCGCCGGGGCTGGTTTTAGTGTTGCTCCATGCTGCTTGGTTTCGTGTTGGGGCCGTCGTTCTGCGCGATGAACCATTCCCAGTCATTCGGGTCCTCGGGGGTCATTACGTCCAGCATCTTCTCGAACTCCTGTTCGACTTCGCTGAGGGAGTCCATGTACCGCTCGTGGTGGAGGTCGTCGGTGTCGTCCCCGTCGTCGGTTTCCTGTTCTGCTGGTGGTTCGGTGCCGTTCGTCGGTTGTTCCGGCTGCGGCTGCGTGGTTGGGCCTGCGGTGGTGCCCGTGTCGTTCTGGGCCGTGTCGTTCTGGGCCGTGCTTGGGGTTGTGTGGTTCAGGATGCTGAGGAACCACGGTTCATGCTCCTCGTGGCTGTCGTCGGTGCTGAGGTCCCATCCCTCGTCAGCGTCGGGGTCGTTCCAGCTCGTGGGGTCGTTCTCCTCGTCTTCGCTGGTTATGGTCTCGTCTGTGATTGACTCGTGGGGTACCCTTGTCGTTGGTTCATCCTCGTAAGCGGCAGTGATGCGCGGGTCAGGGTCATCCGGCCCGTCATCGGCAACGTCGGGTTCCTCCATCGGGACCGTGGCCGTGTCGGCTGGTTCCTCAGTTCCCGTGCCGGTGCTTGTCGTGCCTGTTGTTTGGTCTGCCGGTTCCGCTGCTGGTTCCTCGGTCTTGTTCTCCGCGATCTCGATGCCGGGGACCTCGATCAGCTGGATGCCCGCACGGTCCATCAGGGCAGTGATGATGTCCGTTGCCGTTCCGGTGATGGCCGCTGTGGATGGTGTGATGATGCGTGTGACGCTCCTATCCGCGAGGAGGAGCGCGAGCTTAGCGTGTGGTTCACCGGGCATGGTGACTTCACCGACCTGCTTGGTGACCCTCCAGCCGTTCTTCTTCACGTAAGCGTGGCAAGCTCGGTTCAGTTCCTTGCCGTGGCTGATTGCCTCCGGGCTGGCGTCGGGGATGGTGACGTACACGACCGCTGCGGTGTCGTTGGTGCTGGTGAACCGGGTTGCCGGTGGTTGAGCCATGGCCTTGGCCGGCTTCTCCTTCCCGACCGGCTTGTTCGTGGTGGGGGAATCGGGTATGAGGGACTCGGGAACGTAGATGCGGCCCGTGTCCGTCTTAACCGCGCCTGGCAGCATACCCTTGTAGAACCTGCGTCGGGCCGTCCTGCTGGTTATGCCCATGTGCCTCGCGTACTCGGTCAGTTTGATCATTTCGTGGCCTCCTCGCTCCTGCTCCTGCCGAGCGCGGTCCTGCCGGATGCTGACTCGTCGGTGCCGGCCTCGTCAATGGGCCTGCCGTACTCGTCAAGTCGGAACGGCAGCGCGTCCGGTGTGGAGAAATCCACCAGTAGCGCGTCGGTGCCGTTCCCCGCGTTGTTCTCGATGACCGGCCGGGAATCATCCTCGTACATCCCGCGGCCGAACGAACCGTTAACCATCAATCCGCTAACCATCAACTTGCTCCAATCATGTGCCGCGCGGGGCCGAATTGATACCGGACCCCGCAAGAATCTTGACACCATCGGCAATATCGTTGAGCAGGTCAAATGTCCCCATTTTGGTACCTTTTTAGTACCAATTTGGTACCAAAACCCAAAATCGGACATCTCAAGGCAGGGCTGGGTAAGGGTCGAAAATGGTACCAAAATGAGGACACCCCCAGAAGCGCGGAACCAGTCACATCACCAGGTGAGCCGCGCGTGGAAGCTGGCTATGACACCCCGGACGTGCGGAACCAATCAACGAACCACGCGATGGGCAGACGAACCAGACCACGCGACGGATTGACGAGTGAAGGGCACGCTTAGAAGGTCGCGTCAAGGAGTCACCACAGCAACGCGCGGCACGTCGAGGAGACGCGGACCGACCCGCGGCGCTCAGCCTCAGCCTCAAGCCCAAACAAAAAGCCCAACCCAAAAGGACAACGTAAAAGCAGCGAAGCAGAAACAGGAGAAGAAGACGAAAATGCTGCGCGGGTGGTCCGGGACCACCGGTTAGGGGCCGTTGGGGCCGGGCGCTTGCTTTTCGTCCCGTAGCGTTTCTCGTATCCGTTGCCCCGGTTTGTAGCGGTAGCTGGACGGGGACCATTGCTTCATGGCCGTTGGGCAATGGTCGTCGGAAAATCCCGGACCACCCGCGCCCGCGTGTCGTTCTTCTTCGTCTTCTTGCTCTGGTTCTCGTGTTTCGTCTTGATTCGTGCCGTAGTGCGTTGGTGCGTGGGCTTGGGGGTGACGCTGGTCATGGTGCGGTTTTTCGGGCTGATGGCCACGGTGCCGTGCTCGTTGGGATATGCGCCGGGTGACCGCGGTCATTCACGACCTTGGCCGTTGGTTTGTTTTTCTCCTTTCTGTTGCACGGTTGGGCCGTTCCCCGGTATTCGCTGGGGAACGGCCCAACTTGTTTTCTCCTCGGTTCGGCCGTTTCGTCCCGTGTGCTTGTACGTGACCCGCGCGTCGGTTGTGCCGCTTGCGCTTTCCAGGGGATATGTGCCGTGCGTACCCACCACTGACTCGGTACGGTTCCATGAACGTCCTTTGTTCGTTAGCGGGCCGCTCTTCCCCCCGGTGTTTTGCCGGTGAGCGGTCCGCGTTTTCGTCTTTCCTGAAGTCTGGTGCCGGTCCCGCTGCGGTGCGGCTGAGGGCCGGTTTCACGGGCCATTCCAGCGTCGCGCGTAGTGCGGGTCGGAAACGCGAAAAACGAGGAGGAGATGAACGGGCTAATCACCGGGGATTAGCAGGTGGTGGCTGCCGGTGATTAAAACGCTGAGAGCCGTTTTCAGCGCCGGTCATGAAACGCGCTGCGGAGGGGCAGAGCGGAGGGTTCCGCGGTGCTGCTGACGGATGGCCCGGCACGTGCCGCGCGCACGGCTATGGTCCCCTTCTACTAATTAGCAGTAGACAAGCGTCGGCTAGAACCAGCCCCGATCGGTGAGAAGAAGGAAAAACAAACGTGCGCGGGTGGTCCGGGACTTTCGTTAGGAACGTCTGGCACTTGATTCGCGTCCGGTCCCGCTTGGTGCTGATGCTTGTTCTTCCTTGCCTTGGCTTTGCGCCGGGCGTGATCGGCTTCTCGTTTCCTCTTGATGGTCGCTGACCCGTACCTGCGGCGCTCCCGACCAGTGCGGCTGGCCGTCGTTTTTTCTTGTTTTTCCTGCTTCGGGTCTCCTTGACCCTCGAAAAAACGAAAAACCGGAAACTATTTTTGAGGATTTTCCCGGGCCGGTTCCGGTCCCACCTTCCCTTTTATTGTGGAGCTGACTCGAAGGGGTCGGGTGGGGGAGGACCCGCGGGACGCTGGATCATTCAACTTCTTCTTTTCCCCCTGTTCTCTTTGGTCCGGCTAACTGCCCTTCTTTTCTTTCGTCTCATTGTTCACCGTATCGGCCTTGACTTTCACTATTTTTGTATATCAAGTTCCTTTTCCCAATTAAGGTCGGAAACCTGCCCTGAGCCTCGGCCTTGGTTCCGGAACATCGGGGTTACACGTTACTCACCCCCGAAAAAATAGGGTGATTTTAGAGGCAAAAAATAGGGTTTTATTTGACTTTTCTCTTGTGTAACTGTGTAATTCGCTTTTTAGAGAGGTCCTCAGCCCTACTCCCGCTTGGGATTCCAGTGGTTATATAAGAAAAGTAAAAAACGCGGAAAAGCGGGGTAAGACAGCGTGGAAAGGGCCATTTCGGGGCCGATTTGGGGTCGATTCTGGGTCGATTCTGGCCGTTTTTGAGGCCGTTTTGGAGGGTTGAGGGGCTGAGGAAAACCACCGGCAGAAGAGACGTCTTAGACCCCGATCGCGGAAAAACACAGGGACGGGCAAAGACTTCGGACTGATGGATAGACGGTAGTTCCAAGCACCGCCCGGCACCAGTAGATTCATACAAAAATGAATAACAGAAAGTGATACAAGGCAGTATCTCCGTCTTGGCTTCGCGCAGCAGTCTGGACCTATGGGGTAGATGGCTCGGAATGGGGTTCCGCTGGATATTATGTACGAAGGAACGGAGATGAGAACCCGCTCCACGACATCAGCACTTGCAAGTACTTCTTGTCGTTCTTTCTCTCCTAAGTAGTGGGTCGGCTCGAGTGAGGCCCGGCGAAAGCCGGTTCGAGCCGACCTTTTTTGTTCGGTACTGGCACCTGCTCGATAGCATCCCACGGAGATCGCGCGGGATTTTAACGACATCCACGATATTTCCCGGGCGTAATCTTCAAAGCCCTCCTCGGGAGGGTGGCTCGTGCCTCACACGGGTCCTACTTAGGAGAAGCATCATGCGTATTGTTTCTGGCCTTAACTCGGCAAATGCCGAGACGCTCAAGTTCGATAACGTCAGTCGAGACGACGTACCGGACACGCTTCGCAGGTACATGCAGAAACGAACCTACAAGCTCACCGAGGTGCGTCAGCTCCTCAGGTCCATGACCCTTGTTCAGTCCGAAGCGGATGAGTACGAAGGAGGGTGGTTCGACCTCGAGGACTCGAAGGGGCAGAACTGGTGGGTGGTCGTTGACCATAAGCTCCAGAAGAAATGGGATGCCGGCCGTAAAGGGCTGATAGCAAGACTCGCAGCGAGCCTCATGCTTAGCGCGCGGGGTCTTGACACGATGGCCCTCAGCGTCGTGGATGACCGTGGTGATGAGATGCAGCAGAGCAGCTCCGTCGATGATTACCACCTCTACGACCGCACCGAGAACGGCAACTGGGCCGAATACGTCATGAAGGAGAACGACGACCCCATCACCGGTCGTGAGCTATCAGCGCTGCTCGTCACTGCACGTGGCTGCGACGGAGTGCCCTCGGTCCGGAGGTGCATAGACCTGAACGGCACGTACTACGGTAAGGTCAGCAAATCACGGTTCGGCAAGCTTGAGCTTGCCCAGAACGAGGTGCCCGAGTTCACTATAAGGACGAGCGGACCGGACCTCGCATACAAGTACATCCGTCCACTCATAGGTGAAAAATGCTATGACCTGCTCAGCATGGTGTTCGGCTATTCCCTCATCGAGCAGGCTCCGAAGAACTACTTCATTGCCTCGGATAGCGGTGGCACTGGAAAGACGACGCTCCTTACAAGCTTCTGCGACAGGTTCAGCACGGTAGCGACAGCGAAGCCGAACATGGCCGGCCTCACCTCAACCGATAGGTACGCGAATGGTCTTGCCTGTGCACAGCTCATCGGGAAGCGCTTCGCTTTCGTGGACGAAGCCGGGAAGCTCGGTCCGAAGGCGGCCCAGGTACTCGCTCAGATCAGCACGGGCAGTAACCTCACGGCACGTTTCGGCAACGCGCAGCAGACGGACTTCTACTGCCGCGCGGTCCTATTCCTCGCAACCAACGTAGCGGATGAACTGCCAGACATCACCGCGACGAACCGCAGGCGAGTCAATGTTGACTTCAACCGGGCTAAGGATGGTGCGTGGGAGGCCCCACTCGAACCTGCCGACGCTAAGAAGACCAGCAGGGCCGCGGGCAAGGACATAGACAGCGTCCACACTTACGCGGAGCAGGGCCGCTGCATGGATGAAATGGTCGCGCATGGCATTAGGCTCATCCTCGAAAGGCAGAAGGAAACCAAGAAGTACGACATCTTCGATGGACTGTCCATGGAGGATAAGGTCTCTGCCCGAAACGCTTTCGGTGATAACGAGGACATCATCAAACTCGCTACGATGCTCAGCGAGGATCCGGAGGTCCAAGCATGGCTTGACCCGGAATGCCACAAGAAGAACTGCAACACTCGTATCAAGGCCAAGGGCCTGTCCGCTGAGTCGCTCCTCCCAAGCGTCAGGAACCCGGAGGTCATCTTCAAGACCTGCGGAATAAACCTGCGCAACGGCCGTCGTCAGCTGAACGGCAAGCTGGAGCGGGTCATCCAGCTCACGGACAAGGAAAAGGCACAGAACCTCTGGGACGTGCTGGATGACAACCCGTTCCAGGAGAAGGACGACATCGAACAGCTCGGCAAGGTCCTCCAGTACAACGGCGACGAGATGCAGTACAACTCCGCGGAGCATAATGACGTCGCGGTGGAGGTGAACCGCAAGATACAATCCAAGCTCGGCCCGGATTACGAGGTCAGTCTCAAGATGCGCGGCCGGAAACCCTGGCTCCTCATTACGAAGAACAATACGGTGCTCGCTGACCTGCACCTTCTCTGCATGAACAGCGAGAAGCCACAGCCCGGCGAGGACGCAATCCGCATCCGGCCCTACGGGGAAACGACCGTGTACATGAGCGACGAACCCGGCAAGAACGCGCCGGGCCTCCTCATCCAGCGCATCCGCAACGGTGAGGCCATCGGCCACCGCAAGGCATGACAAGCCTGCCGGGCGGAACCGGTACGCCGGCGGCGTCAGAACCGATCGGCACAAACACAACCAAACAAAGAAACCAGCGCGGGTGGTCCGGGATTATCGAGTATCGCCGCCCGCGCTTGGTTTCCAGCGTTGCTTTTCGTGTGTTCCTGTGCGTCTGACCGTGCCCTGCGCGGTAAGCGTAAAAACCGTCCGACGAACGCTGATTATCGCTGGTAGCGTGCTGTCTTAGAGCATAGGAGGGGTGGAAAAACCCGCTCCGTGCAAGGAAAACCACGGGGATAAGAAATAATCTGAGATATTTCGGTGGTGACCAAGGAAGACCGGGGATTGGCCCCGGCGATTAGGGGAAGGAACCCAATAATGGCAAGGAAGCTGATGGACATCGCTCAGGACGTGCTGAAGGAGCTGCCGCGCGTTGGCACCGGTCACTACTCCATCACCGATGGTTACGGATTCAGCGCGGTGGAACAGGACGCCCCGGAGGGTGGCGTGTACATCCAGCCGGATGAGCTGGATTACGGCTACCTCTACCTCTACGATGCTACGCATGAGGGTCTCGGCTCATGGGATGATGACGACACCGAGGGCGACGACACGGTTAGCCGCCTCGGGGTGATTCTCCAGTGGGCCGATAACGAGGACCGCAGGGGCGTCGAGTACGGTGACGAATTTACCTACGAGGCAACGAAGAGCGTCTATGACCGGGATCGCGACTGGGCCATGGAGTACGAACAGCGGAAGTACCACGAGACGGACAGCTGGCAGGCATCCCTCTTCACCGCGGCACCGGGTCCCGATGAGGACCCGTACCAGTGGCTCGTGAACCACATCGCCACCGAGGCCAGCGACCTCCTCGAGGACTGACCCCCGAGGCCAAAGGGCCGTTACCGGCACGCGCGGAGTGGATGGGAAACGAGGCTCCGCGCGTGCCCACCGACAGCGAGCGCCGGGCTTCGTCCGTTAAATCCCGGACCACCCGCGCTCGTGTTTTTTATTCGTTCTTTCTTTTGTTCGTTTTTTGTTTTGTCCTTCGGTTTCTCGTGGGGCTTGTTTATTGAGGGGGTTGTCATGATTAGGGAAGTGGATGGGGTGTTTTACTGCTCCACGAGCGACGCGGCTGTGTTGTTGCGGTTGCCTTACTTGCGTGTGATTCGTCTGCGTGAGATGCGTTTGGGGGATTCGTGCGTGAGGATTGGGAATCATTGGTTCTATAACCTTGATGAGGTTCTGAGGCTGAGTCGTGAGGAGTTCCGTGGTGGGGACCCGTTGGAGCGTCTGGCCGGTGTGCTGAGTGGGGATGGTGCCGTGCAGCGGTTCCTTGCTGGTGAGGCCGTGGCTGGTGTGCTGACGGATGTTTGGGCCAGTGGTCCGAGCGTGGAGCCTGCGTTGACGCAGTACTGGCCGCGTTATGGCCGTGAGGTGGAGGGCATGGGTATTTCGTATGAGCGTTCGACTGACCCGGTGGATGGCAGGTTGCATCTTCGGGTCGTGTTGCGTGATGCGGATATGCTTCGCGCGTTCCTGGAGAAGCATGGCCACGGGTCGGGTGAGTCGGGTTCGCGTGAGCCGGGTTCCGGTAAGCGTTCCGGGAAAGGCTCGGCTGGTTCTCGAGGCTCCGGCAGGGGTGGTTCGGGTAAGCGCGTGCGTGGCCGTAGGTCGAAGCGGCTGGCCGAGTGATGGCCAGGTGACGTGGAGGTGGTTCGTGCGCCGGGTGTTTCGTTCCCGGTGCGTGGATACCGCTGGTTTTTGCGTTTTTGCAAAGATCGGTGGTGATTGTTTGTTGTTTTTTGCGTTTCCTATCGTGACCGGCCGTGCCGGTCGGTTGCCTCGGGTACCGCGTCGCTGATCGTCGCTTGCGCCGCGGGCGTCCGGACCGGCGGCCGGGTGGGGATATGCACGATTCGTTGGGATGATTGACGGGGCCGTGCGTGGCTCATGTGGCTCGATGCTTGCGCGGCTCGTCGGAGGGAGAAGAATGATGGTTGGAACCACGAGCATGAATGGAGCCGGGTCCGTGACCCGGAGGAACGGCCGCATGACCATGCGGCTTGCTGCGGTGCTGGTTGCCGCGTCGCTCGGACTCGCGGGGCTTGCCGGCTGTGGTTCGAGCGGCAATGCGGAAACCGGGTCGAACGGCTCCACGAGCACAAACACGAATACGGGCACGAGCAAGGGCAAGGCCGGTAAGACGGAGGAGAGGAAGGGCCTCGACGCGAAGCAGACCGGCAAGCAGGAACTGCGCTGGAACGGCCTCCTGAGCGGGTTCGATAACACGAACAAGGACGAATACGTGTTCATGGTGGATCTCGATTGGAGGAATACGGGTGATGGTGACGCGCAGGCGTCCCAGGTGCTCACCGGTGAGGTAACGACCCCAAGCGGCAAGCAGGGCAAGGTCACGTTCGATTACCAGACCCCAAGCACCGACGTTGCTGACCAAAGCCTCTTCAAGCCGGAGAACCCCACGCTCAAAGTCGGTGAGACCGGCAGGGTCAAGCTTTACATCCACATGCCATGGGACGAGGTGAACGCGGTCCCCACACCGAAGAACCCCATGCAGCTCACCATCAGGGACAACGGTGGCAACGAGTTCCACTGGACCATTCCCGTGCTGCCCATCCAGACCGACCCCGTTGCAGGTGACGGCATCACACCAGCCGACCCGAACGACCCGGATAACTTCATGCCGAAGTACGACTGGGTGAAATGACGCTGAAGGCCGGAGCCGCTGAGACGGCCACGGAAACGCGCACTAACCAATGAAAGGCCCCGGCATTTTTATGGAGCGCCGGGCCGTTCACCGTTCCGTGTCGTTGATTATTGCTTCGTATTGTTCCCCGGCCTTGAGCGCGGGGGTTGGTTTGATTGGATTGATGGGAGGTCATTATGAGCGTGGATGATGGTTTGAGCGAGGCCCTGTCCATGAGGGGCGAGGAGGATGCCCGCATGGCCCGTATCGTCGGTCCGGCCGTGGATTCCACCACAGACATCGAAGATGATGATGACGACTGGAGGAACGACGGGTACGCGCACTATCCGGATGGCTCGTTCGTCATGAACCCCGATCGTGACGGCTGGGTTGGTCCCGACGACGTGATGAACGACCCGGGCGACGGCATACCGCTGGATGGCCCGGTTCACGCTGGAGTGGATTACGGGTACGAGGACGTGATGGGGATGCCAGCGAGGCTAGCGCGGAGCGTCACGTACTGGCAGGAGGACCTCGTGCCACGGCTCCTCGACTATGCGAAGGGCCGCGTGAACCTCGTGCTGAAGCACTACGCGGAACGCGCGGGGGTTCCGGGCATCGACACGCTACCCATCGAGATACTCGTTGAGGACGCGCTGGACGAGCACATCATCAGCCGCGAGAGGCTCGATGACATCATGCGCTGCGTGGCCGACACCACGGGCGGATGGGCCTTGAGGGAACTTCAACTCGACCCGCCCGCGTTCAGAGCGGCGGCACTCGCGGCGGCCCGGATCACCGATTACTACGACCCCGAGGCCGGCGACCGTGAATGGGAGACCGACCCCGAGTGGCTCGAGCAGGCCGAGTACGTCGTGGAGAAGACCCGCGAACGCAGGCAGCAGCACAGGGCCGGCTCACGCAAATGGCACCCCACACCGAACCGGCCACCGCTGCCACCGGAATCATGGCCGGGGCACGAGAAGCAGGTCCTCGCGTCCTGGGCACGCGAACGCGCGTTCGAGGTGTACGGCAGCATCTGCATGGACGAGCAGTGCGTCGTCATGGACGTCCCCCTATACAGCGAGAGCATCTACCGTTATGGGCCGCTCGAACCAAAAGCGCGGGAGGCCCTCCAACGGCTCGTCACGCGCACCATCTGGTTCCGCAGGGACGTTCAGCTCAGCGTGGGGGAAGGGAACCCCAAGGAACTCCTGCCCGAGGGGTACGTGAACCGCGCCGGCGCACCGCTGCCCGGCTATACGGACCGGCAACGGCAGGCCCACGTCATCCTCCACGCGGCCCTCGAACAAGCCCCCGGCCTCAGCGGGGAAGCACAACTCGAACGCGACTTCATACGCACCACACCGGTCCCCATACCCGATAACCCCCTCGACTGGCGCTACGCACCATTCGAGGAACCATGGTGGGTCTGGAGACGAGCCGAGTAACCAACTCGCTGGCCGTCACCAGACCAGAAAACCCACGGCCGGTGCCCGTCACCAACGGGATGAAAGGGGAATGAGGAACGAGCGCGGGTGGTCCGGGATTTAATTAACCGATAATCCCGGACCACCCGCGTTGCTTTTATTCGTCCTTCTTTTCCATGGTCCTGTCGCTTATCCTCGCTGTTTCTTCCTTCCCCATCGCTTCACTGGTGCGGGTATCCGTGCGCCGGGCGTCGCGGCTCTCCGGGTTTGCCTCCGCGCGGTGCGCGTGGGATGATCGGTGGCACTTGCTGGTGGTTCGTGGTGGTGGTCCCGGTTCCGGGACTGGTGCTCATGGACGGGTAATGCGCGTGGGGGTCTGTTATGGCTGGTGTGGATGCGGGTGCGTTGAGCTGGATTAGCGACGTTACCGGTGGTGATTGGGGGTGGCTGGATGATGCTCGGGGTGATGGTGACTGGCTGGGGTGGCTGGATTCGTTCCGTGCCGCTACCGAGGGTGGGCCGGTGCCCGTGTCAAGCGATTCGGATGCGGAGGCCCTGCTCGTGGAGCGCGGTAACGCGAAGGAGGACGTTGCCGCTCTCCGCATGACGCTGAGCGTGGGGCATAGTGACATCGACGCGCGTGCCAAGAGCCGGTTCGTCGTGGACGCGAGCGACGTCCTCGCTCGGCTCTACACGGTCGGTGCCGTGCCGGACCCGGAGTGGGTGGCCGGCTGGTGTGCCCCGATCTGCGGTGAGCTTACCGATTATGACGCGCGCGTGGTGATGAGTGGCCGTGGTTGGGCCGGGGCATGGCTGCACCGGATGCTCCTCGTCGCGGGCCGTGAGCCGTTGAGGAGGCCGGGCCGTTCCATCATCGGTGATGCCATGCGCGAGTGGGTAAGGATGGCCCCCGCGTTCGGCAAGGGCAGTGACCCGCTGGATGACAGGGACGCTGATTACCAGCGGGAATGGATGCCATCGGATGCCGCGGTGCGGTATGCCGCGGCTTATGGTGTGGAGCTGCCATGCCCCACGACGCTCTGGCAGACGCGGGCAATCCTCACGCTCCTCAGCATCGCCTGGGAGGACACGGACCCGCGCAGCATCGAGACCGACGGTTACCCGCACCCCACGTGGAGGGACCGGCTCGCGAGTTCCATACACCTCTACGGTGACACGGGTTACCAGAAGGGCTGGGAACACCTGCCGGGCATCCTCGAGCGGCGCATCGACCATGACTTCGCGGAACGGGACTGGAACGCGCTGAGCGATGACGTCATCTCGCTTCTCAACGCGCACGACGGGCCGGATGAAGTTGGCCTCGGCAACCTCGCGGCCATCGCCGGTGGTTCCCGGCCCATGACGCTCGACGTGCTCGTGGATTGCAGCCTCTTCTGCCGTTTCCAGCCCGACGCATGGAACGACGGGGAGCAACTGGTGCTCTACCGCTACGCGGAGCAAGGCACGATACCCGAGGACCCGCTCATCGACGTGCCCGGAGCAATCCGCGCATCATACGACGGGTACGAGGACTGACGGCACGAAACACAGCGACGCCCGGCGCTCGACGGGAGGGACCCGGCTGCCCGGTGGTGGGCATGCAGGAAAGTCTGCGCGGTCCGGGATTTACGGGGATGAGGCATCGACGCTGATGCTCATTCGGTGGAGGTGTATTTGGTGGTGCGTTCCGGTTAGTTACTCCATCGCGCACCACCGCTCGGTCATGGACCGGGCCGCACAATGGCCGTTGCCCTTGTCTAAGGGGCTTCGGCATCCCTTGTGTTCCTTACCGGCCGGAGGGCCAGCGGGCTATTTATAGGTGCCCTAGCGGATGGGTTTCTGGGTGGTTGGTCCAGGGAAGGCACACACCATGTGCGACGGTGGGTGCTCACCCGTGCTGAGGTTCGTCAGCAAGGAAGGCTGGACAAATGGAGGTTCAGCCTTCCTCTATTGTACATGCAGCCGTTCACACGGGGTGAATCGAGCGGGAAATGCCCTATTTGGACAGCTTCGTTGACGTTTTTCGCTCGAATAATTAAGCTCATAGCGAACATTTTCGACTTTTTCCGAGGGGTGGCGCGGGTGGTCCGACTTCGTGAAAACCTAATCAGGAGTAGGGTTTACGCGGTGTTCCAAGCGTGAGACACGCTGAAAAAACCGCGTCGATGGGTGTGTGGTAGTATTTTTCGCTTTTGCATTATCCCGCACTTGGTGTACCATAGGAACCGTTGCGAGGAACAACCGGTCCGACCGTCTAACGGGCCGACAAGTGAATTACTTAATTCGGGATTAGTTACCCCGGATTGGTTTAAGAAAAGGTTCCCGTCGGGACACCGGCGGTCAGGTAAGGAGAAGCATCAAAATGCGTATCGAATCTTCAAGGTAACGGCACCGTAGCCGTCGGCCCAAACCCCAACGCGTAGAACCCGCATGGCCCCTCCATACCCGTATGAGCGGGGGAGTAGGCCTTAGACGCGCGATCCGTGAACGGCATGACCGTCATGCGCCGCGCGGCGATGGTCGGGCAAATCATCAACGCGCTTGAGGGCAATCCAACGTAGGGCCACAATCACCATCACCAGCGAGGGCACACCGTGCCGCTCGTCAGTCCCAACGCACCCTAAGTCGGTTTTCGATGACCGGGGCCGCGGGCCTGGCGGAGCATACCCAAAAACAGGGTACGAGGACTGAAACCGCGCAATGACAGCGCGAACCACAATCACCACGAAGCGCCGCGCGGCACGACAACAAGCAAGCGCGGCGATAACGGCACCACGACGTGCCGAGGAAGGCTCGAGAAAATGAGCAGCAAGACGAAGACCGGCCGCAACAACAGGACGAAGAAGAACCGAGGAGCGCGCAAGACGCGGAAAGCGGACAAGCCGCAGAACCGGCAGTCGTACCGTGAGGACACGGTATCGGATTGCCGCATGAGCGTATGTGATGTTCCGATGAAAGTGCGGGAATACGTCGAAACCCTCATTCGGGAGGGATACGTCGTTGCGATTGACAACCCTCAGATTGGGGTCAACGAGGAAGGTGAAAGCTTCGCGGTGACACCATGGGTGGCCTACTACGCAAAGACCGAGGAGGAGTTGGAGCGCGCCGGCGACGTGTACCAGATGGTTTTCGAGATGAACTGGGGGGACGATCTCGTCACCGAACGTATCGAGGAGGCCCTCCGGCACTGCAACGCTCCGACGGTGGGGGACCCGCGCTCGGACTTCATGGTGGCCGAAGCAGTTTTCCTTGGCACGTACACACATGTCGAACCGCTTGACGAATCGATCAAGGAGTACGTGAACGCGTATGAGCAGGCGGCCCTCGCCGCCCTTCGTGATGATGCCCCGCTCACCGAGTGCCTAATGGCCGCCATGGGTGCCCCGGTTCAAGGAGGGAAGGACTACATGCCGGTCGTCGTGTACGAGCACTGAAGCCGGGACCGCGGCGGAAGTTCAGGACCATCAGCGCGGCCCCCGGTAATCCCTTTGTTCGTAGGGGTGACGGGTATACGCCGCGCTGGTGGCCCGGACCCCGCGTACCCGAATAACTGGGTGCGCGTATTGAAACCTGCGCATCATTGCGCGGAAAAAACAACCAAAGCCGTGCACCGGTTAACGATGAGAAGAAAGAAGTGAGTGCGCGGCTATAGCGGCACCATGACGTGCCGGGAAAGGCTCAAGAAGATGAGCAACAAGAAGAACCCGACCAGCACCACCAGCGTGAAGAACGGGAACAAGGTGCAGCACTTCCCCGAACTCGTGAGTGAGTACGCGGACGGCTTGCGGAAGGAGGGGTACGTCACCTCCGTCCTGCCACCGAAGCAGGGGCAAGCCGGGAACACCGGAAGCGTTGTGGTCCAGCCGTGGGTCGTGTGCTACGCGGCGAACAAGAAGAACCTTCGGGTCGCTGAGGTCGCATCCCAGCGGCTCCTCCTGAAGAACATGGGGCACGTCGAGGTTCTCGTGCGAATCATCAAGGCCCTCCGCGAGAGCGACGCACCGACCGTGGAGAACCGCAACGCGGAATCCCTCCTCGCGGGTACGGCAATCATAGCCACGATCGACGAGATAAAGGACCCTACGGACGAGGAGCTGGCGGAGTACGTGGAATGGTACGGGCAGGCGACGAGGGCCGCTATCCGCGACGGCATGCCCTTCGCGGACTGCTTCATCGGAACCACCGGTGTCCTGCAAGTACCGGGTGACCCGGACCAGCTCTGGGGCCAAACGGGAATCATCCACCGGAGCTAAGACCCAAGACCGGCACAGCGGAAGTTTAGGACCACCGGCGCGCGACCCGGCATTCCCTTCATGCGTAGGGGTGACGGGAGCGAGCCGCGCCGGTGGTCCGGACCCCGCGTACCCGGAATCACCACTGTGCCACTCGAAACAAGAACAACGACCAACAAACACACAGCAGGAAGAACAATCGTCCCCGCGCAGGTGGCGGGGCCGGTAAGAAGAAAGGCAGTAATCATGGAGAAGCGAATCGGTAATTGGTCCGCGATCCGCGTAAGCGGTAAGCACGGCATCGGAGAGAGCGGTCAGTCCCTCAGGAGCGAGGTCAGCGACTTCGCGCGGGGATGCTGCGGCATCGACCCGGACCGCTTGGACCTCACGGCCGCGACGCGCGAGTTCCGTGAAGCCCTCAACGCTCAGATCGCGCACTGCGGTTACCGCGTGAAGGGGAACGACCTCTACCGCGTCAGTGATGACGCGTGGCCCCTCTCGACGTTCATCGAGACGGAGGAGTGGAGCTTCGCGGATTACGAGGACGTCATCCACAGCAACATCATCGGTGGCCGCGACGGCGCGACCGAGTGACGGCCCGCTGAGCAAAGAAGCAGGGGCCGGTGGCCACGAGCCTCCGGCCCGGCCGGAACCACGGAACAGTAAGTAAGGAGCAGACCCATGGGAATGACCGGAGCGATGCTCAGCTCGAGCATGGTCGCCTGGTCGGGGCTTAGGAGAGCCACCGACGAGTTTATGAGTAATGACCGGTGAGGGGAACGCGCGCGTCAGTGGCAATAAGAAAACCACGCGCGAACCCAACCGGCAGTAAGGAATAACCATGAGGAGCACAGCAGACCCGCGGAAGGAACGCGCGACCATCAAGAAGGCCGCGTGGCGGACGAAGCCATGGAAGGAGAACGCGAAGCGTCCCCATCGGCTTGAGGATGGAGCACACATCCTCTCGCTCCATGAGAACGAGGACGGCTGGATGGAATGGTATGTGGAACGGGCAGGCAGGGTCACATGCTACAAGTCCCCGCTTGGTGGTGGTCTCTGGTCCTACCAGCAGGCTGTGAGGACCGCACCGGCCGTGCCCGGCAAGTACGTGCCGCCCCGGTACGAGTGGGTCAAGATCCGCGAGGAGAACGAGTTCAAACTACCCAAAAACCGGGCGAACATCCACTGTGCGATAGCGAAAACCCTCGGACTCTACCAAGGGCAGCAAACGCAACGAGCGCAAGCAAGCCGCGCAGCCCACGAATAAAGGGGAAGGAACGCGGGCGCGGGTGGTCCGGGATTATCCACGGATGGTTAGGGCCACTCGCGTTACTCCTTGGCACTGGTCTGCCCGGTCCGGTGCCGTTGGTCCACGGGCACGTACAGGCAATCAGGGAATGAAGAAGACGGAAGGACAGGAGCAGGAACCATGAGGAGCAACGTGAAGAGGAACAAGAAGACGGTGAAGAAGTACGGGAACCCGCAGCGTAGCGGTGGCGCGGGGCCTGATTTGGCCTCGTGGGAGATCTCGGACATGTGCCCGGCGATGCGGGGTCTCGCGTCGTTATTTGATGTCGAGATGGAGTCGAAGCACCGACCGCACATGGTGCTGAAGCCGTGGAACGGTCTCCGCGCGTGGATGATGATCGACGCCGCGAGCGGGAAGGGGGTGGAGGAGACGTATGACCGTTTCTACCAGCAGTACCTTGCGAACATCAGGCAGCTATTGAAGGAGGGTGTCCCCGATGACGTCGCTGAACTGATGAATGTGGAGTTCGTCGGGGAGGAGAACGAAGAGGCATGCGTGATGATGTTGTTCGCTCTGTCCGTGATGGGGAAGCGCGCGGATGTTCCGACGGTGACGCAGTACCTGACGTTCGTCCATAGCCTGATGGATGGCTCGCGGCTCATGGGGTGCAGCGCTCAGGACTGCTTCGCGGTTTTCGTGCATGGGGACGAGGAGAACGGGGTCAGGCTCAAGCTTGGTGCCGCCGTTCCCAACGTCATGATGTCCGTCCCCGCATAAGGGGGAACGCGCCGGGGGCGATGATAGCCCCCGGCGTTGATAGGAAACAAACCAACAAGAAAAAAGGAAAAGAACATGTCGAAGAAGACGGTGAAGAAGTACGGAGGCCCGAGGAAGAACGAGGCTCCTGCGCGCGGGTTTGTGGACGAGGGGGATTGCAGCCTGCCGTACATGCGCGTCATCCCGTTCCCCACTGACGGTGCCGGTAGGCACGTCGGGCCGCGTTTCCTCCTCATGGGGGGCAGCGAGGAAGACCTCGACTGGTCCGAGCACGAGACGAGGAACGAGCGCGAGGAGGTGCTGTACGACGTGGACACCGCGGATACGCGCAAGAAGTTACGGGCGCTGGACCCGTCCATCACGGAGCAGGAGTGCCGGGAAGTCATCTCCTACATCACCGCGATGGACGTCCCCGATGAGGACCATTACGGTGCGAACCTTGCCATGCGGCTCAATCGGTACCGCATGCTCCAGTACATGGCCGGGGGCGATAGCGTGTGGGACCACCTCATCATCGGCCTCGAACGATGGAGGCCGACGGCAGGCTCGGACGAAAACAGCATCCTTCGCACCGGGCTGGCCCTGGTGGCCAGCATCGACGACGAGGCCCTGCGCCGGGCCGTGAACATGAGCAACAGCATAAAACGGAAGTTCGGGATCGGGTACAAGCCGGGCGCAGGTGCATGGGTGTACACGAGGCGGATCCTCAACTCCGCCCTGCGCGGCATGTAGCCGACAAAGAAGAAGAGTGAATTAGCGCGGGTGGTCCGGGATTTTCGGACCGGGTCGTTCGCGCTTAGCTGGGAACGCGCCGGGGGTGGTGGTCGCCCCCGGCGCTCAATGAAACAAGGAACGAGGAAAAGGACGAGCGTGACCGAACCAAAACAAATCCCGGCCCACCCGCGTGTCGCGCGGGGTGCGTGCGCGGGTCGTCTGGTATCGTTGGAGGGAAGCGCAGGGGCATCCGAGGCCCCGCGCGTCACCGAAACGGGGGACCGGATGGCTATTCAGGTCGGGCAGCACATCAAGACGTACACGAGGGGCGCGCGCAAGTTCAGGGAGACCTTCAGCGCTAATGGTCATAAGCCGATCGTTACCACGGTGGATGAACCGTTCTATGGTGGGGACGAGCCGGACTACATCATCGAATGCCTCGGTGGCCGGAACCATGACAAGCCGGTGACGTACCGGGCGTATGGGACCCCGGTGGATGACAGCGAAGTGGATCTGCCGAGCCTAGCGAGTCGTTACTGCGGCACGGCCGTCGGTGATGGTGTCATCGTGCTTCGGCTGGGTGCCCGCGAATCGGCCAGCAACCACTCGGCCAATGCCGTGGATAGGGAGCCGGTGTTCCTCTGGAGGGGCAACGACGGCAGCGAGCGCGTAGTCACGTGGAAGGCCGTGAAGCGTTTTCTGGAGGGGAAGCAGGATACCCCCAGCGACATGTCCGAGCCGCTGCGCAGCTTCTACCTCAACCATGCGGAGATTGAGTATGGTGAGGCCGAGTACGTGCAGGACATCGAGAAGGCCAAGGTGAAGCGGTTCTGGGAGTTGGATGACCCGGAGCGCGTGAAGCGCATGGCCAGGGTCCGCAATAAGCGACGCAGGGAGGAGCTGAAGCGGGAACGCGAGAAGGCATCCAACGCTGCGTAGCCGCGAGCGTCAGTGGCCAGAGCGACGCCTGGCGCGTTGCCGGTCCAAGGGGCACCGCACACGAAACCAGTGTGTCGGTGCCCCTTCTTTATCCGGTGCTTCTATCCCGAGTGCGGGTATGTGCTTTCCGGTCATGCGTGGGTATGGTGCCCGTGCGATCTGCGCCCGGCGTCGGGATGCGCTGAAGCGTCAAGCGAAGCGTGGCCACCGGGCTTGTGGACGGATACGGGGAACGACCGGTGCGGTGATACGTGCCCGGTGCTGAGAACCGATATACATGACGGGTCGATGATTGATAGGAATCCCGAGGAACGAACCGTTATCCGCATGAAGGCCATCGGTGATACCCCGGCCGGGTGGCGAGCGGTTATCTTCAAGTGAATGGCACCGTATATATAAGGAGCAACGCACCTATATATAAAGGAGCAGTGCGCATATAGATAAGGAGCGGGCGAGCGCGTCCGGCCTCGTTTCATCAAGGCACGCTCCATCAAGAAGCAAGGGGCAAGTGCCCGGCGCATCATCCATGCCCCGGCAACCACATCCAAAATCCCGGACCACCCGCGCTGCATTTCTTTTCTCCTCCTTTTTTGCCTGTATTGCACCGTCCTTTGGTTCCGTCATTGTCCGTTGGCCTTTCGTCGCGTTCCCGCACATTCCTGTTGCCGTTCGGCTGTGGCATCGCTTGATGGTCTGCTGGTCGTCGTCGCTCGTTCGTTCTCCGGTTCGCGGCTCCGGGTTTTTCGCCCGGGCGTGTCGTGGTTCGTTCCGGTTCGTGGTCGTGGGGATGCGGCTGTTGGTGGTGTGGTATAATGACGGCACCCACGAGGGGGCGGGTATCGCGGATAATCACCAGGCAAGCGTCGATCGGAAAAATAACCGATAATATACCTTATGTGTGGTGTGCTATTATGTTCGGTTATGTTCACTGAATCGAACATGGTAATCGGGGGAGTTGGACCGGTTTCCGACGCGCGACACGCCCGGGCGGAGGCTGGAAAGCGAAAATAAGCCAAGGGCATAACCAGTCAATCCCTATTGACAAACCAGTAACCGAGTGCTACACGCAATCCGCGCATGAAGGGCTGTTGCAGGTATGAACCCGGAGCGTGGACACGGGTCGCCGGCCGCTCCGCATCGGTAGCATCACACAAGCGGACCGCTCGCGTGGAGGACCCGGCCGGTCCCCGCGTCGGCCTCGAGCCGTTCGGTCGGACGCAAGTGAATCTGGAGCGTGATGGTGATGGCAATACGGAATAACGGCCATGGCCGGTGGCACATTAACAAGGACGGGGACGCGAAGCGCTGCACCGCGACGAACGGTGACTGCCCCTACAGTCGGCACTACCCCGACGAGGCCAGCGCGATGCGCGAGGTCGAACGGCAGCAATGGGAGATACACAAGGACGACCCCCTCCACACGCTCAAGAAGCGGAACCGGACGCGCACCACGACCCGCTAACCACACGGGCCGAACAAGCGACGATATGCAGACCACGCACCGGGAGCCGAGCGGGACCGGTGCCACGGCCAAGCAGCCGCTCACTCCTCTTCTCGAAACGGAAGAACGGAATCCAAACGGGGCCGTGCCCCTGACCAAGCCATGAGTCAGGAGCACGGCCCCTACCGATTCACAGGGAATCAAAGGACAGAACGGGGAACCACCGGCGCTCAAGGAAAAGGAAAAGTCAGCGCGGGTGGGCCGGGATTTTCATATGGTGGGGCCGGGTGCCGCCGCTGCGGTGCGTGTGACCGGTCCGTGCTCGGGTTCCGTGGCCACGGTCACCGGCCCGTCGTAATCCACGTCGATGGTGCCATCGTCCCTGATGGCCATGCTCGTGTAGTCAAGCAGCACCAGCGCCTCGCTCCGCTCCAGCGTGCGGGGATGGAGGGTCGAGCCGTCGAGGGCCGCGAAACGCTGGATTGCCCGGTCCGTGTTCGGGATGATTATCCCCATGGCACGCAGCACCGGCAGGTCCCCGTTCACGAGGGCCTCGCGCATCAGGTTCGACTCGGGGTCACGCGCCGCCGGGTCCAGCATGGCACGGTACCCGGCTATCTGGGCCGCGTAAGCCCGGGCCGCGAATCGTTGGACGCCGGTGCGGGGAGCGGCATCCAACGAGCCTTCCCGGCTCAGCCGGAACCGCAGCTCACGGTCGTTCCAATCCGCATCATCCATCCATAGGGAACCGAGCCGGTACGTGGAGAGGATGGCAGCGCTCGACTGGTCATGGGCCGCGGCGCGCAGGGTAAGGGCCATGAGCCGGGCCGAGGCACGCGTCAGCATCGACGCTTCGGGCCCGGCGTCGCGCAGCAGCACCTCCAGCAGGTCAGCGCATGCCATCGGCCCGTGAAGCGCGAGCCGGTCCATGAGGATTGACTCCGTGGGGGAGGGGCCGGCCGCGTAATCCAAGGGAACGAAACCCGCGTACCCCAGCGCGGCGACCACGGAACGGTAATGGCCGTCCCCCACCCAACGCTCCACACGGGTGGCCGCGTCACGCATTACCAGCCCGCGCAGGTTCTGCAACCCCATCGTCACGCGCACGCGCGGCTTCGGCTTGCGACGGTACGAGTAACGGGACCAATCCACCGGCCCAGCGGCCACCGAGGCGTCAACGGCCTCGCGCAGCGTCGCGTAATGCTCACCGCACCGGCATGCCACCCAATCCGGCTCACGGCACGGCTCCACACCGTTCGTCAACGGGTCCAGATGATACAAGCGCACGACGGCCTCCTCGCAAAAGCGATCAGATCATGCCAGATCCACACGGGGACACGCCCGGGAAACCCAAAATAATCCCGGACCACCCGCGTAACGTGTTGATTCCTTCATGCCGCGGCGGCCACAAGGGTTCGCGGTCGTGGATATGCGAGTGGCCGCTGATACTTGTGCCGTTGGAGGGAGGCAATCATGCGTGGTGGTGGAGCATGGGGTGTCGTGCGCGACACGCTCATGGTGATAGCGGGCCTCGGCCTGCTCGTAGCGCTGTGGTCCATCTTCGGGAACCCGATAGAGGTGGTGAAGGCCGGTGCGAACTGGGTCATCTGGGCCGTGAACCAGGTGGCCGATTACCTCACGGGCAGCAAATGGTTCGTGGATACCGTCACCACGGACCCCGCGACCGTGACACCGTGATTGACGCATAAGTGATTAAGGAGCGCCGGGCGGTACCGGTTCCCGCTGGTTGAAGGGAAAACGCGAATGGTTGCGCGGGCCGGGGCTTCTCACTAGTGCCGTGCGCTCGCTCGTCACCGGTGCCATGGCCGGGGACCGGCTGCCGGTGACGATAAGAAGAGAAGGAAAACGAGCGCGGGTGGTCCGGGATTTTCGTCGGACGACGCGCGCTCGATGGCCGAGGCCGGGACCTGCGATGGTCGCCGGCCCCGGCCCGTCATCGCGTCATAGCTCGAAGCCTGCCGGGGGTATGGTGCTTTGCGCTTCGTCTATGAGGTGGATGTACGTCTCTATCGTGGTGGAGATGTCCTTGTGGCCGAGTTCCTTGCTGATGAGCGTGATGGGCACGCCGCTCGCGAGTCGTATGGACGCGCTGTAGTGCCGCAGTGAGTGGTGCGTCCATCCGACGCGCGGGGCCTTCCATTCCTTGCCTCCGACGACGGGCACGGTCATGCCGGTGTACGTGTTGTGGTTCGGTGGCCATGGGTTGTAGCGGGTGGCGAGTTCCATGCGCTGACTCACATAGTCCATGACGGGGTTCGTGAGGAGCTGCATGCGTTTCTGGTTCGTGTAGCCGCCCGTGCCGGGTATGAGTTTGCCGTGCCCCTTGGCCCTCCAGTCCTCGCTCATGCCGACCTTCAGGCTGTCCGGGTCGTTCGTGGGCCGTCGGGTCGGGAACATGAGCAGCCTTGTGAATAGGGCCAGCTTCGCGGAGAGCGATCCGCCGGCGGCGCGGTTCAGGGTCGGTGTGTTCCACAGGTCGATGAGCCACTGGAGCATGCACCAGCCGAGCGGCGTGTAGCCCTCGGCCCAGGCGTAGCCCACCTCCTCGCGCGTGGAGGACCAGAACGATTCGTCGTCCTGCGTCCTCGCGTGTGGTGCGAAGCGCTGCATGCCGTCCATACCCGCTATCTGCTCGCGCAGCGGCCTCGGGTCGTCCTCGTACTGCCACGAGGGAAGGTAGTAGGGCATGTGGACCCAGCGGGTCTTGTCGTCCATCTCGTTGTTCCACTTCGGTCGGCCGAGCCGGTAGCCGGAACCGGCCTGCGTGTACTGCTCCTCGATGTGGATGGCACCGTACCAGCCCCTGCGGTTCTCCGGTGGTTGCCGGCCGTCGAACCTCAGCGCGTCATCCGTCTCCTCGTCCCAGTTCTGGATGTGCGCGTCCACGAAGAGGAACGCGGCCTGGTCCGGTGTGAGGACGTTGCCCACGCGCAGCGCTATCTGCTCACCGACGCGGGTGCCGACGCCGGCCCCCATCGCGAGGAACGCGGTGAGCCTGCGGTACTGCCGTGCCACGTCCTCGTTCGCTCGCTGGTAGGCCTCCTCGGTTCTGATGAGCGGCCCGGTGATGCGGGCTATTCGCTTATCCGCGGGAATCCCCATCCTCCAGATGTCGTCCAGCGGGTTGCAGCCCGTTGGGCCGTCGAGCGGCTCGTTGGTCCAGCCGCTCGTGGTCTGCTTCTCGCCGCTCACCGTGTCTATCCACGTGGTGTACTTCGGCACCTGGCCGGCCCCGCGGCCGGTGAGCATCTCATGCGCCGCGTGTGCTGTCGCCTCGCGCTGGGTGCGCATGTCCATCTCCTCGTCAAGCGGGGTGACGTTCATCGTGGAGGCCGTGAGCGTGATGAGGCACGCGACCCACCGCGTGGAGGGCACGTCCTCCTTCTTCACGGTGACGTTCGTCGTGCTTTCCTCGCGACGGTAGTTCGTCACGACGGGCACGGGCTTCGCGTAATCGTCGCCGGTTCCCTCGATGCCGTACACGGAGTGCGCGTAGTCGAAGAGACGACGGACCTCGCTGCGCAGGCGCTTCTGCGCCGCGGGGCGAATGCCGGCCATGTCGATGCGCGCGAGGTCGCTCGGAACCACGTCACGTATCTTCTTGTCACCGATGACGAGCCACACGCGGGTCATGGCCTGCCGCTTCTGACTCGTGGTCCCGGAACCCCACTTCGGATGGTCGCCGGCCCTGACGTACTCCTCGTACACGTCCTTCACGAGCGGGTTCTTCGGGGTGCCGTGAACCGGCCCCTTGGGTTTCCGGTAGCCCAGCTTCTCCGCCGCGGTGTTGTACGCGTCATCCTCGGTGCCGCTGACCGTGGTGGAGTGCTTCTTGCCGGCGGCGTCGAGCCACCAGACCCTCCAGTACGGGTAGCTGCGCGTCGGTGGGTTGGCCCAGGCCTGCGTTCCTATGAGGGACACGCGCTTGTTGTTCCTCCTGCCCGCACCCCTGCGGGTCGTGGCCTTGCCCGAGTCGGTGGCCTGAACCGGTTCGGTGTTCTTGGCCGTGGTGTCCGTGCCCGTCACCGGCCTGGCGTCGCTGCCGCTCGTCCGCGCGGCATCCGACTTCTTGCCGCTCCTCATCCTTCTCTCCGTGCTTCGTTGCCCCGGCTCCTCCGGGGTCCCCACTCCAGAGGTTAAGCCCGCAGACGCGGCCCTGCCGATCGGGTTTTCCGGTGCCGGTGCCTCGGGTCCGGTTCGCGGTACACTGGTCACATCATTGTTCGTGCTCATACCGGGTAGGAGGCCGGTGTTCGGCTTCTTGAAGTTTCTGGGGTCCGTGGTTTGCGGCATTGTTTGCTCCTCACCGGAACGGCCGCGGTTTTTGCGAAGTGTTTTGCGAAATCGGGTCACGGTGGGGTGGAAAACGGCTTCTTTCCAAGCGTTGGATTAACTCGACCCCCTTATGGGGGAGTTCAAGTTCAACGTGTCCAAGTAGGGGGTAAACACCCCTGAAAACGGCGTGATTCCAACGTTTCCGACCCTACGGAAGACCGGAATCGCGCCGTTTTTCGATTCACGGAAAACCGCCGTTTTCCGCACGTATTCCGCCGTTGTACGCACGGATAGAGTGCCAATAGAGTGCCCTTTTGTACGGGGCGCTCGCGGTCATGGCATCCGAGGGGCGCTCCCGATGACGGGAGGAAATCATGGCGGCCAACGGCAGACGACGCACCAAGGGTTCGGGCAGCATCATCCATCGCAGGGACGGATCATGGGAGTTCCGCCGCGAGATCGACCCCGATCCCGCCACCGGCAGACGCCGGTTCATCACCGCCAAGGGCAAGACCAAGGCCGACGCGCGCGAACGGTTCGACGCGAGGATCGCAGAGATGGAACGCACCGGCAGGCTGCCCGGCGCCAAAAGCCCGCTGCTCGAGGACTATGCGGAACGCTGGCTCGAGGAGTACCGGCTGAACGTCAAGCCGACCACGTACCGGACGCGGGCAGGTCGCATCCACGCATGCATGCAGGTCATCGGCCATGTCCGTCTGGACGAGCTGAATCCCGACCACATCCGCCGCTGCATGAGGGTGCTCGGCAAGCGGCTCGCCCCGTCCACTCTCAAGGACCATTACGTGAGTCTGAAGATGATGCTCGACCAGGCCGAACTCGAGGAGCTCATCCCCGTGGATCCGTGCCGCAGGGTCAAGCCGCCGAGGGTGGAGCCCGCCGAAACGCGGATGCTCTCGCCCGACCAGCCGAAACGACTGATCGAGGCCGTGCCCAACCGGGGCGCGAAACGGCGCGGCCCGGCATTGACCGTGGACGTGGACGAATCGTGGATGCTGCTGTTCGAGCTCGCGCGTTCGCAGCCGGCATGAGGGAGGGTGAACGGTACGCGCTCATGCCGTTCCAGCTGAGGCGCCGCGACGGCGTGCCGGGAATCGACGTGTGCCAGCAGATACAGCAGTACGGGCTTCCCGGCGACGTGGAGATACCGGGGTGGCTCAAGGCCGAGCACCTGTACGGCACCCTGTGGATCACCACGCCGAAGACGCGCGCGGCCAGACGGTTCGTTCCGATCTCGGAGAGCCTGTGGACGCGTTTGTGGTCGCGCATCGAACGGTTAAGCATCGGCCCGCGCCAGCTTGTGTTCACGAACGCGCGCGGCAACCCGGTGCGCAGCTCCACGGAACGCTACAACTGGCGAAAGGCTCTGAAGGCGGCCGGCCTGCCGATGGTCAACATCCATTCCGCCCGCCACTGGATGGCCAGCATGGCCGCCCGAGCCAACATGCCCGACGACGCACGCACCGCCATCATGGGCCACACCAGCATCACCATGACCAACCACTACACCCACCGCGACGCCGCATCCCTTGCCGCCCTGTTGGGCCAGGCGATACCCGACCTGCACGACGGGAAGAACATTATCGACACCGAGACTACGGGGAAGTGAACATATGAAGGACCCCAGTCGTGTACCGTATGCGTGGCCGGCATCCCTATGCGTCCTCCTAGGATGGAAACGATACGGCGTTTTGCTCACATCGTGAGAAAATGGATTTGATTTCCTGCCCCTGAGGTGAAATAGTATAAAAGATTTTCTATTTACGGGAGACGGATTAAGCCCCGTAATCGATTCAAAGTTGAGTATTGCTTACTGGGTAAAAGAGAGTGGCGCGATATGAAGAGTCAGATCAGCAGTCTTGACGTCGCCGCATGGTTTATTACGGTCGCCGAGCAGGAAGGGACCCCTCTCAGCCGTATGGCGCTGCAGAAAATGGTCGCCTTGTCACAGAGCCTTTATGGGTATGAATACAATGAGAAACTGTATGATGAGGATGTGATGGCTTTCCCGTATGGCCCAGTGACCAAGAAAGTCCGCGAGGCATATGGAGATACCCATAAGGATCCGATTCTCATATCTCGGACACAGCTAAAGCCTCTTAGCGACGATCAGTTAACCGCTCTGTCTAAGGTATGGGGTGAGTTTGCTCCATTGAGCCCGCATGACCTTGTTGAGGCTACCCATGAAATGGGGCCGTGGTCCAAATACTATCGAGAGCACGATTACCAAGCAATCCCATGGGATGAGCTGGTTGAATCTTGGCCCGACTATGAAAAAGCCGCTGAGACGATCTCCCACTCTATGGTCGACCATACTCCCGGCGACTATTGCATTCCGAAGGGGCATGATCGGAATTACGATGATATGTTATCTGCAGCTGGACGCAATGCCCGCGTTCTGACTTTGAACTGATATTGGGGATGATTGATGCCGCAGAAGCCGACTGTCATTGTTGTACCCGATGTGAATGTGTATCTCACGGCTGCTTGCCAGCTCGACCGAGGGTTCTCCATGGAGGGCCTGGCGGGACGCTTGAAGGAAGCCAAATCACGGAGGAATGACAGTGATGTATTCTGTGCGTTGAGCACATTGCTCGAACCTCTCCCTGATGGGAGTGCGGTAGAGATTTATTCCGGGGAGCATATAGTAGAGACCGCAATATATAAGGCATGCCAACCGAAGTACGGTCTTACCCCGGAGGACGTTGGATTGGGATGGAAGGGAGATGAGGCCCAGTCCATCGCTGACATGGTGTATAGCCTAGTGAAAACAACGGGAGGCTCCGTGCTGCCGCGTAACGGTTCTATACTGAACCCGCCGTTGGACTATGAGGATGGTAGCGTGATGCGTTGTCTGGCTGATGCCAGGCATGAATCAGCCCTTTGCCGTCGAGTGTGCCTGACTTATGATCATAAAATGATTCATGTCCTTCAGCCGAGGCTCGGTATAGTCTCCCCACCCATGGAAGTCATCTCTCCGGAGAACTGGTGCTCTCAAGTCCGGGCCAGTCGATTTTCTTCTATTTACCATCGGATGTGTGGATTGGGGCAATGACGACGTTGCATGGGGACGCGTCTTTCAGAGCACTGTGCGTGGTCGCGTCCCTACTTGTAAAAACCGCCCCGGCGCTCTCCGTGAGCTGCCGGGGCGGCTCCGGCTCGTTATGTGGTCACAGGATGTGAGAGGCGATGAGCTGCCCGATTGCGCGGATGTCCACGCCGTTGGAGAATTCGAGTTTGACCTTGCCAAGTCCGCTGAACCACATCTCGAGTTCGCTGTCGAGATCGAAATGGCCGGCGGTCTCCACGCTGTACGCTTGGATATGACCGTAAGGCAACGACGTGAAATCACGTTTCTTGCCGGTCATGCCCTGCACGTTTACGGCGACCACCCTGTGCGAGGTGAATACCACCCAGTCTCGGATGCCCTTGAATGCCATGAGCACGGTCTCTCCCCGGAGCATGATCCCATCAAGAAGCTTCGCCGCGTCTTGCGGGTTGGCGTTGCTGAGCTTCACGAATGAAGCGTTGTTGAAATCGATCATGATGATCCTTTCCTTTTAGGCTGCACATCCGTTGTACAGCAAAATCCTGTAGTCGTGGATGATCTGGGTGGTGACGTCGAGTTCGGCGGCGACCCGGTAGACGCCGCGTACGTGCCCGACGTCCTGCGCGACGGACGCAACGCCGGCCGCCAGGTCAACACCCGGTCCGCCCAGCCCGGCGACATCGTGATTTTCCAGTGGGATTCCGGCCTCGCGGATCATAGCGGCTTTGTGGAGATTAACCGCGGATCCTATGTGCGGACCATCGAGGGCAACGCCGACAACGGCATGGTGGCTCGCTGTGCCCGCTCGTGGGGCACGTCGCCGCGATCCTGCACCCCGCCTGCACGGGCGCCCGGCCCTGCAGCCCTACGCGTACGGGGGAGACGGCTCCCAGCTCGTCCGCCGCACGCAGGAGGTCCTCGAATCCGAAGGCGTCTACTCGGGCAGAATCGACGGGCTCGCCGGCCCCAAGTACATCGGTGCTCTGCCCCGCCACCTCGGCGTCGCCGTCCAGAACATGAAGCCCTGGACCAACTAGGGATACGGACTCGGCCGAGCGTTCTAAACCCGACTCAACCAAGGAAAATTCTAGAAGAAAGGAGAACCCCCGATGGATGAAACCCCGCAGCACGCGGCCGAACCCACGTCGAACCACGTCCTGTGGGCCAGAGCCGTCGGCATCTCCGAGGCCGGCAACGGCATCAGTCTGAACAATGCTGGCCAGGTAATGTTCGCTGCGCCAAGATCGAAAAGGTCCTCGAATCCATCCGCATGATGCGGTGGATTCGGGGGACTTTTCTCTGTTTCTACCGGGCGAAGATACTCATGTATTCGCTTGGGGTGACTATGGCCGGACTGGATACGGACACGTCGTCGAAGTCCTTGTCTCCGGTCACGAACACGTCCGCCGCCCCGATGATCGCCGAATAGAGCACTGGATAGTCGAGGGGATCACGGATCTCGAACAGTCCGGGCTTGGGGGTCAGGGGAGTGACCACGGTCTCGAAGCTCAGCTGGAGCAGATACTGCTCGAGCACGTCCGCACGTGTCGGCCACTTGCGGGCCACGACCTCGCGGGCCTCGTCGATCGTGTACGTGGACAGCAGCAGCGTGTTGTTTCCACGTCCGGCGTCCACGATCACATTGGCCGAGTTCGTCGACCGGAATATCACGGCGGACAGCAGCACGTTGGTGTCGATCATCACGCGCATGCGCTCACCCCTTCGCGGCGCGATCCCGTCGCACCGATTTGATGAGGGCGGTCAGGTCGTCCTCGTTGGACAGTCCGGCCTCCTCGGCCGCTCCATCGAACCCGGCCTGCGCTCGCTGGATGGCCTCGAGGTTCGAGTTGCGCAGGGACACGGTACCGTCGTCCATGCGCACGAACACGACCTTGTCTCCTTCGCGGATGCCGACCGCCTCGCGCACGTCGGCGGGGATGGTGATCTGTCCCTTGGCGGTCACCTTCGCCACGTCCATCACCACGCTCATAACGCACCTCCTTAAGTAATGCATTCCTTACAATCATTATTGTATCGAACAGTGCTATACGCGGTCAATATGCGCATACAATGGTTTTCGACAGCAAAATAGAGTGCCCTTAGAGTGCCCGTGTCGAAACGATGGTCCGTGAGGTGTTGGAAACACTGCGAAACGAGAAACTGACAAAGATTCAAGTTCAACGTGTCGAAGTGATCGTCGGGTAGCATCGGGGGTCTTGGAATCCCAGTGATTCCAAGACCCTTAGTGTTATTAATTTCATGCTCATTGCTGCCGTCCCGATTGGCTTCAGGAATGGGTTTTTGACAGTGGTATCCGCCCATGATGTGTGTTGCATGTGCCGGTGACTCAGTCCAGTGTTTCGAGGTTGGCCTAGATTGTTTAATGAATTATCTGGAGGCAAGCGGCACGATTCCAGTTGGTTGGCACAATCGATGACCATGGTTCGTTGCACTGGCGGAGCGGTGGGTCTAAACACAAGTCGGTAATTGATGCGGCGCAGAATGAGCTTGGCAAGGATGCCTACGCCAGTATCGAGTGCTACATGGTTCCGCTGTTTATAATCATACTGTCGTAAACAGAGTCTAGGGAGAAATATGTACGCAACACCGAGGATCAGATCTGGGAAGATGCTGTCTGTCCCTCTGGTCTCTAACCATGATGTGGTCTCTCCGCTGAGGTATCCGGGAGGAAAGAGCGTGTTGTCCAGATATGTGGCGTCTCTCATCGGTATGCTCGGACTTCGTGACGCCACATATGTTGAGCCATACGCCGGTGGGGCGGGTGTTGCGTTGCGTCTACTGCGGGACGGTACTGTACCAAAAGTTGTCATCAATGATTATGACCCTAATGTGTTCGCTTTTTGGCATAGTGCAATCAATGATTCGACATCATTCTTGGAGATTTTCGACAAGACGGAACCCACTATTGAGGAGTGGCATCGACAGAAAGATATTATCAGGAATCCTGGCAATGAACTTGACAGAGGGTTTGCGTTCTTCTTCCTCAACAGAACCAACAGGTCCGGCGTACTCAACGGTGGCGTCATCGGCGGGTTAAAGCAGAGCGGCGCATATAAGGTAGGGGCCAGATACAATAAGGACTCCCTAAGGAAGAAGCTCGAGTTCCTCGGCAGTTGCTCGGATTCCATCGAGGTCTTGAACGAGGATGGACGCGCCGTAGTCGAACGGTTCATCGGGGATGATAGAGCTTTCATCTATGCGGATCCGCCGTACGTGGAAAAAGGGCGGAGTCTGTACATGAACGCTTTTGACGAAAGCCAGCACGAGAATCTTGGAAAGACATTGAATGGTCATACCTGTTCCCGATGGATGCTTACGTATGATGACACGTCGCTGGTCCGGGAATTGTATAAGGACAGATACGGCGGGTTGTTTCCCCTGAGCTATAGTGCATCTTCGCGTCGTTCCGCGAATGAGCTGATGATTTTTTCCGATACACTGGGTGAAGCCATAGCATGCAATGCCGCAGAAGGAGAGTGACATGGCGGGCGGAAGACGAGGAAGTGTCGGTGTGTGGAAAGGACAGCGGGTTGAGTACATCCCGCTGGATGATCTGGTTCTATGGACGGAGAACCCCAGAGATCCACTGGAAGGCGCCTATACTAATGACGATGTCATTCGTCGCGCGATTGATAAGCGTAATGAGGGACAGTGGCAGCTGCATAAACTTGCAAAGGAAATGGGGGACAAGTTCGATTTGAGCGAACTACCCACGGTATGCAAGATAGACGACGGACCGATGTATAGGGTGTACGACGGCAACAGGCGTGTCATCTTGGCAATGCTTCGCAAGAGAGGTTTTTCTGTCGATGGGCAACGGCAGCTGATACCTCCGGACTTCCCCGACCCCATGCCATGCAATGTATGCGACAAGCGAACCGCTCTGGAGAATGTGGAGCGCAAGCATAAAGGCAAAGGAAGCTGGAAACAGTATGAGCGGGATTGTTTCATGTTCCGATACATGGGCGGTCCGAAAACCGTCCTAATGAAGCTGGAGGACCTCATTGGCGCAGTGACTGAATGGCCTATACTTAATACGGGATTCGTTGAAAAAGATGTCTTCAACAAGAAGCATCTCGAAGAGATGGGGCTTCTCCCCGATGAACCGGATTTCGGTGTTCCTTCCGAATTATTGCGAGAACTCGTGGAAGCCATTGCTGGCAAACTGGACAACGAGTTAAATACCCGCAACGCTCGAAACAATCCAGCAAGCGCATTGCCAAAGGACCTCATCAAGCGTCTTAAGGAATCCCAACGCCGTCACTCCGCCAATAAAAAGACTGACACACAGGAGAAGGCGCATGCCGACGCCCGTTCACATTCGATGCCGGAACCCGTTGCTGAAAGTGAAGAGCAGGATGGTGCTGACCTCTTCGATCTTCCCAAAGTCCCTGTCCAGGACAGCACTCTCAAAGAGAACCGGAAAGCTCGCACGCGTCAGGTCAGTTCGTCTCCTGTCGCTGTTTTTGGCGGGCCGTTACATCTGAAATCAGGCAACGTAAACAACATGTACCGCACTTTGGAAGAGCTTTGGAACATGTATAGGAACGAGGACATACAGAATCGGGAAGCGTTTGTCCCGATCTTCCGCATGGGCCTGCGTCTGTTGACGGAAACAGCGGCCTCGGAGCACTGGGAACATGGTGGTCTGAAGAGCTATGTGGATGCCTACGCGGAGAGAGGCAAGACGAACCTGAGAAAACGTAAAGAAGGTCAAGATCTTCTCACGTTCGTGTCCAACCACCAGGTATCGCCGGACAATCTGCTGCGATTACTCCAAAGCGGTGCGCATGCATACGCGTCGACCAGAGCCGAAGGACAGACTCTGGCCATGAGCGTTTTAGTCGGAGAGATGCTTACGTTGAGCCATGGACGTTCATAACTGCCGCATGGTGCGTTCTCGATGGATGGCCATCATGGACGCACTCTCATATCCGGTTTTGCCCACGGTCGAAACCGAGCACGGAACCGGTTGTCGAATCCGTCCAGCTGCCCAGTCCGGTGTGTGGCATAGCATTCCCCGCTTGTTGCGCGAGAAAAACATGGCGAATTGAAGCATTATTTGTCATCTGAGGATAACAATGGGATGGTGATGTCCACGCTCCAGTTGCCGTCATCAGTGGCTATGGCGAGTGTCCCGGACATGGATTCGACAACGGTTTGGTATCTTTCGAGGCCGCTGCCGAGTCCGAGTTGCGCCGCACTGTTTTTCAGCGCGTCGCTTGCTGAGATGATGACGTGCTGTTGATCGAAGGAGATCGTGACGGCGTACCATGCGTCGGGATCGGCGTGCTTGGCGATGTTCGCGTATAGTTCGTTGATCAGTCCTTCGAGGAGGTCAAGGATGTCGTCCGTCAACGGATAATCGAACGTCCCGAGAATGTCATCGCCTTGAAAGCCAAGACTCGTAAGCCATTGCCGTTGCGTTTGGATGATTCCTTCAAGCCGTTTTTGCTGTCGTTTGACTTTCTTGCCGGTTCCGTCGTCGTCCTGCTGAACAGCACGGTTCCGATCGTCCGCCTCATCGTCATGCTCGAGTTGTCGTATCACCTGATGGGTATGATCGAGCGCCGTTTCGGCGATGGCACGTAGATTGTCGAGCTGCCGTTGATATTGGTCCCGGTCGTCAGGCAGGTCGTCGTGGCTTGCCTGGTCGATGCGTAGGATCATGTAGGCGAGGTCGTTGCTGATGGTGTCGTGCAGGTGTCGTGCCGTGTGTTCGCGGTCGAGCTGCTGTCTGAGCGCCGCGGTCGCCTGTCGTTGGGCGAGCAGCAGGTTGAGACCGAGCCCCAGTGACAACGGGCACAGGCACATGACGGTCATGCCGACGATGTTCGATGCGGTGAGGTTGTTCTGTGTATTGCTCACGACGAGGGCGGCGAAGGCGACCAGCGCGGAAGCGGCGCCGAGGCTGGGTCTGACGAATGAGAGCACCGCAATGGACGTCAGTGCGGCGATCATGATGGTCGTCAATGGCGAGAACAGCCACAGCAATGCGTATCCTGAGATCGCGAACAGCAGACAGGCGGTCCATGTCGGTGCCACTCCGAGCATGGCGCACAGAACGGCAACAAGCAGCGATATGCGTATGGTCGACCATGACAGCAGGTTCTGGGATGAGTACACGCACATCTCGATGGGGATCGCCGCCGCGAGGACCAGTCCCGCCGCCAGTATGGCCGGATGATGTACGCGGTTCAGAACAGATCGTATCGAGCGCATATGGCGAGGGCCTCCTTGCGGTCGGCGGCGTGGAGTTTGCGGCATGCCCGGTTGACGTAGGTGAAGACGCTTCCCCTGTCCACGTTCAGGAGCGCGGCTATCTCGTCGGTGGACGACCCGCGCGCGTAGAGCCGCAGCACGTCCCACTCCCGGGGGACAACGACGGCTTGTCGGTTTCCGGCAACTGCGTCCGGTAGCGCGTTCGTCGTTGAGTCTCCGATGGGCTTCCCGCGCGGTGGGGAATCCGGCGTCGGCAACGGGTTCGCCCTGCGCCGCGCATCGTATGGCCTGCGGAAGTTCCCTGACGATGCGGTCCTTGGCCAGCAGGCATTGCGCTCCCGCCTCTATCGCGTCCTGGCGGTACGAAGCGAGATCATAGGATGTGACGCATACCAGGCCGATAGTCGGGGTGCGCCGGCGGATTCTCATGCAGATGTCCGCGCCGGTGATGCCTCCCAATGCCATGTCGACTATCAGCACGTCGGGTTGCGTGCCGTGTGTCATGCAGCGTTGCAATGCCGACGCCGGTGACGTGGTGCTCCAGATGACGTGGAACCGCGGGGGAAGACGGCTTGTCATCATGGCTATGGCGTTGAGGGCGAGCGAATCGTTGTCCAGAACCCCGATGGTTATGGTCCGCGATTCCGATACGTCTGTCATGGCATCCATCGTATGCGCGTCCCATACCCGTCGCCGTATCGTTGTCATGCACGCGCATGACAATCCTTTGCTTCCGGGTTGCAGTCTGTGGGCTAATGGTTGGTGACAGTTGTGCGATCCGTCCGAAGGAGCATGATGATGAAACCGAGAACACGACACAAGGCCGCCATGCTGATTGCGGCGATGCTGCTGCTGTCCGGCTGCGGGACGACCTCGAACGGTGGCGCCTCGGACAATGGCGGCATGCTGACCTGGCAGCAGGCGAACGAGGAATACAAGGCGACTGTCGAGGACTTTCCCTTTGCTCTGATGAACGATGACAAGTTCCCCGCGAACATGCCCAAGGCGCAGTCTTCGTCCTCGTTGTATGCCAAGGGCAGCGGAGAGGGGCAGGCGTACTTCTACTGGCAGTGCTCGGTGGAGCGCAACATCCTCGACAACAGCCGGACCGCTCCGGAGACGGCACGTGAATCCCTCAAACAGCTGCGCAAGCTACTGGACACCGACTGGTTCAAGAACTACTACGAGGACAAGGACGGCATAGTCGAGAACGACGTGATCGGCAAGTCCGAGCTCGGCGATTATTCGACCATGCGGGACTTCTACAACACGGACTGCACGTGGTACCGTCAGGAGAACGGACTGGCGCAATGAACGTGCCCACCTTCTCCAAGCATTTATTGGCGTGCGTCGCGGCCGTGGTGTTGTGCGTGACCGTGACGGCCTGCTCGTCATCGCAGACGTCATCGTCCGACGCATCCTCCACGGCAGGGCAATCGGTGTCTACGGTCGAGGTGCGCAAGGGCGGCATCACGCCATTGGCCTCATCCTCCACCAGCGTGCAGGTGGCTTCGGTGTTTTCGCTCGTCGCTCCGGCGAAAGGCTGGTTCCATTCCACGGCCGAGCAGGGATCATACGCTCATGCGGGCGACGTGCTGGGCACCATCGGCGACCAGAAGATCACAACCCCAGTCGATGGCGTGATCGAAACAATCACGCAGGACAACGACGTGGCCGCGAACTATCCGCTGTTCTCGATACGATACGGCGGCATGAGCGCCAATGTGGACGCGACTGCGCTGCTGACGACCATGGGCTCGGACCAGACGCTCACCGGCCGGTTCCAGATCACCGACGCGCAGGGTCCCACGGATTGCGCGGCGGTAGTGGACGACGGCATTGCCGCACCGGCCTCATCGGGAGAATCCGCGACCGGATCGACGACCGCGCAAGGCGCCGCATCGACGCGCACTATGCAATGCCTGTTCCCGAAGAACGTGCAGGCGCGCCCCGGGCAGAACGCCACCGTGGTGCTGACCGCGACCGCAATCGAGAATGCGCTGATCCTGCCCGTCACCGCGGTGGCCGGCAGACTCGGCTCCGGTCAGGTCAGCAGGCGCGACGGCGACTCGTTCACCGCCGTGAACGTGAAACTGGGCGCGTCGGACGGCACTTCGATCATCATCCTCGACGGTCTCAAGGAAGGCGACGTGGTGTCCGCAACTGCCCCGAACCTTGCTCCCGGAGCGCAATCATGAATGACACGCCACTCATCCGGCTGGATCACCTGAGCGCCAAAGTGCGATTGCCCGATGGCGGCAGGCTCACGACGGTGAACAACGTGAGCGCGTCTTTCGAGCGCGGCACGTCCACCGCCATCGTCGGGAAATCAGGGTCCGGCAAAACCAGCCTCGCCTCCATCATCGGCCTGCTTAACAACGACTACAGCGGAACGCTCTCCTATGACGGACGGGACTGCGCCGCGTGGAGCGACGCCGACCGGTCGCACTTCCGTTGCCGGCATATCGGGTTCGTGTTCCAGAACTACTCCCTCATCCCGCATCTGAGCGCGTGGGAGAACGTGGCCCTCCCGTTGCAGTACCGGGGAGGGACGCCCATGCGGACGATCAGAAGACGGGCCGTGCGCATGCTGCATACCGTCGGACTTGCGAAACGCGCGGACAGCATGCCGTCGCGCCTGTCGGGAGGCGAACAGCAGCGCGTGGCCATCGCCCGCGCGCTGGCGACCGATCCCGACCTGCTGATCTGCGACGAGCCGACCGGCGCGCTCGACACCGAAACCGGCGATATGGTCGCCGCCATACTGTTCCGACAGGTTCAGGAACTCGGGGTCACGCTCATCCTCGTCACGCACGACCCGCAACTCGCCGCCCGATGCGAACGCCGGCTGACAATCGACAGGGGGAAACTGTCGTGATTCGCATGATCGTCAAGGACCTGCGTATCAACCCGCTGCGCACCAGCCTCACCGCCCTATCGATGTTCATCGGCATCGTCGCGCTCATTGCCGGCGTCCTCGTCGGCACACTCGGCCGCGACTACCTCGAAGCGGTCAACGCGCGCCTGAGCGGCAAGACCCCCACCTACAGCGCCATCATCGACGTACGGTCACTAGCCGATGCGCGGACCACCACGACCTTGCAGGAACGCCTTACGACTTTCAGGCCGGGAACCGCATCCGCGCAGTATCATCTCAACGACCTCGCCGTATGGGCATCGTCCGGCGGTGGCATGGAGATACGCCACGTCACCATCGTCGTTACCGACGCCGAGCGGATGGGAGTCATGCCCGCGCCCATCATCGAGGGCGCATGGCTGAACGGGGCGGACGAACCCGCCACGCTGGAAACCGTGGTCAATGAAAGCGCCCGCCAATACGTGCATGACGGCACCGTGACGCTCGCCCGGACCGGAAACCCGCAGCAGGTGCCGGCACGGGTGAACGGCGTCGTCGCCGACGGGGCTGACGAGCCCGTCATCTACATCAACGCGATCACATTGCAACGCTACTGGCCCCAGGCCTGGGCCACGGATGGGCTGACCATCCTCGTCCACCCCGAGAAGGGCGTGGACGACCAACATGTCAAAACCGCGTTGGATGATCTGCTGTCCGACGTCGGAATCGGCAGCGTATCGTCATGGAACCGCTCCGACAACGCCGGAGACTACGAGCAGGTCATCGGCTTCCTCCGACTCGGCGTCATCGTCACCGCGATGCTGCTGCTGGCGGTATCCGCCATCGGCATGATCAACATCGGCTTGGCCGGCATCGAGCAGCGCTCGCACGAACTGCTCATCCGCCGGGCGCTGGGAGCGACCAGAGCCAGCATAGCCATGCAGGTCATCGGCTCATCCGTGCTGCTCAGCCTCATCATCGCATTCGCGGCGGTGCTCATCTCCGCGGCACTGGTCTGGGCGGTTCCGTGGATGTTGCCGCCGACTCGCCGCTCGAACCGCCGGCGTACCCGTACACGGCGGCTATGGTCGCGGCAGGCGCATCCGTCGCCACCTCGCTCGTCGGCTCCCTCGCCCCGGCCATCAAAGCCATACGACTGCAACCCGCGCTGGCCTTGCGATGACAGCATAATGGAGGGGTTAAGAGTCAAAACATGGGTCTTAACCCGGTTCGAGAACCATGCGGCGCTCCCAGCACGTCAGCCGTGTCTATTCCCAATGCAATGAGTGACGTATACCGTCACCGTAGCGATGCTGCTCGGAAAGAAAGTCAATAAGTTCGTCGGAATACGAATCGTCGCCGTTGATCTCATCCGCAAGATAGAACAACGCGATCAACGACTGTGCGACCGATCGTTGCTCGTAGTTGAAGTCCGGGTAGCGTCGACGCATGTCCCGGGTGACAGGCGGCACGATGACCATCTCGCGGTGCCACAGCCTGCTGTGGTGCGAACACAGGTTGCGCAGGTAGACCATCGCATGGATAATCTCGGATGCGGTGCGCAGGTTGGTACGTATGCCGAGCGACCGGTACAGCTCCTTGAGCGCGCTTGTGTCCCGATGCAGGCTGAGCATACGCGATACCGTGTCGAACGGCAGAGTCTCCACCGCCGCCCAGATCGGCACCGGCTCACCCACTTTGCGGTAATGGCGGATGCATACTTCGTTGGATATGTCCATCCATTTGCGGATGTTCGAGATCAGCGAGGTTCGCAGTTCGACGTCTTTGCGGTTGGTGATCGGCTCGTACGAATCGATGTCCGCATATGAGTATGCGCCACCGTGCTGTGCGACGAGATACGCGAAGCGGGACCTCACCGTCAACTCGACGAGTGCCGTGCCCCGCAGAATCTTGGGGCGTAATTCGCCGTCCAACCGATACGGTTCAAGAAAATCAGCTGTCGTAACGTCGGACTTGAAGTCGTTGTCCCCGTGCGCCGGATCATTCTGGAACGCGCGGAAATACCCGG
Source organism: Bifidobacterium vansinderenii (assembly GCF_002234915.1). Taxonomy (GTDB): domain Bacteria; phylum Actinomycetota; class Actinomycetes; order Actinomycetales; family Bifidobacteriaceae; genus Galliscardovia; species Galliscardovia vansinderenii. The sequence goes on along the minus strand of NZ_NEWD01000016.1, from coordinate 7,951 downwards.
ACAGCCGGTAGTAGTTGGAGTCAAACAATATTCGGCGCATTGCGTCGTGATCCGGCACGGTCAGGCCTCGTGACTTCATGAGCTCGATCATCTCATCCAAGTTCTTCGCTGGCTTCACCGACACCTCCGGAAATGAAAAGAGCCTCCCGGGTTGCGCACTGTAAGGAGGCGTGGAAGGCTGCTGTTATCGCTGAATCTAGCATCCGGTCCCGACCGACAGTGATTCTTGGCCTTACCGTGCTACGACGGTGCGGGATAATCGCAACGCTGTGTGATTATCCCGGTCAAAATACGACACAGTCCGGTGATGGCATCGAGCTCAAGTTTCATCAACGTCTAAGAAGCGATTGTCGGACAGCATCGGGAGTTTTAGATGGAAAGCATGTCCTAGAACCTCCGCGCTACGTGTGCGACCAACGGCAACATGGCAACGGCCAGCATGAACGTCATCGCCAGAACCGCTCCCGCTGAATAAACGCTGTACGCCCAGCCGTATGCGATCTGTCCGAGAGGCTGGGCGCACATGCTCGTGGAGAGCGCGAGCGACATCACCTTGCCGGTCATGTCCTCGGGGCAACTCATCTGGATCGCCGGCACGGCAATGAGGTTCGCGAGGGTGATGGCGACCATGGTTCCGCAGGTGCTCGCCGTGAGCGTCGCAAGGCGCACTCCATCACCGGCGGGAAGCGCCATGACGAGCGCCTGGGGCAGGATGGTGAGCGAGAAAGCGGCGATTGTCGCCGGGAATCGTCGCTTGGAAAGCGACTTCGCGGCCCGTCCTCCGACGAGCGCGCCAAGCAGTCCGGATACTCCCACGAGACCATATGCAAGACCGTACGCCGTGGAGCCGAACCCCAGCACGGTCCGCACCATGTAGGGGAAACCGACCTCCGCATAGCCCGTCACCAGAAAGTTGAGCGCAGCGCAAAGCAGCACCAGATACAGTACATGGGGGCGCTCGCGAGTGAGGAAACGCCCGGCGCGCACAAGGTCATCGAGGGCCGAGGTACGCCCATCGGCACCGCGTTCGGGAGCGCCGAGCCGGATGAAGCACTCCACGACAGCGGCCGTGCCGAACCCCACGATGGTGACTCCCATCATGGGCATGGCGCCCACCGCCGCATAGAGCACGCCGCCGAGCACGGCCGGCACGAGCGTGCTCGTCTGGTTCACCACGTTCACCACGGCCATCGCGCGACGCATCACGTCCTCGCCGTGGGAACGGAACATCTGCGGCAACGCCGCCTGCACCGTGGGCGTCTCCATGGCATCGAGCACGGCGAGCACCACCTGCATCACGGCAATCGCCGCCAGATTAAATCCGGTAGCCGAGAAAACCGCTGCGCAAATGAGCACCGTTGCAGCGGAGAGCGCATCGAGCGCCACCATGACGGTCCGGCGGTTCGTGCGGTCCGCCACCACGCCACCAAGGGGCGAGAGCAGAATCGTGGGCAGGATACTCGCCGTGAGGATGGACGCGAACGCCGCGGCCGAGCCGGTCTCGTCAAGCACCCACATGGACATGGCGAACCGCAACATGAGGTTGGCGAAGAGCGATATGCCAAGACCTGCGACAAGCAGATAGAAGTCGCGTACGTGAAGAGGATTTGCGGCTGGGCTGTTTTGCTGCTGAGTCGTGTATTCGGACGTGTTCGTCATCGTGGATTCCTTTCTTGATTACTTATAACAACTATTCAGACCGACCGTCGGTCTGTTATGGTGATAAAAAATGCGCCATGGCGAAGGACGCACAAACGTCCTTTCACTTGGGCGCCATAATTTGCAAGCCGGCGTGTCCGGGTACGGCCTATGCGGACGCCGTTTCCCCTTCCGGCATCAGGGCTGTGAGGCCCTTGACCGCTCGTGGGATGAGCGTCTCGTCGAATACCGGCACGCCGATGGCGTCGAGCATCGTGGCGAGGCAGCGGATACGCCGTTCCATGTCGGTGCGGTCGGCGGGATAAAAGCAGGGCATGAGCCAATAGTTGCCGAGGAGCGAGAGCAGTTGCGCCGCCTCCTCGGGATATGCCGTGGGAATCGAACCGTCCTGCACGCCCATGTCGATGAGCGAGCGGAAGGGCTCCGGCAGCCTCGTTGACCAGAAGCGCATATTCGCGGTAAAGAACGCGGGATCCTTGAGAAGCGCGAGCTGGGATCGAACGAGATCCAAGTGATCGGGGGCGTCCACGGCGGAAATGACGAGTGCACGCAACTTCTCCAACGCGCTCATGTCATCACGCTCGATGAGTTCGTCGAGGAGACGCGAGGTGACGGCCCACTCATCGGCGTTCAGCTGGTCGAGGATCGCCTCCTTCGATTTGAAATGGTGGTAGAGCCCGCCCTTGGAAAGACCCAGATCGTTCAGGATGTCCTGGATGGATGTCTTCTCGTAGCCCTTCTCGGCGAAGAGCCTTCGTGCGGAATCGAGGATTCGCCGTTCGGTGTCCTCGTGGTGCGTATGGTGCGCCATGACCTCCTCCTTTGTCTTTCTCCCCCAGAGCATACAGACCGTCGGTCGGTCTGTCAAATAGTCGAATAGACTATCACGCGCTGTGCTTGAATATCCACAACAAGACAGGATGAAAAAGACCGACAAACATCGAACTTCAATTCAATGTGTCCGAGGACAGATACATGACTTTTGGCATGGCGAGATTTCACTGTCTGGATGAGACTACCCGTCGACTGTGCAAGTGTGAGGGCATGGACGGCTGTTGCGGTACGGCAAGTCGGTCGAGTTCAAGTTCTCCCCAACGTCTGAGAAGTGATCGTCGGGTAGCGTCGGGGGCCTTGGAATCCAAGCGATTCCAAGGCCCCCGGCTATTTTGCCATGCGGAGCTTCTCGGTTCGAGATTACGGTTTTACGATCGGCATGAGCAGGACGCTGTCGTAGACGCCGCCCGTATGCACGGTGTGCCTGCCCTGATTGACGGTGGGCAGCTGCGCGTCCGGCGCTTCATCGCTGGCACGGGCCTCGGCTACCGGACCGCAGGCATGTCCTCCGATTTCCAGCACCAGGGTCTCTCCTTCATGCAGGAGCATATCGGTCGGCCATAATCCCAGATCGATCTGCACCGGTACGAACGGGGTGACCGGTTGCGGGTTCGTATAGGTCATGTATGGTTCGGTCGGCGTCGATCGTTTCGTATCGAGTTCGCGGTGAGAGGCGCGCAGTCGGCCGTTGGGGCCGACGTAGATCGGTCCGCCGGGAAGCTGCTTGCCTTTCGGCGTGAGTGCTATCATCATGCGCAGTTTCTTCTCCAAGCCGGGGAAGACCACGTGGTACAGCACTTTGCCCTTCGCATCCTTCTTGTACAGCTGGGCGAACAGATCCATGTCGTCGCCGGCGTCGGTGCTCATCCATAGGCGGGCATTGAGTGGCCCGTGGATCTCCATGTCCCGGGGAATCCGGTATTCGAAGCGTGCAACGGCGCTCATGTCACGACTGACGGCATCGTATTCGGCGCTGGATTCCAGTGCGGCCTTTTGCTCGTTCATAGTGCCGTTCGAGGCGTCCAGATGCAGTGCCATCGTTTCGGTCCGCACGCAGGGATAGTCGTCGGACGTGGAGAACAGGTTGTGTTTGGCTCCCACGTCAAGCCGCGAATAGCGTACGCGTGGCGTCTGCTCCCACCCGTTGTCGATGCCCTTGAGATAGTGGTCGAAGAAGCGACGCAGGTCGTCGCAGTTCTCCCGGGTGTCGAGGTCGCCCCATTCATGGGTGTCGTGGATGCGCAGCCATTTGTCCTTCGATCCGAGTCGTTTGAATCCGGAGAGTGTGCTGCGGGTGTGGATCGGATGCGTCCAGCTGGCCACTACATAGGCGGGGACGGTGACATGTTCGAGATCGGGGATCTTATCGGTCCAATAGTCATCCACGAGCGGGTGTTGTTCGAGCATGCCGGTCACATCCTCGAATCGGCTCTGTCCGTACAGGAAGCCGACGATGTCGATGTCATGGAACGTGCCGTTGGGGATGCCTCCTCGGCATACCACGTCGCGGTATTCGTCGGTAAGGCCCTCCCACGGGGCGATTGCGGCCAGATGAGCCGGCTTTGCTGCTGCGGCGGCCCATTGGATCATGGCGAGCTGTGAATTGCCCATCATACATACCTTGCCGGTGCACCAGTCTTGGCTCGCGATGTATTCGATGGTGTCATGCACGTCTCGTCCGGCCTGAGTGCCCATGAAGTACATGTCACCGCCGGAGTGACCGATGCCCCGCTCGTCCACCACGCAGATCGCATATCCATACCTGCACCAGTAGGCCGGGTCGGGAGACTCGAAACGTTGCAGACCGGATACCTGATCCTTGGGGAACCCGGTGCTGGTCACATCGTAGTTGGCGTTGAACGGGCCTCCGCGCTTGCTGTAGGGCGAATAGACGAGAATGACCGGGGTGCGGGTGTCGCCCTGCCTGCGCCATAGGTCACCGTAGATGACCGTGCCATCGCGCAGCTCGATCGGGATGTCCTCCAGGCATTCGATGTCGATCGGCAGTCTCATGGCTCCCTTGGCGTTGACGCTTCCCTTCCGGTAGAGGACGGTTCGCGTTTCCAGCGGCGGAATCGGAGGTTTGGCCTGGTTCAGTGGATTCGCCGGTTTGAACAGGATGTCGCTCCCGTTGATGTCAAGCAACGGTGCGTTGCTGTTGGTGGTAACGGTCATGATGTTCCTTTCTGTGATGGGACTTGTAATGGAGAACAGATGATGTGATTCGGCCGGCGTGTCCTTTTGGACAATGGGCCGGGTATTTCCTATCCGACGATGGTGTCGGTTTCGCGGTCGCGTATGAAGATCGCGATGAATGCCGTCAGTGCCAGCAGAATCGCCGCGGCGGCGATGAATGCGATTTTGTCGCCGTAATATGCCGCTTCAAGTTCCGTGGCCGTGGGTGCGATCACGGAGGATAGCGCGGAGAACGATATGATCAGCGCGACCATGAAGGAATTGCTGATCTGGTTTGAGGTCTGGGCGGCGGCGTTCGCGTGGCGCACGAGAGTATTGCTCAGCGAATTGATGCCCCATGTGTTGCAGGGCGTGATGATCAGCTGCACGCCTACCGAGCAAAGGGCGTATGCGATGGCGACGACCGGCATGCCGGTGTCCATCGGCATCGTTGCAAGCAGTGCGATGCCGGCGAGGGCGCACACGCTGCCTGCCCGAACCGGGACATGCACGCCGAACCGGTCGTACAGTTTGCCGGATACCAGCGCCATCGCCGCGCTGAGCAGAGCGCCAGGCAGTACGACGAGTCCACTCATCACGGCGGATTCGCCTCTGACGATCTGAACGAACAGGGGCAGCACGGTACCGATGCCGAGATACACGCCCTGTGTGAGTGCGATGACGGCGACGGAACTGGAAAACCTGCGGGAGCGGAATACGCGCATGTCAAGCATGGGCTGGTCGAGCCTGCACTGGCGAACGACGAACAACGCGATGAGAGCGGCGCCGATCACGATGAGGAAGATGATGACGGCGGTATTGCTGGTCGACGAGAACGTCGACAAGCCGTACAGTATGCACAGCAGTCCGATTGACGACAATGCCACAGACAAGACGTCGAACGGCGTCCGAGTGGCCGTCTCCTTGGTCTCAAGCACCACCATTGCGACGCAGAGAATGATGATGCCGAGTACGCCGACGATAAGGAACAGCGCATGCCAGCCGACGGAATCGATCAACAGACCGGACACCGTCGGGCCTATCGCCGGTGCGAATCCCACCAATAAGCCGATCAGACCCATGGCCGTTCCGCGTCGTTCGCGAGGAAAGATGAGTACGATCTCGGTCATCACCATGGGCAGCAGAATTCCCGTACATGCCGCTTGACAGACGCGGCCGACGAGCAAGACTCCAAAATTCGGTCCCCACGCGGCCAGCAGGCTTCCTGCGGAGAATATGCTCATCGCGGCGACGAACAGGCGCTTGGTCGAAAAACGTCCGAGCAGGTATGCCGACAGTGGGATGATCAACGCTTCGACCAGCGAATACGCGCTCGACAGCCATTGGGCCGTGGTCGCGTCGATGCTGAAGTCTTCCATGATGGATGGCAACGCCGGAGACAGAAACGACAGGTCGAGAATGGCGAGCACCGTGCCCGTCAACAGCACGATGACCGTAATGCGTTGTTTTCGGGTCAATCCCATAAGAGCAGGTTCCTTTCCGTCGGCGGTCCGGCGCTGATTTCGGCCGTACCGCTGCAATTTGACCATGGTTGGTTATTGATCTAATGTCTATTTAGCAACCAAAGTCGCATATCTTCAACCGACGGAAATCATCGCAGGGAGCATATGCAACCGATGGGCGAAAATGTCGCTTATCGACATCGCCCATATGGACACGGAAACGAAAGGGCCATGCATGGCGGAGGATCTACGCATCGTCAAAACCCGGAAGGCGATTCGTGAGGCCTTCCTGGCATTGCGGCGAACCCAACCGCTGGAGCGGGTCAGGGTGCGCGACATCTGCGCGGAAGCACTGATCAACAAGTCGACGTTCTATCATCACTACACCGACGTGTTCGATCTGTCGGACCAGCTTGAGGACATGGTCCTTGATGAATGCTTCGAGGCGTTTCAGTACAAGGACAAGCTGCTCACCGATCCTTTGGTCTTCCTTGGAAACGTGCCGGCGGCCATGAACACGAGAAAAGACGCCATAGACATACTGTTCCGCGGCAGGCAGGACGTGCTGTACGACAAGATAGAACGACATCTACGGCAGTTCTATCTGACGGAAGACACCGCCGAGGAGGAGGACATCCTCCTCACCTTCGTCATTGGAGGGGCGATGTACGCCATGCGTACGCTCGCGGCCGAAGGGCCGTACAGCAGGGAATCCGTCACCGAGGTCTCGGCCCGCATCATCGGCAGGCTCGTGCAACGGGAATGAGGCCCGTCTTTCGGCGGCTGACGCGATTCTCTCCGTTCCGAACTGCCGTACCGAACATGGTCTGTTTTCTGCCGCGGTGAGACGAAAAGGTCGAGTTCAAGTTCAACGTGTCGGAGTGATCGTCGGATAGCGCTGAGGGCCTTGGAATTCCAGTGATTCCAAGGCCCTCGTCACATGGTGGTCGCTGGCTGTTGCGGTGTGGTCTGTGTCGGGAATGGTGTATCACCGGGGTCTGCGCCCGGCGTGACGGACGATTGGATCGGAGAGAAAGCCACGGTGCCAATCGTGGACATAATCGCGTTTTGTGTAGTGCGAAACAGGGCCTCTCCATCACACGGCGTTCTGTAATGGAGTCATGACCAACAACAGTGCCAACAATTCAGCAATCTCCATTCAGGTTATGGTGGCCGGCCGTGTTCGTGTCTCACCGGATCTGCCTTTCGGCAACGGGTGCGGACTGGTCCGCGGTTCTGGCTTTTTCGTGCCCGCGTCCAAGCGCATATGGCTGCCCGTATGCGCGTTCCTCGTCACCACGCCGCACGGCCGTATCCTGTTTGATACCGGCTGGGGCCGGGACATGAGTCCGGACGGCGTCTACGACCGTGGAGCGCAGATCCGCTCTCTCGGCTCATGGTCCCTGTATCGGGTCAACCAGGGTGTAGTGGGTCCGGGGATGACCGTGCCTGAGCAGCTGGCCGCGCAGGGCCTGTCCCCGGCCGATCTCGACGTGGTGGCGATCTCCCATCTTGATTGCGATCACGCGAATGGACTGCGCGGCGTGAGGGACGCCCGGCGCATCATGGTATCCAGGGACGAGATGCGGTGCGTCACGCGGTTCCCGAACAGCCTCGTGCGCTTCAACGCCTCGTGGTGGAGGGGAATCGACCTCGACCTGTACGACTGGAACGACCATGAGGGCCCCGCCGGACGATCCTACGACCTGTTCGGCGACCGCAGCGTGCAGCTCATCAACATCCCTGGCCACNNCNNCGNNCAGNTNATCAACATCCCTGGCCACACCGACGGTCAGGTGGCCATGAAGATCACGGCGCCG
>NZ_NEWD01000015.1 GCF_002234915.1 Bifidobacterium vansinderenii | reverse complement strand
CGGCGCCACCGATTCCACGTCCAAGAGCGAGTAAGAGGAAGAGAGAACAACCATGAACATGCTGTTTCCGCAGATCGTCGCGGGATTGTCGAACGGATCAATCCTGCTGCTCGCCGCGCTCGGCCTGTCATTGACGTTCGGCCAGATGGGCGTGATCAACAACGCGCACGGCGAATTCANGANGGNNGNNGNCNCCNGCCNNCNTGAATTCGCCGTGCGCGTTGTTGATCACGCCCATCTGGCCGAACGTCAATGACAGGCCGAGCGCGGCGAGCAGCAGGATTGATCCGTTCGACAATCCCGCGACGATCTGCGGAAACAGCATGTTCATGGTTGTTCTCTCTTCCTCTTACTCGCTCTTGGACGTGGAATCGGTGGCGCCGGCGCTCAGGCTCTTCGCCCAGTCGTAGGTCGTCAGGTACGGGTCGGGCTTGATCGGGCCGTCGGACTTCCACACGGTGTGGATGAGCTTGTCCTTGCCGATCTTGCCGATGTACGACGTCTTGTAGATGTGATGGTTCTTGCCGTCCACGGTGACCTTGCCTTCGGGGGCGTCGAACGTGACGCCGTCGGCCGCGGCCTTGACCTTGTCCACGTCGAACGACTTGGCCTTCTCGACCATCGCCTTCCACAGGTAGACGGACGTGTACGCGGACTCCATCGGGTCGGAGGTGGGTCGATTCTGGCCGTACTTGGTCTTGAAGTCCTTGACGAACTTCTTGTTGGTCTCGCTGTCCAGCGTCTGGTAGTAGTTCCACGCGGTGAGCTGGCCCTCGACGTTGTCGACGCCGATCGAGGCGACCTCCTCCTCGGCGATCGACATGGAGATCACGGGCGTGGTTTCGGCGGTGAGGCCGGACGCCTTGTATTCCTTGAAGAACGCGACGTTGGAGTCGCCGTTGAGCGTGTTGACCACGGCGTCGGCGCCGGAGAACTTGAGCTTGTTCACGATGGTGGTGAAGTCGGTGGAGCCCATGGGCGTGTATTCCTCGCCCACGACCTGCATGCCGTTGCCTTCGGCGTACGCCTTGACCACGCGGTTGGCGGTCTGCGGGAACACGTAGTCGGAGCCCACCAGGAACAGCTTCTTGTAGCCCTTCTCCTTGAGGTAGTCGAGCGCGGGCACGATCTGCTGGTTCGGGGCGGCGCCCGAGTAGAAGATGTTCGGGCTGGCCTCCATGCCCTCGTACTGCAGCGGGTAGAAGAGCAGCGCGTTGTCCTCCTCGAACACGGGCAGCATGGCCTTGCGGGAGGAGCTGGTCCAGCCGCCGAACACCGCGGCCACGCACTGCTTCTCGATCAGCGTGCGCGCCTTTTCGGCGAACGTGGCGGGCTCGGACTTACCGTCCTGCTGCTCGACCTCGATCTTCTTGCCGAGCACGCCGCCGTCCGCATTGATCTCGTCGACGGCCATGTGCAGCGAATCGCTCACCGTCTTCTCGGAGATCGCCATGGTTCCCGACAGCGAGTTGACGAAGCCGACCTTGATGGTGCTGCCGGATGTGTCCACGCACGAGGTGGCACTTGCCGCGCTGGCGGTGTTGTTGGCGTCCAGCGCCTCCTTCTCGGCGACGGTGCGTCCCCATCCGCAGCCGCCGAGGCTCATGATCGCGGCGATCGCGAGGGCCGCCGCTCCGGTTCGCAGCGCTAGTGATGTTCTGGCCATGCGTTCCTCTCCCCTTTACCCTATGAATGCAACAGGGAACAGCATGGCAACGTTCGACATCGAACGTGTTGCCCGATTATTTCGGTTCCGTCTCGTAGATGACGGGCAGGTTACGCACTCTTTCTATCTTTTTTGGCTTTTCGGACTTTGTCTGAGGGTGCGGGTGCCTGCAGCGCTTGCGCCGCGGTCGTTTTGGTAGTCACCGCGGATTTGGGTCACCGCAGATTTGGGTCACCGCAGATTTGGTAGTCAAACCAAAACATTGTGGTAGTCAGAACGAACTTGGTAGTCGAAACGCGACAGCGTTACCGCTCACACCCCGCCTTTCATGTCTCGTTCCGACTACCAAATCCATCTGTATCGCGTCTCGACTACCAAATCACACACGACATATACCGACGTGGATATGCGAACGTCCCGCCCTGACCATCGGATCCGAACGGGACGTCGATTCACTGATTCGCGATTGTCGCGACAGCGATCACTCCGCGCTGCCGGCCGAACCGGACTTCACGGGCAGACGCACGCCGCACAGGTCCTCGCCCTGGCCGGCGAGCACTGCGCCAGGCGTGAAGTCGAGCGGATTCGACGATGTGGATGCGAACACGGATGCGGCGGAGGTGCTCACCGCGCCACCCTGAGCCGCACTATCCTTGGCCTCGATCGTCGCGTGCTCGCCGGAACGCCCAGCCGCGCCGCGGGCCGCCTCGATCGCATCCTCGTCCTCCTCCACGAATTCCTTGCGCAGATAGTACAGGTCCTCGTCGAGCTGCTTCTCGCTCGCGGCCACGACCACGGCCGTGTTGGCGGCGCCGGCCACGTTGAGCGCGGTGCGGCCCATGTCCACGATCTGCGAGATCGGCTGCGTGATCGCGATGAACGGAATCGGCAGACCGGCGGCGGCGAACAGCGAGGTCGCGGTGATCGTGGCGGTGCCGGGCACGCCGACCGTACCGATCGACACGAGCAGCGCGAGCACCACCAGGAAGCCGTACTGCGCCGGCGAATAATCCAGACCCTGCGCGTTCACGGCGAACACGGCGAGCAGCACGGGCCACACGCCCGCGCATCCGGGCATGCCGAGGTTGGCGCCCAGACCGGCCACGAACGACGCGATGTCGCCGGGCACGCCCGCGCCGCGCAGCTGGCGCACGGTCACCGGGATCGTGCCGATGCTGCTTTCGGAGGTGAACGCCACCACGCCGGCGGTCCAGAACGTCTTGAAGAAGTACACCGGGTTGAGGCGGGTCACGCCGGCCAGCACGAGCGGCTGCACCACGAACAGCTGCAGCGCCATGGCGATGTACGCCACCACCAGCACCACGAGCAGGGGCAGCAGGGCCGCCACGTCACTGCCGCTCACGGCCGCGGCGATGAGCGAGAGCACGGCGTACGGGGTGAAGCCGACCACGATCTGCGTGGCGCGCGACAGCACCACGTTGCCGGCGTCGATGAACGCCTTGAACGGCGCGATGGCGGCGCGGCCCTTGTCGGTGGCACCGGCGGCGTTGTAGGACACGGCCACCAGGATGGCGAAGATCACCACGGGCACCACCTGGTTCTCGGACCAGTTGGCGGCCAGATTCGTGGGGAACAGGTTCACGATGGTGTCGAGCACGGCCGGCACCTCGCGCTGCTGGTAGTCGGTGGGCAGCGTGTACTGGAAGCCCTTGCCGATGCCGAACGCGAGCGACAGGGCGAGCGTGATCGCCGCCGCAGTGAACGTGTTGAGCAGCAGCAGGAACACGGTCTTGATGCCGATGTTCTTCAGTCGAATGGATTCACCGAGGTTGGTGATGCTGGCGATGATGCTGAACAGCAGCAGCGGCACCACGATGGCGGAGATCACGTTGGACCACACGGTGCCGAACGCGGCCACATAGTCGGTATGCCCCTTGAAGATCACGCCCATGCCGATGCCCAACACGGTGGCGAGCAGCACGCGCGAGGTGAACCCCGCCTTCTTCTTCACGCTCAGCAGTCCAAGTCCCGCGAACAGGACGACGGTGACGCCGAGCGCGACCCAGTTGAGTGTCACGTCTGACATTGCCTTGTTATCCCCTCATATGTTTGGTCAACAATATTCATGCGATCGCTGTCACGATCACTCATACGCCTGCGGATTTCGATTGATACTGTTCCGCAACGCTTCTGCAAACGATTACAATCTAGCGATTCGGCCAACCTACCACACCGTTTTCGATATCGCCGTTGGCTATAAGCGTCCATCAACGCCATACGGCGGAATGTTCGATTTTTCTCCCATCGGCGGTTCACAAATCGAAGATATCCTCCTCGCGCCCTTGTAATACGGGACGGTTTGCCAGGTATCTTCGATTTGTGAACCGTCGAACGCCGAGACCCGAATCACAGCCCCCACCCAATCACCCAACATCGCACATCTTCGACGCAAAACCTCACATCCCGCCGAAGATCTCACACCTTAGGTCTTCTTGTCGCAGCCACAACACGCCGTGATGTACGAACGTACACTATGGTCGGCCTAGCGAGATAGTATTAGAACGTTCAAATACAGACTTCATGAGACCAATCCGGCCCCGAAGCACCTCATCCGGCCATCGACGACCGCGACCGACGTGCTATCGGGACCGCCCATCCCACGGAAAGGACGATCAATGACGGCGAACAACCTCCATAGCGACTGGTGGAAGCAGGCGGTGGTCTACCAGGTCTACCCGCGCAGCTTCAAGGACATGAACGGCGACGGTCTGGGCGACATCAAGGGCGTGACCGACCGCATCGACTACCTCAAAGAACTCGGCGTGGACGCGATCTGGCTGAGCCCGTTCTACCCCTCCGAACTGCACGACGGCGGCTACGACGTAATGGACTATCGCAACGTTGACCCGCGTCTCGGCAGCATGGACGACTTCGACGAGATGGTGGCCCGCGCGCATGAGGCCGGCATCAAGATCGTGGTGGACATCGTGCCGAACCACAGCGCCGACAAGCACGTCTGGTTCCAGGCGGCGCTCGCCGCCGCGCCCGGCAGCCCCGAACGCGACCGTTACATCTTCCGCGACGGCCGCGGTGAGCACGGCGAACTGCCGCCGAACGACTGGCAGTCGATCTTCGGCGGCCCGGCCTGGGAGCGTGTGGCCGACGGCCAGTGGTACCTGCACCTGTTCGCCAAGCAGCAGCCCGACTTCAACTGGAAGAACCCCGAAGTGCACGAGGAGTTCCTCAAGACACTGCGCTTCTGGTCCGATCATGGCACCGACGGATTCCGAGTGGACGTGGCGCACGGTCTGGCCAAGGACCTCGACTCCAAGCCGCTCGTGGAGCTCGGCAAGTGGTCCACGCTCTACCAGTTCAACCCGAACGGCGACAACCCGCTCTTCGACCGCGCCGAGGTGCACGACATCTACCGCGAATGGCGCAAGGTGTTCAACGAGTATGATCCGCCGCGCTTCGCCGTGGCCGAGGCATGGATCTCGCCCGAGCACCAGGCCCTGTACGCCAGCCCCGACGAACTCGGCCAGATCTTCAACTTCGAGTTCGCCAAGGCCGACTGGCGTCAGTCCGACATGCGCGCCGCCATCGAGGACGGCATGGCCGCGGCGGAACGCTCCGGATCCACCACCACGTGGGTGATGAACAACCACGACGTGCCGCGTTCGGCCAGCCGCTACGCGCTGCCGCAGGTGAAGACGTTCAAATACCATCAGATGGCCGAGGCGTGGCTGCTGCGCAACGGCGAGTTCGTGGAGGAGGATCGCGCCGCCGGCACCCGCCGCGCACGCGCCGCCGCGCTCATGGAGCTCGGCCTGCCCGGCTCCGCCTACATCTATCAGGGCGAGGAGCTCGGCCTGTTCGAAGTGGCCGACATCCCGTGGGATCGTCTGGAGGACCCGTACGCGTTCAACTCCGAGCGCCAGTTCAAGGTGAAGGGCCGCGACGGCTGCCGTGTGCCGCTGCCGTGGACCGCATCCGACGAGCCGAAGCCCGCGGAGTGGAGCGAAAAGTTCGGCGACGGCACCACCGGCACGTTCGGATTCGCACCGACGTCCGGCAAGCGCGCCGATGGTTCGCCGATCGCCGAACCGCATCTGCCGCAGCCCCTGTGGTTCAAGGACTTCGCCGCCGACACCGAGGACGACGACCCCGCGTCCATGCTCAACCTGTACCGCGCGGCGCTCGCCCTGCGCCAGCGTCTGCTCACCCCGACCGGCGACACGTCGATCTCCTGGCTGGATGACTTCGACACCGCCGAGGGCGGCACCGCGATCGCATACAGCCGCCCGACCGCGGACAACCGCACGTTCGCCAGCGTGACGAACTTCGCCGCCGAACCGCTCGAACTGCCGAGCGAGGCCGAGGTCCTGCTCGCATCCGCATCGCTCGACGAGGAAGGCCGTCTGCCCCAGGACGCCACCGCCTGGATCGCGTTCTGACCCGGCCACCCATACCGGCCCATAGATCCATAACCCGGTTCTGGGTATAACCGCATCACGAGGACCCAAAAAACGGCCCATAACTGTCCGGTTATACCCAGAACCGTCCAATCCCATCCACGAATCCCCGTCTCCGACCACCGCACCGCGACTCCGTCCTCCACGATCAATCCACCAGCCACCTCGCAGCAGCTCAAGGACCGGGAATGCGACGCGTTGGATGCGCCACGGCTCGATCTGCGCGTGGCTCCGGGGTCCGAATCCGCGCGTCGTCGACGTTTCCGCGAGTATGAACGATGGCTGCCCGGCAAGATCAACGACGGACAGCGGAATTTGCCGGATTCGTCGGATCGATGAGCGGTAGCACACCTTGAGCGATGAGCGCCGCCGCGGCAACGGATCCCACATGATCGTTGAGCGTGCCGGTCTCGTGACGTGTAAACAGATGCGTACCGTCCGGCGAAGCGACCAAACCATGGAAGTTCAGATGATCCGCGCCACAACCACGGCCAGCACCCTCCGGGCGATCGATCTCCGAGCGACCACTATCCAGACTGCCACCGTCCGCAGGTTCCGCATGCTCCACCTGCGCGAACGCGCCGATCGGGAATGTGCAGCTGCCGCCCAGCGCGGTCATGAACTCGCGTTCGGTCAGTACGGCGTCGCGCGTGGCCGGATCGTCGATCGCCGCCAATAGTTCCAGCGTCTGCGTATCGTCGGCCCTGCATTCCACCACCATCGCACCCTGCCCGGCGGCGGGCAGCAGCACGTCGCGCAGCGAAAGCCGGTACAGTCCGCCGAGTTCGGGATGGCCGTCGCCAGTCTCCGGATACAGTCGGTTCAGTCCCGCTTCGGCCAGGATCACGCCGTCGAGTCGTTCGGTCTCGATCTTGCGCACACGGGTGTCGATGTTGCCGCGGATCGGCACGATCTCCAGATCGGGCCTCCGATGCAGCAGCTGCGCCTGCCGTCGCAAACTGTTCGTGCCGATGCGCGCCCCCTGCGGCAGATCGTCAAGACTCGCATACGGACGCGGCGAGATCAGACAGTCGAACGGCGAATCACGTTTGGGAAAGCATCCCAATACGAGCCCGTCAGGCAGCACAGGTTGCACGTCCTTGAGACTGTGCGCGGCGAAGTCGATCGTGCCATCGAGCAGTTCGCGTTCGATCTCCTTGACGAACACGCCCTTGCCGCCGATGGCCTGAAGACTGGAGCGAAGATCACGATCGCCCTGCGTAACGATCGGCTTCGGCGTGATCGTGACGTTAGGGAACCGTTCCCGCAGCGCATTGCAGATCAGTTCCGTCTGTCGCAGCGCCAGACGGCTCTTGCGCGTACCGATGCGGAATTCGCGTCCCATCACTCGCCTATCACTCCCCGTTCCCGGCCGCGCGATCATCCGTCCGCGCCGGCGATACCGTCAATGCCGACAGCCCACTGTAGCAGTCGGCAACCGGGAACATTGCCGGGAGGCTATACGTAGAAGTTATGGGATCCGCACATCACCGGTCGACCACGTCGTCGGTGTTGCGCGGCATCAGGCTGACGGGCGCGATCTCGTGTGCATCGTCCAACGGTTTCCCGGCGATCAGACGCAGCGCCTTGCGTGCCGCGTCCGCGCCCATCGTCTGCGGATCCTGCCGGATCGTGGTCAGGCCGAGCACGTCTGCGTACGTGCTGTCGTCGAATCCGATGATCGAATAGTCGCGCGGCGTACGTTTGCCGTATCGTTCGAGCCGCAGCATGAGCGGGATGGCGATCATGTCGGCCTGGCAGCAGATCGCGTCGGGGAACGTGTCGAGTTCCAGCAGTCGCGACAGGATCGCGGACAGCGCCTGCGGCGACGAGATCGACGCGAGCGCCGACTGGTCGCGCGGCACGGAGATCACCTGCCAGTCGAGTGCGATGCCGTTTGCCTGCGCCGTTTCACATGCGCGGCGGAATCCCTGTTCGCGCTTGTCGATGCTGGCGCTGAGCGTGTGCACGGCGTCCGCGCACACGTAGACGAGATGTCGATGACCGAGTTTGATGAGATGCTGCGCGGCCATGAGCATGCCCTGCTCGTCGTCGATGGACACTGAGGCATCGAAGCCGTCGATGTCCGGCGTATTGATGCCGATGATCGGCACCTGGGCGCGTTTGAGCTGTTCCACTTCGTGCGGGTCGATGGCGAACGACGCGACGAATACCGCGTCCACGTTGCGCCGGATCGGCAGTGTTTCGAAGAACCGTTGCCGGGTTTGTGCGGTGTCGATATGTGGGAAGAGCGCGATGTCGTATCCGGCCGGATGCAGTACGGATTCAAGTCCGGCGAGCGTGGCGGCGTTGAACCAGCTGGTGATGCCGTCGTTCATGAGCATCGCCACACGGTTGGTGCGGCCGGATTTGAGGGTGGCCGCGGATCGGGAGATGTTGAAGTCGAGTTCGTCCGCCACGCGCATGACCTTGGCTCGCGTACGGTCGCTCACCATGTCCGGTCGGGTGAACGCGCGTGACACCGTTGAGATGGAGACCCCCGCCTTGGCCGCCACATCCTGAATGGTCGCCTGCATTGTTCCTCGCTTCCTCGACGCCGAGTCGCTTGAACTTCCCGACCATTCTAAGTGGCCCGCCCCGACAGCTCCCAAAGCCATCGCGTGATCCGCTCCTTCACTTTCCGTGCCCGCGACGGGTCCTTTCCGTACGTGGAGACCGTGACCATCAGCCCGTCATGCTCCGTCACGGCCACGTTTCCGAAGTTCGATTGCACGGGGTCGGCGGCGTTGTTGATCAGCGGCACGCCCGCCGCCCTGGCGTCATGCACAACGAGAGCGTTCACGGCGGGATCGTCCGTGCACGCGATGACGATGAACGCGCGGGCGAGACCAGCGTCGCCGTCGTGACCAAGATCGGTTTGATCATCGTCGCGACCGGCGGCGAATAAGTTATCCCCAGACTTGTATGGCTTATCCACCCACGCCACACGTCCCCGCTCCACTTCGTCCGCAATGCGCGGGTCTATCGCCGGACTGATCACGGTCACATGTGCACCGGACCGCAGCAGGGACGCGACCTTGCGCGCGGCCACGTGTCCGCCGCCAACCACCACGGCCAGACGTCCGCGGATATCAAGATTCACCGGATACGGTCGCGGCGACTCCGCCCCGTCCACATCACCGTTCGCGCCGCCGCTCGCCGAGCCCTCCGTCATCACGGCTCCAGCAGCGACGCCACGCCACCGACTACGATCAGCGCGGGCGCGCCAAGTCCGGCCTCGTCCACGGCGGCACGAATGCCCGCGAGGTCGGAGCGCACGGCCCGCTGCTGCTCGCGCGTGGCCCACTGGATCACGGCGATCGGCGTATCGGCCGGCTTGCCGTTGGCGATCAGATTGCCAGTGATGCGGTCGAGCGACTCCATGCCCATGAGGAACACGAGCGTACCCTCCATGTGCGCGATGTTGTCCCAGTCAAGCTCATGTCCCTCGCGCTTGCGATGCCCGGCGATCACGTGGAAGCTCGACGCGTAGTCGCGGTGCGTCACAGGAATGCCCACGGCCGCCGGCCCTGCGATGGCGCTGGTGATGCCCGGCACGATCTCCACGCGCACACCCCGGTCGTGCAGATACTTCTGCTCTTCGCCGCCGCGGCCGAACACAAACGGGTCGCCGGACTTGAGCCGCACCACGCGCCTGCCGTCAAGCGCGAGGCGGGCAAGCATATCGTTGATCTCACGCTGCTTCACCGGATGATGATGCGCGGACTTGCCCACGTCGATGCGCTCGGCGTCGTCGCGCGCGAACTCGAGCAGTTCGGGGTTGACGAGCCGGTCATACACGATCACGTCGGCTTCCTCGATCCGTCGCTTGCCGCGTAATGTCAGCAGTTCCGGGTCGCCCGGCCCGGCGCCAACCAGCGACACCAGTCCAGGTTCGTTGCGCGTCGCCGCGGTTTCGATATTGTCGTTCGTCCCGCTGCCGTCGAGCACCTCGCCGTTGTCGGTCATGTTCCCCTCCGTTCGCCGTCGCGCACGCATGCGCGCCGTCATCAGTCACTCGTTCCAACATACCCGCCCGCGCAGGGCGTCCGGAACGTTCCTCGAACGCGCATTCCTTGCGATCATTGGCTTCGATCAGCCGTCATAACAAACCGGTATAGGGGTTCCCGCCGCCGTCCGAACGCGGTTCGTCCGGAACGATTACGCTGGGGAGGCGGAAAATTCGTCGATCGTATGGACAGCATTGGGGGAAATTCATGACGGAACGCACATCTCATAACGACGCGTATACCGACGCACTGCGGTTCGATCGTCATCGTCGTCTGCGCACAAGCGCGGCGCTGCGTGATCTGGTGCGCGAGACGCACGTGTCGAAGGACGATCTGATCATGCCGGTGTTCGTCGATGCGACGATCAGCGGCAGCCAGCCGATCGCCTCGATGCCGGGCATTTCGCGTTTCGGTCTGGACGCACTGTCCGGCGAGATCGATGAGATCGCGCAGTTGGGCATCAAGTCGATCATCGTGTTCGGCATTCCGGATCACAAGGATGACACCGGTTCGGACGCGTGGAGTGATGACGGCATCGTGCAGCGCGGCATTCGTCTGATCAAGGAGCGGCATCCCGAGCTGGTGGTGATCGCCGACGACTGCATGTGCGAATACACGTCCACCGGCCATTGCGGCATCGTACGCGACGGCGAGGTGCTGAATGACGAATCGTTGGAGTACATCACGCGCATCGCGGTGAGTCAGGCGAAGGCCGGCGCGGACATCATCGCGCCGTCGAATGCTATGGACGGGTATGTGGCGGCGATTCGCGCCGGGCTGGATGCGGCCGGTTTCGCGCAGACGCCGATCATGTCGTATGCGGTGAAGTATGCGTCGAGCTTCTACGGCCCGTTCCGCGATGCGGCGGACGGCGCTCCGCAGTTCGGCGATCGCAGCGGCTATCAGATGGATCCGGCGAATCGTCTGGAGGCGTTGCGTGAGGCGGCGAGCGACGAGCGCGAGGGCGCGGACTTCCTGATGGTCAAGCCGGCGATGGCGTTCCTGGACGTGGTGCGCGAGGTGCGCAATGCGAGTGATCTGCCTCTGGTGGCGTACAACGTCTCCGGCGAGTATGCGATGGTCAAGGCCGCGGCCGCCAACGGGTGGATCGACGAGGACCGCATCGTCAAGGAGACGCTGACGAGCATCAAGCGCGCCGGCGCCGATCTGATCATCACCTACTTCGCCAAGGACGTGGCCTCCCGCATCGACGCGCGGAAGTGGTAGGGCTTTTTCTGGCGTAGCGGTGTGAAGCCCTCCCTCAGTCCGCCTTCGGCGGCCAGCCCCCTCCCTCGGAGGGAGCACTAAGAATAACCCCTGCGTGCTCCCTCCAGAGGAGGGAGCTGTCGCGCAAATGCGCGACTGAGGGAGGGCTCGCATCGCACACGCATCCCATACGTTCGGAGTTGCCATGACCGTACTGATCACCTATCCGCGACACAGGATTCCACGGGATCTGCAGGACCGACTCGACCTCGCCACCGCACCGATCCCGCCGCTCTATTTGCCGCTGCGCCGGCTGCGAGCCGTGCCGCTGTCATCGCAGGACCGCGACTGCATCGCCCGCAGCGACTATCTCATCGTTACCAGCAACTTCGCCTTGTCCACGCTGATCGACCATATCCTGCCGTCGCTCGATTCCGCCTGGCGCGGCACGCTGATCGCACTCAGCCGCAAGATGGAAGTCTCCGCCAACGCCGCCGGACTGCGCCACGTTCTGGTTCCCGACGAAGAGAACCGTCATGGGCTACACCGTCTGCTCACCACGCTGATGCCCACGCTGCCACCCGATGCCGTCGTCACCGAACTGTGCGGCAACCTGCACGTCCCCGATTCACATGAGCCAAGTCATAAGACCGACATCGACGTCCCCAAAATCCGCATCTACGAAAACACGTGGGAACCCATCGATAAGCAGCGCGCCGCAGACGAGATCCGACGATCGCTTGCCGTAGGCAAAGCCCATGATTCAACGACCGATAATGACGTGCGCATTGATCGTATTGTGGTGACAAGCCCGTCCGCATACCAACGTTTGCAAGGCATCATCGCCGCCACCCCAGAAAGTTTTTCGAAAAAAATAACCTATTACACCCTCGGCCCCAGTACCGCCCGCATCATCGCCGCCGACCATCACCCCGTCATCCTCCCCACCACCAACACCAACGTCCTCCGCCAAACCCTGACCCAACTCCTCCGCGCTCTCCCTCCCTGCCCTAAACCCCAATGCGCCTAGATCCGGACCACCCGAGCGGAGCGGGACGACGAACGGTGCTCGACCGTATCAGCGGAGCGGTTTTGTTATGCTGCGCAAACAAAACCGCGGAGCGAGGCCGAACGGCCCGAGTGTGTCGAGCACCGTTCGTCGTCCCGCTCCGCGGCCATAGCACCGCCGGATCACCAGCGCATCACAGCATCCCCCATGAGCGCGCATACTCCACCCGAATCTCAAAGTCCCCTTCGTCGAATCCCGCGTCCAGCAGCTCCCGTTCGAGTCGTTCGTAGGATTCGCCGTCGCGTTCGGCGCGCACGCCCTTCCATGAGATGGTGACCTGCCAGTCGTCGGCGTCGCTGATGGATCGCAGCGTGCGCAGCACGCGTTCCACTACGGTGGCGCGTTCCACGCGTTCGCTGAGTGATCGGGATGCCTCGTCGAGCGAGAGTCGGGTGCGGCGGAATGGTCCGTCGGTGAAGGGGATGTCGACGATCACGTGCCAGACGACGGGCAGTCCGTTTCCGGAGTCGGCGTAGTCGTCGCGCCCGTCACGCTCGGCGGTCTGAGACTCGTCTGCGTAGGCGCCGTTTGTCCGTCCGTATTCCACTCCGGCGGCGAACGCGTCGCCTACGGGTCGGGTCTTCAGCAGGGTTGCGAAACTCATGAGATTGCTCCTTTGGTATGGCGGGTATGGCGTGGGATGGATGGGACGGATGTGATGTGCGGTGAAAGGCCGTCGCGCGAACGTCGTGACGTGAATGTCGTGACATCCACGCCGACGGCCGAGACCGTCAGGCCACCGGGATGGTGGACCAGAAGCCGGGCAGGATCACCGCGGAGAGCACGAAGCCGAGCACGATGTTGACCAGTGCGCCGATGCTGAATGCGGCGGCGGGCTTCCATCCGAGGGAGGAGAGCTGGCCGAAGCGCGTGGTCAGGCCGATGGACAGGAACGTGAACGTAAAGGCCCACGTGCGCAGTTCCTTGATGGGGGTGATCAGGTCGTTGGTGACGCCGGCGGATGCGGCGGCGCCGGCCACGGTGATCACGATGGTGAGGAAGATGGATGCGACGAAGAATCCGATGACGAACTTGGGGAAGCGGTGCCAGATCTGCGCCACGTCGAGCTTCTGCTTGGGCAGGGTGGCGGGGTCGCGGCCTTCGGCCTTGGCGGCCTTGATCTGATCCTGACGATCCCAGTAGGTCACGGCGATGAACGCAAGGATGAGGCACCATACGCCGATGAAGATGTCGCGGCCGACCACCTTCATGAGGGTGAAGGCGGCGATGCCCTGTTCGCCGAAGCTGCTGGCCGCAGTCACGCCGGCCGCGTCGGCGAATTCGGAGGTGCCAACCCAGGCGCCGGCCACGCCGTCGGGCAGTCCGAACGCCTTGCCGAGCGCGGTGAGCAGGAAGATGGAGATGATGGCCCAGACGACCACGATGGAGATCACTGCGGAGACGTGTTCCTTGCGGCTTTTGACGGCGCTGCCCACGGCGATGCCTGCGGAGACGCCGCAGATGGATCCGCCGGCGCCGAGCGTGGCGGCGAAGCGCTTGTCGAGTCCGAACACGCGGGTGGCCACGAAGTAGATGACCAGGAACGTGGAGACGGCGATGAACGTGGCCTGCAGGAACGCAACCGGTCCGGCCTTGACGATGGTGGTGAACGGCAGGGTGGCGCCGAGCAGCACGATGCCGACCTTCACGAACAGTTCGGTGCGCAGCGCGCCGCCGAAGAACCGTTCGAGGTTAAACAGGTTGCCGAGCAGCAGTCCGATGACCAGGGCGACGAGCGGCGCCTCGAGGTTGTAGGAGCTGGCGAACTTGGACGAGCTGAACACGTTGACGATGAAGCTCAGTACGAACAGGGCGAGGAATCCGCCGAGGAACGCCTGCACCTTGAGTTTGAGGAAGTATGCGGCCACGCCGAACACCACGGCGAACAGCGCGAACAGCGCGATGATGTTGGGCAGACGCTGGATGAGTCCGGCCGCGTGCGTGGTGACGCCGTTCTTGGTCACGTCGCCGCCGTTGAACAGGAACGCCCAGTTGGCCCAGCTGGGTATTTTCGCCGCGAATATGTTGAAGGTGCCGCCGACGGCCCAGATCACGAATCCGAGTACAACGATGCCGAGTCCGATGAACGTGGCCCACCAGTCCTCGCTGCCGAGGATCTTGCGTCCTTCGGCTGCAGCCGGCACCGCTTCCTTGACGCCGTGCTTGGAGGCACGGGTTACTGCTATTGGCTGCGATTGCGCCATGATGTTCCCCCTCTTCTTGTACGCGCATCCGGCCGATCCCCATCGGCGCGAGACGTGCGGTTCCCCAGTGGTCTAAGCGTGTGTTCGCTTATTGATATGATCTGGTTCGCCAGTTTGGTTCATTAATTTGGTTTATTGATTTGATTATTTGCTGGTTGGTTGTTGGTTATGGTGGCCGCAACGGAACGGATCAGGTCAGATGCCACGATCACGTGTTGAATTCCCCCGACGTGTGTCCCCCACCGTCAATTGAATCCCGTCATTGCGAAACGTTGTGTGGCAACCTTCGTTCCGTTGCGTAGTTACGATGCTATCGACCCGGCCGGCCCCAGCGCAAGCCAGTCGTTACAGCAAAAATCCGCGCGTCGCCATCGAAAGAATCGATAACGGCACGCGGATGCGTTCACCATAGTCATACGGCCCGATCGTGTTCTACAGACCGAACTTCGGAGCGACGTTGAGTCTGCCCAATCCCTTTCCCGCAGTGCCCGATGCGGCGCCCGTGCCAATGCCGAGATCCTTCTTGTCGACCCGCACCATGCAGAAGTCAGCGTGATCGGATTCTTCCTCGTCGTCGGCCACGCCGGTGAGCGCCTGCTTCTCCGGATCCACTCCGTCCACCGTTGTCACGGTCAGTACTTCGTCCGAGGCGCCGGGCACACGGAACGTGGTCACGTCGATCGGCGCGATCGACGTCTCCTCCGGCCTCGGCACCTGCGGCACCCACTCGTACGGAGCACGATAGGCCCGGTACACCATGTTGGAGGCGAATCCGGGCGCCAGATCCTTGAAGTACGGGTTGATGTACTCCCACACGATTCGATGGTCGGCGGTCACCTCGATCAGACGCCCGTCAGAGCCTTCGGTGATCAGCGTGTTGCCGTTGGGCAGACGCTGCGCGGAGGAGATGAACGACGAATAGAACTTCGAACCGTCGGAGAACGGCATGAAGCCGGCTTCGAGCGGAGTGTACTGCCAGACGATCTCCAACGTGATCGGATTGATCTCCAGCACACGCGAATAATCACGATGCACGGCGTTGGTGCCATCCGGAGCGATCGCATTCGGACGATCGTATCCGGCCGCACCACCGTTGTCGAACACGAGCAGATTTCCCGCGCCAGGCAGACCCTGCGGAATCAGATGGAAATGATGCTGTCCGACGATCGGCCCGATCTTCCTCACGGCCTCGGTCTCGGTGAAGTCCGGCCCCAGCCGCCACACAAGCCGGCCGGTCTTCTTGGAGATGATGGCAAGAATATTGGCGTTCCTCGAATCGAGAATGATGTTGTCCGGGTGGAACCGTTCGTCGCCACGCTCATACCACTTGTTCGGACCGAGCGTGGAGATGCAGTTGATGTGCAGCCAGTCGCCTCCCGCCTCGCCGCGCATGGAGGGATTGGCGCGCAGCGAGCGCTTGGCATCGTCGGAGAATCCGAGTTCGTCGAAGTGCTCAGCGGCCCGCCATTCCCATACAATCTCACCGTCCCAGGTGACTTCAATGATCTTGTCGTCGATGAGCAGCTGGTCGGTGATTTCCGGATGGTAGGAGTTCTCATGCGTCAGGATCAGCGTATTGCCCGAATCGGTCTTCGGGTCAAGTCCCGGCGCATAGTATCCGGTCGGCGAACCCTCACGTTCGTAGTCGTGATGCTGGCGGGCCATATATCGGGGCTCCCTACCCTCATCGTGCACGAGTTCGGTGCGATCCCACTTCCATTCCACGTGACCGTCCCACGACACCTGCAGCAGGTCGATCTGGTCCTGGTAGGCGGCGTTCCCGCCCCGCGCACCCGACGTGCCGAACACCGATCCACCCGGCAGCAGCTTATTGGGGAAGCCGGCGAGCCCGGCCCAGCGGTTCACCTCACGTCCATTCATGTCAATGAGCAGAGCACCCTTCGGCGTCGGCAACAGCGTGTAGCCGTTCCACGCCTCGTCACGGTCGTACACGGTGACCCCGGTCGGGTATACGGTTGGGTATCCCATACATCACATCCTTATTTGTCGTTTATCTGTCGTATCTCGTCTGCTTGATTGCCGTAATCGTCGTCTTCAGGAGACCAATGCCGGTTCGCGCGTCTGCACGAAGTGGTCGTACACCCGCTTCTTGTACCCAGCGAACGCCGTACCTCCACGGTCGCGATGCTCACCCAGATCCACGTCGATGATCTCCTCGATGCGTCCCGGCCGGTTTGACATCACCACGATCCGATCGGCCAGATATACGGCCTCCTCGATGTCGTGCGTCACCATAAGCATCGTGCTGTGCTGCTGTCTGCGGATCTTCAACAGCTCATCCTGCAGCTCGATCTTGGTCAGCGCATCCAAAGCGCCGAACGGCTCGTCGAGCAGCAGAATCTCCGGATCCGTGGCGAGCGCGCGGGCGATGGCCGCTCGCTGCGACATGCCTCCGGACAGCTGACTCGGATAGGCGTTACGGAAATCACGCAACTTGACCATGCCGAGCAGACGGTCCGTGATCCGGTCGCGCTCGCCGCGGGACCGTCCCTTCAGCCCGAACTGGATGTTCTGTCCGATGCTCATCCAGGGAAACAGTCGGTGTTCCTGGAAGATCATGCATCGGTCGGTTCCCGGTTCGGTGATGGTTCGGCCGTTGAGTTCGCATCGTCCGGTCGTGGGCTGTTCGAGTCCGGCCACGATCTTGAGCAGTGTTGATTTGCCGCAGCCGGAGTGCCCGACGATGACGAGCAGTTCGCCGTCACGCACGTCCAGATCGACGTCGTCGAGCACAGAGATCGGCTTGCCGTTGACGATGAAGGTTTTGCTTACGTTGTGTATGTTCAGGTTCACGCTCATCGGACTATGCCTTCCTTACCAGTTCCCACGGGGTTGCGGCCTTGGAGATCGCCGTCAGTATCAGGTCCATCAGCACGCCGGCCACGGCGATGACGATCATGCCGGCGAAGACGATCGAGTAGTCCATCAGGCTTCGCGCATCGTTGATGCGGAATCCGATGCCGGAGCTGGCCGCGATCATCTCGGAGCCGACCACGGCCATCCATGAGATGCCCAGCGCAAGCTTGAGTCCGACGAAGATCGACGGCAGAGCACCCGGCAGGTAGATCTCGCGGAACAGCCGCCACTTCGATAGCTGGTACATGCGTCCCACCTCGACGAGCTTGCCGTCCACGCGGGTGATGCCGGAGATCGTGTTCATGAGGATCGGGAAGAACGAGGCGAGGAAGATCACGGCGACCTTCGATCCTTCGCCGATACCGAACCACATGACGAGCAGCGGCACCCACGCCATCATCGGAATCTGTCGGATCGATTTGAACACGAGCATGAAGAACCGGTTCGCCGACAGGCTCATACCCATGATCACGCCGAAGAAGATGCCGAATACCGCGGCGAGCGAGTATCCCTTGAGGATTCGGCTGACGCTGATGAGCAGATCGTTCCTGAACGTGCCCGTCGTCAGCTGTTCGACGATCGTCTGTCCGACGGACGAGATGGACGGCAGCACGATCGACGACATCGCACCGGACGCACTGGCCGCATGCCATGCGATGAATACGCCGAGCGGCAGGATCAGCACGAACAGCGTGTCGAACACCTTTTTTGCCACGGCAAGACCGTGTTCCGCGGCCGGATTGATCGCGTTCTCGCCGTTGGAGTCCTTGGCCGTCGCTTGGATCTCGCTGCTACGCAGCCGTTCGATCCTGCGCCTGATGCCATGCCTGCCAAACGCCACAACGCCTGCCACGACCAGATACAGTACGATGGGCAGCACCGCGGAAAGCAGTCGATGATTCGTCTGAGCAGCCGCGTCGGAGCTGCCGGACTCGGCACCAGTGACGCCCGCCACCGCCGCGCTCGCATCCTGCTTGGCGGTCGCGGCCGGCACCTTCTTCTCCTGCTCGTATTCGATGATGGCCTTGCGCAACGGTTCCGGATCAGTCCACGACTGCACGTCGACGGTGTTGCTGATGAGCTTGTTCTTCAGTTCGAAGTCCTGTACGGATTCCAGAGATGAAATCAGGTTCTTGCTGAGCGTGACCGGATGGCCGACGTTGGGATCAGGCACCTCGGTGGCCTGTACCACCGACAGCGGGTTGCCGGACCGCTGTGCGGACAGCCGCTCGAACGCGTCGTGATCCTTGACGATGTCGTCCTTGGCCTTGAGCACGGCCACCGTGACGTCGGGATGCTGCTTGGCGAAGTCGGTGCGCGCGATCAACGTACTGGGCTCATAGAACGTCTTCTTGTCGGCCTTGATGCCCGCGTGGATCACCTTGACCTTGCCTTCGTTGACCAGCTGCTGTTCCTGGCCGGCGGATACGACGGCCGCATCCACGCCGCCCGTGGCCAGCGTCGACAGACCGTCGGGCAACGCCGCGTTCACGGCCTCGATATCGGAGAACTGCAGATGGGCCTGGTCAAGTACCTTGATGAGGTACATCTGCGGTGTGGCGCCGCGCTGGTACGCGACCTTCTTGCCTTTGAGATCGTTGATCGAATTGATACCGGACTTGGTGGACGCAACCAGGCGCCAGCCGGAGTTGTAGCCGGTCACTGCCAGCAGTGTGGTGTCGATGCCCTTGGACTTGCCGAGGATCCCAGCAAATCCCGCATAATCCACGTAGTCGATGTCCCCGGCGGTGAGCGCCTCGTGCAGAGCGGGCGCCGCACCGACGAATCCGGTGCCTTCGGCCTTGTACCCGAGCGGCTTGAGATAGTCGTTCAGATACCCCTTTTCCAGTGCCACGCCGAGCACGCCATTGTTCCAGTTGCTGCCCGATGAGGGGAAGCCGAACCTCACGGTCTTAAGATCGGCCGTCGACTCCTGCTGGGTGCCATTCGTTTCATTCGACTCTTCCGCCATCGCGGACTGCGGCAGCGCTGCGGACAGAAACGTCGCCGTCAGCAATGCCACGACGGCCGTCACCGCCGCGAGTCGCGTCACGGCCAGTGAACGTATTCGCCACGATTCCGGCCATTCCCATGCCCATATACGCATAGAGCTTCCCCCATTCGAAAGTTCGGAAAACATCGGTCGGCGTTCCGACCCCCATCGGAACGCCGACCTGCAACGAAAGAATTCGTTACGGCCGATAGTACGGCATATGGCGGCGCGACGATCCCGTTCCGCTCAAGCCGTTCCTTATACCGTCTTATCGATCGCGCCGACCAGACGGCAGCGAGACACGCAAATAATGATCCGCGTTCGATCGCTTCAGCTGTGCAGCGGCTGCTTCCTGTCCGGGTACAGCTGCTCGGCCAGATGGTTCACCGCGCGTGGCACTTCGCCGAAGCCGGCGGAGATGAGCTTCACCTTGCCCGGATAGTTCACCGCGTCGCCCACGCCGTAGATGCCGGGCACATCGGTCTCCAGATACTCGTTCACCTGCAGATCGCCGCGCTTGACCGGCAGTCCCCAGTCGCGCAGCACGTGGTTGTCGGACGTGAATCCGTAGTTGACGAGCAGCGCGTCCACGTCCAGGTCGAGCACCTCGTCGCTTTTGATCTTCGCGAGTTCGATGTGCAGTCCGTCCGGCGTGCCGGTCACGGTGGTGAACTTGTACGGCGTCAGGATCGCCACCGTGGACTCCTTGAGTCTGGTGACGCTGGATTCGAGCGCACGGAAGTTGTCACGACGGTGGATCAGCACCACCTTGTCGGCGATCTGCTCGAGTTCGAGAGCCCAGTCGATCGCCGCGTCACCGCCGCCGGCCACGGCCACGGTCTTGCCCTTGAAGTCGGCCAGACGCTTGACGAAGTAGAACACCTTGCGCCCGTCGAGCTGCTCGCGATCGTAGTCGATGGCCAGCGGACGCGGGCTGAACGCGCCGCTGCCGATGGCCACGATCACGCTGCGCGTATGAATTTCACGGGCCGCGGTGCGCAGGATGAACGTGCCGTCGTCAAGGCGTTCGAGCCCGGTCACCTCCTCGTTCGTGTGCACGCCGATCTTGTCTCCGAACGAGTCGATCTGACGTTTGAGATTGGCGATGAGCTCCGCGCCCGTGCCCGACACGAATCCGGCGATGTCGTGGATCGGCTTCTCCGGGTAGAGCGCCGCCACCTGGCCGCCGAGTTCGGGCAGACTGTCGACCAGCTGCACACTGAGATTGCGCATGGCCGAGTAGAACGCGGTGAACATGCCCACCGGTCCCCCTCCGATCACGGTCACGTCGGTCAGCGTCTCATCGGTCATGATATGTTCCCCCTACTGCTATATCGATTCGTCCATGCGAGCGTCATCCCTTCGTGCTCCCCTTCGGAAAGCCAGGCTCTTGCCCTTTGTGCTCCCTGTTGGAAAGTCAGCAGGTCTCTATCCTTTGTGCTCCCTCCGTGGGAGGGAGCTGGCCGACCGCAGGTCGGACTGAGGGAGGGATCCCGAACCCATGCACCGCACGAATCCCGCCATCCCCCGCACCCATAGCGCATGACGATAGCCGCAAGTATACGGATTCATCCCCGCTTGCGAAACAGTGCCTTATACCACCAAAACGTTGCAATTTCAACGATTGATAACGTCCCACAAATAGAACCGTCACCGCTCTTTTCCACGGCAGCCCTTGTTTGACACCCGTTTTTCGTTGCAATTCCAACGGTTTCACGCCCTTTTGCACCGCCTTTCCCCGTTTTGACAGTCCGCCGAGCGCGTTTGTACGCTGTGAGCCATACGGTCGGCCACGCAATCGCGGCGAGGCCGCGCCAATACGGGGTTTTACATTATTTTTTTGGGGGTCACATGAGCTATACCGCCACCTGGGCAGATCAAAAGCTCAACGCGAACGAGATCAGCAAGCTCAACGAAGACGGCCTTGACGTGTTCAAGGATCTTCCCGAACTGGTCAAGAAGCCGTTCTCGGAGATCGACAAGAGCTACTACATGTACTTCAAGTACGCCGGCCTGACGGTGCAGAAGCCGCAGGACGAGGGCTACTTCATGATGCGCATCAAGATCCCCGGAGGCCGCGTGACCGTGAAGCAGGCGGATCATCTGGCGTGGATCGGCCGCACGTATGGCCACGGCGTCGTCGATCTGACCACGCGTCAGGCCGTGCAGTACCACTGGATCCCGTTCGCCGAGCTCGTCGACATCTTCGCCGGCATCGAGGCTGTCGGCCTGACCACGGTGGGCGCGGAAGGCGACATCACGCGCAACATCATCGACAATCCACTGTCCGGTATCGACCCCGACGAGCTGTTCGACACCCGTCAGACCGTGCTCGACGTCTACCGTCGCTTCCAAGGCAACTACGACTATTCGAACCTGCCGCGCAAGTTCAAGATCTCGATCAGCAGCAACCGTCACAACTCCGGCAATGCGGAGATCAACGATCTGGCGTTCATCCCGGCCACCAAGCGCATCGGCCGCCATACGGTCAAGGGATTCAACGTGAAGGTGGGCGGCGGCCTGGGCATGAAGCCGATGCTCGCCCAACAGCTCAACATCTTCGTCACGCCCGATCGCGTGGCCGACCTCGCCGAGGTCGTCTGCCGTCTGTTCCGCGACTACGGCTACCGTCGCAGCCGCTCCAAGGCCCGCCTCAAGTTCCTCATCAAGGACTGGGGCGTGGAGAAGTTCGAAGACAAGATCCGCGAATCGCTGCCCGATCTGCAGACCAAGGGCGTCTCCAAGGTCAAGGGTTGGACGAACGGCACCGCACTCGGCGTGCACCGTCAGCTACAGGACGGCTACTACTACGTGGGCGTGAGCGTGCCGTCCGGCCGTATTCAGGCCGACGACTTCCAGGCGCTGATCGACGTGGCACGCAAGTACGGCAAGGATGAGATCCGATTCGACCACTGCCAGAATCTCATGATCCCGTGGATCAAGGAGGAGGATCTGCCTGCGCTTGAGGCCGAGCCGATCTTCGAACGTTTCTCGATCCATCCGCGTCTGCTGGCCGACTATGGCACCACGTGCACGGGTGCCGAATACTGCAATCTGGCGAACGCGTACACCAAGACCGTGTTCAAGCCGCTGGTCGAGGAGCTCGACAAGCGATTCAGCTTCGATTCCCCGCTGAACATCACGCTCACGGGATGCGGCAACGGCTGCGCACACCGTTCCATCGCCGACATCGGCATCGAAGGCGTTCACGCCCGCACGGCCGACCGTCAGCATACGGCAGGATACAAGCTGTCCGTCGGTGGCAGTCTGCTGAACGGCGGCCACTTCAACGAGCAGCTGAAGGGCGTGGTCTCCGCCGCGCAGCTCACCGACGCGGTGGGCTCGCTGCTCGCCGACTATCAGGATTCCCACGAGAAGAACGAGTCGTTCTACGACTACTACCAGCGCACGGGAACCGAACATTTTCAGGAAGTTTTTGACAATTATCTGACCACCCTACCCGCAACGGAGGTACTGAAATAATGAGCACCAAGATCGTTTTCACGAGCGCGACCGGCAACACCAAGGAAGCCGTGGAACTGCTCGAGGAGGCCCTGCAGGATCTGGATCAGGACGTGGAGGTCTTTGACGCCGAGGACGGCGTGGAGGTCGACGAGTTCTTCGACGGCGCCGACAACTACGTCGTGGCCAGCTGGAGCGATGGAGACAACGGTGAGGTGCCTGGCGGCATCGTCGACTTCTACGACGATCTGGACGGCTACGATCTGTCCGGCAAGAAGGTGGCCGTGCTCGGCACCGGCGACACCAGCTACCCGCACTTCTGCGCCGCGGTCGACATCTTCGAAAAGCTGCTCACCGCGGATGGCGCGGAACTGGCCGCACCGTCCCTGAAGATCGAGCTCGCCCCCGACGACGACGCCATCGACAAGATCAAGGATCTCGCCAAGACCCTCGCCGTCTGACCCTTTGGCTCCTCACCGGGACTGACTCGGACCGTTCTTCCTTAGCCTCTTCCCGAGGCCAAGCCGACCATCTTTTCTTCTCGGCTCCCCTCGCTACCGAGGGGAGCTGTCGGCGCAGCCGACTGAGGGGAGCCACCAATCCCAATACGACGCTCTCTCTTTTCCCTCCCCGACGATGGGTCCATCTCACCTCCATTCCTTTGGATCCCCTCCGCGGGAGGGGAGCTGTCCGTACAACGGACTGAGGGGACGTACCACGCTTCATTCCATACCACCTCGCAATCACCCAAGGACCTCACATGACCACCGGCTATCTCTACGTCCTGCACGGACGCCGCGGCAAAATCCCCGAGTCCAATCTCGACCTGCTCAACGATTTCATCCAGCGTTCCGAGCAGATCGGCCGCATCGCTTTTCTTGAGGGTGACGAACAGACCCTGGAAGACGGCATCCGCGATCTGCAGTCCCATGTTTCCAAGCTGGTGATCGTGCCGGTCCTGCTGTTCTCCGCCACGCACATGCGTTGGGATATTCCGCAACGCACCCGCAAGGTGTTGAAGCCCGGCGTTTCCTTGTCCGTCACCGAGCCGTTGGCCACCACGCGCGCGGTCCGCGATTACTTGGTCGATCACCTCGGCAAGGCGGTCGCAGAGCATCCAGGACGTCGCATTCTGCTGGTCGCCCACGGTACCCCGCATTTTCCGGAACCCTTCGCCCAGCTACAGGGGCTTGCCGCCGATGTGGAACGTCAGATCGGCGTACCAATCATCTGCACAAATCACATCGGACAGCCAAAGATCGAAGAGACACTGCGCATCGACCCCGGTCCGCTGATCGTCGAACGACTGTTCCTTACCGACGGCCGTCTCGCCAACAAGATCAAGGCCCGCGTCGAAGCATTGACCTCCGACGCTGTGTTCCTGCCCACGCTGGAGGACGATCCCGTCATCACCAACGCCATCCAGGAACGCCTCAACGACCTCGCCCTCACCCCTGCCCACTGATCCCAACCTTCTGGCTCCCCTCCCTACGGAGGGGAGCTGGCCGCCGCATGGCGGACCGAGGGGAGCCCCAAGACACCATTCACCTCGCTCTCTTCACGTGGAATAATGGTTTCCATGACGGATTTCCATACCAGCCCGAGCAGCAACGTCGATCAGATCGTCGACGCGTTCGGGCGTTTTGATGCGAAGGTGGATGCCATGCGCGAGCGGCGACTCAGCGACCCTGATTCTCTCGGCGACAAGCTGCTGAAGTTCGCACTGCCTTCCATCGCCGGCTTCATAGCCAGCAAGGCGTTCCAGATCCTGTGGAACAGCACCGTCTCCAACCGCACTGTGAAACGATCCGGCCGCCACACCGCCCAATCCGATGTTTCACGTGAAACAATCACCGATTCTGGTTCACTCGGCGACGGCGTCGTCGATGAACGAGAAAGCCTGTTCATGAGCATCACCTTCTCCGCATTGTCCGCGGCATTGAGCGCTGTCGTATCCCAGCTCTCCGACCGAGGTTCCCAAGCCTTGGTCACCCGTCGCCACAATCATCGCTCCCGCTGAGCCTATTCCTGTAGTCATCCACACGCATCCTTTCGACGCGGCAATTTACTCCAAGTCTCTTGACCTCCTCGCCGAGACTGTGCACCCATGACGGGGAGTGCCGGCGACGTTTCCGGGAGTTCGTGTGGGAGCTGGAGGTGAGCGGCAGCACACGGCTGGCACGGCCGGTCGCTCTTGTGGGGCGAGTCGTCGGTGTCGATCGATCGGGGGGGGGTTCAGCTGGTTGCTGCTCGGAGCTCCCCTCAGTCCGCCTCCGGCGGACAGCTCCCCTCCGCGGGAGTGGAGCCACGCGTACGCCATCTCTTCCGGCTCCCCTCCCGTGGAGGGGAGCTGTCGGCGTCAGCCGACTGAGGGGAGTTCCCAAACCCATTCACCTCTCTATCCCAGACAGCCGAATACCCATATTCCCCGTTCTCCCATCGAACAATCCACCCGCCATCCACACCGATCTCTGCCACAATGGACCCATGACAGAGCACACTTACAATCTCGATAATCCGACGATCCAGACCCTGCTGAACCGTCGTTCCATCCGCGCGTTCGCCGACGAACCCATCCCCGCCGACGTCGTCGATACACTGGAATCCGTGGCACAGCACGCCGCATCCAGTCAGTATCTCAACGACTGGTCCGCCATTCGCATCACCGATCCCGAGATCGCCGCGAAGCTGGCCGAGATCGGCCGACAGCCCTATATCGCGCAGGCGCCGCTGCTCTACGTGTTCATCCTCGACGAGCATCGCAACGCCACGATCGCCAAGGCCAAGGGCGTCGACCCCGATTCCGACGATTTCACGCTGAATGGCAGCTACCGTTACACGCAGGCGCAGAACGACGCTGTGCTCGCCCTGCATGCCATGGAGACCGCAGCCTATTCCCTCGGTCTTGGTTGCGTGATCCTCGGTTCGCTGCTCAACGATGTGGACGCGTTGATCGACGTGCTGCACCTGCCTAAGTACACCTATCCCGTGCTGGGTCTTGCGATTGGCAAGCCGGCGCAGGATCCTGCGCTGAAGCCGCGTCTGCCCAAGTCCGTGCAGTTCTTCGAGAATACGTATCCTGAGGATTCCGACGACGTCCTGTCTGCGATCGCCGATTTTGACGCCGATGTCCACCGCTACTACGATCTGCGCAATACGGATCGTCCGGTCGACGCCTTCAGCGATCAGATCGCGCAGAACGCCACCGCCAGCATGAACGGCCGCAGCGTCAATCCCCCCGCCACCCGCCAAGGCTTCCGCCTCGACCGCTAGCTCTCTTCCCCTGCCCTCAAGGACATACAAATTCGCAGCCATATGGTCTGGTCGCGGGGTGTGGGGCATGTGATGTTCGATACACTCAAGGCCGTTCGGCCTCGCTCCGGTGTTTGCTTGCGCAGCATAGCAAACACCTCCGCTGCTTACGATCGAACATCACATGCCCCACACCCCGCTCAGCTGTCCAATTATTTAGCGGTCATGTCATGCATATATCAGAAGCGCGTTCAGTTCATTGTCTTTTGCCGAGCCGCGCTGTGTGGGGCGTGGTGTTCGACTGTATCAGCGGAGACGATTTGATACGCTCCGCGATCAAATCGTCGGAGCGAGGCCAAACGGCCCGAGTGTGTCGAACACCATGCCCCACATGGCTCGGCGGCCATACCATAAAGGTTCAAATTCCAATGGGCAGGCAGCCTGATCCGCTACTTTCTGCGCGGTTTGTAGCCTTTTTTGCGCGAGTGGGGCTTGATCTGCTGATTGAGTGGCACATGCACCCATGCGTGATCGGGTGAGTGACTGGTCAGATGCCATGTTCCGCAGTACTGGCAGCGATACGTCCAAAGTTCTGCTCCGCGTTCGATGCGGCTCTGTTCGGCGGCTCGTTCCGCCTGGGCCTTGTCGTGATACATGATTTTCGACGAATTTGGGCATCGTTTCGGAGTGAAGAAGTGCATGATTCCGTATTATGCCTTGCTGTGCGGATGAATTGTCTCAGATATGGGAAAAGGGGAGAAGCCGTGTGGCTTCTCCCCTTTTCGGAAGAGTGGATTGCGGTGGTGTGCTACTCTCCCACACCCTGTCGAGTGCAGTACCATCGCCGTGCCAGGTCTTAGCTTCCGGGTTCGGAATGGGTCCGGGCGTCTCCCCTGGGCCATGACCGCCGCAAAATATTGAAATTATCACCGGGGATCATCCCGGTGGATGGTGGTGGTCTGGGAACCGGCTAGCGGACGCGTCGTGTGTTTTCGTGTCGATCGCAGTGTGAACCAAAAGTGCTCCGTGCTTGTCCGGGAACGTCTGGAATTCGTTCCGGGAACCCAACCCCCGAGGGTGTTGGGTTGTGTTGTCGCTCGTCCGTTAGTACCGGTCAGCTCCACCCCTCGCGGGGCTTCCACGTCCGGCCTATCAACCACGTGTTCTCCATGGGGACTACACACGCTTAACGCGTGACGGAAT
>NZ_NEWD01000014.1 GCF_002234915.1 Bifidobacterium vansinderenii | reverse complement strand
GTATGCCGTATGAATGGGTCCTCACCCATACGACGATGTATGCGACACTGCGGTACATTACTGTCAAACACGACGGGAGGGCTCCATGGTTTCCAACGGTTCCACAAATGACGGCAGTGGCAAGGCCGGCGACGGCAAGGCGCACGGCAAGCTGGTGTTCATCGACATCGACGGCACGCTGGCGGACGAGAACCACGTCGTTCCCGAATCGGCCAAGGCCGCATGCCGCGCGGCACAGACCAACGGGCACCGGCTGTTCATCTGCACCGGGCGCTCGCTGCCCAAGATCGAGCGCAACATCCTCGATCTCGGATTCGACGGCGTGGTCTCCGTGGCCGGCGCACAGGCGAACCTCGGCGAGCGCGTGCTGTTCCAGCATTTCGTCTCGCCCGAGGCGATCGACGCGGCGACCGAATACTTCAAACGGCACGACATCGAAAGCTACCAGTGGCAGGGAGCCGACGGCATGTACATCTCGCAGGGGTATCTGCGGCATCTGCAGGCGAAGAAATCGGCGTGGAACAGCGGCGAGTTCGCCAAATACTGGCATGTGATCGATGACGTGGAGATCCCCGAAGGATCCACGCTCGGTCACGTGATCCGCGCGAGCAAGGGATCCTACTTCTCCAAGCCCGATCCGGACGTGAGCTTCGAGGACGTGCAGCGCGACCTGAGCTCGTGGTTCACCACCGTGCACGCATCGTACGACCGCATTTCGCCGAACAACGGCGAACTGCTCATCAACGGCGTGGACAAGGGCACGGCCGTACGTGACGTGGCCGCCGCACTCGGCTGCGACATCGCCGACACGATCGCCATCGGCGACAGCGACAACGACACCGCCATGCTGAAGATGGCCGGCACCAGCGTGGCCATGGGCAACGCGATCCACGGCATCAAGGACATCGTCGACATCGTGACCACCGACATCCACGACGACGGACTGGCCAACGCGTTCGTCACACTCGGACTGGTGTGAGTTTCCCGACCATTTGTGCTTGTTTGGGCGGGTTGGATGGTTCGGGCCGCTCGGACCGCGAGTTTTGTGGTTTTCAGGCTGTGCATCGGCCCGGATGGCCGCTAGGATTTACGCGATTGCAACGATTCCTGGGTGGAAATCCGCGAAGAAAACCACAAAACTCGTGGTCTTGTGGCCGATATGTCCTATGAAGGAGCGAATGAGTGGGGCTCAGGCGGCATCGACGCCGTTTTCGACGGCGGTCTTGAGCCAGCGCTCGCTGACGATGGGGATGTTGTAGGCGCGGGCCTTGCGCGCCTTGGTGGATTCGGTGTCCACGTCGGCGGCCACCACGAGCCGCACCTTTTTGGTGACCGACGGCCAGACCGTGACGCCCACGGCGGCGAGGTCGTCGATCCAGTCGGCGCGGCGCTGCGACATCGCGCCGGTAAGCACGATGCGGTCGCCCTCGCGCAGTCGCGGCGGGGGAGCGGGCGCGGTCTCGGATGTGACGCGTGAAGCAAGCGGGATGTCGCTGTCCATGATGTTGCTGCCGTCGGAGGCATGCGACGGGCGTGGCATCCAGCGGGCCATGTTCTCGCTGATGCGCGGCCATCGTGCCTGTTCGGCGGCATCGAGGTGCGCGGCCCAGCCCGGCCAGTCCGGAATCATGCGCATGTATTCGCGCAGCAGCAGCGCCGTGGCGTGGGCGTCGCTCAGCGCACTGTGCGCGTCCGGGTTGCCGATGCCGAACCGGGCGCAGCAGGAGGCGAGGGAGCGGACGCCGAGCAGTTTGCCGCCGAGCCGCATGGTGCACAGGGTCGTGGAGGCTTCGGCGCCGCGTCGATTGGCCGAGGCTGTCTTGCCCTGAACGGGAATGTCATAGCCCAGTCGGGCGTATTCGCTGCGCAGCACCCGTGAGTCGAACGCCACGTTGTGCGCGACGAACACTCGACCAGCCAGATAGTCGCGCAGCTGCCGGGCGATGCCGTCGAATTCGGGGGCATGCTTCAGCTCGGCGGCCCGGATGTGATGCACGTGCTGTGCGCCCAGATCGCGGCTGACGTGGATCAGCGTCTCGTCCTCATGCTCGATGTTGCCGTCCGGGTCGAGCAGCGTCACGCCGATCTCGATGGCCCGGTCGCCACGCTCCGGCACCAGTCCCGTGGTCTCGAAGTCCACCACCGCGAATCCGCGGGCGAGCGACTGCGTCGTCGGGTGAGTCATGATGGCCTTCCTTTCCGCTTCCGGTGGTGGGAACATACTGATGGTATGACGAAGAACAGAACGAATGCTGCCGGTGGCGGCGCGAATGGTAGCAAGGGCTCGAAATCCGGGTGGAACGCCGGATGGTCCAATGCCGGGAAGATCCGGGGCGGAAACCATGGATTCGCCGGAGGACGGCGCGGGGGAGTGCCGTTCAAGGCAACCGGACACAAGGGCGGTATCAGTCGGCAGGGATGACGAGAAAGTTCAAGAAGCATACACGCTTGGTTGCGCGACACGCGAGAATGTGGTATTCTTTTGACGATTAGCGACGTGTGTCATATAGCGGGCATACATCAACTGGGGAAACGCCCGCGACGATTGTATACCACGATTGCCCGGGGTGCGTTTCCTGGCCGTATGGAATAACAGCGAACGAGAAGGACCATCCCATCTTGGCTGCCGAAAGCACACAAACCAATACCACCAAAGTCTACGCTCGTGCGGATGAGCATGACATCAAGCTGCACAAGGCCTCGCCGCGCGTGAACTTCGGCTCCATCAAGGAGCCCATCGACGTCCCGTACCTGCTGGGCGTCCAGACCGACAGCTTTGACTGGCTGATCGGCAACGAGCGCTGGCAGAAGCGCGTCGAGGAGGATCTGGCGAACGGCACCAACACCGTGCCGCACACCTCCGGTCTCGAGGAGGTCTTCGAGGAGATCTCCCCGATCGAGAACTTCGCCCAGACCATGAGCCTCACGTTCTCCAACCCCTACTTCGAAGAGCCGCGTCACACCGTGCAGGAGTGCAAGGAGAAGGACTACACCTACTCCGCGCCGCTGTACGTGAACGCCGAGTTCTGCAACAACGACACCGGCGAGATCAAGAGCCAGACGGTGTTCATGGGCGACTTCCCGCTCCAGACCCCGCATGGCACCTTCATCATCGGCGGCACCGAGCGAGTGATCGTCTCCCAGCTCGTGCGTTCCCCGGGCGTCTACTTCGACAGCTCCCGCGACCGCTCCACCGACAAGACCGTCTACGGTGCGAAGATCATCCCGAGCCGCGGCGCCTGGCTTGAGTTCGAGATCGACAAGCGCGACGTGCTCGGCGTGCGCGTGGACCGCAAGCGCAAGCAGTCCGCCATCATCTTCCTCGAGGCCATCGGCATGACCGAGCGCGAGATCCACGACGCCTTCCAGGGCTACCCGCTGGTGCTCGACGCCCTCGCCCACGAGATGGACGCCATCACCCCGAAGGATTCCTCCGGTCGTCCGCTGATCGACCAGCGCCCGAGTGACGAGGAGATCCGCAACCGCGCCCTGACCGAGCTGTACCGCCGCATCCGTCCGGGCGACACCGCCACCCCGGAGGCCGGCCGCAACCTGCTCGACTCCTTCTACTTCAACACCCGCCGCTACGATCTGGCGCGCGTCGGTCGTTACAAGATCAACCGCAAGCTCGGTCTGGAAGGCGACATCAACGATCGCAGCCTCAAGCCCGAGGACATCGTGGCCACCCTGAAGTACCTGGTCACGCTGCACGCCGGTGACAAGACTTTCCCGGGCAAGCGCAACGGCGAGGACATCGAGCTGCGCGTCGAGACCGACGATATCGATCACTTCGGCAACCGCCGCATCCGTCAGGTTGGCGAGCTGATCCAGAACCAGCTGCGCACCGGTCTGAGCCGTATGGAGCGCGTGGTGCGCGAGCGCATGACCACGCAGGACGCCGAGGCCATCACCCCGCAGTCCCTGCTGAACATCCGCCCCGTGGCCGCCACGATCAAGGAGTTCTTCGGAACCTCCCAGCTGAGCCAGTTCATGGATCAGAACAACCCGCTGGCCGGCATCACCAACAAGCGCCGTCTGTCCGCTCTGGGCCCCGGCGGTCTGTCCCGCGACCGCGCCTCCATGGAGGTGCGAGACGTGCACCCGTCCCACTTCGGACGTATGTGCCCGATCGAGTCCCCTGAAGGCCCGAACATCGGTCTGATCGGCTCCCTCGCGACCTTCGGACGCGTGAACCCGTTCGGTTTCATCGAGACGCCGTACCGCAAGGTGATCAACGGCCAGGTGACCAACGAGATCGAGTACATGACGGCCGATCAGGAAGCCGACCACGTGATCGCCCAGGCCAACCAGGAGCTGGACGACGAGGGTCGCTTCGTGCACGAGGACGCCCTTGCTCGAGCCAACGAGGAAGAGGCGGTCGACGTCCCGGTCTCCGACGTGGACTACATGGACGTCTCCCCGCGTCAGATGGTGTCCGTCGGCTCCTCCCTGATTCCGTTCCTGGAGCACGATGAGGGCCACCGAGCACTGATGGGTGCGAACATGCAGCGTCAGGCCGTGCCGCTGATCCGTTCCGAGCGTCCGCTGGTGGGTACCGGCGGCGAATGGCGCGCCGCCGTGGATTCCGGCGACGTGGTCAAGGCCGAGAAGGACGGCGTGGTGACCTACGTGTCCGCCGACATCATTCGTACGATGAACGACGACGGCACCACCTCCAGCTACAAGCTGGCCAAGTTCCAGCGCTCCAACCAGACCACCTGCTACAACCAGGTCCCGATCATCCACGAGGGTGAGCGTGTGGAGGCCGGCTCCGTGCTGGCCGACGGTCCGGCCACCGATCAGGGCGAGATGGCCCTGGGCAAGAACCTGCTGGTCGCCTTCATGCCGTGGAACGGCTACAACTACGAGGACGCCATCATCATCTCGCAGCGTCTGGTGCAGGACGACACGCTGAGCTCCATCCACATCGAGGAGTACGAGATCGACGCCCGCGAGACCAAGCTGGGCGCCGAGGAGATCACCCGCGATCTGCCGAACGTGAGCGAGGACGCCGTGAGCAACCTCGACGAGCGCGGCATCATCCGCATCGGTGCCGAGGTCGAGGCCGGCGACATCCTGGTCGGTAAGGTCACCCCGAAGGGCGAGACCGAGCTGACCCCGGAGGAGCGCCTGCTCCGCGCCATCTTCGGCGAGAAGTCCCGCGAGGTGCGCGACACCTCGCTGCGCGTGCCTCACGGCGAGACCGGTACCGTGATCGCCGTCAAGGAGATCACCCGCGAGGATGCCGAGGAGGACGGCGACGAGCTGCCCACCGGCGTGAACTCCATGATCCGCGTGTACATCGCCCAGCACCGCAAGATCACCGTGGGCGACAAGCTCTCGGGCCGTCACGGCAACAAGGGCTGCATCTCCCGCATCCTGCCGGAGGAGGACATGCCGTTCCTCGCCGACGGTACGCCGGTCGACATCATGCTCAACCCGCTGGGTGTGCCTTCCCGAATGAACCTGGGTCAGGTGCTTGAGCTGCACTTGGGCTGGATCGCCCACTCCGGTTGGGACATCAACATCGACCCGAACCTCGAGGCCGAGTGGAAGAAGCACATCCCCGCCGGCGCCGAGAAGGCCGACCCGAACACCCCGGTCGCCACCCCGGTGTTCGACGGTGTGCGTCAGGACGCCCTCAACGGCCTGCTCAAGACCACGCTGCCGAACCGCGACGGCGACAAGCTCGTCGGCGACGACGGCAAGGCCTGGCTGTTCGACGGTCGTACCGGTGAGCCGTTCGGCAAGCCGATCTCCGTGGGCTACATGTACATCCTGAAGCTGCACCACCTGGTCGACGACAAGATCCACGCCCGTTCCACCGGTCCGTACTCGATGATCACGCAGCAGCCGC
This sequence comes from Bifidobacterium vansinderenii, assembly GCF_002234915.1. Taxonomy (GTDB): domain Bacteria; phylum Actinomycetota; class Actinomycetes; order Actinomycetales; family Bifidobacteriaceae; genus Galliscardovia; species Galliscardovia vansinderenii. The sequence continues at coordinate 89,810 of NZ_NEWD01000014.1, read as the reverse complement.
TGGGCGGTAAGGCCCAGTTCGGTGGCCAGCGCTTCGGCGAGATGGAGGTGTGGGCCCTCGAGGCCTACGGCGCCGCCTACACGCTGCATGAGATGATGACCATCAAGTCCGATGACGTCGACGGCCGCGTGCGCGTCTACGGCGCAATCGTGAAGGGCGACAACCTGCCGCCGGCCGGCATCCCCGAATCCTTCAAGGTGCTGCTCAAGGAAATGCAGTCCCTGTCGCTGAACGTCGAGGTGCTCAACGCCGAAGGCGTGGCCATCGACATGAAGGAAGAGGACGACGATCCGGTCTCCGCCTCCGACGATCTGGGCTTCAACATCGGCGCCCGTCCGGAAGCCGGTTCGAACGCTCCGACCGAGTCCGAGGAACCGACCTACCGCTGATGCAAGCCGGTGCGCGCCGCACACTGCCGAAAGTGTGCCGGTGCGGCGCGCACCCTTGCCCGAAAACCAATACGTGAAGCAGTAAAGAACCTAAACAGACAGGACATAGAGTGCTGGACGTTAATGCATTTGACAAACTGAGGATCGGTCTGGCCACCACCGAGGACATCCTGAAGTGGAGCCACGGCGAGGTCAAGAAGCCCGAGACGATCAACTACCGTACCCTCAAGCCCGAGAAGGACGGCCTGTTCGGCGAGCAGATCTTCGGCCCGACCCGCGACTGGGAGTGCGCCTGCGGCAAGTACAAGCGCGTGCGCTTCAAGGGCATCGTCTGCGAGCGCTGCGGCGTGGAAGTGACCAAGTCCCGCGTGCGTCGTGAGCGCATGGGCCACATCAAGCTGGCCGCCCCGGTGACCCACATCTGGTTCTTCAAGGGTGTTCCGAGCCGTCTGGGCTACCTGCTGGACATCCCGCCGAAGTACCTCGAGAAGGTCATCTACTTCGCCGCCTACATGGTTACCTCCGTGGACGAGGAGCAGCGTCACAAGGACATGCCCGACCTGCAGGACGAGTTCGACGTGCGCATCCAGAACCTGGAGAAGGCCCGTGACAACGAGCTGCACAAGCGCGCCGTGAAGCTCGAGGAGGATCTCAGCGAGCTCGAGGCCACCGGTGAGGCGTCCTCCGCCGCCAAGACCAAGCTCAAGAGCGGCGCCGAGCGCGACCTTAAGGCCATCCGCAAGCGCTACAACGACGAGATCGCCCGTCATACCGCCGTGTGGGATCGTTTCCAGACCCTTAAGCCCGGCGACATGGAAGGCGACGTGGATCTGTGGCGCGAGATGGTCGACGACTACGGCGACTACTTCGACGGCTGCATGGGCGCCGAGGCCATCAAGAAGCGTCTGCATGACTTCGATCTGCAGGGCGAGGCCGAGAACCTGCGCAACGTGATCGCCACCACCAAGCAGGGCCAGCGCAAGGCCCGCGCCCTCAAGCGCCTGAAGGTGATCAACGCCTTCATCTCCACCGGCAACAGCCCGGAGGCCATGGTGCTCGACGTGATCCCGGTGATCCCGCCGGATCTGCGCCCGATGGTGCAGCTGGACGGTGGCCGTTTCGCCACCTCCGATCTCAACGACCTGTACCGTCGTGTGATCAACCGCAACAACCGTCTGCAGCGACTGATCGACCTCGGCGCCCCCGAGATCATGCTCAACAACGAGAAGCGCATGCTGCAGGAGGCCGTGGACTCCCTGTTCGACAACGGCCGTCGTGGCCGTCCGGTGACGGGCGCCTCGAACCGTCCGCTGAAGTCGCTGTCCGACATGCTCAAGGGCAAGCAGGGTCGTTTCCGTCAGAACCTGCTCGGTAAGCGAGTCGACTACTCCGGTCGTTCCGTGATCGTCGTCGGCCCGGAGCTGCGCATGCACCAGTGCGGTCTGCCGAAGCCGATGGCCCTGGAGCTGTTCAAGCCGTTCGTGATCAAGCGTCTGGTGGACCTCAACTACGCGCAGAACATGAAGAGCGCCAAGCGTCTGGTCGACCGCGGCGACTCCGAGGTGTGGGGCGTGCTCGAGGAGGTCATCTCCGAGCACCCGGTGCTGCTCAACCGTGCACCTACGCTGCACCGTCTGGGCATTCAGGCGTTCGAGCCGATCCTGGTGGAAGGCAAGGCCATCCACCTGCCGCCGCTCGCCTGCGCCGCGTTCAACGCCGACTTCGATGGTGACCAGATGGCAGTGCACCTGCCGCTGAGCGCCGAGGCCCAGGCCGAGGCCCGCTCGCTGATGATGGCCTCCGACAACATCCTGAAGCCCGCCGACGGCCACACCGTGACCATGCCGTCCCAGGATATGATCCTGGGTCTGTACTGGCTGTCCACCGTGCTCGACGGCGCCAAGGGCCAGGGCCGCGTCTTCGGCTCGCTCGAGGAGTGCCGCATGGCGCTCGATCTGCATGAGATCGACATGCAGGCCGAGGTGCTGGTGCGCATGCCCGCCGACTTCGTGCTGCCCGCCGGCTGGGAGCCGAAGGAGCTCAAGGTCGTCGACCCGCAGCCCGGCAGCCCGGAGACCGTCAAGGAGGAGCGCTTCGTCGACGGTTCCGTCCTGTTCGCCACGAGCTACGGCCGTGTGCTGTTCAACAGCACCCTGCCCGTGGACTACCCGTACGTGAACTACCAGGTCGGCAAGAAGCAGCTGAGCAAGATCGTCGACGACATCGCCTCCCGCTACTCCACCCAGCAGGTGGCCGCGTCGCTGGACGCCCTGAAGGACATGGGCTTCACCCGCGCACCGTGGTCCGGCGTGACCTTCGCGTTCTCCGACGTCATCGAGCCGCCGGAACTGCACGAGTACATCTCCAAGGCCGAGGAGCAGGCGCACAAGATCAATGGCAAGTACGACATGGGTCTGCTTACCGAGGAGGAGCGTCGCCAGCAGCTCATCAACCTGTGGAACGACTGCACCAGCGACGTGTCGAAGGCCGTCGAGAGGGGCTTCTTCCCGACGAACAACCTGTCCATCATCGTGCAGTCCGGTGCACGAGGAAACATGATGCAGATCAACCAGATCGCCGGTATCCGTGGCATCGTGGCAAACCCGAAGGGCGAGCCGATTCCGCGACCGGTGAAGTCCAACTACCGCGACGGCCTGTCCGTGCTGGAGTACTTCATCTCCCAGCACGGCGCACGTAAGGGTCTGGCGGATACCGCACTGAAGACCGCAGAGTCGGGTTACCTGACCCGTCGTCTGGTCGACGTCTCCCAGGACGTGATCGTGCGCGAGGAGGACTGCGGCACCAAGCAGGGTCTGAAGATGCGCGTGGCCGACCGTGACGACGACGGCAACCTGACGCTCGTCAAGGCCGCCGACGGTGGTCCGTACTCCCGTCTGCTCGCCGCCGACGTGATCGACCCGGCCGACGGCACGACGGTGCTCTACCACCGTGACGACGCCCTGTCGATGGACGTGCTCAAGGACCTCGTGGCCCACGGCGTGGAAGAGGTCAAGGCCCGTTCCGTGCTGACCTGCGAGTCCCGTCGAGGCGTGTGCGCCAAGTGCTACGGCTGGTCTCTGGCCACCAACAAGCTGGTGGACACCGGCGAGGCCGTGGGCATCGTGGCCGCCCAGTCCATCGGTGAGCCTGGTACCCAGCTGACGCTGCGTTCCTTCCACTCCGGTGGTGTGGCCGCCGCGGCCGATATCACCCAGGGTCTTCCCCGTGTTACCGAGCTTTTCGAAGCCCGTACGCCTAAGGGTGAGGCCATGATCGCCGAGTACGACGGCACCGTGAAGGTCGAGGACAACGAGGCCGGACGCGTCGTGACGCTGTTCCCGGACGATCCCGACGCCTGCGACGCCGACGGCGAGAAGGTGGACCACTTCGACTACAAGGTGTCAACCCGCGTGCCGCTGCTCGTCAAGAACGGTGAGCACATCAAGCGCGGCACCAAGCTGTATGTGGGTTCCGTGGATCCGAAGAAGATCCTGCGCATCATGGGTGCCCGCGCCGCGCAGGTGAACATCGTGGAGGAAGTGCACACCGTGTACCGCTCCCAGGGTGTGGACATCCACGACAAGCACATCGAGGTCATCGTGCACCAGATGCTGCGTCGCTACACCGTGCTCGACTCCGGCGACACCGAGCTGCTGCCGGGCGAGCTGGTCGACAAGGCCCGCTTCAAGGAGGTCAACAAGGCCGCCCTGAAGGCTGGCAAGCGTCCGGCCACCGGTCGTCCCGAGCTCATGGGCATCACCAAGGCCTCGCTGGCCACCGACTCCTGGCTGTCCGCGGCCTCCTTCCAGGAGACCACGCGCGTGCTCACCGAAGCCGCCCTGAACCAGAAGGTCGACGACCTCAAGGGCCTCAAGGAGAACGTGATCATCGGTAAGCTGATCCCGGCCGGTACCGGTCTGGCTCGCTACCGCAACGCCCGCGTCGAGCCCGACAAGGCCATCCGCGACACCATCTACCCGAGCTTCGGTCTGAGCGACGACGGTGGCGATGGCATGGTGGATCTGTCCGACGCCGATCTGAGCGATGTGGACTTCTCCAACATCGACTTCGGCGACCTGAGCCTTGGCGACGACTTCAACCCCGACGATTTCCTCAACGATCTCGGCGGTGACGACAACGGCACGGCCAACGGCGACGTTGACTTCGGTGATCTGTCCGGAGCCTTCGGCGACGACACGACCGACACCGGTTCCGACGACGCCGCTGGCGATAAGCCCGCCGACGACGCCCAGTGAGCTGAGTGATCTGACTCGGTTCGCTGACGCCTGATCAGGCCAGAATACGGCAAGGGCCGTGACTCCCATTCGGGGGCCACGGCCCTTGCCGTATTCTCATATCGGTCAACGATTCGTATTGTTTGTTTCACAATACTTTACGTTGTTTCACGTTTCACGTCGTTTACACACGACCCGTACGGGACGGATCGATGGTCATGGTCTGGAAACGATGCTGCATATAGGCATTGTCGTAGTGATTCGCGAAGAACGTTTCGATGGGGGAGTCCGGTGTCAGTCCGGAGACGCGCGAATACCAGCAGTCCAGCGACATCAGCGTCATCGTGCCGTCGACGAACAGCAGCACGAAGCACGCCACGGTAAGCGAATACCGCCACTGCCATGGGATACGGTTGATCAGTTTCAACAGGTGGGGCAGACACCAGCGAATCCAGATCACGCCCAGCAGCCCCCACATGATCATGTACTTGCCGCTTGTGCGGCCGTTGATCGACAGCCACTGGCCCGTGTAGTCCCAGGCGGTGACGCCGAACGCCACCTCCATGAACCAGCTCGTGGCATATTCGAACGCGCCGCCGATCACGGCGCTGGCAAGAAAAATCAGCAGCGGATTGCGATTCCACAACCGGTTGAGAAACACCGTGAGCAGCACGCCGCCGAAACCATAGATGGGTGAGAACGGACCATAGAGCAGGCCCGCGCGATCCTGCAACTCCCCGTTATACAGCGCAAAATGATAGACGGTCTCAATGCCGAGCCCTACCACGCTCGCCACGACGAACACCCAGAACAGGTTGAAAAAGTCCAGTGCGATATATCCCCGTCCGGTCAGATCACGACCGACCATGTCGATCCTGGCCGCCGCGGCGAGTTCGTCCTGCTCCTCGATTCGCCTGACCAGACGCTGCTCGCGACGCTCCAGAGCCAGCATCGGATCCGCGGTGACGGAGATCACGACCAGCAGCACCAGCTGCACGAACTGCAGCAGCAGTCCAGGGCCCAGACCGAACAAGGCCAGACTCGACAGGCCCTGCATCAGCGTGATCGGAATGAGCACATACGCCCAACGTGCCGCATGACGGCGACGATTCCGCAGCAGCAACACGCCGAACACGATGAGCGAGACACTGCCCGATACGAGCAGCAGGGCGTGCAGCACGGTGAGAATCACCGTAAGCGTGGGCGTGATCTCGGCCACGTCGATCGAACGAACCACGACGACGATGGCTAGCACCAGCAGCGGGAACGCCACGATGCCAACCGCCAGACACAGCGCGCCGTAGATCTTGGCGAGCAGTGGAAGACGAATTTCATCGATGGCGTCGGCAGTGACGTCCGGTCTTTCGCCGGCAAGATTGATGGACGCGTCCTGATGTGTGACTGATGGTACGGTCATGTTCCCTCCCGTATGCATGTCCGTGTGCTTCATCCATACTATTCGCGTCGTTCACCGGCAGTACCGCGTCGGTGACGGGATTCGATGCCTCATGTGTGGTAGGACTGAACGTATGAGAAGAAGCATTCCCTATCCTCCGCCGCCCGAGCCAGGCTGGTACGTCGAAGACACCATGCCCGGAGATGCGTCGATACCTGCAGGCGGTGCGGCATCGCATTCCGCGCATGCCGACGAGGTTCCCGTCACGCCGATCAACGGCTCCCCGTACGGCAACGAGGATTGGGACGGCACGGTGCTGTCGCCATCGTTCATCGACCGGCAGCCGAATCATCGATACGTGCTTCGCAACGACGCCACTGGTCAGACCGTGATACTCGACCGCAGCGCACTGCTGGGGCGAAAGCCCACCAAGGCCGTGCCCGAAGGCGTCAGCCCGCAGAAGCTCGACGACCCGACCCGCACGATATCACGCAACCACGCCGCGGTGAGCTTCGACCGGGAAGGACGACTGTGGATCGAGGATTATGGGTCGCTCAACGGCACGTTCCTCATCGTCAGTGGCGAGGAGACCCAGGTGAAGGGGCGCCCGGTAAAGGTGACCGTACCGTGCACGGTACGCATCGGCGACCAGTTCTTCAACCTCGAGGAACAGCGTTAAGCGACAGTATTGGCTTCCCTCAGTCACCCTACGGTGACAGCTCCCCTCAGAGAGGGGAGCCCGGATACGGCTACTTCTGAACGGCGTTGCGCTCGGCCAGGGCGGCGTCGATCTGCGGATCGTGCTGGCGGGCGAGCCATTCAAGCAGCTCCGGATACGTGCTGGGATTGCGCGCCAGATACACGCGCAGTTCGGGCGCATACTGGGCGATCTGCGCGATGGTGAGCGCATCCGTATTCGGATCGAGCGCCTGCTCCATCGTGAACCCGTACGGATTGCCGTGCTCGTCGTCTGCGCGATGACGTCCTGCGGGTTGATGGACGACGGTCTGACCGGCCGCTGACCCCGCCGCCGACGGGGATTCTTCCACGGGCTGACCATTGGGGGCCGGCTGATGATCCTCGGGAATAAGCGGGGCGACCGCATGCTGTGGCGGCTCCTGCTGCATGACCGGCAACGGCTGCTGCCCGGCAGTCACCGGCACCGACTGCTGTACAACGGGCTGCATGGCAACAGGCTGTTGAACCGGAGCGGATTGTACTGGCTCTGCAGGCGCATCTGCCGATGACGCATGAGACGGAACCGGCTGTATCGACTGGGACGCCGGCGCGATCGGAGACGCCGGCGCGGCCGGAGATACCGACGCGGCCGGAGACTGCGGAGCCGATTCCACATGCACCGCATGCAACAGCTGTCCCACGCCATGCGGAGCGTCTTCCACCCGAGCCTCGGCGCCACCTCGCTCGGCGTCGTCCTCCGTACGCGGCACGACCGGACCTCCGGCCGCCGTATATCCGCGGGACGCGGCCTCGGCCTTGGCCCGGTCGTCGCCAAACTCGGCGATCCAGCGCAGCAGTCCCGGATAGGCGCGCTCATGGGCAGCCACGTTCGCGCCGAAGTCCGGGTTCTCATAGGCTATCCTCGCCAGAAACACCGGGTCCGCATTCGGATCCTGCACCGCCTGCACGGCGGAGTCATAATCGACCATTCCTCTCACTTTCCCTTGCGCTCAAGCTGATGACGGGCTGCCACCGTCCTCAGCGTGTCCAGCGTCGATTCGCCGATGCTGGACAGATCCTCGTCACGCGCGATCTTCACATACGACCATGCGGCATCATCGTCGCGCGATGCCATGACGTCGTCCGGGCTGCACACCGTATCCACCACGATCACCGTGACGTTGTCCTTGCCGCCGGCGGCAAGCGCTGCTTCCACCAGAGCCTGTACGGCCTCGCGCGGACTGCGGTTGACCGCGGCGATCGCGGCTATCGCATCGTCGTCCAGTTCGGAATGCAGACCGTCGGAACACACGATGAACCGGCCGGGCAGGTCGGCGCGGAAATAGTCCGGGTCAATGCCCTCCGGCGCGCCCACGCACTGGGTGATGAGATTGCGCGGCACCAGCTGATCGGCCAGTTCGGGCAGCATCACACCGGCATCGATCAGCTCCTGACGGCGGGAATGGTCGCGCGTGACCTGCACCATCGACGACGCGCTCCACCCGCCACCCGGCTGGGCGTCAAGATGATAGGTGCGCGAATCGCCGATGTTCACCACATACCACGACGGCATCGCATCGTCGTCGAAGTCCAGCACGCAGGGGAAGCCCGGCCTGCCGGTCGCGGGCATGGAGTCAAGCGTGTCGTCCAACCCGTCAAGGTCAAGCTGGGCGGTGATCACCGCGTCGGACACCTTGACCATGCCGTCCAACGTGTCGTCCGTGTCGTCGATGTCCGTCGGGGAGTCGGCGGAATCATCCCGTACGGTGTGGGTGCGATGCGTCGCCACGCTGCCCATACTGGACAGCACCAGACCGGTGAGCGTGGTGCCCGAGACGCCGCCGAGCTCGCGGCCGAGCTCGCATACGTCACGCTGCGCCTCGTCGATCACCGCGGCGATATCGGCCTTGGAACGCCGGTCGAGGTCGATCAGCGACTCGCAGTGACGGATGGTGCGGGCACTGGCCTCCTGACCGGCCACGCCACCGCCCATGCCGTCGCACACCAGAAACAGTCCGCCGTCCGCAAGACCGCGATCCTGGTTCATGCTGCGTCGGCGACCGATGTCGCAGATCATCGCCGCGTCAAGATACACGTGGGTCATGATGCTCCTTGCCTGTTATGGGTATGGGAAAGATATCGAGGGTCGACGGGGTTGACGAACAGGCCTCTGACCGACAGTCGTGTGGCCAAGGCCCGGCGTCTCGGCATGGATCGCAGCATGCGCTCGAGGATGCGGTCCACGTCCTGCCAGTAGGCTGCCGCGGTATGGTCGTCCGTCTTCTCGCCAGAGAACGCCGCCCGGTCCGCGCGTCGGCTCAGATCGTCCAGCGTCTCGAGGGGCAGATCGAATTGGTCGGCCAGCATATGGCTCTGCTCGCGCCGCGTGCCGGATACCGTAGCGCCGCTCTGCGCGGCGAGCATGCAGATCCACCGCCATCCCTGAGCGATGCGCATGCTTGGCGAGCCGCGGCCGCGTGCCTGACGCAGCAGCAGCGACTTGAACAGCAGGATCGCGCCGACGACAAGCAGTGCTATCCAGAGCGGGCTGCCATACAACGCCACGCGTCCGGCGATAAGACGGAACATGCGCCAGAAGGCCGCCGCGTTCGCATCAGCATCGCTGCCGCCGATGTTCGTCTGCCCCTTGGTCTGATTCTGATCGCGCAGCGGATCCTCGAGCGGCACCGGAGGCTGACGGACCAGCGTCTGCGGGTTCGGGGGAGTGAGGTTCTGATCGTCGTTCGGGATCTTCGTCTCCTTGGGCGTGGGATAGAACGCCACCCAGCCGTAGCCGTCGAGCTTGATCTCCACCCAGGCGGCGATGTCGTTGCCGGTGAAGTCGATGCTCGTGGTGCCGTCGTCCCGCACCGTGGTGCGCGCGTCGGAGATGCCGCCATCCGAGTCCTTGGGAAGGAATCCCATCACCACGCGCGACGGCAGGCCGAGTTCGCGGGCCATGAGCGCCATGGCCGAAGCATACTGTTCGCTGTCTCCCACCATGGCGTCGCCGCCCAGCAGCAGGTCGATACGGTACGCGCCATGACCGGGCAGGGACGGATAGTCGCCCTGCAGACCGTGTGAGAACCAGCCGTTGTCCTTGAGCTTGTCGGCGAGTTTCTGAGCGGCCGCGCCATCCTTCGACTCGCCGCCGGCGAATGACGTGGCGGTGGACTTCACCGATTCGGGCACGTCCTGCGCCTTGGGCTGGTTTACCGCCGCGGCGTCGGCACCGGAGATCTGTCGTGAATTCGGCTGTTCGGCGATCACGCCACGTTCGACATAGGTGAGATTGGCGCTCAGTCCGCCGGACAGCAGCGCCGAATCGGTGCCGGTGTTGTAGTAGAACGACTGCGACAGGGCGTCGGTGCCGAACGAGACCGACGACGCCGAGCCGGCCAGGGGCATCCATACGTCGCCGAGCCCGTTGTGCACGGTGAACGTGGCGGTGAACGACTTGCCCTTCGCGGTGCTCTCGCCGTTGCGATCGCCTCCGATGGTGTCGCCCACGCGACGATAGTCCGAGGATCCGAACGCAGCCGACGAATCGGACAGGTTCCACACCGAGCCGTCGAATCGGTCCATCACCGCCAGACGGACCGGCGTGCCGGCCGGCAGTCCCGTGACGGTGAGCAGCTTGTCGTCCTTGTGGTCCTTCACATAGGAGCGCAGTCCGCTCAACGGGCTCGCATAGTCGTACGGGCTGAGCGGAGGCTCGTAATGGTCGCGCAGCACCTGACGCTGTCCGGTGAGCGCGATCGCCGCGCCACCGGCTCCGGCCGCGGCCAGCACCACGATCAGCGCCGCCGCCAGCAGACGGTTCGCCTCGAGCAGTCGCAGTCGCCAGCTCATCCAGACCAGCATTGCCAGTGCGATCAGCACGCCGACGACGATCGGATGGAAACCCGACGACGTGCCCAGCGCCGCACAGACGGCGAGTTCGACGAGCACGATGACCAGCGACAGCAGTGAGAACAGCGCGTTGGCGGTGAACGCGAACACGCCCGCCAGGAACGTGGACCACAGCACGATGGTCCACAGCGCCATCAGATCACCGCTGCCGGTGCCCACCGCCGGCTCGATGGCGATGATGTACTTGAACGCGCCGAGCGTGGCCGCAGCCCCTTGGGAGAGCGTGTCGAACGTGGGAACTACCCGTGCGACCGTGGTACCGGGCAATGCTATGACCGGACCGACCACGAACTGCGCGACGACGAGGAACAGCAGCTGCCACCACAGACGCAGTGTGGGCGCCAGCCCGGCGAGCGCGCATGCGATGCCGATCAGCGCGGCCGGTACGGCACCAAGGGCCCACGCGGCAGGCGAACCGTAGACGGTGAGCAGATTCAGCGAGGCGGCAAGACTCGCCAGTGTGATGATCACGGCGCTGACGAGCACGGTGCGGTCGGACCGGACGCGCACCGGCATTCGACGGCGGGGCAGTCCCGTTCCCTGGGCAAGGGATCGGGAGACGTGGATGGCGGGGTTGGGGGAGTCCGCCCAGGATCCGGGTGAGGCCGTGCCTCGTACGGTTGCGCCGCGGGCAGCCTTGCGACCATGGCGTGTGACGGGGATCATGACATGGCCTCCATGATCAGCGGCAGGTCGTCGAGATCGCCGACGGTGGCGAGCGTGAACCCGTCGAACCGTCGCAGGGCGCGTTCGGCGCCGGGTTCGACGCGCAGTACCAGACGGGCGGCCGCCTGGGGCATGCTGAGCATCATGCGTTTGATGACGTCGTCCGGCTTGCCCGAACCCACGGTGAAGCAGTAGAGCGATGCGTCGGGGCAATGATCCAGCGCCGACGCGGCAAGATTCGCGTCCTCTCGATCATCCGGCTTGATGGCGCTGCAGGCGTCGAGGAACGCCATGGTGGTGCGTGGGTCGTCGCGGTGGTCGGCGGCTACCGTGCGCAGCGGCCGATGCTGCATCAGACACTGCACGCCGATCGACGCGTGCACGGACACGGCGAGTTCAAACTCGTCACGGCTGGCGTAGTCTTGGGGATTCACGCCGATCGCAAGCACGGTGGTGGTGCGACGGGTGGCCTCGTACTGGCGGATCATGAGCGTGCCGGCTTTGGCCGTGGACAGCCAGTGCACGTTGCGCATGTCGTCGCCGGGCTCGTATTCCCGCAGTCCGTAGAAGTCGAGATCGTCATCCACGATGTCGCCGCTGGGCTGCCCCTCCAGATCGCGCTGGATGCCCGCGTCGAGCGCGTGCAGGTGCACCGTGCGGGGATGGATGTACACGCTGATCCGTTCGGCGATGGTCTTCTCATGGCGGATCAGGCCGAACGGGTCGCCCTTGCGCACGCGCAGCGGCCCCACGGACAGCACCGCACGGGACGCGGCCGTGAACGTCACCCCGGTCTGCTTGCTCTGTCGCGGTGCCAGCGAGGGGATGGGGAACCCCTCATGATCGTCGCCGATCGTGATGTCGCCGTGCGCGTGCGCGGTGACGGACCGTCCGGGATTGCTTACCGTCACGTTCACGTCGACCGTGTCGCCGACGGTGATGCGCCGCGTGGGCACGTCGAGCTGCGCCGAGAATCCGGTGTTGCCCAGCGACATCACGATCGCGACGATGAGCATGATCGTCCACAATACGGCGGCTGCGAGCAGCTCATCCCAGCCGAGGAGCGCATATCCCAGCGTGCAGAGCACGGCGGCGGCGAATATGGTCCAGCCGAGCGGGGACACATAGTCCCTGAGAAAACGTAGGGCGCGCAGCACCGGCGTCGGAGGCCGCAGCTGCGGCAGAGTGATCGGTCGTGCCATGATCGTGCCCTATGCGCCGATGGTGGGGGCGACCACGTCGTCCATCACCGATTCGATTACGCCTTCGGCGGTGTCTCCGGCGAACGTGGCCTCGGGCGTGAGCATCACACGGTGGGCGAGCACGGCCACCGCGAGATCCTTCACATCGGACGGCACCACGTACCCGCGGGAATCGGCCGCCGCCCACACGCGTGCCGAACGGACCAGCGCGAGCGCTCCTCGGATGGACGAGCCGACGGCGAGCTTGTCGTTGTGCCGCGTGGCCTCCACGAGACGGACGACGTATTCGAGAATCGCGTCGTCGACGCGTACGGTCTCCGCGATCCTGCGCATGGCGAGCACGTCGGCCGCGGTCGTGACCGGTCGAATAGTGGCAGCACGGTCACGGATTCCCGCCTCGCGCAGAATGTTCAGGCTGGCGTCGTGACCGGGGTCGCCCAGCGACGTCTTGATCAGGAAACGGTCGAGCTGCGCCTCGGGCAGACGGTAGGTGCCGAGCTGTTCGATCGGGTTCTGCGTGGCGATGACCATGAACGGCTGCGGCACGTCGTGGGTCACGCCGTCGACGGTGACCTTCTGCTCCTCCATGACCTCCAGCAGTGCGGACTGTGTCTTCGGCGAGGCGCGGTTGATCTCGTCGGCGAGCACGGTGGCCGCGAACACCGGGCCGTTGCGGAAGGTGAAGGCACCGGTCTGCTGATCGTAGAAGGTGACGCCCACCACGTCGCCGGGCAGCAGATCGGGGGTGAACTGGATGCGCTTGAACGGCGCGTCGATCGAATTGGCGAGGGCGCGCGCCAGCTGGGTCTTGCCGGTGCCGGGATTGTCCTCGAGCAGAACGTGGCCGCCGGCCATCAGCGCGGTCACGCACCGGCGGATGGTCTCGTCCTTGCCGATGACCGCCTTCGACACGTTGCGCACGATCGCGTTGAACACCTCGCCGAACCGGGCGATGGATGCACTTGACGCCGGTGCGCTCGGCTGCCGGTCATGCCTGATCAGCGGCTGACGCGCCGTCGTCTGCTGTGCCGGCCGCTGGATGAGCGGCTGACTCATCGGCTGCGTGGGAACGGTGTTCCCGGGAACGGCGCGCTGAGATGCCGCGGCATGCGGGGAACGGCCCTGGCCGTGCGGCAACGAGCCCAGCAGCGTTTCGTCGGAGTCCTCGGCCACGCCGGTTCCGCCGGTGCCGGCGCCGGCACCCCTGCCCGGTGTCGCCCGCACGCGGTTCGCGGACACTTGGGTCGCCTCGGTGTCGTCCGAACCGTCCGACGGATCCGACGGGATCGGGGAGAACCCGCGGAATCGTCCCAGACGGGTCACGTCATCATCCATGTTGCTGTCAGCCATGTCGTTCTCCTTCATGAGGACATCGGGAAGCGTACCAGATCGGCTGCCGAGACGCTGCGCACGACGAACCGTCCGTCATCGGTCAGATACGAGGCCGTGGACGCGTTGGGGCGAATGCCGCGGATCGCCTGATCGCCCGAATCGGCGTTCAGCGACGCGTCCTCGCCCTTGAGCGACACCTTCAGCCGCCACTTGGACGGGTCGGCGGAGCCGCCCAGCTGCGTCAGGTCAATCACGGTGCCGTCGGCCGTGGACGCGTTCGGCACGGCCGTGCCGTCCACGCTCAGTTCGATCACCGGCTCCTTGCCATACGTGTTCACCGCCGAACCGTTCGTGTTGCGCACCACCAGATGATTGCGGTCCGAACCGTCCCACTCCAGCCAGAAGCCGTTCATGTCGATCGTGGGCGCCACTTTGTACACGTATCCGGTGGGTTCGCTCGCGGTCACCGTCTCACCGGCGTGACCGTTCAGCGACTGCGTGGCCGTGGCGGTCGGGCAGCTCGTCCACGGGCTCAGGCTCACGGTGAGCGAGCCGTTCGCATCGGTGCTCGTCTTGTCGCCGAACGCCACCGACACGCTGTCGAACAGGCCGTTGGCCTTCCACGTGGCCGTGCACGAACCGCCGTCGGCGCTCACCTGCACGTCGGGACGCGCCACCTCGGTCTGTGGCACGATCGTCTGCGACACCGTGGCGCCATGCGTGCCCTCACGAGACGGCGTGACCGTGACCGACACGGAGACCTCCTTGAAGTATTCGCCCTTGTCGATCGTGAAACTGAACGAGCGTTCCGTGCACGACACCGGGCCTCCGCGGCTGACCGTCACGCTCGCGCAGCCCGCGCCATGATCGTTGATCTCGCCGATCGTGCCGCGGATCGTGTCGCCGGCCTGCTCCAGCGTGAGCGACGGCGGATCGATGTCGCCCCACGGCGTGCCAGGCTGGCCACTCGCCGCCTCGGGGCCGTCGCCGGCACGATTATGCGCCTTCACAGTTGCCGAGAACGCCGAGCCGCCGGCGTTGTTGTCCACGGAGAACGTGGCGGACGTGCCGGTCACGGTCTCCGTCTGCGTGCCGCCGGCGCCGTTGATCGTCACCGTGTACGATTCCGGCGTGCCGCCGTCCGCGCCCGGCGCCGACCAGTTCACCGTCACCGCATGATAGCCGCCGGTCACGCTCACCCCTCCGGGCGCCGCAGGCACGCGATCGGGCGTGGCCCTCACCGTGTTCGACGGCTTGGACCATCCGACCTCGTTACGGGCACGCACGGTGAACGAGTATTCGCGCCCGTTCTCCAGTCTCGTGACCAGACACGTGGTGCTCGTGCCGCACGAGAGGGAACCGCCGTCATAATCCACCTGATACTCCACGATCGGGCTGCCGTTCGCCGAGCCGGGCGTCCACGACAGACTCACCGCGCCATCGGACGGCAGATCGGTGACCGGCGACAGCAGCGGCGCATCCGGCAGTCCCAGCACCGACACCGTGATCGTTGCGCTCACCCTGCGCGACTCGTCGCCGGTTCCGTCCTCGACCGTGACCGTCACACGGTTCGTGGACGCCGGAGCATCCTGCGCCGCGGTGACCGACACCGTGCCGTCCTGCGCGGTCGACGCCGAGACATGCGATCCGTCACTCGACGCGCCCACGATCTTCAACGGCGTATCGGGGAACGGGTTGTACGCATCCTGCAGCACGTTCACCTGCTGCGTCTCGCCGGCCTTGATCTTCACCGCCGCATCGGGCACGCGGGCCAGCGGACGATCCGTCTGCGTCACCCGCAACGTCACACCGGTCTTGACCTGACCGGAACCGTAGTCGATCGTCAGCGGCAGATTCACCGTGGTACCGGGCTTGGCGTCCTTGGGCGCGCTCACCGTCAGCTCGCCGCTCTTCGCCACCGTGGCGCTGACCGGCGTGGACAGGCCCGACGACGAATACGCGTACGACGACGCGTCGGAGCCATCCGGCGCCTTGGTGAACGCGGACAGGGAGATGGTCTTCGCATCCTCGCCGGGCACCACATCCACCGTCGGCGAGGAGAACGTGGGCGCCGGAGCATCCTTGCCCACCACCGTGATCGGCAGGGTCAGCACCGCGGAGTTCACGATCGCCCCCTTGCCCTTGCGGCCATCCACCGCGGTGAACGTGATCGACGCCGGACCCGAATAGTCCTTGGCCGCCGTGAACCGCAGCGTCGTCTCGTTCACATACAGGCTGCCGCCGTCCGACTTGGTGGCGCTCACCGAATCCTTCGACGCGATCAGCGCGGTCTTGCCCGCGCCCACACGCACATGGTCGGCGATGGGAATGTCGATCGACTCGCCGGCGCGCACCGTCAGCTCCGGCGCCTTCGGACGCAGCGTCGGCGGGAACACGCCGTAGGCGGGCACCTGGATGAACGCGGTGGACGTCACGTTGTACCGCGTGTTCGTCACCGTGTACGGCACGGCGCGCGCCGCATCGGTCAGATCCACGGAGATCACCGTCGACGACGAGCCGCCCTTGCGGCGCGCATGATCGGCGGCGCTCGCATCCACGCCTACCTCGAGATCGTCCACGCTGCCGGACGGGTTCGCGATCCAGTCGCGTACGTCCACATCCACGGTGCGCTTGTCCACCGTGGCGCTGGCAGGCACTTTGTAGTCGTAGGCGGTGGGCGGCGAGATCGGCGCGTCGTCGGCCACGGTCACGCTCAGCGTGGCGGTGTCGGTGAGTCCCGCCTTGGTCTTCGCCGTGTACGTCACGTAGGCGGTGCCAGGGGAGTCTGGTGCCGTGAACTCCACCATGTCGTCCTTCACCTTCGCTGATTCCAGACCCTGCGTGCTCAGATGCGCGTCGAGCGTCAGGCTCTCGTCGTCGCCGGAGATGTCGTTGAGCAGCACCGGCACATCCACCTTGGTGCCGGGTCGCACGCTGATCGAGTCGTCGCGGGCGAATACTCCGGAATCGGAACCGCCACGGAACACGCCCACGCGGATCTGCGCCTGCGCACGCTGGCCGGTCCAGTCCTCCACGGCGTACGTGAACGTGTCGGTTCCCGACGAATCCGAATACGCCTCGTAGATCAGGTAGTCGGCCCCCACCTCGGTGATGCGGCCGAGCGAGGGGACGGTGTTGCCCAAGCCGCTCAGCGTGTCGCCGTCGCCGTCCACGTCGATGCCGGTGAGATCGATCGGAATGCGCACCTTGTCGCCGGCCGCCACCTGCGCGGTCACGTCCGCGGGCGTGGGGGCCGGCTTGCCGGCGGCGTCGGAGGCATGCACGGCGATGGTGATCGTGCCGGACGCCGTGTTGCCCAGCGTGTCCCGCACCGTGTACGTGACGGGGAACGATCCCTC
This sequence comes from Bifidobacterium vansinderenii, assembly GCF_002234915.1. Lineage (GTDB taxonomy): Bacteria > Actinomycetota > Actinomycetes > Actinomycetales > Bifidobacteriaceae > Galliscardovia > Galliscardovia vansinderenii. The sequence goes on along the minus strand of NZ_NEWD01000014.1, from coordinate 72,641 downwards.
CTTGCTCCCCGCCTGATAGCGCACGGTGTCGCCGGAAACGAACACGAGCCCGGAGAACGTCTGCTTGTCGTAGGTCAGATCGGTGTCGAGCGTCACGGTGCCGGTCGCCGTCACATGGTCGAGCACGTCGATCGTCACGATGCCGCCGGTGCGTACCTGGGCGTTGATGTTGCCGGCTTTGGGCGCCGCCGATTGGCTGGTCGACGTGGGTGGCTGCAGGATGATGCGCCCCTCGGAGCTGCCCTGCGCGTTGGCCACGGTGTACGTGACCGCCACCGGCTTGGTCGGGGTCTGCCGCGCGGTCAGATACACGCGTTTGTTGCCCACCAGACCGGCCTTGATGCCGGTGTTCGGGTCCACGCTCACCGACGTGACGGCCAGCACGCCGCCCAGCGGGTCCACGTCATTGCTCAGCGGTTCCACGATCGCGGTGTTGCCGCTGCCGAGCAGCGCTACATCGTTGGTCGCCACCGGCTTGGCGGAGTCCCCGCTCGCCTTGGCCACCTCGATGCGTGCCAGACCGGTGGACTGCTTCGACCCTTGCAGGATGCTGTACGGCACGTAGTAGGTGCCGGGGTTGGCCGCGGTGAACGTGAACGACATGGTTTCGGCATTGGCCGTTGCCGTGGCGCCGTCCGGCTGGGAGATCGAACCGAGCTGCACCGGCTGGGTGGAATTGCCATGCACGTAGGGCTTGAGATCCACCGTGGTGCTCGTTCCCGGCTGGGCCTGTTTGACCACCGGGTCGATCACGGGGGAGAGCGTGTTCGCGGGGCGGATGGAGAAGTATACGGTGCCCGTGCCGGTCTGCTCGCCGTCGGATACGGTCACGTCCACGGCCACACGGCCCGTGGTCTGCGAACCGGTGTTGAACACGAGCTGGCCGTCCGAACGGGTGGAGACCATCACCTGATCCGAATTCGTGGGATTCGCCGACACCAGGGTCATCGGATCGCCGTCGTCGTCGGAGAAGCTCGCCAGCGCGTTCGCGGTGTACGTGGCTCCCTGCTCCACCTGGTATTCGGGCGGCACGTCGGTCTGCGCCGGCGCATGATCGCCGTCGGACGTGAGGTTCAGCGTTACGGTGGCGGAGGACGACTGGCCGTGCCCGTCGGAGATCGAATACGAGAACCGTACGGTGCCCGCGCCTGCCTGCGTGGCGTCGAGCTGCAAGTAGCGTCCGTCGTACACGGGCGCCACGGTCACACCGCCGCCGGGGGACTCCACCTTCTCGATATGCAGCACCGAGCAGTCGGTCTGCTCGTCGTTGCGCAGCACGTCGAGAATCTGCTCGCTGCCGGTGCGGGCGCCGAACGTGTCGTCCACCGCCTTGATCGAGCCCGATGTGGCCGAGCACGTCTGGGCGAAGTCGCGGTGATTGTCGGCGGTGTTCTGATTGTCCCGGCTGGTGGTGGGATTCTCGGACCGGATCTGGTTCCACTGCAGCTTGATCGCATCCGTGGAGTCGTCCGGATTCCACACCTTGCCGTCGGTCACGTCGTTAAGCACCACCAGACGGTGGTTCGTGCGGAACCGCAGCTGCGAGGTGGCGTCCACATCCTTGAGCGTGACGAACTGAGCGGTCCTGCCCGAAGCGTCATCGCCGTTCACGTCGCATACCTTGACGAAGTTGTCCGCGTTCCGGCTCCACGCCGCCCACACGCATCCCCCCGACGAGACGGGACGTGCCGCCTCGCCTTCGCCTCCGGCCGCCAGAGCCGTCGGATCGGCTCCCGGACGGTCGAGGTTCACCAGATACAGTCCGGCGTTCGTGACCGCCGCCACCCAGTTGCCCTGCGCGTCGTCGGTGGGCGGATCCTGCAGCGTCGCCTTGCCGGTGATCGGCAGCGAGGCCTTGCCCTTGGGCGTGATCACCGTGGCGCCGGACGAGGCCACCGGAGTGCCGTTCACCACCGTGAAATCATCGACGTTCAGACGTTTGCCGTCGTTCAGCGACCCCCATTCGCGCGGTGAGACGCCACGGGGATCATCCAATGTCAACACCATCGCGTCGGCGGGACGGTATCCGTAGATCGTTCCGTTATGGTCCACGACAACCTTGCCGCCCGAGCCGAGCTTCATTGCCGGACTGCCGGTCGTGGGGGTCACGGCGTCGACCGAATCGGCGTCTCCGGCCCAGACGTTGCCCGTCTTCGTGTTGAAGAACACGACGGTGGAACCCGACACGATGGTCTGCGTGTCGGAACGAATGTTGGTGCGGCCGTCCACGGCCACGGTGGACGCGGAGATCTGCAACGCGTCCGAATCCTCGGTGAGTACGGTGTCGGATCCCGACTGTCCCACGTCGAAGTTCGCCGCGGACGACGAGACCGACGCGTCGGCCTCCTTGAGACGAACGTTGAATCGAGCGGCCTTCTGATCACTGATCGACGTGACCCACACCGTGCCGTCGTCGAGCTGCACGTGCCGACGTGTGATCGATTCGACGATCACCGCACCCACCACGATGCCGACGATCAGCAGCAGGCCAACGACCGGAGCCAGCCAGCGGTTGCGAAAAAACGGCGCAAGCGGGCTGCGACGCCAAGTCATTCGTGACGTTGAACGCGCGGCGGACCGATGCTCGCGACCCATGGCACCCCCTGTTCCAATGCCGGCCCGACGGCCGGAAACATATGAGCCATGATAGGCCGAACCGTTGGAGGCCGACACCCGTACGCCCCCGTCTGCACACTACCTGCGGACCGCGCACGCAGTGGCCGGTGACTGCGACATCCTCCTGTTCTCACGCACGATGCTCACCTGGATGCACGTCTGATCGTCGGTCACGTTGTCCAAACGTAGCGTGGTGGAATCCGTGAGCGTGGCGTTCGCCTCCTGACTGCCGGCATCGCCGGTGATGCGCGTCCACGAATACCGGTCGCCTGCGCGCGGATCCGGGTTCGTCCACGTGAACGTGACCGACGTGCCGTCATACGATCCGGTCAGATCGGCTGGAGACGGCACAGACTCGCCGGCCGATCCCTCGGATTCGTCGGCGGATGACGAGGAGGACGAAGACGGCGACGGCACGTCACCTCCGGCGACCGACGAGGAGCCGCTACCCGACACGGCGTCGACATTCGGCAGCACCAGCGTGACGAACAGCGCCACCGCCGCGATCACCGCCACCGCCGCGCCGGCCGCAACGATGACACGCCGTCTTCCGAGTCGTTCCGGAGCCGTCTGCGGCAACGCGCCGGACCGACCACCTGGTCTCTCAGGTCCTCCGCCCGGCCGTTGTGTGGCCTCATCGCGGGAACGTCGACCCCCACGATCCTGCGGATACTGCGGCACGTTCTCCACCGTCACCGGAGTCTGATGGCCGTATTCGCGCATCTGCACGCGCTGCATGTCACGGGCGAACTCGAGCGCCGAATAGTACCGGTCATCGGGATCCTTGGCCATCGCCTTGCGCAGCACATCCTCGAACCCCTTGGGCACATCCGGGCGGCGGATGCGCGGCAGCTCACCGTGCACGATCGTGCGGGCCAGCTCGTCGCGGTCATGCACCTCGTATCCGTATTCGAACGGGGAACGACCCACCAGCAACGCGAACAGGGTGGCCGCCAGCGAATAGATGTCGGCGGCCTCGGAGCCGGAGGAGCGGCCGGTCAGCACCTCCGGCGGCGCCCAGGGAACCGAAAAGCCCATCACGCCGGTGGCGTAGATGGTGGCCGAAATGCCGAAGTCCGCCAGCAGCGGCAGACCCTGCGCGGAGATGAGAATGTTGCCCGGCTTCAGATCACGATGGATGATACCCTGCCGGTGCGCGGCATACAGGGCGCTCGCCACGTTGATGCCGCACGACAGCACCTCGTCGACGGACAGCTGCCGACGCTTCATCAGGTCCCGATAGCTGCCGGCGCTCGCATACTCGAGCACCATGTAGCCGCGTCCGTCGGCCGTGATGCCCGCGTTGTAGATGGACACGATGAACGGATGCTCGGAAAGCCGCGCCATGAAATCCGACTCGTCGTGGAAGCGGCGGCGAACGCCGGCGTCCGTGATCGGCCGGTTGCCCACCTTGATCGCCACCTGACGGTTTGGCACGCGCTGCCGGTACAGGAACACGGTGGCCGTACCTCCGGAGCCCAGCGTGCGGATGAAATCATAGCCCTCAAGATCAGGCGGATCGGCGATCATCATGATGGTATGGACCACTACTCCCTGCAATCGAGTGTCATTGTCTGCATCCTACCGCACGGGCTTTGCGCCGGTCTGGGAAGACCGCGACGCCCGGTAAACGTCGATGGCTAGAATGTTCGCTCAGGAATGACTGCAATGACCGCCGAAGGTGATGACGATCATGAGCAATAGAGGAAGGATGCGCGACATGAGATTCTGCACCAATTGCGGTTCGGTGTTGGAGGAGGACGCCAAGTTCTGTACGAACTGCGGAGCCGCGGTGGAGACGCCAAACGACGCGAGCGCCAGTGACACGAGCACTGCGGAGCAGCCGACGCAAACCATGTCCGCGCAGACCATGCCGACGCAGCCGAACTGGGGTACGCCCACGCAGCCGACAGTGCAGCCGGCCGCAGACGCGCCGAAGCCCAAGGGCAAGCCCAACGTTCCGGTCATCGTCGCTGCCGCGGTGCTCGTTCTCGTCCTGTTGGGCGTCGGCATCGCGTACGGCGTGCTCGGTTCCGGTAACAAGGGTGCGGCCTCTCCGGCCACGACGTCGAGCGCCGCCTCGCCGAAATCGACTTCCCCGTCCTCCGCATCGGCGAGCGCCAAAGCGGGCATCACGCTTAACACCGACAAGCTGCAGTCCATTGTCAGCGGGTACTCCGAGACCGAAGCCGCGGTGAGCGTGATCCCCGTGGGGGAGAACGACGAATTCGACTCCAGCCAGGCCAACACCAAGTTCGTGGCCGCGGGCCTGTACCTGCCCGTCTATCTGGCGGCGAAAAGCTCCGGCAACCCGGGGGCCGTCTCCTCGGCGGAGACCATGATGCGCACCATGGACAACGACTCCGGCAATGCTGCGATCTCCGATATCGGCGGTCTGTCTACGCTCAACGGATGGCTGGGCGGCGCCGGATACTCCAACACCGACTTCCAGCGCGCGTTCGGCGACGTGGAGGCATCGAACTCCGGATACGAGAACTACACGTCGGCTGCCGACGCGGCCAAGATGCTCGCCGCCACGGACAATGCCGGCGGCACGAATCTGCTGTCCTATGATCTGGCCAGTGAGGGTGTGACCACGCCCTCCGGCGTCATACTCAACGGACACCGCGGACAGGGCATCAAGAACTCCTACAACTTCTTCATTCTGATGAAGACCGGCAAAACGACCATGGCCGTATCCGTGCTCACCCAGAACCTCGGCAAGGACACCGCGGTGTCGCTGACCAACGACATTCTCGCCGAAGTCGCCTCCGAGGTGAAGTGAACCATGGGCAAACACATCCGCACGCTTCCCACCAAACACCGAACGGCCAGAATCGTCATTGCGGCGCTGGTCACCATCCTCGTCGTGGCCGGACTCGTCTGGGCCGCATCCACGCGGCTGATCGTCGGCGGCACCACGCCAGACACATCGGCCAGCGCCTCATCCGAAACCGAAAAACAACAGCCGACAGGCTCGGCCAGCGCAACGGCAACCCCCAGCGAGAATCCGACCGATGCCGCCAAACAGGCCAAGCAAACGCAGCTCGATACGCTGAAAGGCACCCTCGAACAGCAGCTTGGCGGCTACTCCGGCACCTGGTCCCTCTACGTGGAGGACATGACCACCGGGGCGTCCATCTCGATCAACGACCACAGGCAGCCCAGCGCATCGGTGATCAAACTGTACGTGATGCTCGCCGTCTACGATCAGATCGCGCAGGGCAAGCTCACCGAAACGGCCGACATCGACACCCTGCTCACGCAGATGATCACCGTGAGCTCGAATCAGGCCACCAACACCCTGGTGACAACCTTGGGTGGCGACGACGCGCAGGCCGGATTCACGATCGTCAACGACACGGCCAAGGCCAACGGGTTCACCGAAACCGCGATGAACGATCTGCTCTACGATTCGGGCACGCATGACTCCAGCCTCAAGCAGACCTCGGTGAACGACGCCGGCGCCTTCATGGCCAAGGTATACCGAGGCCAGCTGGTCTCCGCCGACGTCAGCGCGAAGATGCTCGACCTGCTGCTCGGTCAGACCCGTCGCACCAAGATCCCCGCCGGCGTGCCCGACGGCACCAAGGTGGCCAACAAGACCGGCGAGATCCCCGGAACCGAAAACGATGCGGCGATCGTATACGGCACCAAGGGCGACTATGTGATCACCGTGATGAGCGAGGACGTGGACAACTCCACGGCGCAGGCCAACATCCGCGCCATCTCCGGCACGGTCTGGGACGCCATGAACCAGTAAGATCCCAAGGTCCGGCGCGGCCCTCCGGCATGCGATGCCGACACGGCGCCGCGCCGGTTGCAGAAAACCGCCACCCTTCCCCAACACGGATAGGATGGGTGGCATGACGAAGAAACGCGCGCCGTACGAGGCAATGACGATCGACCAGGCGTTCGAGCAGGCCCAGCATCTCCTGGAGGGCCGGGCGCTTCCCTACGGAATCGGGGAATCCGATGCGGACGCCCGGTTCACCCGCACCCTGCTGGTGGCGGGACCGCCACGGTCGGGCAAAACCGAGTTCGCGCTAAAGGTACTGTACGGCGGCAAAACAGGGACGGCGGACAAGACCGCCTACGACGAAGCCACATCGGCGGGCGCGGTAATGATCGTGTCCAACCGAACCGTCGCCGACGACCTGAGCCTGCGAGTGATCCACGACGTTGGCCAGACCGCGCTCGCCCGACCCGTGACCACGCTCGCCGCACTGGCGTTCCGCATCATCTCCACCATGCGGGGACGCGACGGCCTGCCCCTGCCCAAACTGCTCAACGGTGCCGAGCAGGATGCCATCCTGCGATCCGTGCTGGCCTCCCATGTGGCCCACGTGCGGGCCGGTGACCAGTGCGATACCTGCCGATTGCTCGCCGCATATTTCGCCTCCTCGAACTGGACCGGACTGGTGTCCTCGCAGGACGGGACGGACGCGAACACCCTTGGGAACAGCGCCGACGACACGCGAGACGCATCGACCGACGAACTGTTCGAGCGCGGCATCAGCGACGTGTTCATCACTCAGCTGCGCGACATGCTCGCCCGTATGAACGAACTCGGAGCATCCTCCGCCAAGGAGGACGCCATCATCGCCACACTGGCCGACGCCACCGACGACGCCGGCATTCGCGGCGAACGTCTGGCCGCGCAATGGCGGGCCGCGTTCGCCCTGCGCCGCGAATACGTCGCAGCCATCAACCACACCTATCCCGACGAATACCGACTGGACGCGTCCCGACTGCTCGTGGAGGGCACCGAAGCCGTTCGACGGGCGTTGAGCGAGGGGCTGCCGCCGGCAGACGCCGCCATACCCCGCGTGGTGATCGTCGACGACGCACAGGACGTGACGCTCGCCGGCATGGCGTTCCTACAGGCGATCGAACAGTCGGGCAGCAATCTGGTCTTGATTGGCAACCCCGACGAAGCGGTGCAGGGCTTCCGTGGCTCATACCCCGAATTCCTGTTCCTCCGTGCAACGCAGCAGCCGCTCGCCCCCGATGCGCTCGCCGAAAACACGTCGGACGATGCGGCGGGTATGGTGAACGACCGCAATCTAGGTCGTCTCGGCGCATTCGCAATACGACTCATCCCGGAAGGGCCTGTCCTCGAGGAAGTCGAAGAGCCCCATGCGCGCGTTCGCGCCGACGTATGGAATGCTCCCGACGCATGTTCCTACTCCTACCGTGATCTGGTGGCCGCCCGCACATCGCTGGGCATCCTGTCACTGGAACCGACGTCGATTCCCCTTCCTGAGCGACTGGGCAAGATGCCGCAATGGCCGGGAGCCTCGCCGATATCATCCCTGACCGGCCGCGACGGCGAAACCTCCCCGGCGGTTCCGGCCGAATCTCCCGACGGGAGCGTAGGCGCCGCGTTGTACCACAGCACCGGCGAGGAACTCGACGACGTGGCGTGGCGCATACTGCACGCCCATACGATCGGCCACAGGTCGTGGAACGATATGGCCGTGATCGCCCACGACAACAGCACCGTGCGCGCATTCGGCGAACGGCTGCGTCGCGAAGGCGTTCCGGTGCACTACTCGTCGGTCACGAAACCACTCAAGGAGGAGCCGTTCGTTCAGGGCCTGTTCGCCATCATCGAACTGGCACTGCTACGCGAACAGGGCATCGACACCACCACGATGAACGCTCGTGCACTCGCCGTATTCGTGCGTTCCCGCATGCGTATGCTGCTCGGCAGTCCTCTGGTGAGCGTGACCACGGCCGGCGGCGCCGCACATCCGCTGCGCGTGTCTGCGATCAATGCCGCCATGAATTCACTGGAATCACTTTCGCGCGTACTGTCGCAGAACGATCGGTCCGATGTCGGAACGGCAGCGGAATCCTCCGGAGCGGATCGTGCGCTATTGCACGCGATGATGGACGATTGGGCCGATTTGCGTGACCGTCTGCTCGACGGTGAGCGTCGCCGTGACGGTGACGCCATCAGCGTGGATGATTCCCTGATGGGCGGGGGATCATCCGAAGACACCGGTTCCATGGGATTCGGCACGGATGCCATGAACCTGCTGCTGGCCGAGGGCGGCGAGCCCTCCGAACGGGTGATTCAGGCGATTCATTCGGTGCTTGGCTCTCGCGATGCGAAACAGGAGAAGACGAATCAGAACGGTTCGGATGCGGCCGCGGGCGCTGACAGCGGAAAACCGCGTGCAAAGCGGGCGTGGACCGACCCGGAGGCCGCAGCGTTTGAACGGGCCTGGGCGATGATCGACGTTGTGGTCGAAAAGCTGCGGTCCATGCCGCTGAAAGAGTCCCGCTATGTGCTGTGGGAGGCATGGCAGGCGGCCGGCGTGGCCGAACGATGGCAGCGTCAGGCGTTGCGTGATGATGCCGATGGCCGTGCTGCCAACGACCGGCTCGACACCGCCATGCGACTGTTCCAGTTCGCCGAGTCCAGCGGCGCGCAGCACGATGTGACGGCGTTCGTGGAACAGGTGCGTGCCATGGAGCTCGAGGCGGATTCGCTGGCCCATGTCCGACCGGTGGAAGAGGCGGTGACGCTCACCACGCCGGCCGGCGCGATCGGACACAGTTGGCCTCTGGTGTGGATGCCCGCCGTGCAACAGGGCGTGTGGCCGAATCTGGCGGCGCGCAACACCATGTTCGGCGTCGACGATCTGGCCGATGTGATGCTGCACGGACGGCTCGCATCCTCGCTCGCCGGAACCGGGGCCGGCGATGTGGCGCCGACGCGTTCCGAACGGGTGGCATCGGTGCTGTATGGCGAGAAGCGAAGCTTCCTCATGGCGATCACCAGAGCCGAATCACGAGTGCAGGTGAGCGCGGTATCGGACGACGATCATGTACCGTCCGACTTCCTGTACGGATTCATGCCTGAACTGTTCGTGCGCAAGGATCCGGAGAACAAGGACGTGCCGTTCACCCACTACACCGAGGTGGGGCAGTCGGAACGCTACCACGGTCTGGAGCTCAGTGTTCGCGGCATCGTGACCGAGGCCAGGGCCATACTCGCCGCCGGAAGGGATATCGTCGGAGACAAGGCCTTCCGCGACGCTGCGGATACGCTGCGGTATCTGAGCGATCAGGGAGTCGCGTACGCCGATCCGAGGAACTGGCCGTTCGTGGATGCCGCGTATGCCGACGGCGCCCGTGACGACGATCTGCCCGACGACGCCGTGATTTTCGACACCAAGGCACTGCCCGATGGGCTGTCGAAACAGGAACGGAATCAGGTGGATGAACAGACGGCATCGGACGGAGACAAGACGGCCGGTCCCATGGTCCGACTCTCCCCGTCCGCCGTCGACGGCATCTGGAACTGCCCGGTGTGCTGGCTGATGGACAACCAGTTCGTCGGACCACGCCCGTCGAGCGTGGCCACGAGCTTCGGCACCATCATCCACGCCGTGGCCGAACGTGCCAGCGCCGAAGGACTGGATCTGCCGGATGGACAGCCGGGAGCGACGCCAGAGGAGAAGACCGCCGCGATCACCGACCGCATGCTCGACATCTACGCCGAACTGCGGGTGGATCCCGAGGACATCCCGTCCGTGGCCGAACGATACGACGCCATGTATAAGGACCGTTCCGCCGGCACGCTGCTGCGCCACATCGCCGAATACTTCGTGGACAGCGCCACGGCCATGGGAGGACCGGGCGCCGCCGGCACGTACGGACGTCAGGGAAGCAAGACGTCGCCCGTTCCGGTCGGTGCCATCGAATCCGCGACATGCGAGAAGCCGTTCCTCGCCCGGTTCGATCTGAACTGGATCCTGACCGCATACAACGCCACACCGGGCGTCAAGCAGGTGGGGCTCGACGACTTCTACGGCATGCTCGGCGCGTTGGTCGGCGGCTGGCCGGAAGGCATGAGCAAGAATCTGCAGGTATGCATCTCGGGCCGTATGGACCGCGAGGAGACGCGCGTGATGGACGACGGCACCCGGCAGCTGCGACTCATCGACTACAAGACCGGCAAGTCACGAAGTGCCAAACAGAACTTCAGCGACCTGCAACTGGTGTGCTACCAGCTGGGCGAGCAGTTCGACGAACAGCTGCTGAGAACCGTGAACGCGGGCAGCGGTACGGACGGGAAGCCGCGAAAGCTCCCCAGGATTCCGTTCATCGGCCAGTCCGGACTGTTCTTCGTTAAGGACAAGGCATCGCCCTCATACAATCGCGTGGCCGAATCCTGCCATCAGCCGGCCCTGTTCCGCAACGGGCACATCAACGATCAGCCGTTCACACCGCGCTACTACGCGTCGTCGATCGGCAAACTGTTCGACGAGCCTGTCCTGCCGACCGTGCCGCCGTCGGGCGTAAGCGACACCGCATGGAAGATCCTGCTCGACATGCGTGGCACGCAGACCATATGGGCGTTGACCATGATCGCACGCGTGCTGTATGCGGCCGGAGCCGTGCAGTCGACGAGACTGTTTGCCGACCCTGATGACGAACACGTCAAGCATTGCTGGCACAAGGACGCCTGCCCCGCCTGTGCCGACGACATCACATCCGTATTGGAGGTCCGATAATGGCAGCGACTTTCGAACAGGCGGCGGTCATCGACGCCCCGGTGAATGACGACATCCTGGTGGTGGCCGGTGCCGGCTCGGGCAAGACCTACACGATGACGAACCGCATCATCGGCCTGATCAACCGGGGAGTGCCGGCCGAGCGTATTCTCGGACTCACCTTCACTCGCAAGGCGGCGTCCGAACTGCTCGACCGCGTGTCCGGTGCCGTGTCCAAGGCCATGAATGGCGACGGCACGGAAGCGGGCGGCGTCGGAGGAACGACGGCTGATCCGGATCGGGCGTTCCTCAAGCCGGAGATCTTCACCTACGATGCGTTTTTCCAATCGATCGTGCGCCAGTACGGTCTGCTCGTCGGCATGGATCAGAACACGCAGCCGTTGAGTGAGGCGGGAGCCTACCAGCTGGCCTCCGACGTGGTCGGCAGGCACATGGCGATGCTGTTTTCGGGCACCGATGCGGACGTTGACGCCCTAGGCGGCGGTGATGCCGCATCGTCCGGCACGGGCGACGATTCCGAGGACATGGGACAATTCCCCACACTCACCGCACGGCTCATGGATCTGTCGCACGCCATCGCGAGCTCCATGATCGGCGGCGATGTGCTGACCTTCCACGACGCCGTGGATCGTATCCGCCGATGGGATTCCGCGTTCATCGCACGGTTGGACTCGCTCATCGGGGACGAGCCGATTCCCGAGAAGGAGCCGAGCCCGAAGAAGCCGCCGAAGCGCACGAAGAAGGACACCGACGACTCCTTCGCCGAAAAACTGGCCGCATACGCCAAGACGATGACCGACATCGAGCATGAACGCGGCTTGTACCGCGCCGATGCGTTACGAACCGTGACCCGTCGTCGTGAACTGCTGCTCACGCTGGCCGAGGAGTTCCAGGACGCCAAGCGGCGCGCCGGTATGGCGGAGTTCAGCGACTTCACCATCGCCGCGTTCCAGCTCATCCGCCGATTCCCCTCGATCGGCGAGGAATACCGGCGTCGCTACTCGCACGTGTTCCTGGACGAATACCAGGACACCTCCACCACTCAGGCCACGCTGCTTGCCGCACTGTTTCACACGGGCGGCAAGGGCGGTACCCCCACGGCCGTCAACGCGGTGGGCGATCCGTTCCAGTCGATCTACGCGTGGCGTGGCGCCAGCCCCGGTGCGTTCCGCATGTTCCAACGTGATTTCGGCATGGACACCTTGCGCAAGCCGTACGCGCTGACCTTCACCCGGCGCAATCCGCGCATCGTGCTCGAGGCCGCCAACGATCTGACCATACCGCTGCGCGACACGCCGCGACGACCGAGCAGTTCGCTGATGCGCGAGGTGGACGTGGACGTGCTCAACCCGTGGATCGCGGAAGGCGGCGTCACCTCTCCGCTGGGCACGATCGGTGTGCAAGGGTACGTGACGCGCGGTCAGGAGATCGACGCCGTGGTCCGCTTCGCCGGAAAGGCGAAGGAGTTGTACGGCAGGGACAAGGAGGGCAATCCCGTTCCCGGTACGCATACCGCGGTCCTGTTCCGCTCCAAGAAGTCGATTCCCGACTATCGCGAGGCCTTGGAGAATGCGGGACTCACCTGCGAGGTGGTGGGCTATTCCGCACTGCTGGACCGTCCGGAGGTCAAGGACCTGCTTGCCCTGCTGCATGCGGTGGCCGATCACACGGACACCGGCTCGCTGATGCGGCTCATGGCCACGCCCCGCTTCTCCATCGACGCCGACGACCTCAAGACCGTGGCCGGACTCGCCGACGAAGCGAACACCGAATACCGGTATCGGGCACTTGTCACCGCGGGATTCGCCACCGGGGACGAGCCGAAGCGCGAATGGGCCAGTATTGTCAAACGGCATCGCGACATCGTGCCCAACGGAGTGTTCCTCGCCGACCTGCTGCTTGACTCCGGATTCAAACGGAAGCTCGACGGGTCGGCGGTTTCGCCGCGTGGTCGTCGACTGTTCTTCGCCGTGGCATCCATGCTGCGCGTCATGGAATCCAGCATGCACCTGCCGTTGCCCGACGTGCTGCGCATCGCCGTGGAACAGCTTGGACTCGACATCGACTGCGTGGTGGCCCAGGCCATCGCCGGCCGTGACGGCGAACATGCCCCCACCGCGGCGCGCGCGTCGCTCGACGCCATCGCCGACCTGTCCGACACGTATCTGCAGGAGCTGCCGGCAGCTGTCGCGCCGTCGCTGCGCGGATTCATCGCCTGGGTGGACGCGTTGAGCAAGATCCCCGAAACCGGCTCCGGACAGAGCTCCGGCACCGCCGACGTGACGTTGATGACCATTCATCAGGCCAAGGGCCTCGAATGGGATGCCGTCGCCGTGGTGGGCATGACCAATAAGGGATTCCCCAGCAACCAGGGAGACCACCTCAATGTGAAGGCCGATGGCGATCACCTCGGCGGTGTGGATGCGGACGGCGGCTGGACGCCGCCGGAATACCACGAGACCGCGGGAACATGGCTGACCGATCTGACCGCGGTGCCGGTGCCGGTCCGCGTGGATTCGGCCATCCTGCCACGATTCCCGCACGATGCGGATGTGGACGGCGACCCGGTGGCACAGCTCGACGTGCTCGACACCGTGGAACGTGTGGATGCAGAGGTGTACGCCGATGATTCGGCATCCGACGGCGAGCGCTTCCTCAGCCAGAGGGAGGAATACGGTCGCCGGCTGCATGCCGACGAACGGCGACTCATGTATGTGGCGCTCACCCGCGCCAAGCAGGCCGCGCTGCTCACCTTCAGCGTGGAATCCAACCTGTCGCGCATGCCTTCCATGGACACGCCGATCGACGACGAAACCATGGAGAAGAAGGCGTCGAACTTCTGGATGGAGGTGCATGAGGCGCTCGCTGGACGAGACGATGCGGTGATGGCTCCGACGGGGCTGCCGGATCGGGAGGATTGCAGGCCGGACGGTCTGCTGCGCCCGCTGTACGGATTCTTTGCGGGCGATCACGCCGAGGATTACGAGAACGCCGTGGTCGGCGCCGCATGGCTCGAGCCGCCCGCCGAAGCCGAGGACGAGCACGTGCCATGGCCGAGGCCGTTGGAGGACCGCGTGGCCGCCGCCGTCAGACGTAGCGTGGATGCGGTGCGGAACGTGGATGACGGTACCGGCGGTGCCGATGGTGCCGGCAGTGCCGGCAGCACCGTCCAGACGACCGTCGATCGATCTGATGCGAAGGATCCCAACGGGAACGTCGTACCTCGGACCTTGCTCGGGTACGCGCACAAGGTGATGGAGGCGCGTGCCGATTCGGCGATCAGTCCCGACGACATATCCTCGCTCGAGAAGCAGGGCGAACGCATCCTTGCCGCCGGACGACAGAACGTGACCGCCATCCAGACGCGTATGACGCTCATGGACGACAACGCGAACGGCAGTGGAACCGGCGAAGCCGGCGCCAGGGTTCGGAAAGAGCTTGACCGTAAACGCTACCGGATGTGGGCCGGTATCATCCGCCCGATTCCGCGCAGTTCCTCGCCGGCCGCCGAGGCGGGCACCCGATTCCACGACTGGGCTGCACGGTTCATCTGCCCGCAGGGCGACGGCATGATCCAGACCGCCGAATCGATCGCCATGCTGCCGCAGGATATGCGCGCGTCCATGCTCGCCAATCTCACGGAGCGGGATCAGATGCTTGCCGACGGACAGTTGGATGCCCGGGACCGTCATCTGCTCATCTGGCAGCATCGACTGGTTGATTCACGATGGGCCGGTCGTGCCGCGGTGTGCGTGGAACAGTCGATCGCGGCGAACATCGACGGGCATATCATCAACGGCAAACTCGACGCCGTGTTCTCCGGCGGGCTCGACGACCCGTCCGATGCAGGCCGCTTCACCGTGGTGGATTGGAAGACCGGCCGCAAACCGGTCAACACGCAGGACATCGAAGTGAAACTTGCCCAACTTGACCTGTATCGGTTACTGTGGTCCCGCATCAAGGAAGTACCGCTGGAACGCATCGACGCCACGTTGTACTACCTCAGCGTCGACGACGAATCGGAACGCGAACTGTATGCCCTTCCCAAGAGCGAGGACGAGATTCTCGCCCGTGTGCGCAAGGGCTTGCCCACGCAATCCGACAACGACTGACGCACGCATGCCGCGGAAGCCAAGCCGCCCGGCATTCGTCTTCTCATAGGTCTTTCGAGATCCATGCGAGCGGCCGGAACCCTTGCTCATCGGATTGCCCGTATGAGTCGATCGGTCCGATGACGACCAGCCGAAACCAAGAGTTCCATGAGGTTGTAACCATGACGAATACACAGTCCGACATGTCTCGTGACCGGGGTGTGCGTGCCAGACGCGTCTCGCCCTACGCCCTGATCTTCCGCGTGTCGGGGGCCAAGGCGTTCTGCGCGGCCGCCGCCGTGGCGCGCATGCCGATCTCCATGATGGGCCTGGGCATCGTGCTCGCGCTGAACCACCTGTACGATAACTGGACCGTGGCCGGCACCATGAATGCGGTGTACGTGCTGTCCGCCGCCGTGGTCACCCCGTTCTACGCCCGCATGTTCGACCGGTTCGGCCAGCTCAAGGTGGGGCGTATCGCGCTGGCGCTGCAGGTGGTGGCCATGCTGTCCTTCGCCATGGGTGCCCTATTCCGTATTCCGCTGGCCGTGCTGTTCGTACTGGCCGTGCTCACTGGCATCACGCAGTTCGCGTTCGGCGCGCTGGTGCGCACCCGTTGGGCGTGGGCGCTGCGCGGTCAGAAGGATGACACGCTGCTCAACGCCGCCTACGCCTTCGAATCCGCGATCGATGAGACCGTGTTCGTGCTCGGCCCGATTCTGGCCGCGTTCCTTGCCACAAGTGTGCACCCCGTCTCGCAGCTGGTGTTTCCGGCATTGTGCGCGCTGGTCGGCGGCAGCGTGTTCTTCTCGCTCAAATCCACGCAGCCGCCCGTCATCACGCTCACCCCGGTGGAGGCCAGCGCTGGTGGCAGCGTGATCGGCGAGGGCGGCAACGTTCGTGAGGGGGAGTCGTCACGGAAGATCAACGCCATGAGCGCCCGACGTCATGTCAAAAGCGCGTTGGTGTATCCGGGCGTGGCGCTGCTGGTGGTCGTGTTCGTGGCGTTCAACACCAGCTTCTCCGCGTTCGACGTGTCGGTGACGGCCATGACCAAGGCGATGGGCATGGAGAAGGTCGTGGGGCTGCAGCTGGCCATGTTCGCCGTGGGATCGCTGGTCGGCGCCTTGGTCTTCGGTTCGATCAAGCTCAAGGGCTCGCACTGGAGTCACATGGTGGTGCTGCTGGCCATCCTGTCGGCATGGTATGTGGGATTCCGTCTGTGCACGGGCAATCTGATCGCGCTCGGCGTGGTCGAGGTGCTCGCCGGACTGTTTGTGGCCCCCACCTTCGCTACGGGCAATCTGCTGATCAAGGAGATCGTGCCGGCCGAATCACTGACCGAGGGCCTGTCGTGGCTGGCCACCGGCAATTCGCTGGGCGTTTCGCTCGGCAGCTCCATCGCGGGCGTGGTGCTCGATTCCCTGGGCATCCCCGCCGGCATGACGCTGCCGTTCATCGCCACCGCCTGCGCTGTGCCGCTCGCCGCGCTCGCCTGGGCCCTTGCCCGTCGCCGCCGAAGCGCGTGATTGAGCTGGAATCAGGCCTTTTTGGTAGTCCGAACGCGACATTTTGGTAGTCGAAAGCGGACATTTTGGGAGTCGAAACGAACTTGGTAGTCGGAACGCGACAGTGTGAGCGCGCACAAGGCGCCTGATATGTCGCGTTTCGACTCCCAAATCGGGAAAGTGTCTCGTTTCGACTACCAAGTTGGGCTGCATGACCGCATCCGAACCCTGCCGGTGTCGTGTTTCGACTCCCAAGTTGATGTGGTGTCGTGTTTCGACTACCAAATTGTGTGCTCGTCGCAGCGTGTGGCACCTCAAGGCGGGGGATACGTTCGACCACATTCATCTAAGGCAGTGGTGAAGACGATCGCCCCGTATCTATCGTGCCGTCATGGGAACCACGACGGAAAGCATGATTCAAACCGCGCATCAGGAACTACGATGCGCATACGCCAGCAACGGTACGGAGAGAACCCGTCTGCAACGTCATCTGAAATCAGGCATCATCTGCACGCCGTTCCCGCGATTCTACGCCGATCCGCAATATTGGAATGCCTTGTCGGTTCGGGAGCGGTTGCTGCACATACTGCGAACGGATGCGCATCGTCATCGACGTCAGAAGGGCTGGACGTACTGCGGTCCGTCGGCGGCCGTGGTCTGGGGGCTCACGGATTCGACGACATTGTGCAGTGACATTCATGTGGTGAGGCACACGCATTGCAAGAATCGTGATAGTTCCAGAATCCGTTTTCATCAGCGTAAGAATTATTCATCGGTCGAACATGAGGGAATTCCCGTCACGTCGCTTACGGAAACGGTGTTCGATTGCGCCCGATTGCTGCAATATCCGGAGGCTTTGGCCATCGTCGATAAATCCTTGCAACTGTATGCCACGGACATCGATCAGACGCACGATCATCTGCGGCGGTATTGTTCGCAACGAACCGGTAAATATGGCGGTGGACGTGCGATGGTCGTACTGCATCACGCCGATCCGTCAAGCGCCAACGGAGGCGAATCCATAGCGCGCGGATACATGATCCAGTGGGGTTTCCTTCCTCCCGATCTGCAGCGGCGTTTCGTCGATCCGGTGAAGGGCGGCGCCATGTATGCGGATTACTGCTGGACCGCCGACGATGGGAATCTGATCGTGGCGGAGCTTGACGGGCGACAGAAGTATGTTGACGTGCAGATGCTGAATGGTCGGGATTCGGTCGACAAGGTGCTGGAGGAGAAGAACCGTGACGGCAATCTGTATTTGGCCGGCGTACATACCGTCGTACATTTCACGATGAACGATGTGTATGACGGAACTTTGCGAAGGAAACTGGAGCTTGCCGGAGTTCCGAGGAATCCTGATTATCCGAGGATCGCGTCATTGATCGGCGGTCGGTGACGACGATGATCGAAGCTGGCGTCTCATCGTTTCGTTCTCCGGGAAACTCGAATGTATTCCTTCGGCTCGTGCAAATGATGCCATGGCTGATTGTGTTTGGTAGTCCGGACGCGACATTTTGGGAGTCGAATGCGGGTACTTTGGTAGTCGGTAGCGGACATTTTGGGAGTCAAAACGAAGTTGGTAGTCGGAACGCGACAGTGTGAGCGCGCACAAGGCGTCTGATCTGTCTCGTTTCGACTCCCAAATCGGGAAAGTGTCTCGTTTCGACTACCAAGTTGGGCTGCATGACCGCATCCGAACCATGCCGGTATCGCGTTCGGACTACCAAATTGGTGCGGTGTTGCGTTTCGGTCTACAGGTCGAGGAACTTGTCGAGGCCGATGGTGAGTCCAGGATGCGCGGACACGTTGCGCACGGCGAGCAGCACGCCGGGCATGAAGGAGCCGCGGTCGAAGCTGTCGGCGCGAATGGTGAGCTGCTCGCCGGCATTGCCCAGCAGCACCTCCTCGTGCGCGTTCAGACCGCGCAGACGCACCGCATGCACGTGCACGCCGTCGACCACCTGACCGCGAGAGCCGCCATCGGTCTCCGTGGCGTCGGGCATGGGGCCAAGGCCGGTGGCGCGACGGGCGTCGGCGATGGTGTGCGCGGTGTGGATGGCGGTACCGCTCGGGGCGTCCACCTTGTTCGGATGATGCAGCTCCACCACCTCGGCGGATTCGAAGTACTTGGCGGCCAGACCTGCGAAGTAGTCGGCCAGCACTGCGGAGATGGCGAAGTTCGGCGCGATGAACACGGCCTGATCCGCGCGCGGTGCCTCGGCGAGCGCCTTGCGCACCTGGTCGAGCTTCTCGTCGGTCCAGCCGGTGGTGCCCACCACCACGTCCACGCCCTGACCGATCAGCGCGAGCACGTTGTCGAGCGCCACGGACGGTACGGTGAACTCCACGGCCACGTCAGTGTTGTCGGGGTTCACCTGCGTCAGATCGTCGCCGGCGTCGAGCGCGAGTGCCAGTTCGGTGTCGTCGGCCTGGTTGACGGCGTTGACCACGTTGCCGCCCATGCGGCCCTTGGCGCCGATCACGGAAACCTTGATCATCGGTATCTCCTTTGTTTGTTCATCGAATGATGTTCGACGACGCCGAACATCGTCATCCGCAACGGTATTGCTGATATGTACGTGTCTATCATCACCGGTCGAATCCCACGCCGACGTCACCGGTCGAACCGCGTGCGCAGTATCCGTATGGTGCGCGGCAGCATGATCGTGAACGCGGTCAGGCCGAGAATCCACAGCGGGTATTGGATGAGCACGGCCACGCGCATCACGTGATCGGTGTACAGGTTCGGATTGGTGGCGCCCTGCGCGTCGAGCAGCATGCCCACGCCGAGGAACACGATCGCCGACGACAGGAATCCGCCGGTGTTGGCGAATCCGGTGGCCGCGCCGAGATTGGTGGGATTGTTCGTGTCGCGCGCGAAGTCGAACGCGATGTTGGACGCCGGGCCGCCGCTCGACATGGCCAGCAGCAGAAGCACCATGAACCACGTGGGATGCGGACCCGGCGTCAGCAGCAGGATGGTCCAGCAGATCATCTGCGCGCCCACGGTGATGTATACGATCGCCGCACGGCCGTGGATGGGATGGATTCCGGCCACGCGGCCCATGATGAGCGCCCACGCCACGTTGATCACCATGCCGATGGCGAGGTAGGCGCTGGCCTGCTCGCGCGAATAGTGCTCCACGGCGAGCAGGAACGGGAATCCCCACAGCTGGTTCATCATGTTGATGGAGAACCAGGTGGTGGCGTGCACCCAGAATCCGCAGAACGTGCCGGGCGTCTTCAACGCCGCCTTGAGCCCGCCCATCGCCGCGCGCAGTCCGCCCTGCGGTCGCTCGTGATGCCGGCCGGTCTGTCGTGGATCGTCGCGTACGCCCATCAGCACGGCGGCGGCGATGCATACGCCCACGCCGGTCAATGACAGGAACGCGATCTGCCAGTTCGTCAGATTCAGCAGCCAGACGAACGGGTAGATGGAGATGATCTGCCCCATGCCGCCGAGCATGGAGGTGAGCTGGTTCATCAGCGGCACACGGCGGAATGGGAACCATGCGGACACCAGACGGATCACGGAGATGAACGTCATCGCGTCGCCCATGCCGACGATACCTCGGCCAACGATGGCGAGCGCGGTCACGGGGGCGATGGCCATGAGCGCCTGCCCGACCGCCATGAACAGGCCGCCCGTGGCGATGAGCTTGCGTGCGCCGAACCGGTCGAGTAGCACGCCGGCCGGGATCTGCATGATCGCGTAGACGAACAGCTGCAGGTAGAGGAACATCGATAGCGCGGTGCTGGTGGTGCCGAAATGATGGGCCGCCTCGATGCCCGTCGCGGACAGCGACGAGCGGCAGGTGACGGCGAACACGTAGCCGGCCATGGCCACGCCCCACATCGCGTACGCCTTGCCGCCGCCCAGTCGTGGGGATTGCTCGGACGAATGTGCCCTGTTTTCACTCTCACTCACCCGCACATCATATCGCCGTGATTGCGTATGGCAGCGGTTTTGTTCGGCGACTGCAAAATTCTGCCACCCTTTGTGTGGGCGGCTACCATAAGGAATGACAATGATCGTCGAGATGAAGGGGGTATGAAATGTTGAATGATGTAATGTCTGCACGACTCAGGGGTGCGGTGTATGGACAGGCGGTCGGCGACGCGCTTGGTGTGCCGTTCGAGTTCAAGTCGCGTGATTCCTTCCAGTGCACCGACATGATCGGCAATGGCACCCATTACAAGCCGGCCGGCACCTGGTCCGACGACACCGCGATGATGCTCGGCACGCTCGATTCTCTGGCCGACACCAACGGTGTGGTGAATGCCGACGACATGCGGGGGAAGTTCCTTGCATGGGCGCGAAACGGCGAATACACGCCCGACGGCGACGTGTTCGACATCGGCAACACGACCAGCATCGCTCTGGGCAGCGGCAAGGGGCAGACCGGCGAGCGTGACAACGGCAACGGCAGCCTGATGCGCATCATCCCGCTGGCGTTCGTCGACTGCTCCGACGACGACATCCGCGCGGCGAGCGCCGTCACCCATGCGCATGAGATCAGCGCGAGCGCATGTGTGCGGTTCATCCATGCCGCACGGTTGCTGATCGCGGAATCGGATGGATGGTTGTCCGGCACGCCTGCCGGAGACGGCAAAATAGTGCGTGCGCGCCGGATCGCGGCGATCGACAAGGCCTGCGGGATCGCCGGACTGGAGAACATCCGCACTGCGCCCCGCAACCAGATCAGGTCCGGGGGATTCGTGCTCGATACGCTCAGGGCCGCGTTCTGGTGTCTGGTGACGACCGACTGCTATGCCGACTGCGTGCGTGCGGCGGTGAATCTGGGCAGCGATTCCGATACCACGGCGGCGGTGGCCGGGGCGCTCGCCGGCATCGTCTACGGATTCGACGCCAATCCATGGGCCGGTGAGATACGCGGTGCGAATTTGCTGGACCAATGGATCGGCAAGGCGGTCTCGTCGCTGCCCGACTGGCAGCCCGAATCCGCGGAGTAGAAGTCGGGCGAACGGGCGATCAAGGACGGCTTCGTGACCGGATCCGAAACCGAGTATCGCCGGCTGGGGCACGGCAATGGAATCGCGGTTATCCGCACTCGCGGATTATGGACATTGCCGTGTCCGAGTCCACAATCCGAAGTACGGTAAGCGATATGAGTGACGGTACTATGCATCTTCTTGACCCTGCCCCGTTCGGGCGCATCCTTCCCGCCATGGTCACGCCGATGACCGCTGACGGCCACGTGGATTACGAGGCCGCTCAGGCTCTGGCCCGGCATCTGGTCGCCGATGGCGCCGATGGCCTGGTGGTCAATGGCACCACCGGTGAATCCCCGGTCACGCACATGGATGAGAAGGTGGCGCTGGTCAAGGCCGTCAAGGAAGCCGTGGACGTGCCGGTGATTTCCGGCGCCGGCTCCAACGACACCGCGCACACCGTGCGCATGGTGGAGCAGACCCAGGAGGCGGGCGCGGATGCCGTGCTCGTCGTCATGCCGTACTATTCGCGTCCGAGCCAGGAGGGCGTCGTCGGCCACTACAAGGCCGTCGATGAGGTTGCGGAGAAGCCGATCATCGTGTACGACGTGCCGGGCCGCACCGGACTGAAGGTGTCCGTCGAGACCTACGATCGTCTCGCCGAGCTCGAGCATGTTAAGGCCGTCAAGGACGCCACCGGCGATCTCGCCGCGGCGGTCGAGAAGCAGCAGCGCACCGGACTGGCATGGTACTCCGGCGACGACGGCCTGTTCCTGCCGTTCCTGTCCATCGGCGCGGTCGGCATCATCTCGGTGATCGCCCACGTGGCCAGCAACCCGATGCGTCAGCTCGTCGAGGCCTTCAACGAGGGTGATATCGCCACCGCGCGCCGTCTTGCCAACCAGCTGGCGCCGCTGGTGCACTCCCTGAACGGCGACGGCTATCAGGCCGTGATGGCCAAGGCCGCCTGCAAGGTCAAGGGCTACATTCCCGACACCACCATGCGTCTGCCCAACATCGGCCCCAATGCGGCGCAGATCGCCAAGGCCGAAGCCGGCATGCGCGCTGCCGGTCTGCTCTGATCGCAGACCAACCAAGCGTCGCTCCCGTATAGGCGGGGGCAAGTAACAACAGAAAACAAGAGAATGGCCAAAGAAACAAACCAGAACACCAATTCCAACAACAAGAAGCGCGGCGGATCCCGCAGGAGCGGTGGCTCCCGTCGCGGCGGCCGCAAGCCCGCCCAGCAGTCCAAGCCCCAGCAGCAGGAGCTGATCGCTCCTCCGAAGTACCGCAAGGGCTCCATGCGCATCGTGCCGCTGGGCGGTCTGGGCGAGATCGGCCGCAACATGAACGTGATCGAATACAACGGTCACCTGCTGCTCATCGACTGCGGCGTGCTCTTCCCCGAGGAGGAACAGCCGGGCGTCGATCTCATCCTGCCTGATTTCAGCTACATCAAGGACCGTCTCGACAAGGTCGAGGCCCTGGTGCTCACGCACGGCCACGAGGACCACATCGGCGGCGTGCCCTACCTGCTCAAGCTGCGTCCCGACATCCCGCTGATCGGCTCCAAGCTCACGCTCGGCTTCGTGGACGCCAAGTGCAAGGAGCATCACCTCAACCCCACCAAGGTGGAGGTCGAGGGCCGCGACCGTCTCAAGGTCGGTCCGTTCAACCTCGAGTTCGTCACCGTGACCCACTCCATCCCCGATGCGCTCGCCGTGTTCGTCAAGACCCCGGCCGGCAGCCTCATCGACACGGGCGACATCAAGCTCGACCAGCTGCCGCTCGACCACCGCATCACCGATCTGGTGGAGTTCGGCCGTCTGGGCGAGCAGGGCGTCGATCTGCTCATGATGGATTCCACCAACGCCGAGGTGCCCGGCTTCGTCAAGCCGGAAACCTCCATCGGCCCGGCGCTCGACCGCGTGTTCGCCGAGGCGAAGCGCAAGATCATCGTCGCCAGCTTCTCCAGCCACGTGCACCGCGTGCAGCAGGTGGTCGACGCCGCGCACAAGTACGGCCGCAAGGTGGTGTTCGTGGGCCGCTCCATGGTTCGCAACATGGGCATCGCCTCCGATCTGGGCTATCTGCACATCCCCGAGAACACCGTCATCGACATGAAGCAGGCCGACGACGTGCAGGACGACAAGCTCGTCTTCATGTGCACCGGCTCCCAGGGCGAGCCGATGGCCGCGCTCGGCCGCATCGCCGACGGCAACCACCCGTACATCAAGGTCAACGAGTTCGACACCGTGATCCTCGCCAGCTCCCTGATCCCGGGCAACGAGCACGGCGTGTACAAGGTGATCAACAAGCTCGTGCAGCTGGGCGCCCGCGTGGTGAACCGCGACAACGCGGCTGTGCACGTGTCCGGCCACTGCAACGAGGGCGAGCTGCTGTACATGTACAACATCGTCAAGCCCAAGTGCGCTATGCCGATCCACGGCGAGAACCGCCATCTGGTCGCCAACGGCCTGATCGCCGTGAAGACCGGCGTGGATCCGCAGAACGTGGTGCTCGCCGAGGACGGCGACGTGGTGGATCTCTACCACGGTCAGGCCGCGATCGTCGGCTCCGTGCCGTGCAACTACGTGTACGTGGACGGCGACTCGGTCGGCGAACTCACCGACGACGAGCTCGAGAAGCGTCGCATCCTCGGCACCGAGGGCTTTGTCTCCAGCTTCGTGGTGGTGGACACCGAGACCAGCGAAGTGGTCAACGGCCCGAAGATCTACCTCAACGCCGTGGCCGAGGACGAGAGCGAGTTCAAGCAGGTGCAGTCGCAGATCGTGCAGAACCTCGAGGACGCCATGATGCAGGGCACCAAGAGCACCCACCAGCTGCAGCAGATCATGCGCCGTACGCTGGGCAGCTGGGTCGCCCGCAAGCTGCACCGTCGTCCGATGATCGTGCCCGTCGTGGCCGACATCGCCCAGGACGTGGACCAGCAGTAGCCGGCACCACGGCCATATCACGCATCGGCTCCCCTCCGCCCTACGGAGGGGAGCGTTGTATATATACGCGGCATATGCATGCGGCAATATGTATGGCGACATGCAAACGAACAAGGAAGGGGAATCCATGCCGGGAGCAAATCTCACCAGAACCGAAGCCGAGGAGCGCGCGGGCATCGTCTCGAACGCCGCCTACACGGTCGACCTTGATCTGACGAAGGGCGCGAAGACCTTCATGTCGAACACCACCGTCACCTTCGACGCCAAGCCGGGGGAGACGACCTATCTCGACCTGATCGCCGACTCCGTCGAATCCGTCACGCTCAACGGCACCGTACTCGACGCCGCGGTCTATGACGACTCGCGCGTCGCGCTCGCCGATCTCGCCGAACACAACACGGTCGTCGTCAGGGCGCTGTGCCGCTATTCGACCACCGGCGAGGGTCTGCACCGCAGCGTGGACCCCTCCGACGGCAATGTATACCTGTACACGCAGTTCGAGGTGCCGGACGCCCGCCGCATGTACGCCGTGTTCGACCAGCCCGACATCAAGGCCACGTTCGACTTCACGGTGACCGCGCCCAAGTCGTGGGACGTCATCTCCATCGGCACCGTGGCATCCGTCGAGGACGTGGACCAGACGACCGAGCCCGGCACGCTCGGCGACAAGTCCGCCGAGACCTCCCGTCGCTGGACGTTCGCCACCACGCCCGTGATGAGCTCCTACTTGACCGCACTGGTGGCCGGCCCGTACGCCAGCTGGCACACCGAATACGCCAACGAGGACGGTCGCACCGTGCCCATGGGCATCTACTGCCGTCAGGCACTCAAGGACGCCATGGCCAAGGACGTGGACTACCTGTTCGACGTGACCAAGAAGGGCTTCGCGTTCTACAACGAACAGTGGGGCGTGCCCTACCCGTACGCCAAGTACGACCAGCTGTTCGTGCCCGAATACAACGCCGGCGCCATGGAGAACATCGGCACCGTGACGATCCGCGACTCCTACGTGTTCGAATCCAAGGTGACCGACGCGCTGGCCAACCGCCGCGTGGAGACCATCCTGCACGAGCTCGCCCACATGTGGTTCGGCGACCTGGTGACCATGAAGTGGTGGAACGACCTGTGGCTCAACGAGTCGTTCGCCGAATTCATGTCCACGCTCGCCACCGCGGAGGCCACCGACTGGTCGAACGACTGGGCCACGTTCTGCGCCGGCGAGAAGAGCTGGGCGCTGCGCCAGGACCAGCTGCCCACCACGCATCCGATCGTCGCCCCCATCAACGACCTCAACGACACGTACGTGAACTTCGACGGCATCACCTACGCCAAGGGCGCCTCCGTGCTCAAGCAGCTCGTGTTCTACGTGGGCCGCGAACGCTTCTTCCAGGGCATCCACAACTATCTGACCGCCCACTCGTACGGCAACGCCACACTGGCCGATCTGCTCGGCGAACTCGAGAAGACCAGCGGTCGCGATCTGACGGCATGGAGCCGCCAGTGGCTTGAATCCGCCGGCATCAACACCATCGCCACCGAACTGGAGACCGCCGCCGACGGCACGATTACCAAACTGGCGCTGCGCCAGAGCGCGCCCGCCGAGCATGACGTGCTGCGCGTGCATCGCCTCGCCGTCGGCTTCTACGACGTCGATGAATCCGGCAAGGTCGTACGCACCAAGCGCATCGAACTCGACGTGGACGGCGAGCTCACCGAGGTCGCCGAAGCGGAAGGCGCCAAGCGTCCGGCGTTCATCATGGTGAACGACGACGACCTGACCTACACCAAGCTGCGTCTCGACGCCGCCTCGCTCGACTTCGCCCTGAAGAACCTCCACCGCTTCGCCGACGCACTCACCCGCGCCGTGGTCTGGCTGAGTCTGTGGGACATGACCCGCGACGGCGAACTGCCCGCCGAGGACTTCATCGCTGTGAGCCTCAAGGTCCTTGCCAGCGAGACCGAATCCACCACCTTCCGCTACGCGATCGCCCAGGTGAGCACCACCGCGCACCACTACGTGGCGTCCGCTCGCCGCGCCGACGTGCTCAAGGACGTGTCCGAACAGCTGTGGGCCCTCACGCTCGCCGCCGAAGCCGGCTCCGACAACCAGTTCCAGCTGCTCAAGGCCTACCTCGGCTACGGTCACGACGACGCGTTCGAATCCCACGTGCGCGGACTGCTCGACGGCACGCTCACGCTGCCCGGACTCGACATCGACAACAACCTGCGCTGGTCGCTCGTCCACGCGCTCGCCGATCAGGGACTCATCGACGCCGCCGGCATCGACGAGGAGCTGGCCCGCCGCGACACCACCGAGAACCGTGAGTTCGCCGTGGGCGCCAAGGCCGCGATCAACACCGTGGAGGCCAAGCGCTGGGCATGGGACCAGTCCCTGCACAACGACGATCTGACCAACTCGCAGATGGAGGCCGTGGCATACGCGTTCTCCGGCACCGACAGCCGCGAACTCGCCGACCCGTACGTGAGCGAATACTTCGACGTGATCGACTGGGTGTGGAAGAACAAGACCTACCACATGGCGGAAACGCTGCTAAACGGTCTGTACCCGGGCTACGCCGACCCGGCCGCGCTGGTGGCCGCCGGCGACAAGTGGCTCGCCGCCCACGAGGACGCCGACCGTGCGCTGAAGCGCCTCGTCGTCGAGAACCTCGCCGGTTCCAAGCGAACCCTCGCCGTGCAGCGCTACAACGAGTCCTTGCAGTAGTAGCGGATCCGTGGATCCATGGAGAAACCGGCCGGAATCGCGAACGACATGAACGTCGCCTCATCGAAGCGTGACCAGACGCCCGACGGCATCACGCTTCGTCGACTGCTCGACGAACCGGGGCTGGGTCTGCGACTGACCTGCCCCGGAGAGCCCGGCGCGCTCGATCGACCCATATCCTGGGTGCACCCCGCCGAGATCGCCGACATCGCCATGTGGAGCGAGCCCGGCGAGGTGCTGCTCACCACCGGCACGAATTTCCCCACGGAATCCATGGACGCCGACGACGATCACGCGCTGCTGGTGTCCGCGCGCAAGGCCGTCGGACTGCCCGCCCGCTTCACGGACGAACGCGAGGCATACCGGCAGTGGTGCGACTGCTACATCTCCCAGCTGGTACAGGCCGGCGTGCTCGCCGTCGGATTCGGCGTGGGCGTCAAGCATCCGGCCGCGCCGGCCGCCCTCATCGACGCGGCGTCACGCGCGGGACTGCCGATGTTCGACGTGCCATTGGAAATCCCGTTCCTCGCCGTCGTCAAAACCGTCTCGCAGGCCATCGCCGACCGCCACGACGAGACCATGCGCCGGTCCCTGCTCATGCAACGGCAGATGCTCAAGGCCGCGGCCGACGATAACCCGCTTCACGGCGTGATCACGGCCGCAGCCCGGCTACTCGGAGGATGGGCGGCCTATGTGGACGCCGACGGCACGGTGATCGACATCTCCAACCGCACCTTCGGCAAACAGGCCCAGGACTGGGCCATGCGCCTCGCCTCCAAAGCCGCGCAGGCACACGCCAACCCGGGACTGACCACCGTGTTCGGCACGCAGAACGGCCACAGCCACTGCGCATGCGCGGTCCGTGCCCCATCCGACGGCGCGCCCGGCGGCGTGCTCACCGGCATCATCGTGATCGCCGCACCACAGGACGCACGCACTGACGTGCAATTACGTTCGCTGACCATGATCGCTGCCGACGTGCTGTCGGTCATCGTGCCGCGACTGCAATCATCGGCACGACGCATCGGCCGGCTGCGCACTGCGGTGCTCTCCGCGCTCGCCGACGGCCACAGCGGCGCCATGCTGACGATGATAGGCGAGCTCTGGCCGTCCATGCCACGACCGCCGCTGCGGCTGATCTGTGTGGATGGTGATGACGCCGTACAACGACTGTATGAGCGTCTAGATGCCGGCGCAGACCCCATGCCCGGCTCCGGCGCGGCGGTCTTCGGCATATATGATCGACGGTTGTGGCTGATCGTCGGCGAGGACGACTCGTCGACCGTATTGGGAGCCCTGTGCACGCGCGACGACTGCTACTGCGGTTCCGCGACATGTCCTTCATGGCGTTCCGTGGGGGAATGCTTCGCTCCGGCCGTGCAGGACATGCATCGCAACCGTCTGGGCGGCGAGCGAACGCTCATCGACCTTTCCGCGCATGAACTGATTCGCTCGGAACTGGCGACCGCCTACGCCGTCGAACTGCTTCGGCCACTGCGCCGACTGCCGCGGCAGGAATCCGACGCGCTGATGGTGACCATCCGCGAGCTGCTTGCCGTCTCGTTCAACGTGGGTGCCACGGCCAAGGCGCTCGGCGTGCATCGTCATACCGTGGAGAATCGTCTGGCCAAGATCGAACGTCTGCTCGGATTGGATCTTGGCCAGGAGGCGTCGCGCGTGAGGCTGTGGATCGCCTGTTCGTTCCTACGCGGCTGACATGTAAATTCCACGTTAGATTCTTTCTGCGGTCATGTGTTCCGCATGTTACGCACAATGGTGTGCCGACATCGGCGGAATCACACGAATCGTCTGTAATTCCAACGGTTATCGGCCATCATCATCCATATGATAGGCATTGTTTCACACCAATGCATTGATGGATATAGTGTCCATTATCGTGAATCAACTGTATTGATCGTCCATTGTCCAAGGCTTCCCGGCGAGGAACAATCCCGTACAGAACCCTATACGAGAGGAAGCAAGGACCATGAGTGGATTGAAATGGCTATACATAGGAAAACGACTGCTGCTGCTCATCCCCACCGTATGGGGTTGCGCCACACTCACCTTCTTCCTGCTCAAGCTCACCCCCGGAGACCCGGCCGTGCAGGCGCTCGGCCCCAAGGCCAGCAGACAGGCGCTAGCCGCGCTGCGTGAATCCTGGGGGCTCAACGATCCGCTCTGGCGACAGTATCTGCGATTCCTCGGCGATCTGTGCACCGGGAACCTCGGCACCTCATATTCCGCCAAGGCGCCGGTGTCGGAACTCATTGCCACTCGTCTGCCGGTCACGTTGATCATCATGGTGCTGGCAGCGGTATTCGCCGTGCTCATCGCCCTGCCACTGAGCGTCTGGGTGGCCACCAGCGGTTCGCGCGTGGTGACCGAATTCGTTCGCGTGCTCAACGCCGTGGCACAGGGATGGCCCACGTTCTTCCTCGGCGCGATCCTGTTGCAGATCTTCGCCATCCAGCTTGGATGGTTCCCCATCGGCTCGGTCTCCGGAGGAGTAGATATCGCCGCGCTCGTCCTGCCCTCGTTCGCGGTGGCCGTCTCCATCGCGCCGATCATCATCCGTAGCCTCACGCAGTCGTTGCAGGACTCCGTGAACAGCGAATACGTGAACTTCGGCAGGGCCAAGGGGCTGAGCTCCCACGCCGTGCTGTTCGACTACGCGTTGCGTAACGGGTCCATCTCCGCGGTCTCCGTGCTCGGCATCCAGGTCGGATTCCTGGTGGGAGGCACGCTCGTGGTGGAGAACGTGTTCGCGGTCCCCGGCCTTGGCCAGCTGCTCATGGATTCCGTGATGAAGCGCGACCTTCCCGTGGTGCAGACCCTCACCGTGGTGTTCGGCATCATCGTGGTGCTGGTCTACCTGATCACCGATCTCGTATACGGCGCACTCGATCCGCGTGCCGCCAAACGTGGATGAGAGAGGAGAACGACATGTCGGAAACCAGGATTCCCGTGGCTCAGGCCAGCAAGGACTATGCCCGGATCAAGCTCACCGGAACCAAGCTACGCACACGGCGCCACGTCAACGTCGAGATCGTCATCGGCTGCGTACTGCTCGGGCTGATCGCACTGCTCGTCATCGCCGCGCCACTGCTCACCCCCTACGATCCCACGCATCAGAGCCTGCGTGAGGCCATGCTGGGATCGTCGTCCGCGCATCCGCTCGGCACCGACCAGTATGGGCGCGACATCTGGGCGAGACTGCTGTACGGCGGACGCATTGATCTGTTCGTCGCCGTCATGGCCGTATTCACACCGCTGGTGATCGGCACTATCCTGGGCGCGGTGGCCGGCTACTTCGATGGTCCGTTGCCCACCGTGATCATGCGACTCGCCGATCTGGTCTCGTCCTTCCCGTTCTACGTGCTGGTCATCGTACTGGTGTTCGTGCTCGGCAACGGCGGCATGTCCATCTTCATCGCCATCTCCGCCGTCTCTTGGGTGCCATACACGCGCATCAGCCGCGGCGAGACGCTGATCCTGCGTGATCGCGAGTTCATCGCCAGCTGCAAGGCGTCAGGCTTCTCCGACGGGTGGGTCCTGTTCCGGCACGTGATCCCCAACATCGCCTCGCAGGGCATCGTCTACGCCATGAGCGACATCGTGGTGAACCTCGGCATCATCGTCACGCTCAGCTACTTCGGACTCGGCATCGTGCCACCCACCCCCGATTGGGGACAGATGATGAACGACGGACAGCAGTTCCTCGCCGCCGGCGTCTACAGCCTCACCGTCATCCCCACCATCGTCATCGTCCTGATCTCCCTGGCACTGTCGTTCATCGGCGACGGACTTGCCAATGTGCTGAAAGTGAGGCGCTAACATGACCGCCCATGATTACGAATACGCACTCGAAATCGTCGATCTCACCATCGACGTGGACAAGCACGGCGAACGCGTGCCCGCAGTGAAGGGCCTCACCATCCGCGTGCGTCCCGGCGAATCCCACGGTCTGGTGGGCGAATCCGGTTCCGGCAAAAGCCTGACGTTGCGCGCCGTGATGGGACTGTTCTCCAAAGGCGCCCACTACCGCTCTGGCCTCATTCGAATCTGCGGACACGAAGTGCTTGGACCGGATGCGCCGAACTACGATTCCTCCATGCGCGGCAAGGGTGTGTCCATGGTGTTTCAGGAGCCCGCCGTGGCGTTGAACCCCATCATGAAGGTCGGCTGGCAGATTGTGGACGCGCTGCGCGAGCAGGAGCATCTCAGCCGTGCCGCCGCCAGATCCCGGGCCATCGAACTCATGACGAGCGTGGGCATCACCAATCCCGAGGACCGGTTCGACTCTTACCCATTCGAATTGTCCGGCGGCATGCGGCAGCGTGTGATGATCGCCGCGGCCATCGCCTGCAAGCCCAAGGTACTGCTATGCGACGAGCCCACCACCGCGCTCGACGTGACCATCCAGCGTCAGATCCTCGACATCTTCCGATCCGTCGCCGACTCCGGCACCGCACTGCTGTACGTGACGCATGATCTGGCCGTCGTCTCCCAACTGTGCGAAACACTCAGCGTGATCTATC
The DNA here is from genome assembly GCF_002234915.1 of Bifidobacterium vansinderenii. Taxonomy (GTDB): domain Bacteria; phylum Actinomycetota; class Actinomycetes; order Actinomycetales; family Bifidobacteriaceae; genus Galliscardovia; species Galliscardovia vansinderenii. The sequence continues at coordinate 40,716 of NZ_NEWD01000014.1, read as the reverse complement.
ACGGTTCGATCGTGGAGGACGGTACGCTGCGCGACGTATTCGACACCCCACAGGACGACTACACACGCCAGCTGCTCAGCTCCACGCCATATCTCAAAGGCGCCATGCGGGCCGCGACGAACACCGGCGCAATCGACGACAAGACCAGCGAGAAGGGAGACTGATCATGGCCACATGGAACGACATGATCGCCACGGCAGAAGCCAAGGCGGAACGGTCCGGCATCGAAGGGCGCATCATCAACCCCTTCGGCGACGCCTCCAAACCAAGCCCACGCCAGACCCGACTGCTCGACGTACGCGGCCTGAACATCGAATTCGTCACCCGCCAGCACGGCCGCAAGACCCGATTCACCGCCGTCAAACACGCCAACCTGCATGTGGATCTCGGCGAGATCGTCGGACTCGTAGGCGAATCCGGCTCAGGCAAATCCACCATCTCCCGCGCCGTCGTCGGACTCAACGACAACTACACGGGCGTCATCGAATTCGACGGTCACGAGCTCGGACACCAACGCACACGCGAACAATGGCGCGAAATCCAAATGGTCTTTCAGGACCCATACGCCTCGCTCGACCCGCGCCTGACCGTACGCAAGATGCTGCGCGAAGTGATCCTCTACCACAAGGTGGTCATGGTCACGCAGGCCGACGACTACTGCGAATACCTGATGAACCTGGTCGAACTGCCGGCGGAAATGCTCGACGCGCTGCCCGCGGAGATGTCCGGCGGCCAACGCCAACGCGTGGCCATCGCCCGTGCGCTCGCCGTACGCCCATGGCTGCTCATCGCCGACGAACCCACTGCCGCGCTCGACGTCTCCGTGCAGGCGGGCATCATCAACCTGCTCATGGACCTCAACCGACGACTCGACCTGTCGATCCTGTTCATCTCGCACGACCTGAACATCGTGCGCTCCATCTGCGAACGCACCTATGTGATCTACCACGGCGATCTGGTGGAGGAAGGCCCCACCGAGCAGGTGTTCAGCAATCCGACGAACGCGTATACGCGACGGCTGATCGACGCCATTCCCAAACTGTCTAGCGCCTATGTGGAACGACTGTCGGCGGAACGGAACAAGGAGCAGGCATGATGCGAACGATATCGATGATGCGCAGGGCGGCGGCCGTGGCGCTTGCCGTGGTGATGACCGTATCCATGGCGGCATGCGGCTCCCAATCGACCGCGGCCGACACCCAGGACTTGGTAGTGGCGCGCTCGCTGGAGACCACCGACATGCTGCCCGCCACCGGATACAGCAACGGTGACATCTGGGCCATCCAGCAGGTCTACCAGACCCTTACCCGCAACAAGACCGACGGTTCGGGCGTGGAACCGGGACTGGCGGAATCCTGGCAGGAGTCCGACGACGGATTGTCATGGACGTTCCGTCTGCGTCACGGCGTGACCTTCCACAACGGTGCCGAAATGACCGCCAAGGACGTGAAGTTCTCCATCGACTTCGCCCGCACCGCCCGCGACGACAAGCCGTGGCAGTTCCTGTTCGAGGCGATCAGCGGCGTGGACGTGATCGACGACTACACGGTACGGCTCGATCTGTCCGAACCATGGGCGCCGCTGCTCAGCGACCTATCGATGTCCGCCATATCGATCATGCCCGCCGACTTCGCCGGCATGAGCGAGACCGAATTCCGCTCCCATCCCATTGGCACCGGACCATACAAGGTGGGCGAATGGAAGAAGGGCGACTACATCAGATTCGTACGAAACGACGACTACTGGGAGAAGAATAGGCCGCGGCTGAACTCGGTGACCTTCAAATACGTGGCCGACGCCAACACGCGCAGTCAGATGGTCCAGTCCGGCCAGGCGCAGATCGACGAATTCCCCACCGCGGTATCCGTATCGGCGCTCAACAAGACCAAGAACGTGCACGTCGCATCGTTCCCGTCCACATCATTGATCTGGGTGAACCTCAACAACCGCAAAAAGCCGCTCGACGACGTGCACGTACGCCGCGCGCTCGCCTACGCCATCGACAAGCAGGCCATCGTGCGCGCCGTGTACTACGGTCAGGCCGAATCGGCGAACTCCATGCTGTCGAAGAACCTCATGGGCTACTCCAAGGACGTGAAGGACCTCCAATACAGCATGAAGAAGGCCAAGGGCGAACTCGCCAAGTCGAACGCTCCCAAACATTTCTCGCTGACGATCCAGGTGCAGTCCGGCGATCCGGAAAAGTCGATGCTGGCGCAGATCCTGCAGGAGTCGTGGAAGGAACTCGGCGTGGACGTGACATTGCAGACGCTGGACTCCACCACCGTGTATTCCAATCGCACGTCCGGCGACTTCGATGTGGCCATGTTCGAGATGACCAACGACATCTCCGACCCCGACGAATGGATGCAGTACATGTTCTCGTCCAGCGCGAACGTGAACTCCGGATACGACAATCCCCAAGTGGACGATCTGATCAACAAGGCCGCCGCCGACTCCGACCGTGCGACCAGACTCAAGTACTACGCCGAAGTACAGCAGATCATCGCCGACGAGGCCCCCGAGATTCCACTGGTGTATAAGCCCGGCCTGTTCGCCGTACGCGACCAGGTGAAGGATTTCACCGTCACCACATTGGGGGAGTACAAGCTCGCCGACACCACCATCGCACGGGAGTAGTGCAGGAACGGCGTGAACCGACGCTCGCAGAACGTGATTACCTACCACGAACTTACACGACACGCCAGAGCGATAGTGGAAATCATTGCATGCGGTGATAGCGTAGAAGACGTCCACACGGGTGCCCAAATGCGAGGGCTGAGATCGGAAAGCGTCCGAGACCGTAGAACCTGGCCGGGTAATGCCGCCGTAGGAAGTTAGGAACATCTCATGCAGGATCCTGCACAATCAGCAAACGCCTATCCGTACGTGTCGATGCGCGACGACTTCGATCTCTCCGCCTCGTTCGTCGTCGGACCCCACACCGTGGGGGACAGGCCCATCACCGACGTGGTCGACGACGCGCTGCGCGGCGGCGCCACATTCATCCGACTCTCCGCACGCCACGTCACCGCGCGCGAACTCACCGCACTGGCCGGCGACATTGCGCAGATCATCGAAGACAACGGCAAGTCCGACACCGTGGCCTTCGTGATCGACGGACGCGCCGACGTGGTCTGGCAGTGTCGTCGAAAGGGCATCAAGATCGACGGCGTACACCTCGGACCGAACGACATGGAGGTACGCGAGGCCCGCGAACTGCTCGGCAACGAGGCGATCATCGGCCTCGACGCACAGATCGAAGGACTCGTCCCCATCCTCAACGAGATCCCCGAAGGATGCCTCGACTACATCTCCGGATTCCCCGTGCACATGCCCACCGCCGAACAGGAACAGGCCGCGCTCGCCGATGAGCATGGTACGCTGCTCACGCTCGAGAGGGTGAACACCATGGCCACCGCCTGCGTCTACCCGGTGGTGGTCGGCGAGGGCGTCACCGCGGACGACGTGCCGGGACTGGCCGGTAGCAAAGCCGCGGGATTCTACGTTTCCGAACAGGTGTCGAAGGCCGCCGATCCCGAAGCCGCCATGCGCGGACTCGTCGATGCGTGGAATGCGAACCGAGACGGACGCCGCCACGGCTATGCGCCGCGCAAGGCCAGCGCGCCGCAGGAAGCCGCTCCCGCCGCAGCGGAGACCGGCTCCCCGAAGAAGTTCACCAACGCCAAGGAGGCCAAGGCTGCGGCCAAGCTCGCCAAGCAGCAGCGCGTGGACATCGCCGCCCGCGACTCCAAGCAGCGCGACAAGGCGCACATCCGCAAGACCAAGACCGTGCACTTCGAGAACCAGCACGGCTCCTATGATCTCGAGGTGCCGTACACCGAGATCAAGCTGTCCGACACCCCCGGCGTGGGCCCCAACCCGCCGTTCATCGACTACAGCACCGAAGGCCCCAAGTGCGATCCCAAGGAGGGTCTGAAGCCGCTGCGCCTCGAATGGATCAAGGACCGCGGCGACGTCGAGGAGTATGAGGGCCGACGCCGCAATCTCGCCGACGACGGCAAGCGCGCCATGAAGCGCGGCAAGGCCACCAAGGAATGGCGCGGCCGCCGCCACAACCCGATGAAGGCCAAGGACCACCCGGTGACCCAGATGTGGTACGCCCGTCACGGCATCATCACCCCCGAGATGCGGTTCGTCGCCGAGCGTGAGAACTGCGATGTGGAGCTCGTGCGTTCCGAGCTCGCCTCCGGTCACGCCGTCATGCCGTGCAACATCAACCACCCCGAGGCCGAGCCGATGATCATCGGCGAGAAGTTCCTCACCAAGCTCAACGCCAACATGGGCAACTCCGCGGTCACCAGCTCCATCGACGAGGAGGTGGAGAAGCTCACCTGGGCCACCAAGTGGGGCGCCGACACCGTGATGGACCTGTCCACCGGCAACGACATCCACACCACCCGAGAGTGGATCCTGCGCAACTCTCCGGTTCCGATCGGCACCGTGCCGATGTACCAGGCCCTCGAGAAGGTGGAGGACGACGCGTCCAAGCTCAGCTGGGAGCTGTTCCGCGACACCGTGATCGAACAGTGCGAGCAGGGCGTGGACTACATGACCATCCACGCCGGCGTACTGCTGCGCTTCGTGCCGCTCACCGCCAACCGCGTGACGGGCATCGTCTCGCGCGGTGGCTCGATCATGGCCGAATGGTGCCTGCAGCATCATCAGGAGAGCTTCCTGTACACGCACTTCGACGAGCTGTGCGACATCTTCGCCAAGTACGACGTGGCGTTCTCTCTGGGCGACGGTCTGCGCCCCGGTTCGCTTGCCGACGCGAACGACGCCGCGCAGCTGGCCGAGCTCATGACGCTTGGCGAGCTTACCCAGCGCGCGTGGGCCAAGGACGTGCAGGTGATGATCGAAGGCCCCGGCCACATTCCGTTCGACACCGTGCGCATGAACATCGAGCTGGAGAAGGCCGTGTGCTCCGGCGCGCCGTTCTACACGCTCGGACCGCTCACCACCGATACCGCCCCCGGCTACGACCACATCACGTCCGCCATCGGCGGCGTGGAGATCGCCAGCTACGGCACGGCCATGCTGTGCTACGTGACGCCGAAGGAACACCTCGGCCTGCCGAACAAGGACGACGTGAAGCAGGGCGTGATCGCCTACAAGATCGCCTGTCACGCGGCCGATATCGCCAAGCATCATCCGCATGCGCAGGACCGCGACGACGCCATTTCCAAGGCCCGTTTCGAGTTCCGCTGGCTCGACCAGTTCAACCTGAGCTACGATCCGGACACGGCCATCGCCTTCCACGACGAGACCCTGCCCGCCGAGCCTGCCAAGATGGCGCACTTCTGCTCCATGTGCGGACCGAAGTTCTGCTCCATGGCCATTTCGCAGAACATCCGTAAGAAGTTCGGCAACGCCGCGCAGCAGGAGCAGCTGGTGCAGGACACCCTCGCCGGCAAGGTTCCGGCGGCCGCCGAGGTCGCCGCGCAGGCGGTCGCCGACAGCGGGGTGAAGTCCGGTACGGCTATGAGCGCCGAGGACATCGCCGCGGGCATGGACCAGATGAGCGAGAAGTTCCGCGCCCAGGGCGGAAAGCTCTACACCAAGGCCAGCGAGTGACCTGTTCGATCATCGGCTGAGCATCGTCGACTTTCACGGGTGCCGTTCCGTACCGGTTTTGCCGGGCAGGGACGGCACCCTTTGTCGTCTTGTTGTCGTCTTGTTGCCGGTCGTTCACCCGACGTGTCGATGCAACTCCGGACGGCGCTCGACCCGTTCGAACGCGGTCATGAGATCATCCGATCGGATTGCGCTGCGCCGGTCCCTGGCCGCAACCAGCGCCGCCTCGGTCCAGATAGCGCACACCTCCGCCCCGCTCCAGCCCTCCGTACGGGCGGCGATCTCGGCCAGCGGCAGCTCGCCTTCGGTGCGCAGCGCGCGCTCCTGCACGCGCAGGATCCCCAGTCGGTCATGTTCGCTGGGCATGGGGAACGGGATCTGCCAGTCGAACCGCCCCGGGCGCAGCAGCGCCGGATCGACGTCCTCGATGCGGTTGGTCGCCGCGACCACCACCACATTGCCCTTGGACGCGAACCCGTCCATTAGCGTCAGCAGCTGTGCCACCAGACGCTTGCCCACGCCGTTCGTGTCGGATTCACGGGAACCGGCGATGGAATCGATCTCATCGAAGAAGATGATCGCCCTCCGGTCGCTCTGCGCTGCGGCGAAGATCATGCGCAGCGTCTCCTCGCTGTCGCCCACGTATTTGCTGACGATCGTCGGCCCGGAGACGAGATAGAACTGCGCGTCCGCCACGTTGGCGATGATCCTTGCCAGATGGGTCTTACCGGTTCCCGGCGCGCCGGTGAAGATCACGCCCTTGATCGGCTTCGCGCCGATCGCTCGCATCTGCTCGCTGTTGCCGAGCTGGGTCTCGATCAACTCCTTGGCGCGGACGATCACCTGCTCATAGCCGCCGAACGAGGCGAAGGTGAGCGACGGATCGTCGCCCGGCGTGATCCGATACTGCTTGATGTCGTCGTCGTGGTCGCTTTCCCCCGGACGGATGGCCGTGGGCCACAGCACGCGTTCGATGCCGAACAGGTCGGTGAACTCCACCGTGTTGCCCGGCGTGATGCTCTGCGGATAATCCCCCTCCAGGATCTCCAGTCCGTCGGAGGTTTCCAGGATCACGCAGTCGTCGAGTGCACGCCGGACCACGCCCACGCGGGGCTTCACGGGCCACGCAGATTCCGGCGCCTTCACATAGAAATCCGTGCCCACCAGCATCACGTCGCCGATGTCGAGCACCTCCTGGTTGGGAAAGGTCAGCTGGGTGGCATGACCGTTCGGCATCACGCCGTAGTAGTGCGCGCGCCCCTCGTCGTATCCCGTGATTCGGACCAGTACGCCGTCCTGACGCATCGCGCCTTCGCCCATCATGTCTCCTCGATCGACTAATCGGAACCTATCACATCATACGATTCGCCGGCCGAGGATCGACGTCGGCGGCCCATACGGCAAATGCGGGGAAAACGGGCAGTATTTTTGTCAACGACGGCGGTTGATGGGGAGTCTTGAGTACCATGGTGCACGTATCAATGCTTCTAAGATAGCGAGGATGACAGAACATGCCACGTATGTTCGGAACCGATGGTGTTCGTGGATTGGCGAACCGTGATCTGACCGCACAGCTTGCGCTCGATCTGGGCGATGCCGCCGTCCGTGTGTTGGGGGATGAGCAGAGCGAGGGACGTCGACGTGCCTTGGTCGGCCGAGACACCCGCGTTTCCGGTGATTTTCTTGCGGCCGCACTGTCCGCAGGCATGAGCGCCGGCGGATTCGACGTGATCGACGCCGGTATCATCCCCACGCCCGGCGTGGCCTTCCTGACCAGCGTACTCAACGTCGAGATGGGCGCCGTGATCTCCGCGTCCCACAACCCCATGCCCGACAACGGCATCAAGTTCTTCGCGCGCGGCGGCTTCAAGCTGCCCGACAGCAAGGAGGACGAGATCGAGGACGTGCTCGGCAAGGACTGGGACCGTCCGACCGGTGCCGGCGTCGGCCGTATCTCGCATGACACGGAGACCGCCACCAAGCTGTACATCGACCATCTGGTCTCCGCTATCGCGCCGCTCAACGACGACAAGACGCAGACCAAGCCGCTCAAGGGCCTGAAGATCGTGGCCGACTGTGCTAACGGTGCCACCTCCGTGGTGGCCCCCACCGCGCTGCGCCGCGCCGGCGCCGACGTGATCGTGATCAACGCGTCCCCCGACGGCTACAACATCAACAAGCACGCCGGCAGCACGCACCCCGAGCAGCTGCAGGCCATGGTCAAGGCGTCTGACGCCGTGATGGGCGTGGCGTTCGACGGCGACGCCGATCGCTGCCTCGCCGTGGACGAGGACGGCAACATGGTCAACGGCGATCAGATCATGGGCATCCTCGCCCGCGCCAAGAAGCGCGAGGGCAAGCTCAACCACGACACGCTCGTCGTGACCGTGATGAGCAACCTCGGCCTCAAGCTGGCCCTCAAGGACATGGGCATCAAGACCGTGCAGACCAGCGTGGGCGACCGCTACGTGCTCGAGGAGATGCTCAAGGGCGACTACTCGCTGGGCGGCGAGCAGTCCGGCCATGTGATCAACCGCGAGTTCGCCACCACCGGCGACGGCACGCTCACCGCGCTCACGCTGTGCAACGAGGTCGTCAAGTCCGGCAAGAGCCTCAAGGAGCTGGCCGCCGACTTCCCGCAGCTGCCGCAGCAGCTCGTCAACGTGCCGAACGTCGACAAGATGGCCGCCAGCACGAATGCCAAGGTGCAGGCTGCTGTGGAACGCGAAGAGAAGCTGCTCGGCGACACCGGCCGCGTGCTGCTGCGCCCGTCCGGCACCGAGCCGCTGGTGCGCGTGATGGCCGAGGCCGCCACGCAGGAGCAGGCCGACGAGGTGTGCGCCCGTCTGGCCCAGGTCGTGGCCGACGAGCTCGCCCTGTAATCGTCGGTATTCGCCCATAGGCGATCCCGTATCCCGTATGTTCGCGCCTCTCGTTGCCGCGCCGGCAGCGCGAGGCGCGACCTATTCAAAGGAGAATCGATATGTTTGGAAAGAACAGCAAGGTCGACATGGCGCTCAATCGCGATGTGGAGCTCATGCTCAAGGACGCCAAGGCCAACGACGGACTGCTACCCATCGTGCAGGCCGGCGAGCCGGTGCTGCGTCAACAGACCGTGCGCTACGCGGGGCAGCTGTCGAAGAATACGCTGAAGAAGCTTATCGAGACCATGCGCCACACCATGCTTGAGGCCCCCGGCGTCGGACTCGCGGCCACTCAGATCGGTCTGGGTCTCGCCATGGCCGTGGTGGAGGATCACATCCGTGATGACGAGGACGATCCGCGCGAGGTGGCCGAGTTCCCGTTCCACGTGATCATCAACCCCGTGTACACGCCGGTGGGAGACAAGACCGCCAGCTTCTACGAGGGTTGCCTGAGCTTCGATGGCTACCAGGCGGTGCGTCGCCGCTGGCTCGACATCACGGCCGAGTGGGACGACGAGAACGGCCAGCACCACAAGGAACAGTTGCACGGATGGCCGGCGCGCATCTTCCAGCATGAGACCGACCACCTGAGCGGCGAGCTGTACATCGACAAGGCCGAGATCCGCAGCCTGACCACCTACGACAACCTTGAGGACTACTGGTGCGAGGACCCGGTGCCCACCGACGCCGCCCGCGAGCTCGGTTTCGACCTCTGATCGGCGCGATCGGGCCGATTGGTAGCTCAATCCATTTTGGTAGTCCGAACGAGACAATGTGGTAGTCCGTTCTGATTTGGTAGTCCGAACGCGACATGATCGATGCCTTGTGAAGGCTCACACTGTCGCGTTTGGACTACCAAGTTCGTTGTGACTACCAAATCCTCGCACAATGCTGGGTTCTGGCCGACGGCGTGTCGCAATGTCTTGCCTCGTGATATAGTAAATATTCGTGTGTGCCATTAACGCGGCATATGTTAGGGCTGCGTTCGAGTGGGACATCCCGGATTCCAAGGAAACGAACCGGTAACGGCGAGTTGAGGATGAAGGGCCATCGGGCCGGTGGACTGTGGCTGATACGACTTTCCGATTTGTGGAACGTGTCTTGGTGCCGCAGTGTGGCGGTTCCACAGAAGAACAGTAATCCATGTGAATCGGAGAACTTAAGTTGCCTACGATTGAACAGCTCGTCCGTAAGGGACGTCAGCCGAAGCCCAAGAAGTCGAAGACCTTGGCGCTGAAGGGCAGCCCGCTGCGTCGCGGCGTGTGCACCCGTGTCTACACCACCACCCCGAAGAAGCCGAACTCGGCTCTGCGTAAGGTCGCCCGTGTGCGCCTTTCCTCCGGCATCGAAGTCACCGCCTACATTCCGGGCGAGGGCCACAACCTGCAGGAGCACTCCATCGTGCTCGTGCGCGGCGGCCGTGTGAAGGATCTGCCGGGTGTGCGTTACCACATCGTGCGTGGTGCGCTCGATACCCAGGGTGTCAAGGACCGCAAGCAGGGTCGTTCCCTGTACGGAGCAAAGAAGGCGAAGTAAGAGAAATGTCACGTAAAGGACCCGCTAAGAAGCACCAGCTCCTGCCCGATCCGATCTACGGTTCGACGGTGGTTGCCCAGCTCATCAACAAGATTCTGCTCGACGGCAAGAAGTCGATCGCCGAGAACATCGTGTACTCCGCGCTCGATATCGTCAAGGAGAAGACCGACCAGGAGCCCGTTTCCGTGCTGAAGCGCGCTCTGGACAACATCCGTCCGTCCCTCGAGGTGCGTTCCCGCCGTGTCGGTGGCGCCACCTACCAGGTGCCGGTCGAGGTCAAGCCGAACCGCGCCAACACCCTGTCCCTGCGCTGGCTGACCGACTTCTCTCGCGCCCGTCGTGAGAAGACCATGGCCGAGCGTCTGGCCAACGAAATCCTCGATGCCTCCAACGGTCTCGGTGCTTCTGTCAAGCGTCGCGAGGATACTCATAAGATGGCAGAGGCCAACAAGGCCTTCGCTCATTACCGCTGGTAATTTCGTTCGGATAAGAGTTAAGGAATACCAATGGCACAAGACGTGCTTTCGGATCTGAACAAGGTCCGCAACATCGGCATCATGGCCCACATCGATGCCGGTAAGACCACCACGACGGAACGTATCCTGTACTACACCGGCGTGAACTACAAGATCGGCGAGGTGCACGACGGCGCCGCGACGATGGACTTCATGGCTCAGGAGCAGGAGCGCGGCATCACCATCCAGTCCGCCGCCACCACCTGCTTCTGGAACCGTCAGACCCACGACACCAAGGACAAGTTCCAGATCAACATCATCGACACCCCCGGCCACGTGGACTTCACGGCCGAGGTGGAGCGCTCCCTGCGCGTGCTCGATGGCGCCGTTGCCGTGTTCGACGGCAAGGAAGGTGTGGAGCCGCAGTCCGAGACCGTGTGGCGTCAGGCCGACAAGTACTCCGTCCCGCGTATCTGCTTCATCAACAAGATGGACAAGCTGGGCGCTAACTTCTACTACTCGGTCGACACCATCAAGGACAAGCTGGGTGCCACCCCGCTCGTCATGCAGCTGCCGATCGGCGCCGAGAACGACTTCGCCGGCGTCATCGACCTGGTCGAGATGAAGGCCTACGTCTGGAACGGCACCGAGGGCCTCGGCGCCAAGTACGAGACCACCGATATTCCTGAGGACCTCAAGGACAAGGCCGAGGAGTACCACACCGCGCTGATCGAGGCCGTGGCCGAGACCGACGACGCTCTGATGGAGAAGTACTTCGGTGGCGAGGAGCTCTCCACCGAGGAGATCCGTGCTGCCGTGCGCAAGCTCACCATCAACCGTGAGGCCTTCCCGGTGTTCTGCGGCTCCGCCTTCAAGGACAAGGGTGTGCAGCCGATGCTGGACGCCGTCGTCGACTACCTGCCGTCCCCGGAGGACGTGCCGGCCATCAAGGGCTTCAAGCCCGGCGACGAGTCCGTCGAGATCGACCGCAAGCCCACCAAGGAGGATCCGTTCTCCGCGCTGGTCTTCAAGATCTCCACTCACCCGTTCTACGGCAAGCTGGTGTTCGTGCGCGTCTACTCCGGCGAGGTCAAGCAGGGCGATTCCGTGCTCGACTCCACCCGCGAGAAGAAGGAGCGCATCGGCAAGATCTTCCAGATGCACGCCGACAAGGAGAACCCGATGGACTCCGCGTCCGCCGGTAACATCTACACCTTCGTGGGTCTGAAGAACGTCACCACCGGTGACACCCTGTGCGATCTGGCCAACCCGATCACCCTCGATTCCATGACCTTCCCCGATCCCGTGATCGAGGTGGCTGTGGAGCCGAAGACCAAGGCCGATCAGGAGAAGATGGGCATCGCTCTGGCGAAGCTCTCCGAAGAGGATCCGACCTTCCAGGTGAAGACCGACGAAGAGTCCGGCCAGACCCTGATCTCCGGCATGGGCGAGCTCCAGCTCGACATCATCGTCGACCGTATGCGTCGCGAGTTCAAGGTGGAGTGCAACCAGGGCAAGCCGCAGGTGGCCTACCGCGAGACCATCCGCAAGGCCGTCATGAACCAGGAATACACCCACAAGAAGCAGACCGGTGGTTCCGGCCAGTTCGCAAAGGTCCTGATGAACTTCGAGCCGCTCGACACCGAGGCCGGCGAGACCTTCGAGTTCGAGAACACCGTCACCGGCGGTCACATCTCGGGCGAGTTCATCAAGCCGATCGAGGACGGCGTCAAGGAAGCCATGGAGTCCGGCGTGCTCGCCGGCTTCCCGGTCGTGGGCGTCAAGGCCACCGTCACCGACGGTGCCATGCACCCGGTCGATTCCTCCGAAATGGCCTTCAAGATCGCCGGTTCCATGGCGTTCAAGGAGGCTGCTCCGAAGGCCAAGCCCGTCATCCTCGAGCCCATCATGGCCGTCGAGGTCCGTACTCCGGAGGAGTACATGGGCGACGTCATCGGCGATCTGAACCAGCGTCGTGGCAACATCCAGTCCATGACCGACGCCACCGGCGTCAAGGTCATCGACGCCAAGGTGCCGCTGAGCGAGATGTTCGGCTACATCGGCGACCTGCGTTCCAAGACCCAGGGCCGCGCCATGTTCACCATGCAGATGGACTCCTACGCCGAGGTGCCGAAGAGCGTCTCGGACGAGATCATCAAGGCCCAGCGCGGCGAGTGAGCCACGCTTTGATCGCCGGCCGGCGACGGTCGGCGATCGGCGCCACGCCATGCGCCTTTTCGTCTTTGGCGGACAGTAGAATTTCTACTGTTCGCTGGGGCGACAGGCGCATATAGTGGCGTAAATCCAAAAAACCCAGTAATATGTCGAGAGTGTCTTGTGCATGGTTTGCACAGGCAAACTACGAGACGTCCAGGAGGACAAAAACACATGGCAAAGGAAAAGTACGAGCGTACTAAGCCGCACGTTAACATTGGTACCATCGGCCACGTCGATCACGGTAAGACCACTCTGACCGCCGCCATCTCCAAGGTGCTGCACGAGGAGTTCCCGGATGTCAACCCGGAGTACGACTTCAACCAGATCGATTCCGCTCCGGAAGAGGCCGCTCGCGGTATCACCATCAACATCGCCCACATCGAGTACCAGACCGAGAAGCGTCACTACGCTCACGTCGACTGCCCGGGCCACGCCGACTTCGTGAAGAACATGATCACCGGTGCTGCCCAGATGGATGGCGCCATCCTCGTTGTGGCCGCCACCGACGGCCCGATGGCCCAGACCCGCGAGCACGTGCTGCTCGCCCGTCAGGTTGGCGTGCCGAAGATCCTGGTCGCCCTGAACAAGTGCGATATGGTCGACGACGAAGAGCTCATCGAGCTGGTTGAGGAAGAAGTCCGCGACCTCCTCGAGGAGAACGGCTTCGATCGCGACTGCCCGGTCATCCACGTGTCCGCCTACGGCGCTCTGCACGATGACGCTCCGGACCACGAGAAGTGGGTTGAGCAGATCAAGAAGCTCATGGACGCCGTCGACGAGTACATCCCGACCCCGGTCCACGACCTCGACAAGCCGTTCCTGATGCCGATCGAGGACGTCTTCACCATCTCCGGTCGTGGTACGGTTGTCACCGGCCGTGTTGAGCGTGGCCAGCTGGCCGTCAACACCCCGGTCGAGATCGTCGGTATCCGCCCGACCCAGAACACCACCGTCACCTCCATCGAGACCTTCCACAAGACGATGGACTCCTGCGAGGCTGGCGACAACACCGGTCTGCTCCTCCGTGGCCTCGGCCGCACCGACGTGGAGCGTGGCCAGGTTGTGGCTGCTCCGGGCTCCGTCACCCCGCACACCAAGTTCGAGGGTGAGGTCTACGTGCTGACCAAGGATGAGGGTGGCCGTCACTCGCCGTTCTTCTCCAACTACCGTCCGCAGTTCTACTTCCGCACCACCGACGTCACCGGCGTCATCACCCTGCCGGAAGGCGTCGAGATGGTTCAGCCCGGCGATCACGCCACCTTCACGGTCGAGCTCATCCAGCCGATCGCTATGGAGGAAGGCCTGACCTTCGCTGTGCGCGAGGGTGGCCACACCGTCGGCTCGGGCCGTGTCACCAAGATCCTCGCCTGATTTCATTCAGAGCGATCGACACGCTTGAACTAGCGTCATAGAAAATGCCTCGGATCCTACGGGTCCGGGGCATTTTCGTATATATGAACGGAGCATGAACATACCTGTATAGACGGTATGGCATAATAGCCAAGGCTATTTTTAAGCTTCACTGTAATCAATTACGAAATAGGTGAGTGAACGTGGCACAGACTACCAATGACATCAAGAACGGTTCCGTCCTGAACCTCGACGGCCAGCTGTGGACCGTCATCAAGTTCCAGCACGTCAAGCCGGGCAAGGGCCCCGCCTTCGTGCGTACCACCATCAAGAACGTGCTGTCGGGCAAGATCGTCGACAAGACCTTCAACGCCGGCATGAAGATGCAGTTCGAGACCGTCGACAACCGCACGCTGCAGTACTCCTACGAGGACGGCGACAACTTCGTCTTCATGGACATGACCACCTACGATCAGATCATGATCCCGCGCGATCTGGTCGACTCCAAGTTCCTGCTGGAAGGCACCGACTGCATCGTGTCCTTCCACGACGGCACCCCGCTGAGCGTGGAACTTCCCGCCTCCGTCGTGCTGACCATCACGCACACCGAGCCCGGCCTGCAGGGCAACCGCTCCAACGCCGGCACCAAGCCCGCCACCGTGGAGACCGGCGCCGAGATCCAGGTCCCGCTGTTCATCAACGAGGGCGAGAAGGTCAAGGTCGACACCCGCGACGGCTCCTACCTCGGTCGCGAGAACTGATCGTAAGGGGATCACACCTTCATGGCACGTTCCACCGCCCGCAAAAGGGCTCTGAACACGTTGTATGAAGCCGACGAGAAGGGACAGGACATCCTGTCCCTTCTTGCTGAGCGCATTGAACACCCCGGCGCACAGACGCCGCTGCCCGAGTACGCCATCGAAATTGTGCGTGGCGTGGCCGAACACCGCAAGGACATCGACTCTCTGCTGGGGGAGTGCTCCACCAGCTGGAAGGTCTCCCGCATGCCGGTGGTCGACCGCAACATCATGCGCATCGCCGCATGGGAGATCGTCTACAACGACGAGGTTCCCGCCGGCGTGGCCATCGATGAGGCGCTGTCGCTCGCGAAGACGCTGTGCGACGCCGAATCGCCCAACTTCATTCACGGCCTGCTGACCGCAGTGGCCGCGAAATCCGAAGAAAAACCAGAAGAAAACACCAATGACTGAACCACGCCTATATCCACGCCCGTGGGTATGGTGAATTCAGAAATAATCCGCTGTTAAGGGGGATTTAGTGAGCCTCAACGAGTCCGAGCCCACTGCCGTGGGTAGCTATGATGCAACGAATGCCGTTCTCGTCCTCGAGGACGGGCAGGTCTACGTCGGCCAGCCGTATGGAGCCGCTGGCGAGACCTATGGCGAGATCGTCTTCGCCACGGGCATGACCGGCTACCAGGAAACGCTGACCGACCCGAGTTACGACCGTCAGATCGTCGTCCAGACATTCCCCCACATCGGTGATACCGGCGTGAACCGCGAGGATCCCGAATCCTCGCGCATCTGGGTGTCCGGCTATGTGGTGCGTGACCCCAGCCCGGTGGTGAGCAACTGGCGTGCCACCGGCAGCCTCGACGATGACCTGCAGGAGCAGAGCATCGTCGGCATCTGCGACATCGACACCCGCAAGCTGGTCCGCCACCTGCGCTCCGCCGGTGTGATGCGCGCCGGCATCTTCTCCGGCGCCGCCCTGACCGACGAGTCGGGCAAGGTCCTTCCCATCGCCGATCTGCTCGCCAAAGTGGCTGCGCAGCCCACCATGAGCGGTTCCAACCTGGGCCCGGAGGTCTCCACCAAGGAGACGTACACCGTTGAGCCCACCGGCGAGTTTGAAGGCAAGGATCCGCTGGCCACCGTCGTCGCCGTGGATCTCGGTATCAAGGCCATGACCCCGCACCGTCTCGCCGAGCGCGGCTGCCGTGTGCATGTCGTGCCCATGACCACCACGTTCGAGCAGATTCAGGCTCTGAACCCCACCGGCGTCTTCTTCTCCAACGGCCCCGGTGACCCGTCCACCGCCGATGACACCGTGGCGCTGCTGCGTCAGGTGCTCGACGCTGGCTACCCGTTCTTCGGCATCTGCTTCGGCAACCAGATCCTGGGTCGTGCCCTCGGATTCGGTACCTACAAGCTCAAGTTCGGTCATCGCGGCATTAATCAGCCGGTCAAGGACCTGACCACCGGCAAGGTGGAGGTCACCGCCCACAACCATGGCTTCGCCGTCGATGCGCCGATCGGCGATCCCGTCGTCACCCCATACGACAACGGCCACTACGGCAAGGCCCGCGTCAGCCACGTCGATCTCAACGACGACGTGGTCGAGGGCCTCGAATGCATCGATATCCCGGCGTTCTCCGTGCAGTACCACCCCGAGGCCGCCGCCGGTCCACACGACGCATCGTATCTGTTCGATCGCTTCGTCGATCTCATGCTCAATCACAAGGATTCCAAGGAAGGTAGTGTCAATGCCTAAGCGCACCGATATTCACTCCGTAATGGTCATCGGTTCCGGCCCGATCGTCATCGGCCAGGCCGCGGAGTTCGATTATTCCGGAACGCAGGCATGCCGCGTGCTTCGCGAAGAGGGCATCCGCGTGATTCTGGTGAACTCCAACCCGGCCACCATCATGACCGATCCGGAGATGGCCGATGCCACCTACATCGAGCCGATCAGCGTTCCGATTCTCGAGAAGATCATCGCCAAGGAACGCCCCGACGCACTGCTGCCCACTCTGGGCGGCCAGACGGCCCTGAACGCCGCCATGGCCCTCGGCGAGGCCGGCGTGCTCAAGAAGTACAACGTCGAACTGATCGGCGCCTCCCTGGAGGCCATCGATCGCGGTGAGGATCGTGAGCTCTTCAAGAAGGTCGTGGACGAGGCCGGCGCCGAATCCGCCCGATCCTTCATCGCCCATTCGCTCGAGGAATGCGACCGCATCGCCGACACGCTCGGCTACCCGCTGGTCGTGCGCCCGAGCTTCACCATGGGTGGTCTGGGCTCCGGTATCGCCCACAACGAGGAGGAGCTGCACCGCATCGCCGGCGCCGGCATCCACTACTCGCCCACCGACGAGGTTCTCATCGAGGAAGGCATCGAGGGCTGGAAGGAATTCGAGCTCGAGCTCATGCGCGACCGCAAGGACAACGTGGTCGTCGTCTGCCCGATCGAGAACGTGGACCCCGTGGGCGTGCACACCGGCGACTCGATCACCGTGGCCCCCTGCTTCACCCTTACCGACCGTGAATACCAGAAGCTGCGCGACATTGGCATCGCCATCATCCGCGGCGTGGGCGTGGACACCGGCGGCTGCAACATCCAGTTCGCCGTGCACCCCGAGACCGGTCGCATCATCGTCATCGAGATGAACCCGCGCGTGAGCCGTTCCTCCGCTCTGGCCTCCAAGGCCACCGGCTTCCCGATCGCCAAGATCGCCACCAAGCTGGCCCTCGGCTACACCCTCGACGAGATCCGCAACGACATCACGCAGTCCACGCCGGCCAGCTTCGAGCCGACCATCGACTACGTGGTCACCAAGGTGCCGCGCTTCGCGTTCGAGAAGTTCCCGGGCGCCGAGCAGCGTCTGACCACCTCCATGAAGTCCGTGGGCGAGGCCATGGCCCTCGGCGGCAACTTCCAGGAGTCCTTGGGCAAGGCCATGCGCTCCATCGACAAGCGTCACATGGGCTTCAGCTGGGACGGCGAGAAGCCGGACGCAGCCGAGGTCGCCGACCTGCTCGAGAAGATCAAGGTGCCGACCGAGCACCGCTACCAGCAGCTGCAGCGCGCCATCTGGGGCGGCGCCAGCGCCGAGCAGATCTTCGAGGCCACTAAGATCGATCCGTGGTTCATCGCCCAGCTCGTGCTGATCGACCAGACCGCGCTTGAGATCAAGGGCGCCAAGACCCTCACCCCGGCCCTGCTCAAGAAGGGCAAGAAGGCCGGCCTGTCCGACGTGCAGATCGCGCACCTGCGTGGTCTGGGCGACGAAGGCGAGAACACCATCCGCGAGCTGCGCTGGACCTACGGTCTGCGCCCCGTGTACAAGACGGTCGATACCTGCGCCGCCGAGTTCGACGCCGTCACGCCGTACTACTACAGCTGCTACGCCGACGAGTCCGAACTGCGTCCGCGCGAGCGCGAGGCCGTGATCATCCTCGGCTCTGGCCCGAACCGCATCGGTCAGGGCATCGAGTTCGACTACACCTGCGTGCACGCGGTGCAGGAGCTCGGCAAGGATTACGACACCATCATGGTGAACTGCAATCCGGAGACCGTGTCCACCGATTACGACATGTCCGATCGCCTCTATTTCGAGCCCCTCACCTTCGAGGATGTGCTCGAGATCTACGAGGCCGAGAAGGAGATGGGCCCGGTTAAGGGCGTGATCGTGCAGCTCGGCGGCCAGACGCCGCTGTCGCTCGCCGCCCGACTCAAGGCCGCCGGCGTGCCGATCCTCGGCACCACCCCCGAATCCATCGATCTGGCCGAGAACCGTGAGCTCTTCGGCGAGGTGCTGCGCAAGGAAGGTCTCAACGCCCCGCGCTACGGCACCGCACTGAGCCTCGAAGAGGCCCAGGAGGCCGCCACCAACATCGGCTACCCGGTGCTGGTGCGTCCGAGCTATGTGCTCGGCGGTCGTGGCATGGAGATCGTGTACGACGACGCTCAGCTCAAGAAGTACGTGGGCCGAGCCCTCGAAGAGGCCAAGGCCGACATGGTCGTTTCCGGTCGTCTGCCCTCCCCGCTGCTCATCGACAAGTTCCTGTCCGACGCCATCGAGATCGACGTCGACGCCCTGTTCGACGGCGAGGAACTGTACATCGGCGGCATCATGGAACACGTGGAGGAAGCTGGCGTCCACTCCGGCGACGCCGCCTGTACCCTGCCTCCGAGCACTCTGTCCGACGATCAGATCCGTCGCCTGCGCGAGGCCACGCTGGCCATCTCCCGCGGCTGCAACGTGCGCGGTCTGATCAACGTGCAGTACGCGTTCATGTCGAACACCCTGTACGTGATCGAGGCCAACCCGCGTGCGTCCCGCACCGTGCCGTTCGCGTCCAAGGCCACCGGCACTCCGCTGGCCAAGGCCGCAGCCCGCATCATGGCCGGCGAGACCATCGCCGATCAGCGTGCCAACGGTCTGCTGCTGCCCCACGGCGACGGCGGTGACGTGCGTCGCGGCCAGCCGGTCGCCGTCAAGGAGTCTGTGCTGCCGTTCAAGCGCTTCCGCACCCCCGTCGGCAAGACCGTGGACATCCTGCTCGGACCCGAGATGCGTTCCACCGGCGAGGTCATGGGCTTCGATCGCGACTTCCCGCACGCGTTCGCCAAGAGCCAGCTCGCTGCCTACGAAGGCGGTCTGCCGACCAGCGGCAACGTCTTCATCTCCGTGAACGACACCGACAAGCGTCAGCTGCCGCTGATGGCCGTGCGTCTGGTCGAGCTTGGATTCCACATCTGGGCCACCGAAGGCACTGCCTCCGTGCTGCGCCGCTACGGTATCGAGTCGAATATCGTCGACAAGATCACCGGCCGTCTCGACTCTGACGAGACCAAGGTGCGTCATGCCGAAGGCAGCACCGGAAAGAACGTCGTCGAGCTCATCGAAGAGGGCAAGATCGACATGGTGCTCAACACCCCCAACTCGCGTGGCTCCCGTTCGGACGGATACTCCATCCGCGCGGCCGCCATCGCCGCCGATCTGCCGCAGTTCACCACCATCACCGAGTTCTCGGCGGTGCTGCTGGCGATCGAGGCAGTCAAGAAGCAGGATTACCAGATTCTGAGCATCCAGGAGCATGCTCAGCAGCTGTTTGAACTGGAAAGGCGCGAACTGAAATGACAGCAGCAGAGGCCCAGACTATCGTCCAACGTTCGGAATTCGGTAAACGACTCAAGGCGTCCATGGACATGTATGGGCCTCTGTGTGTCGGCATCGATCCGCATCGTAAACTTCTGGCCAAATGGGGCTACAACGTAGATGCGCAAGGTGCCGAACTGTTCGCCATGCGCATGCTGCAGGCCGCGCAGGGCCGTGCCGCGGCGGTGAAGTTCCAGATGCCCATGTTCGAGCGCTACGGATCCAAAGGATTCGCTGCGCTCGAGCGGGCACTCTTCGCCGCCCGCCAGATGGGCGTCATCACCATCGTCGACTGCCTGCGTGGCGGTCTGCCCACCACCGTGTCGGCACTGGCCGACGCCTATCTCAAGCCCGGCGCTCCCATGCTTGCCGACGCCATCACCCTGCTGCCGTACTACGGCTTCCGATCCCTGACCAACTTGGTCGGTGAAGCCCTCGAAAACGGCAGGGGAGTGTTCGTCGCCTCCGTGACCTCCAACACCGAAGGCATCTCCCTGCAGTCCGCCATCCGACAGCGCGGCGACTTCCCCGGCCAGACCGTGGCCTACGGCGTCGCCCACGCCGCCCAGAACTTCAATGAAGGCGTGGAAGGCATGGGATCCGTCGGTCTGATCATCGGCGCCACCATCGGCCAGTGGATGAAGACCAGCGGTGTCGACCCCTCCGTCTTCACCGGCCCGATCCTGTCCCCGGGCTACGGATGGCAAGGCGCCGAAGCCAAGGACCTCAAAACCGTCTTCAAAGGCACCAAAGGCAACGTGCTTGTCACCGTCTCCCGTTCCATCTCCTCCAAAGGCCCCGAAATCGCCGACCTGTCCGCCGCCACCGAGGCCATCGCCCTCGACGTACGACAGGCGCTCTACGAGGCCATGGAAGAAGGCGACAAGGAACAGGCAGTCGAACCCGAAGCCCCCCATCCTGGCATCGACCCGGCACTGACCGCCGCTCATCTGGCCGACGGCAATCCGCCTCAGGTCCACATCAAGCCACTGCCTAAGGTCACCATTCCCGCAGCATCCCACCAGATGCCGCAGAACCCGCAGGCCTCCTACTCCCAGCAGGCCACCCAGCAGCAAAGTCAGAGTCGCCAGTCATCCGCCACCACGGTGAAGTCCACCCGATACGTGCCCTCCACGGCACGCGTCGCCACCACGCCGCGCGCCAACGACACCCTCGGCAACAACAACGACCGCTTCAAGATCAACGGCCGCTCCGCCAAGCTCTGACCCAACTCGAAAACGCACCCGGCACCCCGCCCACCCTGCGGGACGCCGGGTGCATTTGTTCCCACCAACCAGAAAAGAGAAGACCATGACCACCAGTCCCCGCCGCCTCATCGTCCTCACCGGTCCCACCGCCGTCGGCAAAGGCACCGTCGAAGCCAAACTCCGCGAAAACCACCCCGAAATCTGGGTCTCCGTCTCCGCCACTACCCGCGCCCCCCGCCCCGGCGAAATCAACGGCGTCAACTACTGGTTCCTCACCGAACAGGAATTCCAAGCCAAAGAAGCCTCCGGCGAATTCCTCGAAACCGCCGTCGTCCACGGCATGGCCCACTACGGCACCCTCCTCCAGCCCGTCCTCGACCACCTCGCCTCCAACACCCCCACCATCCTCGAAATCGACCTCCAAGGCGCCCGCCGCGTCAAGCAGCGCGCCTCCGAACTCGGCCTCGACGTCCTCTACGTCTTCCTCGCACCCCCCAGCTTCGAAGAACTCAAGCGCCGCCTCATCGGCCGCGGCACCGAAACCCCCGAACAGCAAGCCCGCCGCCTTGAAACCGCCAAAATCGAACTCGCCGCCGAATCCGAATTCGACGTCACCATCACCAACACCACCGTCGACCAGGCGGCGCAGGAGCTGTGGACCCTCATCGCCCGCGAATACCAAATCAACGCATGATGGAGCGTCATCGGCCGGGCAGAAGACTTGACGTATTGATATACGCCTGCGCCTTCTGTCCGGCCGATGCCGCACGCATCATGCGTTGATTTGGGGTGGATGGGTATGGACTGTGAAATTGTGAGGTCCTTCGGTCGGGGATTTGATTGGGGCCCCTCCCTCTGTCACGACGTTGTCGTGACATCTCCCTCCCGGGGAGGGAGAACACTGGGGTTGGGACTTGCAGAGATCGTGCTCCCTCCGGGGGAGGGAGCTGGCCGGCATAGCCGGACTGAGGGAGGGCTTCAACCGAGACGTACGAACTCCATGCCTTCATGCCTCAAACGGCACAAACAGTAAAAGATTCATACTCCACAACAGTACGAAAACATAAACGGCGGGGCCGGGACATCCACCAAAAAGGTGGTATCCCGGCCCCGCCGTTTTATGCGTTGCGCGACCTTACGAAATCAGCG
The DNA here is from genome assembly GCF_002234915.1 of Bifidobacterium vansinderenii. Taxonomy (GTDB): domain Bacteria; phylum Actinomycetota; class Actinomycetes; order Actinomycetales; family Bifidobacteriaceae; genus Galliscardovia; species Galliscardovia vansinderenii. Next base: position 18,377 of record NZ_NEWD01000014.1, on the reverse strand, counting down.
GGCCGCAATCAACCGGATCACGCCAGACCGGAGAGCTTGTTGATGAGCTCCGGGTCGCGGGTTGCGCCCTTGTCGGCGGAACGAGCGAACGCGGCGTAGACCTTCAGCGCCTGCGACACCTTACGATCGCGGTGAGCCACATAACCGTCACCGGCCTCCAGCTCGGCGCGACGCTGAGCCAGCTCCTCATCGGACAGCTCCACATTCACCTGACGATTCTCGATATCGATGTTGATGATATCGCCGTTCTTGATCAGCGCGATCGGACCCTTGTTCGCGGCCTCCGGGGCGATATGACCGATCGCCAGACCCGAGGAACCACCGGAGTAACGACCATCGGTCAGCATGGCCACCTGCTTGCCGATGCCCTTGCCCTTCACGAACGACGTCGGGTACAGCATCTCCTGCATGCCCGGGCCGCCCTTCGGACCCTCGTAGCGAATCACCAGAGCCATGCCCGGCTTCAGCGTATCGTTCAGAATCACCTCGATGGCCTGCTCCTGGGACTCGACCACCAGAGCCGGTCCGCGGAACTTCCAGATCTCCTCCGGCACGCCGGCGGTCTTCACCACGCAGCCGTCGGGAGCAAGGTTGCCACGCAGCACGGCCAGACCGCCCTCGTGAATCTCCGGATGATCAATATCGTGAATGGCACCGTTCTCACGATCGGTGTCGAGCGTGTCGAACGTCGTCTCGTGCGTCCACGGATCCGGGGAGATGATATGACCCGGAGCGGCGTGGAACAGACGCTTGGCTTCGTCGATGCAGGTGGGGCGCATGATGTCCCACGCGTCAAGCTTGGCCTCAAGCGACGGGTAATCCACCGAATGCGTGTCACGGTGCAGCTTGCCGGCGCGATCGAGCTCGCCGAGAATGCCGGTGATGCCGCCGGCGCGATGCACGTCGGAGATCTCCCACTTGCCGGACGGGCTGGCCTTGCAGATGCACGGCACGGTGTGGCTGATGCGTTCGATGTCGTCAAGTGTGAAGTCCACGTCGGCCGACTGCGCCATGGCGAGGATGTGCAGCACGGTGTTGGTGGAACCGCCCATGGCCACGTCCATGGTCATGGCGTTCTCAAACGCGTGCTTGGTGGCGATGGAACGCGGAAGCACCGAGTCATCGTCCTCGTGGTAGTAGCGGTTCGCGATATGCACGATCTCACGGCCGGCCTTCTCGAACAGCTCCTTGCGGTACTTGTGCGAGGCGAGCACGGTGCCGTTGCCCGGCAGAGCCAGGCCGATGGCCTCCGTCAGGCAGTTCATCGAATTGGCGGTGAACATGCCGGCGCAGGAACCACAGGTGGGGCACACGGTCTTCTCGTAGTTGAGCAGATCCTCCTCGGTGACGTTGTCGTCGGCGGACGCGTACATCACGGAGATCAGATCGGTGTTCTTCTTCACGGTGCCGTCGGCGAGCACCGTGGTGCCGGCCTCCATCGGACCTCCGGAAACGAAGATGGTCGGGATGTTCAGACGCAGGGCGGCCATGAGCATACCCGGGACCACCTTGTCGCAGTTCGGGATGCAGATCAGGGCATCGGCGCAGTGCGCGTTCACCTGGTATTCGACAGTATCGGCGATGATGTCACGGCTCGGCAGCGAGTACAGCATGCCGGTGTGGCCCATGGCGATGCCGTCGTCGACGGCCATGGTGTTGAATTCGCGGGGGATACCGCCCGCCTGCTTGATGGCCTCGGAAACCAGACGACCCACCTTGTTCAGGTGGACATGGCCGGGCAGGAACTCATCGAAGGAGTTTGCGATAGCCACGATCGGCTTGCCAAAGTCCTTGCCGTCGACACCGGCGGCACGGTAGAGGGCACGGGCGCCAGCGAATACGCGCCCATTCATGAGTTTTGCGGATCGCATTTCTGTCATGGCTCCCATTCAACCATTCGGGCCGAACCTATGAGCATGCTAATGTCGATATATGGAAGGATTTTCACAATAGGTCTTCACAAAACGGCCTGTTTGGGGTAAAATCCACTCGCCTAGGAAAGTACTTTCACATATATTCAAGTTTGGAGAACCAATGGCACTTGGTACCAGCCCGGAACCTCAGGGACTTGCAGACCCGCCCATCGACGATCTGATGCAGCACGCCGACTCCAAGTACGCGCTCGCCATCTTCGCAGCGAAGCGCGCACGTCAGATCAACTCCTATTTCACCCAGCTCAATGAAGGCCTGCTGCAGAACGTCGGCCCGCTGGTGGAATACCAGAACCAGGAGAAGCCGCTGTCCATCGCCTTCCGCGAGATCAACAACGGTCTTCTCGAGGAAACGCTCGGCGAGGACGATCTGAACGAGGGCAACTGATCCCTCCGATTTCGCCGTCTTGTATCGGGCATCCCGGTTCTCGGACGATGTCCGACACCATTGTTTCGTGGCGATCCCATCGTTGCGTATGCGTTGACGACGTCATGGCCGAATGATGCGGCGAGCTGAATATCGCCGACATACTTGCCGATGACCTTGCCGACGTGTAGAACTAAACGACAGGAGCGAACGAACTGAGGGCTCGCGCCGTCCGATCGATCATGATCGGGCAGGCACGGGCCCTTTTTTACAGCCTTCCCTCCACACAACAGAAAATCAAACCGTATCATTGTGCTTCGCCATAGAGCGGGGCGATAAGTCCGGAAAGGAATGATATGTCCAATCAGGAGCGCAAGCTCATCTCCGCCGAATCCGTAACCGAAGGCCACCCCGACAAGGTCTGCGATCAGATCTCCGACGAGATCCTCGACGATCTGCTTCGTCAGGACCCCCAGTCCCACGTCGCCGTAGAGACCTCGGCCGCCACGGGCGTGTTCCTTGTATTCGGCGAGGTGACTTCCGAAGGCTACGTAGACGTGCAGGCCAAGGTGCGCGAGACGCTGCGCCGCATTGGCTACACCTCCTCCGAGGTCGGCCTTGACGCCGACTCGTGTGGCGTGATCGTCGCCATCACCGGCCAGAGCGCCGAAATCAACCAGGGCGTCGCCCGTCTCAACACCGAACAGGAATCCGCCGCCAGCCGCGAGGAACGATACGAGGCCCAGGGCGCCGGCGATCAGGGCGTGATGTTCGGATACGCCACCGACGAGACCGACGTGCTCATGCCGCTGCCCGTGTACCTGGCCCATCGACTCGCCTTCCGCTTGGCCGAGGTGCGCAAGTCCGGCGAAGTGCCGCACCTGCGCCCGGACGGCAAGACCCAGGTGACCATCGAATACGACGAGAACGACCATCCGCTGCGCGTGGACACCGTGCTCATCTCCACCCAGCATGATCCCGAGGTCACGCAGGACTGGCTTCGCGGCCAGCTCAAGGAGCATGTGATCGACCCCGTGCTGGCCGATGTGCTCGACGACACCGTGAAGCACAACGACTACCGTCAGCTCGTCAACCCCACCGGCTCGTTCGTGCTCGGCGGTCCGGCCGCCGACGCAGGCCTGACCGGTCGTAAGATCATCGTCGACACCTACGGTGGCGCCGCTCATCACGGCGGCGGCGCGTTCAGCGGCAAGGACCCGTCCAAGGTGGACCGTTCCGCCGCGTACGCCACCCGTTGGGTCGCCAAGAACATCGTGGCCGCCGGCCTCGCCCACCGCGTCGAGGTACAGGTGGCGTACGCGATCGGCGTGGCCGACCCCGTCTCGATCAACGTGGAGACCTTCGGCACCGAGATCGGCGGCGTGACCCGCGAGCAGATCCAGCAGGCCGTGCGCAAGGTGTTCGACCTGCGCCCCGCCGCCATCATCGACGAGCTCGATCTCAAGCGTCCGATCTACGCGAAGACCGCGGCCTACGGCCACTTCGGCCGCAAGGACGTGCAGTTCCCGTGGGAGGAGACCAACCGCGTCGAGGAGCTCAAGTCCGCCATCGCCGCCATCTGATCGCCGAATGACATGCCGGACAATACGAAGGCATAAGTGAGGCAAACGATCATCGGCACGCATCCGTTCCGGGTGCGTGCCGATTTTTCGTTTGTCGCCTTCCGCGTTCGCACAGTCCCGCGTGATACGTTGGAGGAATGACGGGGACGCATGCCGAACAGCCGGCGCTCGACGGTCTGGCACCGCGGCGCAGGCGCAAGCGTGCCCCGGCGGAGAAGACCCCGGCCGACCACGATCCCATAGCCCGTGTGGTCATCGATGTGCAGGCCACGCATCTTGGACGCACCTTCGACTATCTGGTCGATGACAGGCAGGACAAGGATGCCATGCCCGGCGTTCGCGTTCGCGTTCGGTTCGGCCACAAGTTGCTCGACGGCTTCATCTGGCAGCGGGCGTCCGACAGCGACACTCCCACCTCCTCATTGCGATTTCTGGAACGCGTGGTGTCCCCGCGTGTGGTGCTGTCGCAACAGATGCGACAGGACATCGCCCGCGTGGCCGACGCCTTCGGCGGTACCCGCGCCAACATCATCCGTGTGGCGGTGCCTCCCCGCAGCGCCAAGGTCGATCGTGAATGGTCGCCGGGAGACAAGGCCGTCGCATCCCGAGCCATCGAACTGGAGACCCTGCTCGCCGAACCGGTATTTAAGGGACTCTCCCGCATAGAATCCACGTACTCGTCCGTCCGCGCACTCACGCAGGCGCTGGACTCCCACTCATACGCCCAGGTGGTCTGGGATAATCTGCCCGGCCCGAGGCTATGGGCCAGGGACCTGGCTTGGACTGTCGCTCACACGTTGATGCATGGCCGTTCCGCGGTCGTGGTACTGCCCGATATGCGGCACGTGGTCGATCTGGCACGATGCCTCGCCTCCTATGGATTGCGACCCTATGCGCCGTCGTCGAGCGGCAACGGCATCTGGTCGGGCGACGTGGCCACACTCGGCGCATCCATGGCGCCCGAGCTGCGCTACCGGTCCTACATGGCCGTGGCCACGGGAGCGGTGCGGTGCGTGATCGGCGTGCGCGCGGCCATGTACGCGCCGGTGGAGGGCAATGCGCTGTTCGCCATCGTCGACGACGCCGCCTATCAGAATGCCGACGGTCTCATGCCGTATGCCAACGCCCGTGACGTGCTGCGTCTGCGCGCCCAGGCGCATGGCGGCACGTTCCTGGTGGCCGGCCACGCCCGAAGCCCGCAAAGCCAGTGGGACGTCGATCACGACTCCCGGGTGGTCGAGGTGACGGCCAATCGTGCCGCGGCCAAGGACCTCACGCCATGGACCCGATGGCTCAACCGCGAGGAGCTGATGAGGCTCGCCGAGCCGGCCCTCGGGGCTCGTGTTCCCCACGTGGCCGTCGGCGTCATCAACCGTGCGTTGAAGCAGGGCGGCCCGGTGCTGCTGTCCGTGCCGCATCGGGGCGCGGGCACCGTGCTTGCCTGTTCCCGATGCCGTCGTCAGGCCCGCTGCCGCAGATGCTCCGGGCCTTTGCGTGGCATGCCCGGCGCGGCCCCGCAATGCCTGTGGTGCGGAGCCGCGGCCGTGGACTGGAAATGCCGGGAATGCGGCGATGAACGCCTGTACGGCGTGCGCGTGGACGCGGAAGGTACCATGCAGGAGCTGCAGGGCCTGTTCCGCGGTGTGCCGGTCATGATCTCCACGCCGAACCAGCCGCGTGGCATCATCGAGGACGTGGCCTACAAGCCGCAGATCGTCATCGCCACGCCCGGTGCCGAACCGCGCGTGGTGCCCATCCGCGGCATGGCGTCGGAGACCAACGGCTATCAGGCCGTGGCGATTCTGGACGCGTGGACCAGCCTGTATGCACCGGGCATCGACGCGCGCGTGGACGCTCTGACGGCATGGATGCGCGCCGCCGCGTTGTGCGTGCCGCGAACGCTCGGCGGTCAGGTGATGCTGATCGGCGAGTCCGATCCGGCGCTCGCCCAGTCCCTGGTGGTCTGGGATTCACGGATCCTCGCCACCAGGGAGGTCGCCGAACGCGCCGAAACGGTGCTGCCCCCCAGCGTGGCCGCGGCCGTGGTATGGGGTGACCGAGCCGCCGTGATGACGCTGCTGGACCGCATCGGTGCACTGTCCGGCGACTTTTCGGTGATCAGCATGCCCACTGCCGATGGGGGAGCGGGAGGCGAGGATGGCGCGATGGAGGAGTGGCCGGGCGTGCTCGGTCCGGTGGAGATTCCCGCGGAGCCGGGGCTGAACCGTCAGCTCGACGGCGTGACCGATCGCGTGCGCGCGTTGGTCCGCGTTCCACGAGGGCGGTGCGGCGAGCTCGCGGAACGGCTGCGCGTCGCCGTCGCCAAGCATGTGGCCTCGCGCACGGCCGGCGAGCTCCGTTTCAAGATCAATCCCAAGGACGTACTCTGAGGCCTGTTCGCCGCCGCCGGCCATGCTCGAGGAGCATGCGGCACGGGCCGTGTCGTCGTCCGTGCGGCGTGTTTCGATGGATGAGGCAATGACATCCGGCATGAACTACGTGAACTACGACATGGGACAAGGAGCCGTCATGAAGGGTTGGCCTGGAGAACCGCAGATGGAATACGACGTGCTGGTGGGGGAGGGCAATGCCGCCGGCGCGATGGGCAAGCCGATCGAGAACGTGATCTTCGACTTCGGCAACGTGCTGATCTACTGGCATCCCGAAGCGGTGCTGCTGCCGCGCTACAGCCAGCAGACCATCGACGCGTTCCTCGACAACGACGTGTCCGGCTTCTACGACGCCAACGACATGATGGACGGCGGCGCCGACCCGGATGAGGCGATCGCATGGATGCGCGCCACGCATGGTGACAAGTGGGCTGACATCCTGCGCTACTACATCGACAACTTCCGTGATTCGCTCACCGGCATCGTGCCGGGCGCACGCGTGCTGGTCAACGATCTTAAGGCCGCTGGACTGGGCGTATGGGGACTGTCCAACTGGGAGGCCGGTCTGTTCCACGTGGCCGAGGAGCAGTGCGACATCATTCGAGAGCTCGGCGGCAAGCTCGTCTCCGGATTCGTGAAGATGCGCAAACCGCATCGTGACATCTACGAGAAGGCTCTTGAGGAGTTCGGCATCAGCGCCGAGAGCAGCGTGTTCATTGACGACAAGGCCATGAACATCGTGGGCGCCAACGAGGCCGGCATTCGCGGTGTGCGATTCTCCGACCCGTGCAAGCTGCGTGCGCTGCTCATCGAGCATGGCGTGAACATTCCCGCCGTGCAGTGACCGCGATACTGATTGTTTGATGATTACGAAAGGATTAGTGTATTGAGGATTCTGTTCTGTGGCACTCCCGATGTTGCCGTGCCGTCGCTGAAGGCGCTGGCCGAGGCCGATGGCATTGAGGTGGCCTGCGTGCTCACCCGTCCCGACGCCCCGCGAGGCCGTGGACGCCGCCTGACGCCCAGTTCCGTCAAGATGGCGGCGCAGGAGCTTGGCATTCCGGTGATCGACGGCAATCCGCGCGACGAGGGATTCGTCGACGAACTCACTTCGCTGAACGTCGAGGCTGCCGCCGTGGTGGCTTATGGCCGCATCCTGCCGCAGAACGTGCTCGACGCATTGCCCAAGGGCTGGTACAACCTGCACTTTTCGCTGCTGCCGCAGTGGCGTGGCGCCGCGCCGGCACAGCGTGCCGTCTGGTCCGGCCAGCCAAGCACCGGCGCCACGGTGTTCCGCATCACGCTGGGCATGGATGAGGGGCCGATCCTATTGCAGAACCACACTGACATCAGTGATCGTGAAACATCCGGAGAACTGCTGGACCGTATGGCGATCAGCGGAGCCCCGCTGCTGGTGGACGCCATGCGATCCGTGGCCGACGGCACCGCACAGCCGGTCGATCAGCCGGAGGAAGGCGTGACCATCGCCGACAAGATCCGCACCGATGACGCCCACGTGATCTTCGATGCCCCGGTGGAGAACGTCGATCGTCAGATTCGCGCATGCACGCCCGAACCGGGTGCCTGGTGCGCGTTCACGGCGGACGCCGACGCCGTCGATGCGCAGCCGTTGACCCTGCACATCCTCGCCGCGGCTCCGGCCTCGGACGCTCCCAACGTGCCCGCTGACCTTGCCCCCGGCGAGCTGCGTGCTGGCAAGCGCAACGTATGGGTGGGCACCGCCACCACGCCGTTGGAACTGCTCGAGGTCAAGGCCCAGGGCAAGAAGGCCATGCGCGCGGCCGACTGGGCCCGTGGCGCACGACTCGGTTCGGAGGCCCGCTGTGCCTGAGTTCGATTCCCGTTCCGGCAGGCGCGACTCCCGTAGGCCCGGTCGTGCGAAGAACGCGCGGGGGCGGCGCCCGGCGAACAAGCCGGCGGCGGATCCTCGCGCCATCGCCTACGACGTCACTTCGCGCGTCAGCACCTCCGATAGCTTTGCGAACCTGCTGCTGCCGAGAGCGCTGGCCGCGGCGGGCATGGACGCACGCGGCAACGCTTTCGCCACCGAACTGGTCTACGGCACGCAACGCTGGCTCGGGCTGCTCGATGCGGTGATCGTCTTGGCTGCCAAACGTCCGGCATCCGACATCGACGGCACCATCCTCGACGTACTGCGCATCGGCGCGTTCCAGGCACTGTTCATGAACGTGCCCGACCATGCCGTCGTCTCCAAGAGCGTGGATCTGGCTCGCGCCAAGGCCGGCGCCCGCAGCGCGGGATTCGTCAACGCCGTGATGCATCGGATCGTCGCCCGCAGCCGTCAGGAGTGGGAATCCATCGTCGTCTCTCGCATCGGCAAGGACAAGCCCGCCGAGCGACTGGGTGTTCGATACTCGCATCCCGCATGGATCGTGGAGGAACTGGAGAAAGCGTGGAACGCCGCCGGCTATGTGGCGGACGCCGGTGCGCAGAACGCCGCCGATGATCCGATCAGCGCCATGCTGACCGCCGACAACGAAGCCCCCGACGTCACACTGGTGGCACGCCCGGGTCTGGTGACCCGTGACGAGCTCATCGCCCAGCTGCCCGAACGTGCCGAGCATGAGCCCGGACGCTGGAGTCCCTATGCCGTGCGCGTGCACGGCGTGAACCCGGAACGTCTGGCCTACGTGCGTGCCGGACTGGCCGGCGTGGAGGACGAGGGCAGCCAGCTCGCCGCACTGGCCTTGGCCTATGCGCCGATCGAGGGAGACAAGGACTCCGCATGGCTCGACATGTGCGCTGGCCCCGGCGGCAAGACCGCACTGCTGGGATCCCTGGCCGCACAGCGGCACGCCGTGCTCAACGCCAACGAACCCAGCGCCCATCGCGCCAAGCTGGTGCGCGACAATGTGCGTGCCCTGCCGGACGGCACGATCGGTGAGATCTGGGAGCGCGACGGCCGTGAACTGGGTGCCGCGCATGCCGGGGAGTTCGATCGCGTACTTGTGGACGCCCCCTGTTCGGGACTGGGATCGCTGCGCCGCCGCCCCGAGGCCCGCTGGCGCAAGAAGCCGGAAGACATCACCGAGCTGGCGGAGATCCAGCGTGCACTGCTGAACTCCGCACTCGACGCCACCCGCTCCGGCGGCACGGTCGCCTATGTGACCTGTTCTCCCGCGCTCGCCGAGACGCGCGAGATCGTGGACGCGGTGCTGGAATCCCGGAAGGACGCCGAACGGCTTGACGCGGTCGCGGCGCTGCGAGCGGTGAATCCCGCGATCCCGCTGCCGGAGAATCCCGGCGATGTGCAGCTTTTCGAACACCTGCACGGCACCGATCAGATGTTCATCAGCCTCATCCGCAAGCACTGAACCTTGGCACGGTCCCGGCCTCTGGCTCCCCTCTGTGAGGGGAGCTGTCGGCAACGCCGACTGAGGGGAGTACGGCCCCAACACCAACATGCGTGATGTTCAGGGCTATGGCCGCACCCGCCACGTTGCAGGCCGGAGCCCTAGAATCAGCTTTCGATGAAGCGGTCGATCTGCTTCTGGGCACCGAGGATGATCAGCTCGGCGTTGTGACGGATCACGATGTCGGTGGAACCGTACTGGAACTCCTCGCCGGGGTTCTTCACGCCGATCACGCTCACGCCGAACCGTTCGCGGATCAGCGAATCGGCGATGCTCTGCCCGCAGACGGAGGAGGGCGTGAGCACCTTCACCACCGAATACGGGCCTTCGATCTCGATGTAGTCAAGGAAGCGGCTGGCCAGCAGATGCCCCACGCGCTTGCCGCCGTCGGTTTCCGGGCGGAACACGTGGCTGGCGCCGATGCGCTGCAGAATACGCGTATGCTGGTGCGACACCGATTTGGCCCACACATCGGGAATGCCGGCGTCGAGCAGGTTGCCGGTGGCGAGGATCGATGCCTCAACACTGTCTCCGATCGCCACGAGCGCCGCGTCGAAGTTCGAGGCGTTGATCTGCTCCACGGCGAGCGGATCGGTCAGATCGGCCTCCATCACCGGCACGTTGCCGGCCCATCGGGCCACGATCATCGGATCCTTGTCCACGGCGAGCACGTCCTCGCCGAGTTCGCCCAACGTGCGAGCCGCCGCGGTGCCGAATCGTCCCAAACCAACCACAAGGATCGAACGGCTTTCGCTGTGTATGGCGCCCATCTGTTCCTTCCCTCTCGTAGTGCCATGCGTGAACAGTTGCTGCAATGCGGGAATCATCGTCACCACCTATCGAAAACTAACCGACAATGATACTTTCAGCCGGGTACCGTACCGCCTGCGGAGGCTGAGGCTTGGAGATGGCGTACGCCACCGTCATGGGGCCAAGTCGGCCGATGACCATCAGCGCCGCCAGCACATACAGCGTGCCGGGATTGCTTGGATCGGCCACGCCCAGCGTGTATCCGCCCAGACCGAACGCGGAGCAGCATTCGAACACGATGTCGGTGAGCGAACGGTTCGTGATGGTCAGCAGGATCAGCGACGCGACGTAGATCAGGATGCTGCAGGTGGCCGTGATGGCGACCGACATGATCACGGTCTGCGTGTGCAGACGCTTGCCGAACACGGAATCGTCCTTGCGGCGCAGGAACGCGGCCCGACACACCAGAATCAGCACGGCGAACGTGGTAACGCGAATGCCTCCGGCCGTAGATGCCGAACCGCCGCCGATGAACATGATCCACGACATGAACAGTTTCGTCTGCTCGCTCACGTGCGGCATCCACGAGATGTCGAATCCGGCCGAACGTGGCATGACCGCCGCCACTAGGGCGTGCCAGAGCTTCGACGACAGGTCGGCGTTATGGAACAGCGTGGTGTTGTTCCACTCCACGGACAGGAACCACAGCAGCGACGTGGTGACGATCGACATCGTGGTCACCACGGTGAGCTTGGTATGCAGATTCCAGCGCTTGGGGCCCTGCCGGCGGTGCGCGCACTGGAACACGTTGAGGATCACAGGGAAGCCGAGCGTGCCGACGAACGCGCTGAGCAGGATCGGCAGGCCGACCGACCAGCTGTTGATGTACAGGCCGGCCGTGTCCGGCGTGAAGCCGGCGTTGTTGTACGAGGCGACGGCGAAGAAGATAGCCTCCCACAGGGACTGCGACATCTGCCCCTCGTTAAGGCGCAGCAGGGCCGGGAACAGCATGCTGAACGCGATGATCTCCACACTGAACGTGCAGATCAACACCACGTTGATCACCGATCGCACCTCGCTGAGCTTCGAGGCGCCGAGCTCGTCGGCGGCGAGCAGTTGCTGGGTGACGCGGATACGACGGCTGATCGTCATGGTGATCAGCGACGCGAACGTCATGACGCCGAGACCGCCGAACTGAATGCACAGCAGAATCACCGCCTGGCCGAACAGGTTCCAGTATTCCGCGGTGTCCACGATGACGATGCCGCACGTGGACAGCGCCGATACGGTGGTGAAGAACGCGGTGTTGAAGTCGGTGGGCTGCCCGTCCCTCGACGTCGCCGGAAGGATGAGCAGTACCGTGCCCATCACGATCAGCACCAGAAAGTATGCGAGAGACAAGCGTCCAGGGTGCGAGAGCATGCGTTCGGTAAACGCTCTGCGCACGGACGGAGTCTTGGTTTGCGAGGATGAGAACCCACGCCACACGGATCGTCTGTCGTTGTCCACCTCAGCACGCTAACTCCGTAGGCAGACAAGTCGATCACAAGTTGATCACATTGATCGTGTGGACGATCGTGCGGCCGAGAGCCGGTCAGGCCTGATCGATGATTGCAAACGCGCGCATGAGATCGCGTTCGTCGATCGCATGCGGTGCCGCGGCACGCGTCTTGGGCTTGGCGCAGAACGCGATGCCCACGCCCGCCGCCTGAATCATGGGAATGTCGTTGGCGCCGTCGCCGATCGCCACGGTGTGCGCCATGTCGATGCCGCATTCGCCGGCCCAGCGTCGCAGGGCGGCGAGCTTCGTCTCCTTGGTCACAATATCGCCGATCAGACGGCCGGTGATCCTGCCGTCCGTCACTTCCAGCGTGTTCGCCAGACAATAGTCGATGCCGGCGTCGGCGACCAGACGATCGGCCACCTCATGGAATCCTCCGGAGACCACGCCTACCTTCCAGCCGCGCGCATGCGCGGTACGAACCAGATCAAGCGCACCCGGCGTGAAACTGGTGCGCCGGTACACACGGTCGAACACCGACACATCCATGCCGGCCAGAAGCCCCACGCGTTCGGTGAGCGCCTGACGGAAGTCAAGTTCGCCGCGCATGGCGCGTTCGGTGATGGCCGCCACCTTGTTGCCGATGCCGGCCTCGGCGCCCAGCATGTCGATGACCTCCTCGTTGATCAGCGTGGAGTCGATGTCCATGACAATCAATCGCATTCCGTCGTGGGCGCCGCCGGTGGATTCATCGGCGCCGGTGATGGCGGGGGAGGAGAACATGGTCGGACGGCTGATGGTGAAGGAACGTGTACGCATTCCACCCATTGTTTCCATGCGCGGGGACAATCATCGCGAATCGCCGTGAATCGTCGCGAACACGGTACGGCGTGCGGCCGGTGTCGCGTAGGCTAGGAGTGGATATGACGGACGGGGCATGCCCCGGGAAGGAATCGTGCGGACGATGGATAAGACCGAGACGATGCGAGGGAAGGACAAGTCGGGCGGGACGGGCGAGCCGGCCACCGGGAACGACGACATGAACGATCTGCAGGAACGCTACACGCGCATGGCCGAGCACGCCGACGTGCTGCAGGCGAAGAACCACGCGCTCGCCCAGGCGCTCAACCGCGCGGGCAAGGAACTGAGGCAGGCCAAGTCCCAGCTCAACTCCCTGGCACAGCCTCCGGAGAACTTCGCACTGTTCGTCCGCGTGGATTCCAGCCATATCGACGAGGACGGCGTGCGTCATGCGGCGGCCGAAGTGGTGATGGGATCACGCCGCATGGTGGTGCCCATCTCGTCGCTGGTGAACGTCGACCGGCTCTCCTGCGGACAGACCGTACTGCTCAACGAGAACATGGTGATCGTGGCCACACGCGATCTGCCGATCACCGGTCAGGTGCGCACGGTCGAGGAGACGCTGGCATCGGGCCGGCTGCTGCTCGCCGACCAGTCGGGGCAGCTGTCCGTGGCGGGGCGGGCAGGCGCGCTCGCCAACGCGGAGCTGACGCGCGGCGACCGTGTGGTGGTGGACCAGTCCTGTTCGATCGCGATCGAAAAACTGGCCCGTCCGGACGAGGACGATCTGGTATTGGAGGAGACTCCCGACGTCTCGTTCGACGACATCGGTGGCCTGGACGCGCAGATCGGGCAGATCCGCGACGCCGTGGAGCTGCCGTTCCTGCACCGGGACCTGTTCGAACGCTACGATCTCAATCCTCCGCGCGGCGTGCTGCTGTACGGTCCTCCGGGCAACGGCAAAACGTTGATCGCCAAGGCCGTGGCCCATTCGCTGGCACAGGGATCCGGCGGCGGAACCGGCGTGTTCCTGTCGGTCAAGGGGCCGGAGATCCTGAGCAAGTTCGTGGGTGAATCCGAACGCATCATCCGTTCGATCTTCGAACGGGCGCGTCGCCGTGCGGCGGGCGGATCCCCGGTCATCGTGTTCATCGACGAAATGGATTCGCTGCTGCGTACCCGCGGCTCGGGCGTCTCCTCCGACGTGGAGACGACGATCGTGCCGCAGTTCCTCGCCGAACTCGACGGCATCGAGGAGCTCAACAACGTGATGGTGATCGGCGCGTCGAACCGCGTGGACATGATCGACCCCGCGGTGCTGCGTCCGGGGCGCCTCGACGTGAAGATCCGCATCGACAGGCCCAAGGGTCCGCAGGCCGCATCCATTCTGCGGCATTATCTGACCGACGACCTGCCGCTGGCCGACGGCATGACCGCCGACGCTCTGATCGCCGTGATGGTGGGAGACATCTTCCGCAGGGACGAAAGCCGCCACGTATGCGACATCGCCGACGAGCAGGGCAAGTGGACGAGCATATACTTCGGCGACCTGATCTCCGGAGCCATGCTCAAGAACATCGTGGACCGTGCCAAGACGGCGGCGGTCAAGGCGTCGATCGCCGGCGGCCGCCCGGCCAGACTGGACGCCGCGATGCTCGGCCGCGGCATCGAGGAGGAATACGGCGAATCCGTGGATTCGATCACCGGAGCCAACCCCGAACAGTGGGCGCGGCTCAACGGCATCGAATCGGGACGCGTGACCGCCATGATCCCCGTACGCCGATAAACGACCATACCGAGCCGATCTCGGCGACGGCAATAACGACGACAGCGACAACAACAGCGACCAGATGGGAGCAGAACAGACCATGACCGTACTGCGCGTGATGGGCACGGAAACCGAATACGCCGTGACCGACAGGACCAATCCCCGTGCAAACCCCGTGCAACTGTCGTTCGACGTGGTGGACGGCGCCGCCGACGACGAACACCGCCACATCCGCTGGGACTACCGAGGCGAGGATCCGGTCAACGATGCGCGCGGCTACCGTCTGGAACGCGCGTCCGCCCGGCGCGACATGCTCACCGACTCCCCGCAGCTGCAGGTGGTCAACACCATCGCCCCCAACGGTGGCCGCATCTACGTGGACCACGCCCACCCCGAGTATTCGGCGCCCGAGACCCTCGACCCATTCCAGGCGCTGCTCTACGATCGCGCCGGAGACCGGCTCATGCTCGCCGCCGCGCGCGAGGCATCCGCCCGCACCGGCAAGCGCATCGAACTGTTCCGCAACAACGTGGACGGCAAGGGCGCCAGCTGGGGGTCGCACGAAAGCTACCAAATCCTCAGATCCGTGCCGTTCGACCTGCTCATCGCGATCATGACGCCGCACTTCGTCACCCGCCAGACCTACTGCGGCACCGGACGCGTCGGACTGGGCGAACGATGCGAGACCGCGGGATTCCAGTTATCCCAGCGCGCCGACTACGTGCACGCCAAGGTCGGACTGCAGACCACCTTCGACCGTCCGATCATCAACACGCGCGACGAATCGCACAGCACCGACCGATACCGTCGCCTGCACGTGATCGTCGGCGACGCCAACCGCATGGATACGCCGGAGGCGCTGCGACTGGGCACGACCAGCATGATCGCATGGCTCGCCGAGCATGCCGACGAGGCCGGCTACGATCTGCAGGCACTCGCAGACCGACTCACGCCGGCCGATCCGGTCGAGGCCATCCACATGGTCTCCCACGATCTGACGCTGCGGCAGCCGTACGCCACCGAGGACGGCGGCACCATCACGGCATGGCAGACGCAGGTGCTGCTGCGATCGGCCGTCTACGAGGTGGCCGCCGGCGTATACGGCACCGACATCGACGGCGAACCGCTCTGGCCGGACGAGCCCACCAAGCGCATCATGGCCATGTGGGGCACGGCGCTCGAGGACGTGGCGCGCGTATCCCATGCCGATGACGAGGAACGCATGGGCATGACCGGCGCCGCCGGACGGCTCGAATGGCTGCTCAAATGGCAGCTCATGGAGCGGCTGCGCACCAAGCGCGGTCTGGGCTGGGACGATCCGAAGATCCGCGCCATGGACATCGCATGGGCCGCGTTGGAGCCCAAGGCCTCGGTATTCGAGGCCGTGCGCGCTCACGCCATCTCGCTCATCGATAACACCGCGCTCGGCGACGCCTGCTCTCAGGCGCCGTCCGACACCCGTGCGTGGCTGCGCGCCGAAGTGGTCCGTCGATTCCCGAACGACGTGGTGGCCGCATCCTGGCGGTCGATCACCGTACGGGGAGGCGACGGCCAGCTGCACGACATCGACATCGCCGATCCCGGCGAACACACCGAATCCGACTGCCTCGCCTTGCTGGAAACCGTGGAAAACGTGGACGATCTCGTTCAGGCGTTTTCCGCCGATCGATAAGACGGTACTATAGTGGCCGGCAATCAGGGCTCCCACGGTGCGAAGCCCACGGTCGACGGCCTCCGACAAGGCGCCGAAACCGGCGATGGAGATGGCATTGACGAAGACACCGAGACGGCACCGACGAAACAGCACCGACAAAACGGTTGATGAAGGACGGATGACAGGCGTATCGATACGCCGCTGGAAGGAGACACGATGACAGACAGGGACATGCGAGAACTCACCGTGAAGGTGGCCGAAGTACTCAAGGACGCCGGCGAACTGGCCCTGCAGGATCAGATCAAGCCGCACGATCTCACCAAGGCCATGCACACCAAGACCCGTCACGGCAGCATGTTCTCCTCCGAAGTGGACGAGCGCCTGGTGCGATACTGCCATGAGCGGATCAATGCGATCGAACCGCACGAATGCTGGGAGGAGGTCGGATCCGACATCAAGCCGGGCGGCCTCTACTGGTGCATCGGCCACGTAGACGGATCCATCAACTACGTGCGCAACATGCCCGAATGGACGGTCACCGTCTCCCTGTTCGAGGTGGACGACGACAACAACGGCACCCCGATCCTCGGCGTGGTGCACGCGCCGGCGCTCGGCCTGACCTACATGGCCGCCCAGGGCAAGGGCGCGATCCGCGTGCGCGAGACCAAGCAGGGGCCCAAGCGCGAGAAGATCATGCCGTCCACCACCAACACGCTCAAGGACTCGGTGGTGAGCTTCGGCATGTCGTACTTCTCCGATGAATCCGCCCGCGCCCTGAAGACCGTGGCCGCCATCGCCGGCAAGCCCGCCGACGTCAAGCGAGTGGGCCCGGTCTCGATGGATCTGTGCAAGGTGGCCGACGGCACGTACGACGCCTACTTCGAACCGTCCCTGCATTCCTGGGACGTTCCCGGCGTGTCCGCGGGATCCGTGGTGCTGCGCGAGGCCCAGGGACACATCGAACGCTGGGACGGCACCGACGTGGTATGGGGAGCGAACAACGACATCGTGGCCTCCAACGGCCCGATCATGGACGAACTGCGTCCCTACCTCAACTAGACGACTAGAACTGAATACAACCGAAGGCGGGGCTTCCCGCCTTCCCGGAAATTCCGGAGAACAAAGGAGCACACATGCCGCAGGAACAGGAACGTCGTTCGCAGCAGTCCCAGCAGTCGACGCAGGCCGAAGGCCAGGAGACCGCCCGCGTGGAGTCCGACTTCGCCGAGCAGGCTTCCGGCCTCGACGCGCTGCTCGACGACATCGAATCGACGCTGGAGACCAATGCCGAGGAATACGTCTCCAGCTTTGTGCAGAAGGGCGGCGAGTGAGTGCCGCAGCTTCGTGACAGCCGCGACAGCGGCACCGCGGGAGTCCATGCCGGTGCCGAGCATGCAGCGGGATTCGAGCGCATCTTCGGCGTCGAGACCGAATACGGCGTGGCCGTGACCGGAACGGACAGGCCGGCCGACCCCGGCCAGGTGGCGATGACCATGTTCCGTCCCGTGGTGTCGCGCTCGCGTTCCACCAACACGTATCTGTCGAACGGTTCGCGCCTGTACCTCGACGTTGGCAGCCATCCGGAGTATGCCACCGCCGAGGCGTTGGATCCACTGACCGCATTGGCTCAGGATCTGGCGGGGGAGCGGGTCATGCGCCGTCTTGCCGTCGAGGCGCAGGACGAACTGCGCAAAACCCATGGCGCGCATGCCCGCATCCATCTGTTCAAGAACAACGTGGACTCCGCCGGACACTCCTTCGGCTGCCATGAGAACTATCTGCTGCGTCGGCAGGTGCCGCTCAGCGCCATCGAACATGAGCTCATTCCGTTCCTGGTCACCCGACAGCTGTACACCGGCGCTGGCAGGTTCACCGCCGACCCCACGATTCCCGACGGATTCGAGATCTCGCAGCGTGCGGAATTTCTCGACGATGCGGTCTCCAGCGCCACCACGCGCTCCCGGCCCATGGTCAACACGCGTGACGAACCGCACGCCGACTCCGATCTGTTCCGACGCCTGCATGTGATCGTGGGGGACTCCAACCGTTCGCAGACCGTTACATGGATGAAACTGGCGGCCACTCATCTGGTGCTTTGCGTGATCGAACAGGCGTGGCGCGAGAACCGCCCCTCCGGCTTCGAACGATTCACGCTGGCCGACCCCGGCGAGGCCATCCGCTCCGTCAGCCGTGACCGTACCGGGCGCGCCCCGCTACGTCTGGCCGATGGAACGACG
>NZ_NEWD01000013.1 GCF_002234915.1 Bifidobacterium vansinderenii | reverse complement strand
GGAGGAGTCCACGACCGCGTATGTGGGCAAGACGGTCGCGTTCGGGAACACGGCCGGTCATTTCGGTGGCGGTCTGTGGTTCTGTCCGTCGGGCAACTCGACCGCATCGAAGGGCGGTAACATCGCCCTGTTCGGCAACTCGGTGAATCCGGATCTTGATGCGAATACGGATAACGCTCCGAAGGAGAACNGCCGCGAGGTCCGCGACGGGCTCGAGGTCGAGATCTTCTACGAGATGCCCATGTTCCACGGTTGGGAGCAGACCCCCACCATCGCCGCCGCGATCATGTTCGGCGCGGAACGCTACATCGAGGACGAATACGCCATCCTCGACGAGGACGACTACATCGAACGCGAGGATACGTGGCTCTGGGAGACGTTCACCTGGACCGTAGGCGACATGATCCCCAAGGACGTGGACCCATCGTACGTGTACCTCGCATGGCTCGACGACGCCGAACCCTACAGCGGAGGCCCCGGCCCCGAGATCGACAAACTCCCCGCCTACATCGCCAAGGCCCGCATCATGACCGCCAACGCATGACCCCGACCCCGAGCCGCGCCGACAGACCCCGGTCCCCGGCGTGGCCCGGGCGCGGGAACGGGCCGTCGCTCCCGGAACCCCTCATATGGGGTTCGCGGTCGCGACGGCCGTGAGGGAAGACCACCCACGGTCTTCCCTCAAACTCCCTTTCCTGTCGAAGCACATGGACCGCCGCGGGGCGGCGGACGCCCATCCCCGTGTGGAGTCGGACTTCGTCCGACGCGATACCGGCCTCACGCCCTATGGGCGTGGGGCCCTTTTGTTTCTTGGTGACCTGCTGGCAGGCCAGCCGAGCATACCCGGCGGTCGGAACCCGTCAACGCGAGCACGCGGGGGAGCGGCTGCGCCGCCCCTCGCGCGTCGCCTATGACGGAACCCGCTGCGCCGGGTAACGCTCTCGCTGACCAGCAGGTCACCAAGAAAAAACACACGGCCTTCAGACAAGGCCCGACCCCGAAAGGAACACCACCATGAACCCGCTCATCCAGCTCGAATCCACCGCCCGCGACGAGGATACCGAACCCCAGCTCACCGACATCATCGACGCCATCCGCAACGAATACGACAAGGACACCGCCAAGGACAAGCACCACGAAGCCGCCACCGCATGGTTCCGAGCCGCCTGCTACCACTGGATCCGCGTCATGGCCGGAGAAAACGACTGCCGCAGCCTCGCCATCGTCGCCGTCGTCCTCGAAAAGCAGGGATGGGACATGATCCCCGCGATCCTCGCCAGCCTCCTGCCCGACACCACCATCGACGACATGCGCGACACCAGCGACGCCGACCTGCAGAACTGCTACGTCGACGGATACATCGACGGACTCGACCACGCCATGCCCGCCGCCGACACCCTCGCCAACGCCATGTGGCACATCGACAGCATCAGCCAGAACAGCGGCGACGACGCCACCGCCAACGCCCAAACCCTCATGGCCCTCCTCGCCACCGCCGCCGGACAGGCCGACACCGCACGCGAGGCCGCATGGCAGGCCAACCGCATCGACCCCGACCACCCGTACGCCGCATGGCTGACCAACCCCAGCCGATAAGTCCACGAACGCCTCCCGCAAACCCGCGGGAGGCCCCAACCCCGCTCGAAAGGAGCCCCACCATGTACGACAACTACTTCAGCCTCTTCACCGTCGACAGCCAGCTCGCCGACGCCTACACCATCGACGGCCACGTCGCCCGCTACCACGGGATCGACGTCCGCCTCGACACCGCCGACACGTTCACATTGCTGCGCGACGGACGACCCATCGGACACGGCTACGACAACGGCGTGGCCATCGTCGCCACCATCGACGGCCGCGACATGCGCGCCGACGGCATCGACCAGATCATCGACGCCGCCAGCCGATAGAAGCCCAAAAGGGTCCGACCGGCCATCGAGACCGGCCGGACCCCGACCAAAAGGACCACCACCATGAACCTGAACGACCTCATCGCCAACCTCGCCACCGCGACATTCCTCGCCACCGTCATCACCGGACCATTCCTCATCGACATGGTCATCACCCACCACGACGGCGACAACCGTCAACACCTCTCATAGCCACATCATCACAGCCAAAAAGGGGAGACCGCGACCACACCGCGGCCTCCCGCCACGAAAAGGAACCGCAATCATGACCGACACCAAACCCACCATGTGCCTCACCCTCGTCATCGACCAGCCCCTCGGCGACAACGACGAATGCAACTGGGAGATCCAAAGCCGCCGACAGATCCGCCGACCCCTCACCCAAGTACAGGCACGACAGCTGCGCGACACCCTCGACCAGAGACTCGACCCCGCCGACAGCGTCCGCCTGCACAACCGCGACGCCATCATGTGGCAGACCCGCGCCGCCGACACCCGCATCATCCCGGCACTGCTCACCGCCGCCGGCATCGCTCCGGACCTCACCATCCCCGCACTGCACTGGATACTCATCACCATCATCATCAACCCACACACCAACTGGTGACCGACCCCGGAAGGACCACAGATCATGCAGGACATCGCGATCGAAACCATCGACCAGACCACTCACCTCGTCTGCCCGTTCAACCCAAGACTGCCCCGCCTCGCCCGCCACCACGGCGGCGCCTACCAGCATGCGACCGACACCTGGACCTGGCCCGCCGGCCAAACCGACCAGGCCATACTCGTCGCCGACCTGATCTATGGCTACGACCCCAACGACCACAGGACCGTGACCATCAACGTCAATCCCGACGACCACCGGCAAGGCCCCAGAGTCGTCATCGCCGGCCGCAAGATCATCGACACCCTGCCCGGACAGCCGCCACGCATACACCCCGGAGCCCGACCGCAACCCGACGGCACCATCACCATCAGCCTGCCCGCAAGCAGCCTCAAACGCATCACCGGCCCCTACCGGATCATCGAAGGAGCCGCGGCATGAACACGGACCACGCCCGAGCATGGCGCATACGACGCGGCATCCTGCGCGACCTCGACCGACGCAGCCGCACCGGAACATCACGAACCGAACGCGACCGCTGCGCACGAGCCCACAGACTCGCCCGACACCTCATCGCCGACCCCGCATTCTGGCTTTCCACCACCAGCCGCGACCTCGAACGCATCGCATAGACCCATAGCCGGCAGCGAACGGACGGAACGAACAGGAAGCGTTCCTTTCCCGCCCATGCGACCCGCCGATCGTGCCACGGAACCCGCGGCCCGTACGACACGTCGCACAGGCAACAAGGAAAGGAACACGCCATGACCGCCACGACCATCACCCAGACCACCGGCTACGACTATCGCGCGACCGTCATCCAGGACATCGAGGACTGGATCAGCGAGAACCACGCGAACTATGACAGCATGGACGCCATGCGGGAGGCCTGCGAACCCATCGTCACCGGCCTCGACACTGGCTCCTACGTCTACAGCAACTGGCAGGCCAGGGACTACATCGCCCGCTCCGGATTCATCTTCGGCGGCGACTGGGAGGAATTCCTCCTCTGGACCGCCACCATGAACCTCGACATCGCCGAGATCATCAGTGACCCGACGGACATGGACACCATCATCCGACTCTTCCACTTCGACGAATGGTGCTGGGACGAGGCCTCGACCGGCATCGAGGACATGGACTGAACCACACAGGGGCGGGGAGGAACGATCCCCGCCCCACCATCACACGCAGGGGAAGACAAGACGACGGAACGACGCAGCGGAAACGCAGGGCGACGCCGGGCGTGAGTGAGCGGTCAGAGGGTGATCTCGGTGGTGACGATGTCGCGGATCCGTCGAGAGTGCGCGCGGCACGTGCGACGCCGCCGGGAACGCGTGACGGCCGATGTCGGTCCCGCCGAAGAGACCCCGGACGGTGAGCGTTCGGGCGTACGGGGCCGGGCACGCGCACGGGACGAGATCATCCCGCCGTCGCGCGTGACGGCCCAGACGTCGTCGACGACCAGGCAGGCGCAAGGGCGACGGACCGGCGATCATCATGGTTTCCTTCCCGCATGTCCGACCCGCCGATCGTGCCACGGAACCTGCCGGCGCCGCAACCCACGCCGCACGCGAAGGACTACGTCCTTCGGAGCGTCGCGGGTTGCGACACCGACAGAACCCGCGGCCCGTTCATCGCGTCGAACACGCTCCAGAAAGGAAACCACGATGACCACCTCCACCGACACCCAGAACACCCGCACCTACCAGATCGCCGACGACCCCTGGGCGCCCTTCTACGCACAGCAGGACGCCGAACGACTCCTCGCCCGCCGGTCCGACCCCTGGGACCCCCAGCACTACGCGGCCGCCACGGACCTCTTCAACGAGACCGACATCGACAGGTTCGCCACCCTCATCCACCTCATCGCGGTCAACGACGACGGCACGCCCCGCAGCATCGACGAGATCCGCGACATCGTCACCACCGAGATCACCCTCTGACCACCAGGGCTTCCCGACACCGGGAAGCCCTCCTCCCATTCCCAGCAGCGGCAACGAAACGAAAAACGGTCCCGCCACGCCACCAGGACGCAACGGAACCGCATGCATTGCACGAGGAAGACCCCCGCACCATCAGTCTGCCCTCCACAAGCGACAGCGGATCAGTCGTCCACCCACGGATCGAAACCATCCCCGTCGTCGTCCGCGTCGACCGTCACGGTCTCCACACGCTGCGCCGCTGCAGCCGCGGCGCGACCACGCCCGCCGACGCCCGCCGGAGCATCGGACGCGTCACGACGATCACGCCTGGCCTGATTGACGAACTGGTCGGGAACGACCCGATAGCCAAGCAGCCGCAGCGACGCGCCCGCCTCGCCGTCCGCCCCGACCCAGGCGTTCGGCACGTCCGCGACATCACCGAACGCAACCACGGCAGCGCCCTTGACCAGCACGCCAGGCGCCGCCTCCATACGATCATGCAGACGCTCCGCGGCGGGACCGTTGAACGTCACGTCCACGCTCGTGGTCCGACCATCCACCCACGAGCCCGACTCGTCACGGATACGCGCGGTATGCATGACCGTGAACGACAGAAAAGCCGGACGACGACCGTCCGACTCCCAGAACCGGGGATCCCGCGCCAGATTCCCCTCGACCATGACCACAGTCCTGACAGCTCCCACAACAACCTCCCCGTACCTGGACGAACACCGTCACCATCCAGTCTGCGCCACGAAAACATCGAACAGTTTGGAACGTATTTTCCAAACCGACGCCCCCACTTCATGGGAGATAATGAAAGGAAAGCAGCAGAGAAGAAAGCCGCCGCCATGCCCATAATGCTCATCATCGACCTGATCATCGTCGCCATCATGCTCGCGTTCTGCGCACTCATGATCGTCGTCACGTTCGCGATCGGCCTGGTCACCCATCCTATCCGCACCCTCCTGGCCGCGTTCAACATCCTCTCCGGCGTCGTCGGAGGCATCGCGCTCCTACTCGCCGTATTCACCTGGTTCTGCTACCGGCACGACGCCTTCGACTTCAACCAGGTGTTCTGGGGATTCACCATCACCACCGTGGTCTGCATCATCGTCCGAATCCTGACCACATGGGCCATCAACCGCATCGCACGACGCGACCGCGCCTCCCAGATCCTCGCGCAGCCCGCACGACCCGTGAACCGCATCACCGAGGTCCACTACCACATCACCATGCCCGACGGCCGACAGACCGAACGCATCGAACGGAAGAAACTCGTCGACGCGAACGTCACCGACCAACGGACACGATAGACCACCGACAACCAACAAAGGGGCTCCGAACGGCACACGCCGTCGGAGCCCCTTCCTCATTCAAACCAGGCCCAGATCCGTTCACCGGTCGCCGGACGACCACGGGAACGAAACGGACGAACCAGCACCGCCATCCCCACCGGCGCCATCCGCATCCTTGTCATCGAAGGCATCGGAGCCCAACGCCGGAGGAAGCTCGCCCGCATCCTCGGCCACGGATGCAACCGGGGAACCATCACGAACATCCTCGCCGTCACCATCATCATCGGCCACCGGATTCTCGCGAAGACGAGTCGTGCCCATCACGATGCCGGACTCCACATCGGTCAGATCCAGCATCTCCTCCAGATCCTTCCTGCGCGCATTCTGATGCTCGCGATACACCGCGGCAGCCTCACGAAGACGCACCGCCGAATCACGGAACTCCCACAACGCGCCGAACAGCTCACCGGCCTCCTTCTTCTTACGCTCCATACGAGCACGCTCATCGGCCAGCAGACCATTCATGAAACTCTGACGGGCCACCGACACCTGCTTCCTCGCCATAACAGACTCCTCGCTTTCCAAACTCGACAGGACAAAACAGACAAACAATTGATCGTGTCAATGCCACGATACGAGACCGAGAACGGAACAAGTTTGGAAAACAGCAAACGAAAAACCGAGACCAGCAACTCCCAAAATCGGCGTGCCGATTTGGGAGTAGCAAGCATAGCAACAGTACGTACTGTTGCTGCTTGCCCGCCGCCGGCGGGACAAGTCGGGAGACCCGAACCCCATAGTCGGCGGAGCCTCCGAACAGTGAAAACGCCGTCTTCGATGAAGCGGAGCGGCACATGAACTGGACCCGGAACAGGAGCCGGAGCATCCGCCGCGAGGTCACGTTCACGCCCGAAGAATGGGCCGATGTGCGGGAGACGTACGAGCTGTGGTCGCGCGGCCGCGGGGCCGGCGCGTCGTTCGGCGGGTTCGCCCGCGAGATCATGACCAACGGATCCGTGAAGGTCATCGAGCCCACCTGGGACCCGGAGCTGACCCTCCGCCAGCTGCGTCCGATCGGCGTGAACGTCAACCAGATCGCCCGCCGCGTCAACGCCGCCGACACGGCGTCCATGGCCGCCGTGGCCGAGCTGCGCGCCGAGATGAACGACCTGATCGACACGGTCGGCCGCATGTGCAGCGAGTACCGGATCACCGTGCGCGAGGCGTGAGACGGCATGGCGGTGGTCAAAGTGAAGCAGATCAAGGCAACCCTCTCCAAGAGCCTGGACTACATCAGCCGGGACGACAAGACCGACGGCGGACGGCTCGTCACCGCCAACTACGGGCCATGGGAAGGCGCAGAAGCGACCGAGACGGCCATGCTCGATGACCTCAGGCAATCAGGAAACGGGCTGAAAAAAGGAGGCGTGCTCGCCCATCACGTGATCCAGTCGTTCGACCCGAACGACCCCATCACACCCGAACAAGCCCACGAACTCGGACGCCAGTTCGCCGACGAGATCACCGGCGGACGCCACAAATACGTCATCGCCACCCACGTCGACCGGGACCACATCCACAACCACATCATCATCTGCGCGACCAGCGAGGACGACCACCGGAAGATCAGAATCCACAAGACCACGCTCGGCCAATGGCGCAAGGCCAGCGACGAAATCTGCCGCAGGGAGCGGCTAAACGTCCTGCCCGAGCCCGACGAGCCACGCCACGCGCGGAGCCTCGAGGAAATCTACGCCGCCGTGCACGGCACCGGCATCAAGGAGAAACTGCGCACCGCGATCGACCTGACCGCCGCCAAGGCCCACGACTTCGCCGAGTTCCAGGACCTCATGGACCTCATGGACGTCACCGTCACCATCCGCGGCCGCCACCTGACCTACACGGACCAGACCAGCGGCCTGCGCGTGCGCGACACCAAGCTCGGCGAGACCTACGACGAGGAGGGCATCATGCTGCGCCTGACCCGCAGCGTCGTCACTCCCATCAGCTTCAACCACCGGCTCATCGCCGAACGCACCGACAGGAACGTCACCGTATGGCTGCCCGGCACCCGGCGCCAGCGCAAGATCGTCATCCCCATGGACCGCATCGTCTCCGACGGCACCACCTGGCGCGCATGGCTCACCGACCACCGGCAGATCACCATCCTCGACCGGCGGGGCCGCTACGCCGACACCGTCTGGACCCATGGACTCTACCACTGGTTCGGCCGCCCCGCCGACCGGCTCGAGACCCTGGCCGACACCAGAATCATCGACGTGGCCGCCGGACGCACCGCCGGACAACGCCGCTACTACGCCGCCCAGGGACGCCGGCTCGACCGGCTGCGCGAGGAGACCCGAGCCCTCAACGCCGCCCTGCGCTGGACCGGACAGACCGGCCGGGCCGACACCGCCGTGGCCGCGCTGCGCGAACGGCTCGACGAGGAACGCGCCGGACTCGCCGCCTCGATCATCGCCCTCGCCGACGCCATCGACCACGGAGACGCCGACCTGCAGATCGAACGACGCGAGGACATCGCCAACCGCGAGACCCGCGTCACCAACCTCGAACAGGACCTCAACGCCATCACACGCACCCACAAACGCATCGACCACGACACCCCGGACCACCCCGCCCACGACCACGAGGACCGGGAACGCGAGGACCGGGAACAACGCGAGCGGCAACACCGCAACACCAGACCACGCCGGTAGACACCGGCCAAACAAGAAAGGAACACCACCATGGGAATCGAGGAAAACGTCGAAGGCACCGCCAAGGACACCCTCCTCAGAGCCGGACAGGGAACCGGCAAACTCATCCTCAAAGCCGGCGCCAAACTCGCCGCCGCGCTCATCGGAGCCGGCTGGCGAGTCACGACCGCACCCATCAGAAACGCGATCGCGGAACACAACATCGGCGGCGAGATCAGCGAAAAACAGCTCCAGGCCACCGGCGAGGACATCCACCAGATCAGTCTCGACAACGAAAGCCTCAAGGCAGTCGGCAAAAGCCTGCGCCAATCCGGCATTACCTACGCCATCGAGAAAGGCAACGACGGCCAGTACTTCCTCCACTTCCAGGGCAAGGACGCCGACCACGTCGAACACGCCGTCCGCCGCGCGTTCGACAAGCTCGGACTCGACCTCGACCTCGACAAGCCGGCCGAAACCACCCCGGAACTCGAAGAACCCACGTTCGGGACGATCGGTGCCGACGACACCCCCACAGGCGAGATCCCCGCCATCGGTGCCGACGACACACCGACAGGCGAGATCCCCACCGTCACGCCCGAACCCCGCACCCCGACACCGGAACAACGCGAGGAAATCGCCACCCGCGCCGCGGACGCCGCCCGCCCCCTCATGCCGACCGGCCCGGCCACCGACGACGCCATGACCACCATCTCCATAGAAAAGCCCACCGGATGGGACCCCAACGCGGAACTCCTGGCCGACAGCCTCGACAAGCTCGGCATCCCCTACATCGAGAACCACCAGGGAGACACGACCACCTTCACCATGCCCTCGGACTGCGTGGACGCCGCAATGCAATGCAGCGCCGCCATCGACCCCGCACTCAAACAGGTCATGGCACAGGAACAAACCGAGACCCCGGACCGCAGCAACCCCGACGCCCCGACGGCCAGGGAGACACCCATCGAAACGCCCGCCGCCGGCCAGACCGAACCGGCTCCCACACCCGGACAGCCCGCCGCGCCCCAGCCAACGGACACGGCCGCAGCCCCGCAGCAGCCCGCAGCAGCACAGCCGACGGAAGGAACGCCGGCACCGGACATCACCACGACGGCCGAACAGACACCGGCCCAGGAGAACCTTCCCTCGGACCTCCCATTCCCCGAACAGACCACCCAGCAGGCCCCCGCATTCGACCCGTTCGCGTCGGCCGCCCAAAAGGTGGACCTCTCCAGACTCATGCAGGACGAGACGCCGAGCCAGGCCGGGCCGACACCGCAGGCCGGCCGGCAGGCGACCCCGGACGGTACGAAACCACAGGCCGCGACCCCGGCGAAGGAGCGACGCGACACCGGCAAGGGCAAGCCGGAACGCGGGCGGAAGACCAAGAAGACCAAGAAGGACTTCCTCGACGCGCTCAAACAGAAGGAAGGCAAGATCCGCGGCCAGCAGGGCCGCCGCTCCCACCAGCGCACCCGCGGCGCCCGTCCGCGCAGCGACAAGCGCTGAAAAGGGAAAGGAACCCCATCATGAACGACGAACAGAACCTCATCCGCCGCACCGCCATCATCCAGGACACCATCAACGGGATCAACGACCCCACGCCCTGGCCGACCCTCGCCTGGGCCGAACACGGCGACACGCTCTGGACCGCCGGCACCGCCGACCGGACCGGCATCGGCGAACTCGGCACGGCCCACGAGGCCGGCGACACCGTCATCCGCCGCCACCACATCGGCGACGAGACCACCACCATCGAAGACGTCACCGCACTGCCGGCCGACCCGACCCGAGGCATCCGCGCCCAACTGCTCGACCACATCAGCCGATGGGACGGGACCAGACCGGACCGCTCCGGCAGCCTGCCCGACGGCGAACCCACGGCCATCCCCATCCCCGGCGGCACCCGGCCGATCGCCATGGGCTGGCGGCAGGCCCTCGACCAGGCCAACCGGAACGTGCTCGCCTCGGATCCCGACCGCGTCCGAGCCTCGATGCTCCGCTGGCGACTCGACCAGACGGCCCGCCCATGCGCCTGGTACCTCGAAACCAACGGATACGACCTCCACCTCGTCGAATGGCGATGCGCGGACGGACAGGCCACCGCCTACCGGTACACGCACCTCCAATACGACGACACCACCGGCGACGGCCCCACCGTCACCACCATCGCATCCAGCGAGCCCACGGCGCCGACACAGGACACACCGGCCGACGACACGGCACTCGAACAGGCCAGCCGCTCCATATACGACGACTACCAGCGGCTGCGCGACCGGGAAGGCGGCGTCAGCGACCTCGAACCGGACCACGCCATCGGCCAATCCGGACTCCTGCACGCCGGACAGGCACCGCGACTCCTCACCGCGTCCGGCCGACCCGCGGCCAACTGGCAGACCGTCGTGGAACGCCAGGCCATCCACCTCGCCACCCCCACACCACAGCCGCAGACACGCGCCGGCCGACAGCGGCGAAGCGAACCCTGGCCCAGCGTCAACATCCCGGCCGACCTCGCCCGCCCCTACACACGCAAGGGCCGGGACGGCCGCGAATGGGCCAAGATGATCGTCATCATGCCCGCCGGCACTATCATCCACGGCACCGACGTCAGCGGATGGCGCGCCGACCGGTTCATGACCGACGCCAACCAGCGGCAGAAACGCGAGCAGCGGCCGGTCAACCTCCGCTTCCGGCCCGGCGAGCCCATCGAACTCTTCCACGGCAAGGGCGAGGAGCGCCGGACCATCACCGTGGCCGACCAATGGGCCCTGTGCACCGCGGTCAAGACCGCGCTCACCACACCCCGCCCCACCCACGAGCAGGAAACACGGGACACGTCCGGCAGCGAACCGGACAGCCCATCGGGGCCATCCGAGACCGCGATCCGCGTCGCCCGGCACCTCGCCGAGGACGACCGGACATGGCGGCGGGCCCGACGGATCATCACCGGCAACGAACACCGGACCGACCCCACACACACGAGGACCGAGGTGGCGAAACTCGTCGAGACCGCGGCGAAACGCTACACCGCCAGCCACCCGCAGGCCCCCGCCCCCAGCACACGGGACCTCAGCCAGGCCACGGAACTGACCCTGAGATACCTCGCACCCGAAGCCCACGGGCAGAACAAGGAGACGAACGCATGACCACCACGACCAGCGGCACGGGCCACGGCACCGGACGATCGGGCAACCCCGTCGTCGACCGGGAGGACAACAGACGCACCATACCCGACCGTCGCATCGCCGACCCCGACCGGATCACGCCCACCCCCGGCAACCTCCGACTCCTGCACGAGATCGCCGACCGGCTCGGCGAAACCCGACCCGACGAACCGATCGGCACACTGCGCACCCTCGACTCACGCACCGCCATGCCCATCCTCAAACGGACCATGAGCGACGCGCAGATCCAGGAGGCCCGATGGTACGGCGGCTGGAACCCCGACCGGGACGACTACGTGCGCGTCAACGAGGACGGCGACCTCGAAGGACTCACCCGCGCCCAGGCCGACCAGCTCGTCTGGACCCGACGCAACGACATCATCGACGCGGCACGAGACGACCAGAACATCGACGCCGAGACCATGACCACACTCGACGCCATGGCCGACCGCACCGAAATGCCCGACCAGCCCGACCTCGACAACCCCGACCGCGAACAGGCCCACGGCACGACCCGCCGCGCCAGCCGAGCACGAAACGGAGGACACTGACATGACCGGCGCCCTCGGGAACATCCTCGTCTTCCTCGCGCTCCTCCTGCCCGCGATCATCCTCGCCCTGGCCGGACTGTCCCACGACATCCGACACGGCCACGGCAGGCCGCCGGCCGAGCGACGGCGACAACCCCATGACCCGACGGACCACAGACAGGAGACCCGCGAACCATGACCGACAGCATCCAACGACTGATCCTCATCGAGGGACGTCTCGCCCGCACACCGGAGATCGACGACGCCACCGGGACCGCGCGGCTCACGATCGGCATCCACACCGCAGACGGCATCGAAACCATCATCTGCACCGCCCGGGGCGCCAGCCACCTCGACAACCTCGCCCGCCACCGCGCCCAACGCCGCACCCCCATCATGGTCCGCGGCCGCGTGGCCGACGACGAGATCCACGTCGAGACCATCGCCCTCGACCTCAGCCACGACCCGGACGAGGCCACGCCATGACCGGCATCACCGGCCGGCGCGCGGAAACCTGCATCGGCGACGAGAACGACCGGAGACGCCTCCACGAGACCGGACTCCACACCGACGCGAGCATCGACAAGAACACCGCCATCGGCCGGCTCCTCCTCGCCACCGCCCGCGCCCGCACGCCCATCGCAGTCCACGCCGAGACCTGCACCGACGGGGGATGCCTGATCATCATCGACATCCCCGACCCCGAACCCGACGACAGGATCGCGACCGGCACCACGCCGGCCGAACCGGACAGAGCGACGGAGACCGGAACCGGCCCGACCGGCGACGACACGGGAGGACAGGCGGAGGACGACGCGCCGACCACGGAGATCCCCGCCATCACGCCCGTCGGAACACGGACCGACTTCCTCGCCGAGCTCAGACGCCGCGAGGAACGCATCCGCACCAGCAAGCAAAAGAAAGACAGAAGAAAATGATCCGAAAAGCATTCCCCATCATCCTCACCATGCTCCTGGGACTATGGGCCGGCGACGTCATCACCCACGCCGTCACCACGTCCATCGCCGCGGGAGCCGCGCCCGACGAGACCATCAACGCCGTCACCGCGGCCCTCGCCGACCCCACCGGCATCGGCCTCGACCAGAGCAGCCTGCTCGGCGGCCTCGCCGGCATGTTCCTGGTCGGCGTCGCCTGGCTCTACAAATGGAGCATGCGCCGCAACTACCGCGAAGGCGAGGAATTCGGCTCCGCCCGCTGGGCCAAACCCGAGGAAATGGCACCCTACACCGACAAGGACCGCCGCCAGAACCTCCAGATGACCGCCAGCGAAGGACTCAGCCTCGACACCATGGCCACCCGACGCAACCTCAACACCATCGTCATCGGCGGCTCCGGAGCCGGCAAGACCAGCGGCTATGTGCTGCCCAACATCGCCAACGCCAGCATGGACTACGTGTGCACCGACCCCAAGGGCGAACTCCACGACCGCTGCGCGCAGCAGCTCGCCGACCAGGGATACGAGGTCCACAAACTCGACCTGATCGACCTGACCACGGCCACCACGTTCAACCCGCTCAAATACATCGACGAGGACAAGGCCGACGTGGCCATCATGCGCCTCGTGGGCAACATCATCGAGAACACCAACAACCCCGAGGCCCGCAACGGCGGCGACCAGTTCTGGGAGAAAAGCGAGAAAAGCCTCCTGACCGCGCTCATCGGCTACATCTACTACACCGCCGACGACACGCACCGCAACCTCACCAGCGTGCTCGACCTGACCGACGACCTCGAGGCCAGCGAGGAGGACGAGACCCGCATGAGCGAGATGGACATCAAGATCCAGGCCGCCCGCGAACTCGTCCGGGAGTGGGAGGCCAACCCCGACGAATGGGACGAGGAGACCGGACGCATCGCCCGCGGCCTCAAGTTCGTCGTCAGCCAGTACACTCCCTTCAGCAAGGGCGCCGGCGAGACCAAGAAAAGCATCATCATCTCCATCGGCGTCCGCCTCGCGCCACTCCAGGTCGTCAACGTGCGCCGGATCCTCGAGACCGACAACATCGGCATCGACCGGATCGGCACGACCGGGACCCGGACCGCGATCTTCCTCGCCCTGCCCGACGAGGACCGCACCTTCAACTTCATCGCCGCGATCTTCTACCAGTGCCTCTTCGACAACGTCATCAAACGCACCCGCGGCATGGAGGGACAGGCCCTGCCCACACCGCTGCACTGCTTCCTGGACGAGTTCGCCAACGTCGGCCGCATCCCCAACTTCGACACCCTCGTGTCCACGATCCGCTCACGCAACATCAGCGTCAGCGTGATCCTGCAGACCATGGCCCAGCTCAAGGCCATGTACGAGAAGCAATGGGAGACCATCATCGGCAACTGCGACAACGTGCTCTACCTCGGAGGCAACGAACAGACCACCACCGAATGGATCTCCAAACAGCTCGGCAAGGCCACCATCGACATGCGCGACACCAGCCAGAGCAAGGGAGCCAGCGGCAGCTTCACCATCAGCAACCGCAGGACAGGACGCGAGCTCATGACCCCCGACGAACTCGCCCAGATGGACAACGCCAAATGCGTGTACATGCTGCGCGGCGTCCACCCGTTCCTCTCCGACAAGATCCGACCCGGCCAGCAGCCCCGCCCCGCGAGCCGATCCACCCTCAAGCACTCCAACGGATGGAACCCCCGCAAGCCGATCGGCAAGATCGGCAAGGCCAAGGACGGGAAGACCAGATAGCGCCAGACGGAAAACGGCCCCCGCGCCCGCATCCCCGAACCAGGGGAAACGGACGCGGGGGCCGCGTCATAGGTCACAGACTCGGATCCACGTCGGGGAACACCTCGACCGGGCCGTCCGCCGGCACATCCCAGCCCGACGAACCCTCCGACGGCACCACCGTCAGATCCCCGCCGGACGAGGAGCCGTCGGAACCCGACCCGGACGGCGAGCCCTTCCCGGACGATGAACCGCCGGACGACCCGGCATCCGACCCGGCGGCGGAGCCCCGCGAACCCACGTTCCCGTCCGCGGCATCCTTCCCGGACGACCCCGACGAGCCGGGGGAGGAGGACGGCTTCGACGACGTGGCCTTGCCGGCCGAATCCCTACCGTCCGCGGCCCCGTCCTTGGACAGGGCGTCGACGAGCTGGCCGAGCCTCGTACGCGCGTTGATCGCTTCGGCCAGATTCGACCGGTCGACCGTCACGCCACGCCACTTGTCCGCCAGCCGTCGCATCTCG
This sequence comes from Bifidobacterium vansinderenii, assembly GCF_002234915.1. Classification (GTDB taxonomy): domain Bacteria; phylum Actinomycetota; class Actinomycetes; order Actinomycetales; family Bifidobacteriaceae; genus Galliscardovia; species Galliscardovia vansinderenii. The sequence continues at coordinate 3,205 of NZ_NEWD01000013.1, read as the reverse complement.
TCGCGATCCGGACCGGCATGCGCGTCCTTCAACCCGTCCGCACGGCCGATCACGTCGGCCAGGGCCGAGCCCGTCTCCTCGGCGCGCACGTCCATCACGGTGCCCCACGTCGACGCCAGATCACGCCGCGCCCGGTCCAGCCGTTTGACCGGATACAAGCCGTCGTCCATGAGCGCGCGCATCTCGGCCAGACCCGCGGCGACCTGCTCGTCGTCCGCGACCGGACTGGCCGAGACCCTGACCGCCAGGGCCGCCGCCTCGCCGCGCGCCTCGTCCCACCCCTTCGGCGCCGCCGACGCGGACGGGGATGAGGACGGGCGCGCCACGGATGACGGCAGGCCCGGAGCCGGCGCGGGCGCGTCGCCGCGGGACGCGTTGAACGCCACCGCGCCGACACCGCAGGCCACCAGGACGACCAGGGCCACGACCGGCAGCACGCGGCGCAGCCGGGAACCCATGCTCACATGGACCCGCTCGTCCTCGACCGTCCGGCCGGACTCGTCACGTCCCGAGATCAGCGAATCCCACGACGGACGCTCCACGACCGGGCCATGCCCGGCCACGCCCACGCCCACACGCCGCTCCCGCGGCGCCTCCGGGCCATCGCCGCGCAGGCCGAGCATCGCCGCCGTGTCCGCGAGCATCAGGGCGCGCACGGCGGACGGATCACGATGCGGGACCGGCGGCACCCAGCCGGGCGGCGCCGGCGGATTGCCCGCCACGTCCACGCCCAGACGACGAGCCCGATTGACCCATCGCCTCAGCGCCGGCCACGAGTTCCGGTGCGCGGCGATCTCATCGAGCCGGTCCCTCCACTCCATATCCATGGCCATGGCATACAGGCGCTCCGGACTCGTATGCGGCGGGATGCCGCCATCCGCCGGAGCATGCTCATCGATCCGCCGCATCGTCGGGATTCTCCATCACATACTGGTCGTACGGGCCCTGGATGCCGGTCGCCATCCACCGCCCCGTGTCCTGCACGCGCAGCGACACGATCCACGGCGACTCGCCGCCGTTCCACACGCTGCACACCGCGGTCGACGCCGAACCATCCATCAGACCGGTCCCATAGTCCACGTCGGCGTCCTGCCCGGCCAGAGCCGACACCGGGGTCGACAGTCCCTGCGCGTCATCCGTGAACAGACGATGCAGCGCCGCGTCGCGATCCGGCGAATCCGTCACGAACGCGCGGACCGCGTCCGCGGCCATCGCGTCGCACGCGCCGGCAGCCCCGTCCGCCTCCACGCCCCGGACCTCGGCCGACGCTGTCGTCGAGGCGGACGGGTTCGGCGACGACTTGGCGGTCTTCGACGCCGACGAGGACGGCGAGACCGACGCCGAGGCCGACGGCGACGCGTCATGCCGGCCGAACGTCTCCTCGAACGTCGAACCGCCGGTCGACATGCCGATCAGCACGCCGAACACCACGACGGCGCCGACCGCCGTGAGAGCGACGCGACGGCGGAACCTCCTGTCATCCATATCCATGCTCATGCGTTCCTTTCCTCGCTCTAGTGGATGAAGCTGATGCCGGAGCCCATCTGGGACAGCGACTGCGCGCTGATGGTCTCCGTGACCACGGCCATCCATCCCGTGCCCGACTGGCTGATCAGGATCGACCCGTCGCCGTTCACCTGCTCCACCACGGCCACATGCCCGTAGACGCGGCTGCTGCCATGCACGCCCGGCTCGAACACGATCACGTCGCCCGGACGCGGCGCGCCGGACACCGAATAGCCCAGGGCGAGACCCTTCTCGTTCCACTGGCCGCCGTTGCCCATGTACGGGTCGACGGGCTTGCCGATCTGCGCGCGACGCACCGACGCCCACCACGTGCACTGGTACAGCTCGTACGTCGTGCTCGTCGCGGCGATGCCCATCGCCGTGAAGTCCACGTGATAGCCGTCCTGCTTCATGATCATCGGCGGGGACAGCGTGCCCGCCTGAGCCCCGTCGGACCCCTCGCCGGCCGCCTGATAGTAGGGGACACGGCCCACGATCTTCTGCACGTACCCCTGCGTCTCTTTGTACGGGGGAATGCCGTGATAGTTGGCCACCGCGCCCAGACCCGCGTTGTACGCGGCGAGCGTCAGCGACAGCGCGTCACCGGACACGCGCCCGGCCGACTGCAGCGCGGCCACGCCGTCCGCGAGCTGGCACATGTAATTGCCCTGCGACCAGATCGCGTCATGCGGGTTCATGACGTCGGCCCTGCCGTCGCCGTCACCGTCCATGCCATGCGTCGCCCACGTCGAGGGAATGAACTGCGCGATGCCCTGGGCGCCCGCCGAACTGCCCGCGTTCGGATTCCAGTTGGACTCCGCCTCGATCTGCGCGGCGATCACGGCCGGCGTCACGGTCGCGCAGATCGATCCCGCGCGCTTGACGTCCTCCACGTACTCGGCCGGCACGTTCTGCACGTCGCCGCCCGCGACGGCCGCGCTCTGGTCCTTCGACAGGGGCAGCCACGACAGAATCGCGACCAGCACCACCGCCACGGCCGTGACCGCGGCCACGACCAGGGCCATCGGGGCCGAACCCGCCGACACCGCCGCGATCGCGCGCGTGACCGCCACCCGGGCGGCGGACGCGGCCCTCGAGACGGCCGACGCGAACCCGCGGGCGCCGGACACCGTGGCCCGTGCGGCCTGGGCCGGCGCATGACGGTGCTTGACCGCGAACGCGGTGCCCTTCACCGCGCCACGGCCGGCCGTCGTGACCGACCGGAACGCCAGGGTCTGCGCCGACGAGCCGATCCTCGACGTCACGTCCGTGTCCTCCGCGGTCAGCCGGGAACGCACGTCATGCACGCCGCCGCCGAACGCCCGGCCGATCCGGTTGGACGCGCGGCCGGCCTTCTTCATCATCACGATCCTGCGGCTGGCGGTCTCCTCGACCTTCTGCTCCACACCGATCCACGAGCGGATCTTCGCGCCGGCGGCCCGCTTGGCCTTGCGGCCCGCGGCGCGCCCGACGGCGCCCACCGGCTTCGACGCGACCGACACCGACAGGCCCACCGAATCCACGCCCATGGACGACGCGGCATCCGACCGGTCAGCGGACGCCGACCACGCGCGATGCACCGTCGCGCCCACCGCGCGCGAGACCCGGCGCTTGCCCGGCTTGCGGTCCACCATCTGCCCGTCGGGAACCACCTGCCCGCCGGCCGCCGCAGCGGCGGAGGCCCCGGCCGAGGCCGCGG
>NZ_NEWD01000012.1 GCF_002234915.1 Bifidobacterium vansinderenii | reverse complement strand
TGGACTATTAGCTCCTGATCATAGCCGGCGCGGGATGCGGTTCCGATTTCATACCAGACTGCTCCCGAAACTCCCGGCCCTACGTACATATAGGTGGGTGGGTCTCGATGATAGTTGACGTCCACTGGTCCTCGTGCCATTCGCCAAGCATGCAGGATATCGTTTTCCGATACGCCATGCTTGAATGCGGACGGGAGGATCAGTGGCTCGTCGGGTTCTTCCGGAAGTGTGTTCCCGGCGTTGTCGTAGTGCATTGATCACCTCCATTGGTTGTCGGTGATCGTGACTCTACGGAGATGTCGATGTGGATGGAAGAAAACCGGCCAATGTGGTCGAACGTGAGAAACGCCGAAAATCGAACATGGAAAATGTTCGATTTGAGTGAGATGTGATCTATATCATAAATTTGGATGTTGGCAACTTCGACGATGAAGCGCGCTGATTTATCCCCATGTTTTCCACATAGTTATCCCCATGATGTGGAAAAGTGAGTGGATTATCCACTGAGACACGCCCAAAATGTGGATAACTCCGAATTTCTATCCACAGATAGTGGATAAGTACGTGCAGAGCTGGGGATTACGTTCGATCAAAGTTACGCCATGGTAAACAGAACACAGAGCCCATACATAGGCTCCCCTCCGAAAAGGGGAGCCAAAGCGTGTGAACCTGCTCCTTACAGGATCTCGGGATCGATGGTGGTGGGGGAGGGCTCGGCCGGGGCCTGCGGCTCCGGGTTCTCGGCCTCGTTCACCGCGGTCTCCGGATCCACGCCGGCCAGGCCCACCTTGAGGTAGCCGTCGCCGTAACGCTCCCACATCATGATCGCCACGAACACCACGCGGCCGATCGTGTGGATCGACGGCAGGCTGTCATCATCGGTGAGCATGGCGCTCCAGTAGCGGATCTCGCCGTCACGGAAGTCGAACTGGAAGTTGCCCTGCACCAGACCGTAGTTGGCGCGGGCGGTGTACTCGGCCAGCGCGCGCATGTTCTCCGGGTCCTGGGTGTCGCCGCCGAACTGCGGAACGGCGACCACGCTGAAGTTGTCGTCGTCCACGAAGATGCGCACGCGCACGTTGCGCACCTTGGAGTGAATGTTGATGCCGAACTCGAAACGGCCCTGCGTGGGGTCCTCGTCGTAGTGCAGGCCGTCGGAGTCGAGGTATTCCTTGACGCGAGCGTACAGTGCGGTTGAGTATGCCATGGTGGAGATTCCTTTCCCTAATGCGGTGCCGGCGCGGTGCCGATCGAGATGCCGGGCGTCGTCGCCGTCATCCGTTTGCCGTGTTGTCGTCCAATCGTAGTTCCTGTTATGGCCACTGGCGATTTTCTGCCACGGGAAGCTTGCTCTGTCGAAGATCGTGATCCCGTTGGTCCTCTTTCGCATCATGATGGGATCATGTTGCCTAGATACTTGGAAGGGGGTATGCGGGGCAGGGCAACGATGTGGAGGAAATACGTCGCGGAACACTATGTGACCACTACATTTTATGGGGGATCTTTTTGCTATTCTTGAAGACCTGTAAACAACGACGTAAAGTACACTTGATAGGGGGCAAGATATGGGCGGATGCATCGATGTATGGAAGGATGCGATTATGGCGTTGTTCGGTAAAGGAAAATCCGGTAGGGACAACACGGCCATGCCGGGAAGTCTACAGTTTTATGAGGATGCCCGAATAGCCTATGACGGCAAAATGCGGGACAAAACCGCCAATGATGATCGGCTTGCTCGGATGGGGACGATAATCGAAACGATGGACCGTGAGGTCATTGCGTGGCAAGAGCATCAAAATGTGAACGCGTTCGACTCCAGTCTCCTCAAGATCGCCTATTTGCTCATGCAGGGTGAGCCGGTGCCAACGCAGTGGAAGCCTACCTCATTTGATCTGTACTATCTATTAGCTGGTTTATATCAGCAGTGGTCCGGGAAGGATTACTCCACAAGTTTTGATGGCAGTAGGGGCAATATCGGGTATCTGTTTACCGGAGCAGTTGAATCCGATGAATGGTTGCAACAATTTGTAGATATGTTCCAGCAGCTGTCTCGGTATCATCATGTACGGGATGGCGGTAGTTTGTCTTTGAATACCGCGTTGAGACAGCTCTGTGAACAGCAAGGGTTATTAAGTGGTGCCGATCGAACTGATGCTGCGGATGGCCGTGTGGCCCACGTCGGCCATGACGACGGCGCCACCGTAAGGTCGACAAACGATCGTATTACAGATGCCGACGCGGAATCTACTGTGCGACTTGATGGGAAGCCGGCTGCGGTGAATCCACGCAGACAGCGTCGTCGTGTTGCGACCACGGGGCGGACCGCGCTGAATGACGCGTCTGCGGTGAATCAGAGTGATCGATTCGTGTCAACGGGATCGGACGGAGCGGGGCCGCGGCATGTGGAAACGTCACAGGATATGCAGGCGGTCACCGAACGATGGTCTGCCACACAGCTTGAGTGGCAAACCACTATGCGGCAGATGCAGAGCGGCGCTCGCGAGCTTGTCAGGAGCATGCGTGATTTCCAGGAGCGATACGTCGCTGACGAAACCATTACGCACGCACGCCAGCTTATTGAAACCTACATCATGCTTGATAGTCAGTACACATATCAAAGCGATATGATCAAGCGCAGGAGAAGCGGCAATGTCGTGGCGGCTTTGGACGAGGACCATCTCAAGGCGGTGAAAACCCTGCAGGTGGTTCGAGATGCTGTGGAACGACAGTTGAATATGTACGGGGTGACTGTGGTCCGTTCGAAGCCGGGAACACCGTTTGACCCGGAACTGCATAAGATCGATAGCGCTGTTGGTGATGGAAGGGTCGGAAGTTTTGACCCCGACACGGCGATCGTCGCATCGAGCATGGCGCCGGGGTTCCATTCGGACCAGTTCGCTCAATTGGACCGTAAGGAGATCGTTGTGCTTGCAGGGCAACGTTGAGCAACAGGGCAGACATATTGGGATATGGAAGTGCATCTTGGCAATGGCGGACTGCGTTGCGGAAAGATGATATGAGGGGAGACAGGCATGAGGATCGGCATAGACTTCGGTACGAGTTTTTCTGAAGCCGCATCCGTCGATGAGGAGTTCGGCGGCACGGTGGTGTTCAAACGCAAAAATGACTATGCCGTGCCGTCGGTATTTTATTATGGGCGGAAAAGGGGCGTGCGCACCGGCAAGGAGGCCGAGAAGAGGAGCTACGGCGAAGAGGCGGAACAGGTGGTGCGAGCAATCAAGCTCAATCTTCTTGACCGGCGTGGTGGTGTTGCCTCCCGAGTGATCGATGGACGATCATTCAGTTCGGTGCAGATCGCCGCGGCAATCCTCAAAGAGGTCGCCGATCTTGTCATTTCGGTGTCTCCCCAGGATGGTTTTGATGGCAGGATCGACGGTGTGGTGCTCTCCGTGCCGGCCAAGTTCACGGATATGGAGAAAGAGATCATTCGTCAGGCCGCATGTCTGCCGGCGGAGGCCGGCGGGCCGGGATTGAATGTGATCGGATTGATCAAGGAACCGGTGGCGGCGGCGCTCAACTATTTTCGCAATACTCTCGACAACGATACACGGGTGTTGGTCTACGATCTTGGCGGCGGTACGTGCGACATTGCCGTGGTCACGGCCGACGGCAGCAAGGGTGCCAAGTTTGATGTGCTGACTTCTGAGATGGAACGTTGCGGAGGTCGAGACTGGGACGATTGTTTGGAGCGGTACCTCATCGAGGAATGCGAGCGCGAGTATGGGCCAATACCGCTTACCCCGATGGATAGGAGCTACATTCGGAACGCCGCCGAAGAGGTGAAATGGGAGTTGTCGGATAGGGATGTGGCGACAGCCATGTTCATCCTGTCGGACAAGAAATCGTATGAGATCGATGTGACGCGTGCCAAGTTCGAGGAGCTGACTCACGATCTTCTGGAACGGACAATGGCTGCGGTGGATAGGGTGATTGCTCATGTGGATGGCGGTGCGGTGCAGCGTATCGTCTGTGTGGGCGGATCGTCGAACATGCCGCAGGTGAAGGCGGCCCTGCAAAAGCGGTTCCCGAGTTTGCCTGTCGTCGTGGAACGTCCTGAGTACGCGGTGGTGTCCGGCGCCGCGTATTATGCGCAACATTGCGATCCAAATGCGCGTGACAATTCATTCCTGCGTGACAGGGCCCCGTTGTCATATGGCATCCGTGCCTTTGAACGTGCGGACTCCGATAAAAGAATCATTTCCAATTTGATTCGCAAGGGTGCGGTGCTTCCTGCGAGTGAGATTCGTACTTATGCCATGCATAGCGATAGCGCGTTGGTGACGATTCGCGTATATGAGACCGATGAGGATGTCGCAGCCAGTGAGATATATAACTCGCTTAATGACAATGCCGTTCTCGAAGTGACTTTTGATTTTGGTGTCGAAGTACCTGCGGGCACGAAATTCAAAGTGATGATGACGTTGAATACTGACGGACTGTTGGAGCTCGAAGCGTGGGACGACGCTGGCCACACCGCACAGGGGAAAGTCAAAATTTCCGGCGATGGGTTTGAGTTTTAAGTCTGAATTTTAGATATACAGGAGTGAGAGAACAAAGACATGGTAAAAAGCGTGAGTGTAGAGACGCGGGTACGTGAGCAGAGGAGCCGGTATCTTCAGGCGGTGTCGCATGTACGGCGTGGTACGAACTCCTACGTCGAAGAGGTCTCATGGAGTCTGGGGGACTGCCTGTATGTGGGTTCGGATCGCGCTATTTTCGCGGTCAATGCCGGATACGATGGTGTGCTGGAGGGCGCCGTAAAGGTGATCGAGATGTTCTCCGAGGAATCATCCCATCCGTTGACGGACAATCAAAAAGCTGAACGTGTCCGTAAGGCGAGCATGGAATGGCAGCTCATGGAAAGCTTGCGGGGACGATCCCATATCGTGCAGATCTGGGATCATGCCACGGTGGCATGGAGGAATGACGATCGTTCCGGTCAGGATCTGGTCATTCTCATGGAGTATCTGCCGCGGACCCTGGCGGACGTCATCAATGATGATCGCGACAAGGCCCATCCATATGATGAGAATAAGGTCTTTGCGGTAGGACTCGACTTGTGTGCCGGATTGTTGCAGTGCACCACGACGACGATGAAGATCGATGGCGAGACGATGCACATTCTTCACCGTGATGTGAAACCGGCCAACGTTTTCTATGATGACATCGACAGGCGGTATAAACTTGGCGATTTCAGCATTTCGCGTTTACTCGCCGACGGTGAGGATGCGCCTACGGCCGTTGCCACCATGCAGTATGCAGCACCGGAACGTCTGCAGCACAAGCTGTATGATTCACGTGCCGATATTTACAGTGTGGGCATTATTCTGTTTCGCATGTGCAACGATGGTGCGCTGCCGTATGCCGAAATGCCGTTGGAAATGTCGATGATACGACGATGCACCGGCCCATTGCCTGAACCGGAACATGGCAGTAAGGCCCTGCGTAAGGTGATCGCCCAAGCGACTGCGTTGCGACCGGAGGACAGGTACCAGACCGTTGATGAACTGCAACAGGCGTTGCTGGAGGCGCGGAACAATCCTCGTGGCCACGTATCGGACAGTCAGGGTACGGACGAGGAAAACGGACTCGGATACAAGCCCGTCCGTTTAAGGCAGGACGGTGGAACTCTATCCTCAGCGCATAAATCGCTGCCTGAAACCAAGGACATCGATAAGAAAGACGATCAGCTCGGCGAGACGAAGGCTGTACACGACGGATCCACGCGAACTCTTGGGAAGAAAACGTCTGAGAATTCTGAGGTGAAGCCGACACGAAAGATGCCGGAATCGTCTCGATATCCCCAATCGTCTCGATATCCCCAATCGCGGAGTGAGCAGGATGTCGTGGCCACTATGAGCGAGGAGGAATTCCGGAGTAAGCGATCAGTGACGGACGGTCAGCAGCGTGGCATACGCAGCACGAATCGTGCGGTTGACTACGAACCCAGTCCGGTGGAACGGTCAAAGCAGGAGCGTCGAAAGCAGCGCAGAAGCAGGGTGCTCGCCGTTGTGATGATGGCACTGATAATCGGCGCTGCATGGAAAATCGGAGGTGGATATCCGTTCTCCGCGGCCAATTTAGAAACCGTGAACATTGAGAGCATGAGTGCCGTTATGGTGTCGTTCCTACAATCGTGAGTATGGCAGAACAGACGTTTGAGAGGAACGAGCGCGGAGACGGAGTCCCCTCCGCGCACAACGGGCGGTCGGATCGCGACCCGATCTTCGACCGTGTCCCCCCGCACGACGACAACGCGGAGATGGCCGTGCTCGGCGGCATGCTCATGAGCAAGGACGCGATCGGCGAGGTCAGCCAGATGATCGACGTCACCGACTTCTATCAGCCCAAGCATCAGACCGTGTATGAGGCGATCATCACGCTGTTCTCCGCCTCGCAGCCGGTGGACGCGGTGATCGTGGCGAACGAACTCCTGAAGGAGGGCAATCTCGAGAAGGTGGGCGGCGCCGACTATCTGCATAGTCTGGTCGCGTCCGTGCCCACCGCCGCGAACGCCACGTATTATGCGGACATCGTGCACCAGCGCGCGATCCTGCGCAACGTGATTGCCGCGGGCACCAAGATCGCGCAGATGGGCTACTCCGCGGAAGGCTCGCAGGCTGAGGATATCGTGAACCTCGCGCAGGCCGAGGTGTACGAGATGAGCGTGGGCAAGGTGCGTCAGGACTACGAGGCCATCGGCCCCGTGGTGGAGGAGACGCTCAACCAGCTCGACGCCCTGCAGAACGGCCTGATCCAGAAGGGCGTGCCCACCGGTTTCCGTGACATCGACGACGTGACCCAAGGCCTGCAGCCCGGCCAGATGATCGTGGTCGCCGGACGTCCGGCCATGGGCAAGTCCACACTCGGCATCGACTTCGCGCGCCACGCGGCCCTGCACGCGAACATGACCACCGTCGTGTTCTCCCTGGAGATGAGCAAGAACGAACTCGCGCAGCGCATCATCGCCGCCGAGACGAACATCCCGCTGGGTGCACTGCGCCGCGCCGACGAGATCACGCCCGAACGCTGGAACACGCTCAACAACTTCTGGGGCAAGCTCGCCAACGCGCCGCTGTTCATCGACGATTCGCCGAACATGAGCCTCATGGAGATCCGCGCGAAGTGCCGCCGCCTCAAGCAGACCAACGACCTCAAGCTCGTGGTGATCGACTACCTGCAGCTCATGAGCTCCGGCAAGGCCGTGGAGAGCCGCCAGCAGGAGGTGTCCGAGTTCTCGCGTGCGCTCAAGCTGCTGGCCAAGGAGCTCGAGGTGCCCGTGGTGGCGCTTTCGCAGCTGAACCGTGGCCCGGAGATGCGCAACGACAAGAAGCCGCAGCTGTCCGATCTGCGTGAATCCGGTTCGATCGAGCAGGACGCCGACGTGGTGTTCCTGGTGCACCGACCCGACTTCTACGACAAGGAGGACCGCCCGGGCGAGGCCGACATCATCATGGCGAAGCACCGTAACGGCCCCACGGAGACGTTCGGACTCGCGTTCCTTGGCGCCAACTCCCGCTTCCAGGACATGCCCCAGGACTTCCAGCAGGGCGTGTGAATCAGGTGCCTTAGCCCTCCCTCTGCCACGGCGTGCCGTGACATCTCCCTCCCTTGGAGGGAGAACGCGGGGCGGGGTGAAAAGCGCCTTATCCAACATGATCATCAGACCCCTGTCGACCCTCATAAACGTGACGTGGAATTGGTATGGTTATGGGCAGTCGGATTGATTGACGATCGGTTGATCAGGACGATAATCAAGCCGAACAATCAGGTCGAACAGACAGAACAGAAGGCAGTGAACAGTGAAGAGTAATGGTCAGGCCGGTCTTTCGGCGAACGACAGCGGATCGAACGGTTCGGGCAGCGGCGCGGGTGCAAAGGGTGCGAACGGCACGCGTCCGGCCATTCCGCGCAAACCGTGGAGCGCCTTCGCCACCCCGCTGATCGGCAAGGGCGTGCGTCTGGCCGCCCGCGTGACCCATCACGGCGGCAGCGCGTTCCCCGGCAAGGTGATCGAGGGCATCGACCCCGGATTCCTCGCCCGCACGCTGAGCCGTCTGCCGTACGGCGTGGTGCTCGTGTCCGGCACGAACGGCAAGACCACCACCACGCGCATGGTCGCATCCATGTTCGCGCAGCTCGGCCTCAAGGTGTTCACCAACCCCACCGGATCGAACTTCACACGCGGCGTGGTGTCCGCACTGCTGCAGCAGGTGTCGATCACCGGCCATCTCAACGCCGACATCGCCGTGCTCGAGCTCGACGAGGCGTACGCCGTGCACTTCGTGAAGCAGGTGCGCCCGCGGTACGCGCTGCTGCTCAACGTGATGCGCGACCAGCTCGACCGTTTCGGCGAGATCGACAACACCGCCCGACTGCTCGGCCACGTGGCCGAGGCGACCGACGGCACCGTGGTGCTCAACCGCGAGGATCCGCGCATCGCCAAGCTCGCCTCGCTCGTTCCCGACGGAACCAAGGTGCACTACTTCGGCCTGTCCGACGACCTGCGCACCTTCTTCCCGTCCGACGACGACATGCACGCCGCCGACATGGTCTCTTCCGGCTCTTCCTCTTCCAAGTCGGAATCCACTTCTACCGGCTCCCCCTCCCAAGGGGAGCTGTCCGGCGAGGCCGGACTGAGGGGGTCCGACGCCCAGTCGTCCCACAACCCCCTCCCCGCCGACGTCACCCTCACCAAGGTGGGCGACCACACCGCCGAATTCCTCATCGACGGCACCACCCAGTCCACCGGCGTCAAGCTCGAAGGCGTCTACAACCTCTACAACGCGGCCGCCGCGCTCGCCGTGGTGCGCGCCGCCATGGTCGACGCCACCGTCATGGAGTCGTCGAAGCTCGCCAAGCCCGCCGCCCGCCGTCGCATCCAGAAGTTCGCGAATGCCGGCACCCACGACCTGATCAACGCCGTGGCGCAGGTCACCCCCGCGTTCGGCCGCGGCGAATCCATCGACGTGAACGGCACGAGCGTGGAACTGCTGCTCGTCAAGAACCCGATGGGCTTCCGCATGTCGCTCAAGTCGTTCGACCCGGCCGGTCACGACACGATGATCGTGATCAACGACCAGTACGCCGACGGTCGCGACATGAGCTGGCTGTGGGACGTGGACTTCACCGGACTGCGTGGCACCGGCGTGCGCATGGTCTCCGGTGTGCGCGCGTGGGACATGGCATTGCGCCTCGAATACGACCAGGTGCCCGTCGGCAAGGTCGAGCCCGACATCGATGCCGCCGTGGACGCGTTCGTCAAGGCGAACCCCGGCACGCCGAAGCGCATCTACTGCACGTACACGTCGATGCTCAAGGTGCGCTCGCATCTGGGCCACCTGACCAAGGTGTCGGACGCCGGCGTGGGCCGCTGAGTGAAACGAAACGAGGACTGACGATGACGAACGAAACCACAAACGTGAACGAAACCGCTGTGAACGAACCCGCCGAGACTGCCGAACCCGCCGAGGCCACTGCGACCGCAACTGCCGCAACCGTCGAGACCGAGACTCCCGCCGAGGACCGCCGCCTCGACATCATGAGCCTCTACCCGAAGGACATGAACATCTACGGCGATTCGGGCAACGTGCTCACCATCCAGCGTCGCATGGCGCTGTACGGATACGAGCCGGTCACGCACTACTACAACCAGGGCGACCAGTGGCCGATCGAGGTGGACCTGATCCTCGGCGGCGGCGGCCAGGACACCGGCCAGAAGAAGATCATCAAGGACTTCTTCGCGCGCGCCAACCTGATCCGCGAGCTCGCCGCCGACGGCGTGCCCATGCTCATGATCTGCGGCATGTACCAGCTGTTCGGCGAGTACTTCGAGACCAGCGAGGGCGAGAAGCTGCCCGGTATCGGCATTCTCGACGCGCACACCGTGGGCGAGGAGGTGCGTCTGATCGGCAATCTGGTGGAGGAGTCCGACGACTTCGGCACGGTGATCGGCTACGAGAACCATTCCGGCCAGACGTTCCTCGGCGACGGCGCGAAGCCGCTCGGCAAGGTGCGCGGCGAGGGCGCGGGCAACAACGGCAAGGACGGATTCGAGGGCGCGCGCGTGAACAACGTGATCGGCACGTACATGCACGGCTCGCTGCTGCCGAAGAATCCGCGTATCGCCGACTTCCTGATCGCCAAGGCCGCCGAGCACCGCTACGGCGTATTCGATCCGCAGGTCACGCCCGCCGCACGTGAGGAGCTCGACCGTCTCGACCGGTTCGCGTCCGAGGCGCGCCGAGTGGCCGAATCCCGCCCGCGGTAACGTTTGACAAGTCGGTAACGCTTAACGAATTGAGTGTTTGGTGATTGTCGTGCCGCCTTTGCTGACGACACTTCCAGCGGGACGGCACGGCAATCGCCGCCGGGCGTTTGAAGCGACGACATGACACCCGAGTGTGTTCAGGGGGAGACGGGGGCTGCTGGGGTAAAGTTGGAGTCGATGCGGGAATCGTGCGCAACCATATACGACCGCGTGCGGTCCGCATAAGCAGTACGTAACAGCCGTATGGCCGGGCATCCGGCGGATATGAAGGAGTGTCATCATGGCTGATTTCAACTTCAACAATCTCGGTGATGGCCTGCGCACCATCTTCCTTGCGGGCGTGGGAGCCGTGGCCGCCAGCGCCGAGAAGAGCCAGCAGATCGTCGATGAGCTCGTGAAGAAGGGCGAGCTGACCGTGGAGCAGGGCAAGGTGCTCAATTCCGAGCTGACGCGCAAGGCGCAGGGCGCCGCCAAGGGCGCGTTCGCCGGTGCCACCGACGCCGCATCCAAGGCTCGCGATGCCGTCGACGACGTGAAGGATGCCGCGCTCAAGGCCCGTCTGTCCGTGATGAGCGAGGAGGAGCGCGCCGAATACGTGGCCCGTGTCGCCAAGATCGCCGAGACCGTGAACGCCGAGAAGGCCGCCGACGCCGCAGCAGCCAAGAGCGCGGATGAGGACGCAGCTCCGGCCGAAACCGACGCACCGGCCGAGGGCGAGCCCTCTACCGACACCGCTGAGGCCGACGGCGCCGAGGCCAAGGCCGAGTAAGGATAAAAGGTTCGGAGTCTATCGAAGCACACCGGTTCCAGCCCTGCGTTCTCCCTCCATGGGAGGGAGATGTCATGGCGCACGCCATGACAGAGGGAGGGATCCAGCCTCCGAAAGGCCCGCAATCCCTCCCTCAGTCCGACTTCGTCGTCCAGCTCCCTCCCTAGGAGGGAGCACGACGGGAATGAGCGTGCCAGCGTCCCGCAAGAATGGACGGCCTGCGGCCGGCCTTCCTTCCGGTTCGTCTGTCGGCTCACCCGAGTCCTAAAAACGCCGCTGGCGTTTTCTCTTAACGGACTCAGCCTCCCTAGGAGGGAGCACACGGATTCCAGCCCTGCGTTCTCCCTCCGGGGGAGGGAGATGTCATGGCGCACGCCATGACAGAGGGAGGGATCCAGAACCGGGAAGGCTCGCAATCCCTCCCTCAGTCCGACTTCGTCGTCCAGCTCCCTCCCTAGGAGGGAGCACGTTGGGATGGCCGATCTTGCCGGCCAGCGTTCCGCAAGAACGGACCTGCCCGTGGCCGCCCGGCCCTCTCGCCACAACCGCGAACTATCATTGGTGAACTATGGCACACAAGGCGCACGCGAATCAGCACAATCAGCGGAAGAAGCACAGCCCGCGCCGTCAGCAGCGGTCGCGGCTGAACCAGTCGTCCACATCACAGACCGCACAGGACGTCACACAAAACCCCGACGTCACACGCAACCCCGACACCATGTCGACCAACACCAACGCCGCCACCGCATCATCATCCGAGCGCAAGCGCCCCAAACTCCCCAGATTCACCGCCCCCGTCACCGACGCCCCCAACGATCCGCTGATCACCGACGAACAGGTACTCGACGCGATCTCCGGCACCCCGGTCACCGAAGAGGAGGACAATCTCACCGACGCCGCCGGTCATGAACGCACGATCGGCCTGTTCGGCAGCAACGAGCCCACGTTCGCGCAGCAGTACCATCTCACACGCAAGGGCCGTATCCACCGCATCCGCGAGATCTTCGGCATCGCCCGGCAGTTCGACATCTTCCACGGCCTCACGCCGGTCAAGATGCGCCTCATGTTCGAGGCGCTCGGTCCCACGTTCGTCAAAGTCGGTCAGAACCTCTCCATGCGAAGCGAGATCCTGCCGCAGGAGTTCTGCGACGAACTCGCCAAACTGCGCGCCGACGCCGACCCCATGCCCTACGAGACCGTGCTCGACACACTCTCGCGCGAATACGGCCGGCCCGTCGACGAGATCTTCGAATCGATCGACCGCACGCCGCTTGGCTCGGCGTCGCTCGCCCAGGTACATCGCGCCCGACTCGTCACCGGCGAGGACGTGGCCGTCAAGGTGCAGCGTCCGGGCGTGCGCGAGACCATGGCGCAGGACATCGACATCATGCGATCGGTGTCGAAATACGCTACGAAATTCGTCAAGTCCGCGCAGATCGTCGATCTCAACGGCGTGATCGAGGAGCTGTGGGAGAGCTTCCAGTCCGAAACGAACTTCCTCATCGAGGCGCGTAATCTGGTGGATTTCCGCGAATTCGCCAAGGACTACAAGTACATGGACTGCCCCAAGCCGTACATCCATCTGTGCACCGAGCACGTGGTGGTGATGGACTACGTGGAGGGCATTTCCGTCTCGCATCCCGATCGTCTGGTGGAGGCCGGCTACTCGCTGGAGGAGATCGGCAACAAGCTCGTCGACAACTACGCGGCGCAGGTGCTCGACGAGGGCTTCTTCCACGCCGACCCGCATCCGGGCAACATCATCATCCACGACGGGCAGATCGTGATGATCGACCTCGGCATGACCGGCCGCCTGTCCGCGCGTACGCGGTCGATTCTGCAGGACATCATCTTCGCCGTGGGCAAGCAGGATTCGCCCGCATTGGCCGAGGCGTTCCTGCGGTTCGCCGGCCCCACCGACACGTCCGAGGTGAACTATCCGGGACTGCTGAGCGATCTCGACGCGATCGTGCAGGACTTCGGTACGGTGAGCCTTCAGGATCTCGACATCGGTGCGTTCGTGAACGCGTTGGTGCAGTTGTCGCGCAAGCATCACGTGGAGCTGCCGGGCATCGTGACCACGGTGGCGCGCGGCCTGGTGACGCTCGAGGGCGTGCTCGACGAGTTCCTACCCGAGACCGACATGATCGCGATCATCACCGCGCACATCGCGAACACGAAGGGTCTGCGTTCCGCCGCCAAGGAGGAGGTGAAGACGCTCGGCATCGAGGGGCAGAAGGCGATTCACGGCGCGTTGGGCGCGCTGTCCGAGTCGCGTACGGCGATGCGTATGCTCACGCGCGGGCAGATCAAGGCAAACGTGGAAATGGTCGGGTCGGAGGAGCCGATTCGACAGATGAGCTACATGGTGGACCGTCTGACCATGGCGTTGATCGTGGTAGGTCTGTTCGTCGGCTCGTCGATCGTGTATTACGCGGGCATGAAGCCGGTCGTGTTCGGCATTCCGGTCATCGGATTCCTGGGATACGTGGTGGCGTTCGTGCTGTCGCTGTGGATCGTGATCGACATCTTCCGCAAGAACCGCCCCAAGCGCCGGCAGTAGGCCGTCCATTCTTGCAGGACGCTGGCACGCTCATCCCCGTTGTGTTCCCTCCTAGGGAGGCTGAGTCCGTCAGGGAAACGCCAGCGGCGTTTTAGGACTCAGGTGAGCCGACAGGCGAACAGACGATATAGCCGGCCATAGGCTGTCCATTCTTGCGGGACGCTGGCACGCGTAGCGTGACTGAGGGAGGGGGCCATGGGCCCTTCTGGTTCCGGATCCCTCCCTCTGTCATGGCATGCGCCATGACATCTCCCTCCCTCGGAGGGAGAACGAAGGGGTTGAGGCTATTCCAGATTCAGTTTCCAGCTGGCTTTGCCGCCGTCGGAGTTCGCGTAGCCCTGCACGTCCACGCTCACCTGGCTCGTGTCGTCGCGCAGCTCGTATGCGATCGTGGTGGTCGTGGGCACGTCCGGCATCACGGGAGCGTCGCGCGTGGCCACCGAATACGTGTCGGTCGGGTCGGAGAACACGGTCTTCTCCAGTTCCACGCCGTTCTGGTACGCGGTCTCGGTCATGGCGTCGTTGAACGTGAGTGGGATCTTCGTGTGGTTGATCCACTGATAGGTCACGATCACCGTGTGCCGGCCGTCGTACGTGTCCGGCCCGCGCTTGGCGCTCACTGCCTTGACGTCGATCTGCTTGTTCGCGCCCAACACGTCGCTATACACGTACGAGTTGCCGATGATCCGCTGCAGTCCGTTCTTGAAATCGCCGGTTGCGGACGACGTCTCGATCGTGCGCGGC
Source organism: Bifidobacterium vansinderenii (assembly GCF_002234915.1). GTDB lineage: Bacteria > Actinomycetota > Actinomycetes > Actinomycetales > Bifidobacteriaceae > Galliscardovia > Galliscardovia vansinderenii. The sequence goes on along the minus strand of NZ_NEWD01000012.1, from coordinate 30,702 downwards.
TTGGTCACGTCGGTGGGATTGAAATCGTTCGCGTCCTGCGGCAGCGTGATCGTGGCGCCGATCGACGTGGGCAGATTACGTGAGTAGTTGCTGATCCGCACATCGTATGTGAGATCCTGATCGATCTGCGTGATGTCCTGTCCGGTGTTCTGCGATTGGAATGTGCGCACGGCCTGATCGGGCATCTCGTAGGCGACCTTGAACTCGTGCGTGGCCTTGGGCTGCACGTCCTTGGAGATGTCCCTCATGTTGTAGCCGTCCGGGTTGCTTTTGGCGAAGCAGCCGATCTGCCGCAGGCCCATGCCCTGGTGGTACACGCTGTAGGAGAGGTAGTCCTGTGCGCTGGTGATCTCCTTGGACAGGTTCGTGAACTGGTAGGTCACGAGCATGGTGGGCTGACCATTGCAGTCGGACGGCCCGCGCTGCGCGCCGACGATGGCGAACTTGCCGGCCAGCGTCTTGCCGGTGCTACCCGAGCTTTCGTAGTATTTGAGTTCGCCGCTGATGTCGAGCGTCTTGTAGGTGGTGTTGTCCACGGCCTCCGTGGTCTGGGAGGAACCGGACGAGCTGTCTGACGAATGGTTGTCGGTGATGCTGCTGATGAATCCGGGGGCGAACGCGATCGCCATGATGATGAGCGCGGGGATGAACCGTGTGGGGCTGCGTTTGGCGGATGAGGTGTCGTTCGAACTGCGGGAACCGGAATCATCGGATTCGCCGTTGAATACGTTGCCGACGGGATCCGGCAGGGGTGTCTGCTTTGGCGCGGAGGACGGGGGAGTTTCGTATCTTCCGTCGACGCGAGAGGACGACCGTGTCTGCCCATCGTTCGTTCCGCCACGGCGATCATTATGCACGGTACTGTGTGCGGGGTTCTGTCTGGCGTTCTGCCCAGTGTCGTCGCTGTAATTCACATAATTGGCGTCGGCATTGGCGTCCCCATCGTCATGACTCACGTATCCGTCGTCGGAAAACGGCGAAACATATCCGTCGCCGCTGCTCCCAAACCCATCGGAACCGCTGTTTCCCCTGTCCCGTCTGCCCATCACGAACCCCTTTGCTCGCTGTTCTCGGCTTCCGCTTCCAGTCTACCGGCGGAGACGTCGAGTTTTGTGGTTTTCGTTGCCGTCATACCGGCCTAATCGAATCGATTCTGGCGGTTTTCGACGGAAAAGGGACGTGGATTCCGGAACAAAACCACAAAACTCGCATCCCTGCCACGCGAGTCTTCCAGCGAACCGGACCACGGGCCTCCGTAAAGTTGGAGTCATGACGAAAGCGACTGCATCGAAGACGACAACGACCGCTGCCAAGCTGCCGCGCGCGGCGTTCTGGGACATGGACGGCACGCTCATCGACTCCGAACCGATCTGGCATGAGGCCGAGCTGTGGTTCGCCGAACAGTATGGCGGCGACTGGTCGGAGGAGATGGGTTGGAAGGTCACCGGCACACCCGTGCCCAAGGTGGCGCAGATGATGATCGACCGCGGCACCAAGCTCGGCGTGGAGGAGCTGGGTGCGGGACTCATCGACTTCGTGGCCAAGCGTGAGATGGAGCAGATGCCGTGGATGCCGGGCGTGCTCGACGTGCTGGTCGCCGTGCGTGACGCCGGCATTCCCAGTGTGCTCGTCACCGCATCGCCGCGCGCCATGGCGGAGTCGGCCATCGCGCAGGCCCCCGAAGGCGTGTTCGCCGCGTATGTGTGCGGCGACGACGTGAAGGAGAAGAAGCCGAATCCCGCGCCGTTCCTGGCCGCGGCCGCCAAACTCGGCATCAAGGGCGACGAGATCCGCGAGTGCATCGCGCTTGAGGATTCCGCGGTGGGTCTGGAGTCCGCGGCCCGTTCCGGCGCCACCACGATCGCGCTGACCGGCTACATCCATTCCGACAATCCGCCGTCGAAGAACGGTCCCCAGTTTGCCTCCATCGAGACCTGGGACGGCGTGACCCCGCAGATGTTCCGAGACCTGGTGACCCTCCGCCTCAAGTCCGGCAAGTAGTCGTCGCTATTGCGCCTTCCTTGCCTCCTCTTCTCCCCCTTCCCCTTGAGAGGGGAAGGTGTCCGGCGCAGCCGGACGGATGAGGTGGAAGCGGCGTCAGCCGCAATAAAAACATCGCCGAAGGCGATTCCAATCCCCGTGCCGGAGCCCGGCGGAGTTTTGAATCGCCTTCGGCGATGTTGTGTTTTTGCGACTTCGTCGCAATCACCTCATCAGTCGGCTGCGCCGACAGCTTCCCCTCAAGGGGAAGCCAAAAGGGCTCTAGCCGAAGCGGTAGAGGACGGTGAGCTGGTATTCCTTGCCGGCGGGCAATACGGGACGCTCGCAGTCCGTGCGGTTGATGGCGTTCGGCACGAATCCCGGTTCCAGACACAGTCCCGCGGACGGGCCATATCGGTGACCGTTCTTGCCAGGCACATCGTCCAGAAACCCAGCCGTGTACAGCAGCACCGCCGGCGCATCCGAGTACATCGCCATGCGGATGCCACTGCGCTCGCCGACCGCCTTGGCCATGAGTTTTAGCCCTGTCCATTCCTCAGCGCCTGTGCCATATGCGTCTCCGTTCTTGGTCGCTTCGATCGGAAACGCGTGGTTGTAGCCGCGGGCGATGGCAAGTTGTCGATTGTCTCGCAGGGCCCCAATTCGCAGCTGTTCCCCGATGCCGACCGACCTGCGAAAATCCATGGGTGTTCCATCCACGCGACCTGCCGGACCGGCCAGCGGAATGAATTGTTCATCGGTTGAATAAAACCGATCGGCCGGTATACGCAATCGGTGGCCGAACACGTCGCCGCTGCCCTCGCCGTTGAGATTCCAATACGTGTGCGTGGTCAGATTGGCCACGGTCGTCGCATCGCACGTGCCGCGCACGGTGATCGTCAATCCTGACTCGACCAGCGCATACCGAACACTCACCCGGAACCGTCCGGGGAATCCCTGATCCATATCGGGGCTGTCCAGTCCGAACCGCACGAACGAATCGCCGGCCTCGAGAATCGTCCAATTCCGATGCTCGTATCCGTTCGGCTGACTGTGATTGCTGTTCGGTCCCTCGTTCGCCGTCAACCGGTATTCGCGCCCGCCGAGCGTGAACCGTGCGCCCCGAATGCGGTTGGCGTTGCGTCCCACGATCGCGCCCATCAACGTGTCGTCCGCAACGTAATCATGCGGATCGTCCTTGCCGAGCACCACATCCACCGGCTTGCCGTCGCCGTCGGGAATCGTCAATGACATGAGTCGGGAGCCATGATTCGTAAGGCGTGCAGCCATGCCGTTCGGCCCGGCAATGGTCGCCGCGCGAATATCGTTCGATGAGGTAACTAATTCATGATCGTCTGTTGTGCGCCATTGCTCCATGAATCCAGACTAGGGTGACAGCCGAGCGGCATACTATATAGAAAGTGCACTGTCGTTATCGAAAAGTGCGCAATGCGGTCAGTCGTAATGACACCGGTCGTGGCAGACCAACTCGGGTCCGCAGACCGACTCAACGAGGAGTGCATCATGAAGCCAGCGGAACGGAACGTGGTCAATGAACAGTCCGAGCATTACCGGTACCATCCGTCGAATTCCGGCGCGAAGGTGTTCCTCTACCCGGAGTGGCTGGGATCGTACCGATACGTGGCCGGGTACACGCTCAACCGTGGCCCGCTCGACAACTTTCTGCTGTTCTTCATCCGCTCGGGCAGGTTCGGCATCGACATTCCCGGGCGTGATCGCATCGTTGCGCGCGCCGGCGACTTCGTGCTGATCGACTGCTACGAACCGCAGTCGTACGAGGCGCTGGCCGACAGTGAGGTGCTGTGGATCCACTTCAACGGCGTATCCGCGCGCATGTACTACGACTTCATCAGCGAGCGTGTAGGCAACGTGTTCTCCACCGCCAACTCGCAGTTCGCGGTGAACCGTCTGCGGCGCATCGGTGACGGTTTCCGTGAGGGGCAGCGGATTTCGGAGCCGATGATGTCGCGGTATCTGACCGACATCCTCACCGAATGCGCCGGCTCGGCGGAGGAGTCACCCATCGAGGAACCGGAGCATCAGTACGCCATGGATGACGTGCAGGATTTCATCGTGGCGAATCTGGCGCAGCCGCTGACGAACGACGAGCTGGCGGATATGGCGTGCATGAGTCGCGGCTATTTCATCAAGGAGTTCCGCAAGGCGACGGGGATGACGCCGCACGCGTTCCTGGTCAACGCCCGCATGGACGCAGCGAAGCGGCTGTTGGCCAAGACCGACGATTCGCTGAAGCGGATCTGCGCGAAGTGCGGGTTCTCCTCGTCCAGTGCGTTCTGTCTGGCGTTTCGCAAGGCGGAGGGCATGACGCCGTTGGAGTATCGGCGATCGGTACGCGAATAGTGACGATGATGACGTGGCGTGATCGTCGTCGATTCCGCACATCGTCGCTGTTCGTTTCGCTGGATGTTTTTTGCATATCGCAGAGCACTTTTTATAAATAAACGCCTTTGCTTCGCGCATAACGTTGATGGTGACAGCGCAGTCAAGAACAACGCAAACATCAACCAACGCCTACGAAATAAAGGAGTTTCCAATGTCTCACAATCCTGTGGTCACCGGCGTCGAGAAGATGATCATCCCGACCTACGAACCGCCCGCACCCGACGAAATGCCCATGTACTCGGAGTTCCGTCAGCATCAGGGTTCCACCGGCTACGCCTACCCGAACCGTGTGACGCTCGGCGTGGAACGCGACAAGCTCACCGATCACGAGTACACCGTGGTCCGCCTGGAGAACGACTACATCCGCCTGCTGATCCTGCCCGAGCTCGGCGGCCGCATCCTCGAAGGCTACGACAAGGTCAACGACTACAACTTCCTCTACCGTCACCACCGCATCAAGCCCGTCATCGTCGGCTCCTACGGCAACTGGATCTCCGGTGGCATGGAGTTCAACTTCCCGTTCCATCACCGTCCCGGCACGTGGATGCCCGTCGACTACAGCATCGAAAAGCTCGATGACGGCACCGTGATCGTCTGGTGCTCCGAGGCCGCGCCCTCGCCGGGCCAGTACCGTCTCAAGGGCACGTGGGGCGTCAAGCTTCGCCCGGACGTCTCCTACTACGAGACCGTGGTGAAGATCGACAACCGCACGCCCGTCAAGCATCCGTTCCTCTGGTACGAGAACGCCGGCATCCACGTCAATGCCAACTACCAGCTGTTCTTCCCGCAGGACGTCGGCTACGTGCACCACCACTACGACCGCCACCACGCCACCTTCCCGATCACCAAGGGCTGGTACGCGGTGGAGAACCACGAAGAGGAAACCGACATCAGCATCCACAAGAACACGCTGAAGGGCAACTCCTACTTCGCCGCCCCGTCGAAGTACGACTTCTTCGGCGGCTACGACCACGACCGCGACTGCGGCACCGTGCACGTGGCCGACCACCACGTGGTGCCTGGCAAGAAGCAGTTCATGTGGGCACTCGAGGACCTCGGCGACGCGTGGAACGCCAACCTGACCGACAACGACGGCGAGCACGCCGAGCTCATGGCCGGCGCCTACTCCGACGACCAGCCCGACTTCACGTACATCGCCCCCTACGAGGTGAAGACCTGGTCGCAGTTCTGGTACCCGATCCACGGCACCAAGGCCCCGACCTTCGCCAACATCCACGGCGTGGTCAACCTCGACAAGGCCAACAGCGAAGTGCGCATCGCCGTCACCAAGAGCGTGGCCGACGCCGTGCTGGAAGTGTCCGACGGTGAGAACACGGTGCTGCGCGAGACCATCACGCTCGACCCCGGCGACTACCGCGAGTTCGACGTGGCGCTGCCGGCCGACGTCTACACGCTGCGCCTGACCGCCGCCGACGGCACCGTGCTCATGGACTACACCGAGGACAAGCCCGACGTGCTGCGCATCCCCGAGGACAACCCCGGCATCCCCACCCCGCACGAGCTCACCACCGCGCAGGAGATCTACGTGGCCGGCGAGCACATCGACCAGTACCGTGACCCGTCGTTCAAGGGTCGCGACTACTATCTGGTGGCTCTCGAACGCGACCCCGAGCACCTGCCGTCCCTGCTCGCCATGGCCGAGGACCGCTACAACAACGCCCTGTACGACGAGGCGCTGCAGTACCTCGACCGTGCCGACAAGGTGCTCAACAGGTTCAACCACAACCCGTACGACGGCACCTACAGCTACCTCAAGGCGCTGTGCGAGTACGGCAAGGGTCAGGTGGACGCCGCCTACGAGACCTTCTTCAAGGCCGCATGGAGCAACAACGTCATCTCCCCGGCCATGACCTTCATCGCCGGCATCGACGGACAGCGCGGCGACTGGGCCAAGATGAAGGAGCACGCCGAGCAGGCGCTCAAGAAGGAAGCCGACCACGCCGTCTGCGGTGCCTACAAGGCCATCGCGGAGATCAAGCTCGGCGACCGTGAGACCGGTCTGGCGGAGCTCGAAGGCATCATCGCCCGCGACCAGCTCGACCATCTGGCACGCTTCGCGCACCTCTACTACTCCGGCAAGGACCTGGGCGAGTTCTACTCGATCCTGCTGAGCAACCCCGCGCAGACCATCCTCGACGTCACGTTCGACCTGCTGCGCGCCGGGCTGAAGGAGGAGGCCGTCGCCCTGCTCGAAGGCGCCAAGCTCGCCGGACAGTCCACCCCGATGACCCACTACACGCTCGCCTTCGTCTACGACTCGCTCGGCAAGAGCGAAGCCGCCGCGTCCAACCGCAAGGCCGTGTCCGACAGCCCGATCGTGGACGTGTTCCCGTACCGCCTCGAGGAGCTGCCCGTGCTCAAGGCCGCAGTCGAAGCCGACCCGACCGACTACACCGCCGCCTACCTGTACGGCTGCCTGCTGTACAACAAGCTGCAGTACAAGGCCGCGGCCGACCAGTGGAAGAAGGTCACCGAACTCAAGCCCGACTTCTACATCGGCTGGCGCAACCTCGCCATCGCCTACTTCAGCAAGTTCGACCGCCGCGAAGAGGCGCTGGAGCTCATGAAGAAGGCCTGCGAGGTCAACCCCAAGGACGACACGCTCGTGCGCGAGACCAACTACGTGGCCGCCAAGCTCGGCGTGGACGGACGCGAACGCCTCGACTGGCTGCTCGCCAACCTGCCCGACAAGCCCTCCGACACGCTCGCCTGGGAGGTGGCCGACGCCTACAGCAACGTGTTCGAGTTCGACAAGGCGCTCGACGTGCTCAAGAACCACGAGTTCGTGGCCGCCGAATGCCAGGAGACCTACCTCACCGAGTCGTACACCTTCGCCCTGTGCTGCAAGGGACGACTGCTCGAACGCGACGGCAAGGTCGAGGAAGCGCTCGAATGCTACCGCAACGCGCAGATCGTGCCCGCCAACTTCCGCGCAGGCTGGTGGGACACTCAGCAGCTGTACTACGCCCGCTGGTTCGAGGCCGCCGCGCTGCAGAAGCTCGGCCGCGAGGACGAGGCCCGCAAGGCCGCATCCCGCCTGCTGCCCTTCATCCACAGCAACTACAGCCCGTACATGGGACCGGAAACCGACTACTACGTGGCGCTCGCCGAACGACTGCTCGGCGACAACATCATCTCCCGCAAGGACATGAGCGCCTCCGTGGTCAAGTGGGAGGAGGACGTGAAGAACGACCTCGACCGCAAGCCCATCGTCACCTCGCTGCACCTGTCGTTCGTGCCCGACGGCGTGACCGAGCACAAGGCCGAAACGGTTCGCGCGCTCGCCTACAGCCGCCTGTTCTTCAACGACAAGGCCGGCGCCCGTGAGCTGTTCGAGAAGAGCCTGGAGCTCAACCCCGACAACCTCAAGGCCCGCTTCGAGCTGCACCTGCTCGGCGCGCTCGACGCCTGACGGTCAACGCCAGGCACCGGGTTCTTGTTGCCGGTGCGGATCGGATTCCGATCATCCGCACCGGCAACCGAACCCATCCCCATTCATGGGGCGTCCTGTCCTTCACCCTTCAGGACGCCCCTTTTTCGTCTTTTTTGCTTCTACCCTGTGTTCCCTCCCTCTGTCACGGCGTTCGCCGTGACATCTCCCTCCCAAGGAGGGAGAACCCCGGTATTCTCCACCTCGCGGCAACGCAGCCGCTCCCATCAATCCCCATCAACCATCACAGTAAGGACCCCACTCATGTCCACAACCCAGGCCGTCAACGGAGACGGCACGACCAGGGAGGCCGCCCAGCCGGCCGTCGCCCAAGGCTCCATGAAATATGTCATCATCCTGGCGCTCAGCGCCGGCATGGCCGGCCTGCTCTACGGCTACGACGCCGTCAGCATCTCCGGCGCCATCGGATTCCTGCAGGAACTCTACGATCTCACCCCCGCGCATGAAGGACTCATCGTCTCCAGCATCTTCATCGGCGGCGTGGTCGGCGTCGGCGTCTCAGGCTTCCTCAGCGACCGCATCGGACGACGCAAGGTCATGATGTTCGGCGCGCTGTTCTTCTTCATCGCCGGACTGTTCTCCGCGTTCACCCAGTCGCCCGAGCAGCTGATCGCCGCCCGAATCATCGGCGGTCTGGGAATCGGCCTGTCGTCGTCGATCTCCATCACCTACGTCACCGAATGCGCGCCCGCAAAATGGCGCGGCACACTGTCGTCCATGTACCAGTTTCTGTGCATCATCGGCATCTTCCTCACCAACATCATCAACTTCTGCATCGCACAGTCCGGCTCGCACGAATGGGGTGTGAGCACCGGATGGCGTTGGGTGCTGGGCATTGGCGCCGCGCCCGCGCTGGTGCTGTTCGTGTTCATGCTGTTCGCGCCGGAAAGCCCGCGATTCCTGATGCAGTCCGGCAAGGAGGAGCAGGGCTTCCGCATTCTCGAACGCATCAACGGCACGGCCGGCGCCCGCGAGGAGGCCAAGGCAATCGAGGCGTCGATCAAGCTCGACCAGAGCGGCAGCTTCGCCGAACTGTTCGGCCCCGGTCTGCGCAAGGCGCTGCTGGTGGGTATCTTCCTGGCCGTGTTCAATCAGGCGGTGGGCCAGAACACCATCTCCTTCTACGGTCCCACGATCTTCCGCAACGCCGGATTCGGCGGCAACTCGGAGTTTCTGGCCTCCACCATGGTGGGCGGCGTGGAGCTCGTGTTCACCGTCGTGGGCATGGTGCTCATCGACCGTGCCGGCCGCAAGCCGCTCATGTTGTGGGGCACGTCGCTGATGGCCGTGTTCGCCGTGGCGATGGCGCTCACGTTCATGTTCGACGCGCCCGGCGTGCTCGTGGTGGTGTTCGCCTGCGGATTCATCGCCGCGTTCGCGTTCTCCATGGGACCGGTTACGTGGGTGATGATTCCCGAACTATTCCCCACGCATCTGCGCGGCCGTGCATCCGGCCTGTGCGGCGTGTTCATCTGGGGCACCGCATGGCTGATCGGCCAGTTCACGCCTATGATGTTCGCCAGTTGGGGCGGACAGGGCATGTTCCTGTTCTTCGCCGTGCTCGACATCATCGGCTTCCTCGGCGTGCGGTTCCTGGTCCCCGAAACCAAGGGCAAGCGCCTCGAAGAGATTCAGGAATTCTTCCGCCCCGCCAAGTAGCTTTTCCCCTCCTTCCCCTTGAGGGGAAGAGCCAAGCAGTCCTTTCTCTCTTCCCTTCCCCTTGAGGGGAAGGTGTCAGCCAACGGCTGACGGATGAGGTGGCAGCGGCGTCAGCCGCAACAAAAACATCGCCGAAGGCGATTCCAATCCTCATACCGGACTCCGGCAGAGTTGTGAATCGCCTTCGGCGATGTTGTATTGTGCGACTTCGTCGCAGTCACCTCATCCGTCCGGCTACGCCGTCCACCTTCCCCTCAAGGGGAAGGAGAGAAGAGGGACTGTTTCCGTCCACCTTCACCAGTAAGAACGGACGGCCTGCGGCCGAGAATCCTGCTCGCCTGTCGGCTCGTCTTCGCCTATAAACAGTCCACCGGACTGGTTTACTTGACGGCTCAGCCTCAAGGGGAAGCCGGAAGTCGGCCCGCTACTCCCTCGTCAGCACCTCGGTGAGGGCCTGGATCACCGACTGCGGCATGTGGGATTCCGGATAGGAGCGCTCGGTCGGATCCGGTCCGGCTTCGAGCGTGCTTAGTGCGGGCAGCGCGTTCACTCCGAGCTGGTCAATCATACGGCTGGCCTTCTCCTTGGTCAGGTAGCGCATCTGTGCATCTTTGAGCACAGCAAACACGTCATCGGCCACTGGATTGTCGGCGATCTCCAGCGCGTTCGTGAATCTCACCGTAATCGCATCGGTCACAGAAACGTTTTCCACACGCACGATCAGGCTCAGCGTCGATTGGTCGTAACGCACGCTTACCGTATCCGCCACGTCCTTGGCGCCTGTGCCTACGTTCACCACTACGTGTCCCATCGCGTTGCGTGACACCCCGCGGAATACGAGATTCCACGATCGGTGTCCCGGAACGACATCGCTGGCTCCATCCACACCTGCCACGTTGAACACGGCGGAATCGGTGTTCAACGTCAACGTCAGCGCGGTGCTCGCCCAACGGGCATCCGTTTCGACATCGCCGTTATCCTCCCACAATGTAAACGATCCACTTGCGCCGGGGAATACGATCACGTCGAGTTCATCCGGATTGCTTACCGCATTGACCAGACCGTGTTCGGGAACGCGCTGCAGCGGTACGATTGCGCCTGCCTTGGCGAATACCGGTATGCGATCGATCTGGCGCCATGCTTCAATTCGCCGTCCCTCGGCAGGCGTCGAGTCGTATCGACGTCCGGTGAAGAAGTCGAACCACGTGCCCTGCGGCAACCACACGTCGGCCTTGGCCATCTGCACGTCGCGGTCAGCCGGCTGCACGATCGGCGAGACCAACAGCTCGGTGCCAAAGCGGAACTCGCTCGGCACGTTGTATGCCTCCGCGATCTCCGGTGCATCCCAATACATGGGCTGTACCAAGGGCTCGTTGTCGAATGCGGCACGACGATTCATCGTGTACAGGTATGGAATCATGGCATGGCGCAGTCGCAGCACATCGGTCATGGCCATGCGCACCTCGGCATGGAAATTCCAAGGTTCCTTGCCATTGAACGTGGAATCGGTGGAATGCAGACGGTTGATCGGGCTGAATACGCCGAGCTGGTACCAGCGCGCCTCCAGCTCCTCGTCACGGTAGCCGAACATGTGGCCGCCGATGTCATGGCTCCACCAGCCGTAGCCGATGTTGCTCGCCGTGGCGGTGAAATACGGCTGGAATCGCAGGGACTCCCACGTCACGATCGTGTCGCCGGAGAATCCCACGGGGTAGCGGTGCGAGCCCGGGCCGGCGTAGCGCGAGAACGTGAGCGGACGGTTGCCGGCGCGCTCGCCGTCCTGCCTGCCGGAGTCAAGGTAATGCAGATAATTCAGCATCCACAGCGGGTCGAGTCCGCGCTGACGGGTCACGCCGCCCTGCTGCCAGTCCAGCCACCAGAAGTCGACGCCCTCATCCTCGATCGGATGGTGCACCAGATCGAAGTACGCCGCCATGAACTTTGGATCGGTCAGGTCGAACTGCACAGCCTCGCCGGTCTTCGGATCGATATCCATCGCCTTGGCCACGGTCTCGTACGAGTCCTCGAATTCACGGATGCCGTCGCGTGGATGTGTGTTGAGCGTGGTCTTCATGCCGTGGTCGTGCAGCCAGTGCAGGAAGCGCTGCGGGTCGGGGAAGAAGTCCTTGTTCCACGTGTAGCCGGTCCAGCCGGAACCGTACTTCGGATCTACGTCGTCCACCAGATGCCAGTCCATGTCGATCACGGCCGTGGTGAACGGCAGTCCCTCATCCTCGAACCGTTTCACCAGCTGCATGTACTCGGCCTCGGTGTAGCGGTGGTAGCGGCTCCACCAGTTGCCGAGCGTGTATCGCGGCAGCAGGGGAGTGGGGCCGGTGAGCTTGTAGAAGTCGTGCACGGCCTCGCGGTAGCGGTGACCGTAGCCGAAGAAGTAGAAATCCTCGGTTGCTTCCGGCTTGGGGGTGACCCATGTGCCGAACGGATTGGCATGACCATTCACCTCATCGGATTCGATGATGAGGTTCGACTGCGAGTCATCGATCACGGCCCATCCGTCAGTGCCGATGACACCGGGATCGAGCGGTGTGGCCCCGTTGACCATGTCGAGTGTACGGGCCGTGCCGCCGAGGTTGCGACTCTGTGCATCGCCGTAATGCCAAGTGTTGTCGATCACCGACATACCCTTGACGGTGACGTACAGTCCCTCCTTGGTGAACGGCTGCTGGTCGTACGAGACATGCAGATGCGGGGTGTCGATCTCCAGCCAGCCATCACGTTCAAGCACGGTAAATTCAGGGACCGGTTCGTTGTATGCCACCTGGAAGTTGCGTACGAACGCGGTCTGCGTGGGATCGTCGACGAACTTGCCGGAGTCGGACCATTCGAATCGGATGAGCGATTCGGTGATCAGTCCGATGCGCCAGTGCTTGCCGTCTACTTCGCCGCCAAGTACGACCGCCGGATTCATCGTTGTCTTGCCGTGCAGGTTCTTGATCGAGAACAGTGATGCGTCTACCATGATTGCTCCTTTGCTATTGGATTGTGTTGTTTGACGTTGTGCTGGCAGATGGTTGTCGGCGGTCGGCGGAGCGGTGTTCGTTCTCGTCGATGCACCTCAAACGGTGCCCGTCATGCAGATGCGAATGCCGGTTCCGCCGCACGTGTCATATCGCCGAGGGCCGCATTGATGAACGCCGACGCCTGCCGGACCGCATCCGGAATATCCACATGCGTTATGAACCCCTTGCCGCGCGGTCCATATCCGTGCTCGTCATCGGAGAGGCGCGACACCTCGCCCATGAGCAGACTTACATAGCGTTCGATCGACCACATGCCTTCGGGTTCGTCGACGTAGACCAGATGATCAAGTATGGCCACGGGATCGTTGCCGAACTGTATGGTCTCATTCTCGATCGGCGTCACGCGTGTCCGGTACGCAGCAAAGTCAATCGTTGTCATATCGGGCGCAAACTTGCGCAGTCCCGCGGTCATGCGTCGCTGCATGGTGGCGTCTTGACATAGGATCAGTGACCGACAGTCGGGCAGATGGTCTCGCAGCAGGTCGAGCAGATTCGTGATGTTGTTGCCGCAGTTCGTCGATTTCGTTTCCAGCCAATCGGCCGACAGGCCGTGTCGTTCGCGTAGGCACTCGGCGAAGATCTGTGCCTCCGGCTTGCCGTCGGTGCTGATGTTCGGGAATGCGCGGCCTGCCACGTCGCGTAGTGTCTGCGTGGTGTGGCCTGCTCCGCCGACGATCGCGTAATGTTTGGCCACGTCATTGCGGATGCCCTGCGCGAGCACGTCAACGCCATGAAGAATACTGCCGCCGAACAGCACCATCACGTCGGCTTGGTCGGCGTTTCCCGTCGGTGCCACGAGTGTTGCCAATTGTGTGCTGACCGCGGTCTGTGTCAGCGCCGACACGTCCCGTGGGCCGCAGAACTCGCTGATCGTATTGATCGCCTGGGTCAGTTCGCCGAGACGTACCGCAGTCGTGTCTTCGGTCTCGGTGTAGTACATGACGCCTCCTTGCGGGTTTTGCAACGTTCGAGTCAACAACAATTTGAACGATATATACTAAATGTATCAAACAAATAAAACAAATGCAATGCGGCGCGAGAGAGTTATTGAGATTTCCATCAGGGTTACCGAGACCAGAATGATTGCCTGGCGCGGCATCGCTGGGGGTACAGACGTCGTCTACGACTCCAGATGATTGTGTGGTGGAGGCTACATGATGAAAGCTGCGCGTGGACGAACTCGCCTACAGGCTCACTTTGCGTTCCACTGCCGTGGATTTCTTTGCTGCGGCAGGGTTGCGGTACAGCTCCATCTGGAACATGCAGCGTTCGGCGTTGGTCACCGATTTTGTGTATTCGAATACCAGTCCGGTATCGAGGTGCGACGTGCGCGTAATGCGGTAGCCCGGGGCCGGGCTCTTGCAGTCCAGCAGTTGCGCGTCGCTGGTGTTGATGATGATCGCCTCGATGGTCTCCGTTGCGTGGAACAGATTCAGCGAGTAGCTGGTGGCGAGAGTCTGATACAGCGAATGCGTGGAGAAGTCGGTGTCTTCGATGCCTGGACACAGGTGATAGGGGACGAACGTGTCCTCCAGCAGAATTGGATTGCCGTCGGCGCAGCGCAGACGCCATAGGTGGAATACCCGACGCTGCGTGTCGGGCAGCTGCAGTTTTTCGGCGATTTCCGGTCGGGCGTCGTCGACCGTGCAAGCCAGTACGCGGGATTGCGGCGTGGCGCCGAGCTCCCGCATGTTTTCGGTGAAGTTGTAGAGGTAATTGAGTGGTCGGCGCATCTTGGGGCTGGCCACGAATGATCCTCGTCTGCGCTGTCGGATAATCAATCCTTCATTGACCAACGAATCCATGGCCTGCCTAATGGTGGTGCGGCTGATGCCGAGATCCTGCGACAGCGACGTTTCGGTGGGAATCCTGTCTCCCGGATTCAGCGCACCTGACTGGATCTTCTGCTTGAAGAATGAGGCCACTTGCTCATACAGGGGAATATTCCCGATCTGCGATGGAGTGAACGATGCCATCAAATCATTCTCGGTCATGGCCCATCCTTGCGATTGCGATAATGGTTCCGCGGCGCGGAGTCAGTGCACGATTATATCGTGCGGTACCAATTGCCATGATTTGTTATATATGTATAAAGCATTATGCGCCATACTTTGCGCCGGATGGAAGAGAGCCGGATGGAAGAGAGCCGGGCGGTCGGTGATGTTGGCCGCCCGGCACGCGTGTGCTACCGGCGTCTGATGCCGATGAGCATCGGCTACTCCCGCGTCAGCACCTCGGTGAGGGCCTGGATCACCGACTGCGGCATGTGGGAGTCGTTGAAACGGCTCTCGTCCACGCCGTGCATGTCTTCGAGCGTGGCGAGACCCGGCAGCGCGGCCACACCCAGATCGTCGATCAGCGCCTTGGCCTTCTCCTTGGTCAGGTAGTACATCTGCGCGTCCTTGAGAATACGGAACACATCGTCGGACGTCGGGTTGTCCGCCACGGCAAGACCGTCGGTCAGCGTAAGCGTGACCGACTCCGTCGTGCTCACGGCAGGCAGCTCCACCACCAGGCTCAGCGTCTCCGGATCATACGACGTGCGGGCCTCGATCGACGCCGAACCATCGACGGACACCGCCACCGCGGACTCCTTCACGCCACGGAACACTACCGTCCACGTGCGCTCGCCGGGCACCACGTCGGTCGCGCCCTGAGCCGCGCCGATCGTGAACGCAGCCGTCTGACCGGCACCGGCACCCACGTTCCACGTGAACGCCGTGGTGGCCTTGCGTACGGCGGACTCCACCGCACCGTCGTCCTCCACCATCGTGAACTCGCCGTTCGCGCCGGGGAACACGACCACGCGCAGAGCGGACGGGTTGGCCACGGAGTTCAGCGCGGTGCCCTCCGTCTCCTCCTGCAGCGGTACGATCGCGCCAGCCTTGGCGAACACCGGCACGCCGTCGAGACCGCGCCATGCCTCCAGGCGACGACCATCGGCCGGACGGGACACGTAATGGCGTCCGGTGAAGAAGTCGAACCACGTGCCCTGCGGCAGCCACACGTCGGCCTTGGCCATCTGCACGTCGCGGTCGGCGGGGGAGACGATCGGCGCGACCAGCAGCTCGGTGCCGAAACGGAACTCGTCGACCAGCTTGTACGCGTCGCGGATCTCCGGGTAATCCCAGTACAGCGGCTGCACGATCGGCTCGCCGTCCTCGGCCGCACGCCAGTTCATCGTGTACAGGTACGGGATCAGCGCGTGACGCAGACGCAGCGTGGCGGTCATCGCGTCGCGCACCTCGGTGTGGAAGTTCCACGGCTCCTTGCCGTTGAACGGAGAATCGGTGGAATGCAGACGGTTGATCGGGCTGAACGTGCCGAGCTGGTACCAACGTGCCTCCAGCTCCTCGTCACGGTAGCCGAACATGTGGCCGCCGATGTCGTGGCTCCACCAGCCGTAGCCGATGTTGCTCGCCGTGGCGGTGAATTCGGGCTGGAACTTCAGCGACTCCCACGTCACCACGGTGTCGCCGGAGAAGCCGATCGGGTAGCGGTGCGAGCCCGGGCCGGCGTAGCGCGAGAACGTGAGCGGACGGGCATCCATGCGCTGCGCCGGATCGTCGCCCTCACCGCTACGGCTGGCGTCAGCGCGCGCCGAATCCAGGTAATGCAGATGGTTGAGCATCCACAGCGGGTCGAGCCCGCGCTGACGGGTCACGCCGCCCTGCTGCCAGTCCAGCCACCAGAAGTCGACGCCCTCATCCTCCATCGGATGATGCAGCTTGTCGAAGTACGCGTTCATGAACGTCGGATCGGTCAGATCGAACTGCACGGCCTCGCCGGTCTTCGGATCGATGCCCACGGCCTCGGCCACCTCGGGATACAGCTCCTCGAACGCGCGCACGCCGTCGCGCGGATGCACGTTCAGCGTGGTCTTCATGCCATGGTCGTGCAGCCAGTGCAGGAAGCGCTGCGGGTCGGGGAAGAACTCCTTGTTCCACGTGTAGCCGGTCCAGCCGGAACCGTACTTCGGATCCACCGCGTCCACCAGATGCCAGTCCATGTCGATCACGGCCGTGGTGAACGGGATGCCCTCCTTCTCGAACCGCGTGACGAGCTCCTGATACTCGGCCTCGGTGTAACGGTGGTAGCGGCTCCACCAGTTGCCCAGCACGAAGCGCGGCAGCAGGGGAGTGGGGCCGGTGAGCTTGTAGAAGTCGTGCACGGCCTCGCGGTAGCGGTGACCGTAGCCGAACACGTAGAAGTCCTCGGTGGGCTCGCTCTTCGGCGTGACCCACGTGCCGAACGGGTTCTCGTGGCCGTTCACCTCGCTGGCCTCGACGATGATATTGGACTGCGAATCGTCGATCATCGCCCAGCCGTCGGTGTTGATCACGCCGGGGCCGACGGGCGTGCGGCCGTTCACCATGTCGAGCGTGCGTGCGGTGCCGCCGAGGTTGTGCGTCTGCTCGTCGCCGTAATGCCACGTGTTGTCGGTGGACTTCACGCCCTTGACGGTGACGTACAGGCCTTCCTTGGTGAACGGCTTCTGGTTGTACGAGATGTGCAGGTGCGGGGTGTCGATCTCCA
The DNA here is from genome assembly GCF_002234915.1 of Bifidobacterium vansinderenii. GTDB lineage: Bacteria > Actinomycetota > Actinomycetes > Actinomycetales > Bifidobacteriaceae > Galliscardovia > Galliscardovia vansinderenii. Next base: position 13,590 of record NZ_NEWD01000012.1, on the reverse strand, counting down.
GCCAGCCGTCGCGCTCGATCGCCGAGAACTGCGGCAGGTTGTCGCCGTACGCGGTCTGGAAGTCGCGCACGAACGCGGTCTGCGTGGGCGCGTCCACGAACTTGCCGGAGTCGGACCATTCGAAGCGGACGAGCGATTCGGTGATGATGCCGATGCGCCACTGCTTGCCTTCCGTCTCGCCGCCGAGTGTTGCGGCGGGGTTCATGGCGGGGGCGGTGCCGAGTGCCTTAAGTGAGAAGAGGGATTTGTCGACCATATGAACTCCTTCGTTGCATGTGTCAGTAAAACGCGCACTATTATGCTAGCGCTTGCGCAATTGATACGCAAGCGGTACGTCGTGTTGTTGCCTTTATGTATGCAAACGTTAGTATCGTGTTCGGCATTGTGCGTGGCGCTATGCTCGGCGTTGCCTGCGACGTTATGCATGACGTGAGATTGCGCACGGTTGCCGACTTGCGCAAATCACTTGCGCACGCCTATGCTTGTTTGCGGTTCATCCGTGTATTTCGAGCGGAACAAGCGTTTGAATAATTCGTTTGAATAATTGGGTGGCCGGGAAGTCCTGCGTATACGACATCGAGCATAAAGGAGTGGGGGCGTGGCGAGTCTCAAGGAAGTGGCGGAACAGGCCGGAGTCTCCGAATCCACGGTATCGCGTGCGTTGCGCGGCACCGGACGAGTGAGCGCCAAGACGCGCGCCCACGTGCAGGAGGTCGCCAACCGCCTGCATTTCACGCTGTCGCGCAGCGCGTCGTCGCTGGCCAGCGGCAAGACCATGCGTGTGACCATGGTGTTCACCGATACGCTCAACACGTGGTTCAACTCCGCCGCGCTCGAAGGCGCCTACGAGGTGCTCAGTGAGGCCGGGTACGACCTGGTGCCGATGATCGTGCGCACGCAGGCCGACATGCAGCGCTTCTTCGAGCGACTGCCCGGCAACCGCAATCTTGACGGCATGATCGTCGTGTCCATCATGCTCGACAACGCCCAGGTGGGCATTCTTGAGGATCTTACGATTCCGTCCGTGGGCCTCGACGCGCGCGCCATCGGCGGGTATAGCGCCACCGTGCGCGTGGACGACGCCGACTCCATGCATCAGGCCGTGCAGCTGCTGCACTCGCTCGGTCATGAGCGCATCGGATTCGTGGAAATGCCCGACAACCCCGACTTCCTGTTCAGTGCCAAGCTGCGTTCCGGCGCATTCATGGACGCCGCGCGCGAGATGGGGTACGAGGAGAAGAATCTGGCGCTGTTCGAGGGGCGCGACTCCAGCAAGTTCCGCAGCTTCCAGGACGCCGTCTCGGAGACCGCGAACCGTATCATTTCGCGTCCGAACCGGCCGACCGCCATCTGCGTGGAGACCGACGACTTTGCTATCGCGTTGATCTATGCGATGCGCCGCGTGGGCATCCGCGTGCCCGAGGATCTGGCGATCATCGGCTTCGACGACAACGACCGTTCCTCCATGGCCGAGCTGACCACGCTGCATCAGGACCCGGTGATGATGGGCCGTATGGCAGCGGAGAAGGCGGTCGCGCTTATGCACGGCGAAACCCTGCACGAGCCTCACAGCATGTTGCGCACCTCGCTGATCATGCGCTCCACCACCTGCCGTCGAGGCTAGTACTTGGCCGTTCGGCACCGACATCCGTGTGCTCCCCTCCTGGGGAAGGGGCTGGTGGCGATCATGCCGATGGGCGAGCCAAGCAATCGGTGTGCTCCCTCCCTGGGAGGGGCTGGCCCACGACGGGCGAAACCGCATGCAGGCAAGTTCGCCTGTGTGCTCCCTCCTAGGGAGGGAGCTGGCCGACGCAGTCGGTCTGAGGGAGGGGTGCAGCGCAGCGCCGGTTCCGCTTCCATGCTGAGCTTGCCCGTGGCCTTTTATTGCGTTATTGCGGGCCGGAGCGGATTCGGGGTGGCCGGAGTAGACGCTAGGCGAATGCCGAGTTGGTAGCCCCAGATACGAAAAAAGGCCTTCCGAGGTGGAATTCGGAAGGCCTTCGTGGAGCTAGGGGGAGTCGAACCCCCGACCTCTTCGATGCGAACGAAGCGCTCTACCAACTGAGCTATAGCCCCAAAGGTCGTGCTGCCATATCTGACAACTCGCCCTAATATAGTACGGCGCGCGGATTTGCGCAATTCAATCCCGTGTCACGTTCACAAACCGTTCGCATAGTGAACGTCCCGATTTTCCCCTCGTGCTCCCTCCATGGAAGGCTGAGTCCGTCAGGAAAACGCCGGCGGCGTTTTTAGGACTCAGGTGAGCCGACAGACGAACCGGAAGGAAGGCCGGCCGCAGGCCGTCCGTTCTTGCGGGACGCTGGCCGACGCAGTCGGTCTGAGGGAGGGATTGGGCGCCGGTGCCTTTCCGGTTGTGAATCCTTCTGTGGGAAAGATTCACAATTACACACCGATTGTGGCAATCCGCGTTCAATCACGCCGCGTGATGCGGGGTGGAGTCGCTGAACTCGGCGGCGTCGATGGCCTCGGCGCTGGTTGCGGCGCCTTCGGTGGCGATCTCCTTCTTCTTGCCGAACTTGGCCTTGAGCAGGCCGATCACGGTCGGCAGCAGCGACACGAGCAGGATCAGCACGATCACCAGCTCGAAGTGCTTCTGCACGGCCGGAATGTTGCCGAAGAAGTAGCCGAGGAACGTGAACAGGGAGGACCAGGTCAGGCCGCCGAGTACCGAGAACGGGGTGAAGCGGCTCCAGCGCATGCCGGAGATGCCGGAGATGAACGGCATGAACGTACGGATGAAGGGGAAGAAGCGGCCCAGGAACACGGCGAGCGGGCCCCACTTGTCGATCATGGCCTCGGTCTTGGCGATGCGCTCCGGGGTCATGGCCTTCACCTTGCCGGACTTGATGATGCGGCGGCCGAAGAAGTGGCCGATGAAGTAGTTGCACTGGTCGCCGATGATCGGGGCGCACCACACCACGGGCAGCAGCATGCCCAGCGGCAGCGCAGACTGGCCGGTGACGGCGTCGGGGGCGGCGAACACGCCGGCCGCGAAGAGCAGGGAGTCGCCGGGCAGGAACGGGAAGAACACCACGCCGGTCTCGATGAAGACGATGAGGAAGATGAATCCGCAGGCCACTCCGGGGCCCATGGCGATCCAGGCCGCGATCGCCGCGCGCGGATCCTTCAGGAGTTCAAGGATGAAATTGACAAAAGCCATGCTGTACTGTTTCCTGCCGCTCTATTCGCTCTGGCGCCGTGGCACCCGCCGTGGCGCGTCTCGTGATTCTTAGGTTCTTGGGTTCTTTCATGGGTGTTGCGGGCGTTGCCGGCATCCCCGATCTGCGGGTGTGGGCGGTTAAATTTCCGCGGTCCCGCGAACCACTACCACACCCTAGCAGCAGCGGTAAGACGGGGGTTCGTGGCGTTTCCTATACGCACAAGTCCCGCATAAATCGAACACTTTCGCACAAACTGTCGGGGCGTGCGGTTGAGCAGAGCTGGCGAGGCCTCTCGCCGATGGTGGACGAAGGATATCCTCCCCTCGCTAGGTGCTTGCCGGGGCATGCAGATGTCTAACTGCGCTTCCCTAGGCACTCCAAAAAGTAGACCCTGAAAGGATGGCGGCCATGGCAGATAGCTTTCCGGGAAAAGCTGTCTGCACGGATGCGGGATTCACGTTTGGTGCGGTTCCTCTAGTTTGAGAAGCACCTAAGGAAGCGAGGTTAGGTATCGGCTGGTTCCGCGAACCGCCTAGCGAAGCGCAGTTAGCCCAGGATCCGGGGAGACAAGCCCGGTTTGAGTTTCACCTGAGCGGCCCGATTTCTCCATTCGAATGCGCGATTGAACCGGATCGCGGTCCTCCGAGAGCGTTTTGCCGTCTGAAAAGGATCTATCCCCCGATTTGGAGGTTCTTGAGCAGTCATGCAAATCTCTATCCCTCGATTTGGAGGTCCTTCTTCAAGTAGCCGGAATCGCCGTATGCCCCAGAGTGGTGCAACATCAATGCGGCATAGCTAGGTTTTGATGAAAAACTATGGAAACCGAACTTCTAGGGAGTGCTCTCTCGCCGTTTCTACCTGGCAAAGGGCCTCCAAATCCATGGATAGATCTCTGCAAGGCCGCCAATTAACGTCCCAACTCGAAGATAGGTCCGAATACGAGGTGGCGAATACCGCCGATTCGCATTCGGAGCCGGAAATCCGGAAGGAGTGCAGGCGAAACCGGGCCAATACGTCAGCGCCGCGAAGGCACGAGTGCTGCGAGCGGGTCCTCCCGATCAAGGTGCTCCGTCCCTGCTCCGGCTCCGGCAGCAGTCGGCCCCGGCGTCGTGCCATCCCAGCGCTTATTTGCGGCTGCCCCGGAGGCATGTGAGCCAGACTGTTCGCCCTTGGTTCCGACTCCTATCTCGCCTTCGACTTCGCCACCGGTTTCGACACCGGCACTCAGGCCCAAGTCGGTCGGACGCCTCGCCCCCGTGACTCCGCTCGTGTCCCCGGCGTTCCCGGTTCCGGCACTTGCGAAACCTCCAACCGAGTCCCCGGCGCCCTCCTCCGGCATATACCGGTACGTGGCGGCCGGCCGGTGCCGTCCCTCGCGTTGCTTGTTGCCCGTGGCCTCAAGCTGCCCGGAGGCAAGCATCTTGCGCCGGAAGTTCGCCAGATCGATCGTCTCCCCGGTAATCGCCTCATACACGCCATGCAGCTGCGCGAGCGTGAACTCCTCGCCCACGAGCCGCGTGGCCACGAGCGGGTATTCGATCTTGGTGCGCAGCCTCTGCAGCGCGTAGTTGATGATCTCCCTATGATCGAATGCCAGCTCGGGCAGTTCGTTCTCCGGGAACCACTGCACGTTGTCTCCGGCCTTGAGCTCGCGCGCCTCAGCCCGTCCCGCGAGCGCCCAGTACACGATCGAAACCATGGGCAGTCCGCCGTGCGACCGCGTGGGTCCGCCGAAGGTGTACAGCTGCTCGAGGTACCGCGGATGCAGATCGGTGGTGGATTCCAGTGCCGCGTAGGCCGCCTGCTCGAGCGTGCGGTCGGCGCGCAGATCTCCGCCCGGCAGGGCCCACATGCCTTGGAACGGCTGCCGGACGCGGCGGACCAGCGGCAGCCAGAGGCGGTTGTGATTTCCGCCGTCTCGTCCCTGCCGTTCTCCGGAATTCCCGCAGGAATCCCCGCAATCCTCCCCGAGCGCAAGAATCACCACGGATACGCCCACCTGCGGCGGCTGGCTGCGTCGTTCCGAAACATTGCCGAGTCCCATACTGCACTACTTCCTTCGCTGGGATTAGAGGTCAGAAAATACGACCGAAAACCATAATGGCGCAACGAGGCAAAGACCCGCCAGAAGGGGCTTTTGACCTCGCGTGCCCCCGGCCCCGGCCGCAGTCCTTCGGGCGTCTCACGGCCGTCTTTCCAAGACCCCTTCGCCTATATCTCCTCGCCTATATCCAACTGTCGAACCACATGTGCGACAGCCAGAACGAATACGGCACCGGGATCGCCGTCCAGATCGGGTAGAAGAACACCGACACGAGCGTGATGATCACGAGCACGCCGCCCATCACCCACCAGAACGAGAACGCGTCGAACAGCCCGTGCAGCCAGTCGGCCACGTAGATGAATCCGAGAATGATCCACGGCAGGATCACGATCGCATAGAACGTGAACGTGGTGCGGTTGAGATACTGCGCCCACGGCAGCCAGCCGCCGAGGAATCCCGCGAGCACCGCCCAGATGCGCCAGTCGCCGCCCTTGGCCACCGTGGCCACGATCACGCCGAGCACCACGCACACCGTGCCGAGCCACCAGATGAGCGGATTGCCAAGCGAGGTGACCGCCGCCACGCAGGTCTCGTTCGGCCGCAGCGAGCAGAAGCCCGGATGTCCGGCAAGCTCACGCCAGTAGAAGCTGGTGGGCCGCTGCTGGATGGGCCAGGTGAGCGGGTTCGCCTTGTAGTCATGCGGCGCGTCGAGCGTGGTGTGAAACTGCCACATCTGGATGTGATACTGCACGAACGACCGCAGCCCCTCCGGCAGCCACGTGACGCCCTTGCCGGGGTTCGTACGCGCCCAGTCGTGCATGTATGAATCGGGGTGGATGAACCAGCCGATCCATGTGGCGAGGTACGTGGCGATGTACACGGGCACCATGTAGAGCGCGGCGAGAATGCCGTCCTTCCACAGTCCGGTGACGAACCATGCGCGGAAGCCGTTCTGCCGACGCAGCCACGCATCCCAGAACACGCTGATCAGGCAGAACACGGCGAAGAAGTAGGCGCCGGACCATTTGACTCCGGTGGCAAGTCCAAGCAGGATCGCCGCGGCGAGACGCCACCAGGAGAACGCGATAACCGGTCCGGTGGAGTCGAGGATGAACCGGATGGGCGGCATGGTCTGGGTGGCGTCGGGGTCGAATTCGTCGGAGGCCTTGCCGTTCGGACCGTTGCCGTCCCCGACACGTCCGTTGCCGCCGGCCGCGCTCGCATCCCCCGCGTCCCCATTCAGCCGCGTCCGCCACGGCACCACGGGTATCCATTTGGCATGACGGCGGCGTGACTGCCGTCGGTAGGCTGCGGCGAGGCGCCGGTTCGCCCAGTCGCGATGGGCGAGCATGCAGCAGAATGCACCGAGCGCGAGCACCATGATGAAGTTGTCGAGCAGTCCGGTGCGGCTGAGCGTAATGCCCATGCCGTCGATGGACATGAGGAATCCGGCGATGAGTGCCATCGGCAGCGATCGGAAGATGCGCAGCACCACGCGGCACAGGATCAGGATGGCGAGCGTGCCGGCCACGGCGGTGGATACGCGCCAGGCGAATGGGTTGGCCGCGCCGCCGAACAGCTGCAGTCCCAGCGCTATGCACCATTTGCCGAACGGCGGATGCACCACGTATTCGGCCACGGGCAGCCAGTCGGTGAGGTTATGCCCGGCGGCGAAAAGATCGTCTATTTTGATGCCGCCGATCGTGGCGGGCCAGTCGCGTGGTTCACCCGTGTTGAGCATGGTCCACGCGTCCTTGACGTAGTAGGTCTCGTCGAACACCACGGCCTGCGGCTGTCCGAGTCGGATGAATCGCAGCAGTCCGCCGAACAGTGCCATGAGGATGGGCCAGATCCAGCCCGCGGCGCGTTCGGATGCGGTGCGCGGGTCCACGGCTCCGGCGAGCGACGGGATTGTGCGCGTGTTGGCGCGTAGTGATGCCGCGGTGTGCCGTATGTGCGCGCCGTGACTTCCCCTGATGCGGCGTGTGCGAATCTTCGAGCCCATGGTTCCAAGGGTAGTCCAGTGTTGTGGTGGGCGTCGAACGGGGAAGCGGATTGGCTGATTTGCAACGGTGAGAACGTTCTCATCCGGTAGCAGAATATACGATTTTTCTGTGATGAATCCGTGAATATATTTAACATAAAAAATGTTTGATAATGACCTGATTGTGCGCGATCAAAAGTGACTGATTTGTAATTATGGAATCTTGCAAGTCGATTGCCAAATCTTGCATAGCCCCCGTTTTAGTAGGTATTTCGGGTGGTTATGCGCGACTTCGACCCCCGTTGTGTCGTCTGATTCGGGGGGGGGGGTAACGGATGTGAGATTGTCGTCGCGGGAAGTTGGATGTGGTCGCCACTCTTCTTTGGCAAACGTGATGCCGCTATAGGATAAATGTGCAAAGCGTTGGAATTACTGCATTTGTCTGATGTCGTAATTTTCAAACTCGAGAGAGGATCGGGTGTGGGCCGACGCTTGTGAAGTGATAGAGAGTTACGTAAGGACTTGCGCTGATGCGAAACGGTGCGTGGCGTCGCCGCGACGACACCCCCGAAAGAGAAGGGGGTAAAAAGGTGCCCTTCAAGGGGTTGCGAACTCTCTTCGGTAACCGACCGGTTGGTTCTCAATATATGGGATCCGATATCCAAGATCCTCATGTGAAGCGTTCTATCTCACATTTTCGTACCCGCACGTTTGCCGCGAAGATCGCGGCTGTGATTGCGGTGGTGGCGATGGGCCCGCTCGCCGTGGGCGTCGCCTACGCGGATGATCCCGTATCCACCGCGGCCGATGCTGCATCGTACACGGCTTCTGATGCGGCCAGCTTGGCGACAGCGTTGACGTGTGGCGGCTCAACTGCGTCACGTACCGTGACCGTCACCAGTGACATCACGGTGAATCCGGGTGATTTATCCAGTGCCAGTGCGCAGATTGATTGTCCGATCACGATTGTGTCCGACGGACAGGCGATGCATACGATCACGTGGACGGGCACGGGCTCGATGCTCTGGCCTCAGAAAGGCGATGACTCTCTGACCATCCTGACCATCGGCGTGCAGGGCGTGGACCCCGACAAGGGCGGGAACATGCTCACGTTCACGCACCCGAAGGACGGGGAAACGCATGGTCCGCTCATGCACTCCTACGGTACGGTGACCATCAATGGCGGTACGTTCACTGGTCTGAGGGGAGGCAAGGGAACGGTCGCGTTGAATGAGGGCGCGCTTACGATCAATGGCGGTGCGTTCTCGGAGAATATCGCAGAAGACGGTGGCGTGGTTTACCAAACATCCGGGTCCACAACCATCAATGGTGGTAAGTTCTCTGGCAACAAGAGCACGGGTGCCGATAGCCGGGGGAATAGTTCAACGTCCGGTGGTGGTGTGCTGTACGGGACCAATGGCGCCTCGCTGACGATTAATGGCGGCACGTTCGAAAACAACAGCGCGGTGAACGGCGGTAATGGCGGTGTCATCCACAGCCATGGCAACGGCAGGATCACGATCAGTGGAACGGCCGGCAAGTAGATCGTATTCAAGAACAACGTGCAGGACGCGGGCGATTGCTCGTTGAAGTCCCATGCCGCGTGCGACACCCAACGCAACGGTGGTGGTGTCGTGTACATGAACGAGGACGATGCCCGGAATCAAGGCGTGCTGACGGTGCGTGGCAACGTGCTGTTCGACGGCAACGGGGAGAAGTCGTCGGAACTGTATTCGGGCGGTGGCGCAATCTGGGCCCGTGGCACTCTGTACATAAAGAACGGGGCGGATGGCTCGAAGCCGGTGTTCCGGAACAACTGGGCCATGATTCGCCGCCCGTCGGGTGATGCCAAGGAACAGATCGAGCGTGGTGGTGCCGGTGGCGCCGTCTTCCTGATGATGAGGTCCACCGCGACCATCACGGGCGGCACATACGAGGGCAACACGTCGGGCTATCTAGGTGGTGCGATCTATACGGAGGAGTCCACGACCGCGTATGTGGGCAAGACGGTCGCGTTCGGGAACACGGCCGGTCATTTCGGTGGCGGTCTGTGGTTCTGTCCGTCGGGCAACTCGACCGCATCGAAGGGCGGTAACATCGCCCTGTTCGGCAACTCGGTGAATCCGGATCTTGATGCGAATACGGATAACGCTCCGAAGGAGAACGGCGCGGAGGTCACGTACGCCGGTGCGGACTTGGCGATCATGAACCCTCAGGCGAAAACTCTGGGCGATAATCAGTTCCTGCTGATGAACACGTGGTTCACGGACCGAAACGAGGACGCCGTGACCTGGCACTGGGACAACACGCCGCTGCGGGAGTCCTCCGGTTTCAAGGACTCGTGGCTGGGTGGCGATCGTGGCCAGTCCGTTCTGGCCAGCACCACCCTGCATCCATCCACCGAAGTGCAGAAGGAAGGGCTGATCGCCCTTACCAAGGATTCCACGCCCGGCGCGTACCAGACGGGCGTGGCGTTCAAGGCCACTGTGAATGGCAGTGAGAGTCAGGCGAACGCGTTGAAGGAGAACGCGAAGAAGTCGGCGCAGATCACCATCGACGGCAATCGTTCGCGTATGTCCGGCGGCGGTTTTGGCTCGAACGGCGTGGTCGTGTTCGATACCCCGTATTCGATGAGCTGGCAGAAGGTCGACTCATCAGCGGATCCGGCCGAACCGGTGACGACGTCGTCCACGTGGACCCTGTCTGTCACGCTCGGCAAGGACAATCAGAAGAAATGGCTGACCCCGTACAACGACGACGACATGCGTCCCACCGACTGTCAGACAACGGGTGCGACCGATGCGGACTGCTGGAAGGTCGCGTCCGCAACCGACGACTCGCAGACGTGGACGGTCGATATCGTGGACAACGGTCGCAGGGACAACGACCCGGACATGGGCGGCATCAGCCTCGACAATCTTGCCCCCGGTAAGTACACGCTTACGGAGAAGACCGCGCCGAACGGCTACCAGAAGACCGAAAACGAGTACACGTTCACGATCGTCGCGGTCACATCGGACAGCAAGGAGATCCCGAAGGAACCGAACCTCGAATACGCTCCAGGCTCGCCCAAGACGGACTCGAAGGGCAATCGGGATGACAACCTGTCCGGTGATGGCTCGCAGAACGCGCAGCGCATCATCGGCAACAAGCCGGTCGATGGCAAGCTCGAGTGGACGAAGACCGACGATGGCAACAAGCCCATCGCTGGTAGCCAGTGGACCTTGACTGGACCCGACGGGCTGAAGTACGAGAACATCACGGACTGCACGAAGTCGGGGACGTGCTCGTCGGACGCCGGGGCGGATACGAACGATGCGGAGGGCAAGTTCGCCCTCGACATCAAGCTCACCAATGCTGACGGAAGCTGGGTGTTCCCGGACGGCGACTACACGCTTACCGAAACCCAGGCGCCCGACAAGTACTGGAAGACGGACCGTACGTATACGTTCACGCTTGGCATCGATGCTTCAGGCAACAGGACTGTCGCGTGGAACGATGGTGTGACTGGCGAGTTCGCGAACAAGCCGACCCGTTTCGCGTGGTCCAAGGTCGATAAGGACAGTGCGGCGACCCTGCTTGGCGGGTCCGAGTGGACGATCACGCAGCTCGATGATTCCGACAACCCGGTTGGTGACAAGTCGTGGGCGGTCGTGGACTGTCAGCCTGGCTCGTGCACTACGCCGAAGAACGGTCTCGCTGATGTCGATACGAGCAAGGGTAGATTGGCGGTCGAGAAGCTGCTGCCCGGTAAGTATCGCCTGACCGAGACCAAGGCTCCCGACGGCTACGCGAAGACCGACAAGACGTTCGACTTCACGATCGGCGCGACCGAAAGTTCGATCACCCTTTCCGGTGACGGCATCGTGACCGGCAACGGCGCTCCCGCCAACGCGATCGGCAATGCGCGGATGATCTCGGTGCTGCCGTTCACGGGCGGATGGTCGGCGCGCAGCTGGCTGATTGCCGGCGGAGCGCTCGCCGGAGTCGCGGCTTTGGTCGCCGCCATCGTGGCCGAATACCGCCGCCGAAAGGCCGCCATCATGTAGCCGGCTCGGAATTGAGCGGGAAGCCCAACCCCCTGCGTGCTCCCTCCCAGGGAGGGAGCTGTCCGACAAAGTCGGACTGAGGGAGGGCGCCCGTCCCACTCACCCCAAAGATTTGCGGATCGCGGAGCGCCAGTTCCCCCTCCGCGACAGCAGAAACCAGTAACCAATCAAAGGAAAAGAAAGAAGGGTTCTCTCATGAAGATGAGGAAACTGTTCGCCGGCCTCGCCGCAGCCGCCACGCTGCTCAGCGGCCTCGCCCTCGGCGCCACCACCGCCAGCGCGGCTGAGGTGAGCTTCGAGAACAATAAGACGATCACTGTTACTGCGACTGACGCTCAGCAGTTCTACACCCAGACTGTTGATACGACGAACCTGCAGTCGAATCTGCGTACGTTCGATTACGTGAAGCTTGCGGGTTATGAGAAGGTCGCCGGAACTGGTGTAAAGCTGGTTAACGGTCTTACCGGTGATGCTGCCAATGCCGCATTCGCGGCTGCCGGTTATGACGCTACCAAGAACGGCAGCGATCCGTGGCAGTGGCTCGGCACCACGTCCGGTTCGTGGACGGCTGACCAGACCAAAGGCTTTGTCAATGCCCTGAAGGATTCCGCTACGACTGGTGTCACGCCTGTCGCCTCCAATGAGGGCAAGACCCTGACATTTACTTTTGACAGTGCTGGCCTGTACCTGATCGTTGATAAGAGCGGCGACTTGACTATTACGGATACCGTTGATAGCAAGCTGGTGTGGAAGGCCAACGGTCCGTTCCTTGCCGGTACTAAGATCGAGAATGCCGATCCGGCTATTCAGAATGCTCTTGGTGCTCTCTCTGAAGGAACCATTGATGCTAAGAGCGGTTCTGTGGAGACTCACAAGGGTGGTTTCACCTTCAAGAAGGTCGATGCCAACAATGCCAAGGTTAGCGGTGCCGTGTTTGTGGTGAAGAACAGTGAAGGTAAGTATGGTCAGTACTCCAACAACAACTGGACTTGGACCGACACCAAGCCTGGCAAGGATAACATTCCCGCTGATGACGCGCAGCGTAAGGCTGCCGGTCTGTTCGTGAGTGGTGACAACCTTGGTACCGTGCAGGTTCAGGGTCTGACTGCTGGCACGTACACGGTCGAGGAGATCAAGGCTGCCGAAGGTTACCTGCAGACCGCTCTGCCGTCCTTCACTGTGACCATCAATGATCAGGGTCAGGTTACTTCCTACGATGTCAACACGCTGGATACTTGGAGTCTTGTGGATGGTGATGTGAATAGCGGTGTGACGGTCAAGAACGTCAAGTCCATCACCCAGCTGCCTCTGACCGGTGCTGCGGGCACGATCCTGTTCTCCGCGGTCGGCGTGATTCTCGCCGCTGCCGCCGGAACCGTGTTCCTGAAGTCCCGCTCCACCAAGCGCGCCCTTCGCGCCTGATGCGGCCCATAGCGCGAACACCATTCGCGCTGTAGTTCTACAACGCAAAGGCCGGTGCTGGCACCACGTCAGCCACCGGCCTTTTTGTCATGTATTTGCGAGAATTCCGCTCGTTCGGTGGTGTGGTTCGGCTCTGAAGCACGAGACCGAACCGACGCTTTCGACTACTAGTTGTTCTTGCTACTAGTTTTCTTGTCTTGGTTGCCGGTGTCTTCTTGTCTTGGATGTTTCGTTCCAGCGCAGGAAGAAGAGAAACAGAATAAATAGAAGACAGAGGAGAAGGTAGCCTACATCAATCTTTTTGTGGAATGAGAGTGGGGCTATACCTTTTGTAATAAAAGAAGCAAGAGCATAACCAGTGGCGCCATATGCCAGCCAGGAAAAAAGGTTTTTGTTTATTTTAAACCTTTGTGGCTGTGTTTCTTTTGCAGCAAATGAGGCAAGCGCAGCGAATTGCACGATGGTCGGTACGAGTTGAACAAGGTAACCCGCAATTGAATTATGGGCCATACCTACAAAAAGTAGGATAGTGATAAAGAAACCAATTGCTGCTCCAATGCCGAGGGCAATAGTGCGTGTACGCGGGCTTACGGAATTTTCTGTATTCTTATCCAATCAAATCCTTTCTTGTTTGGGACAGTTGTATTGTGCAATGAAAAAATCTCCATGGCGAAAAACTGCCATGGAGATTTTGCGGTGTGTTAGTTGTGATGCGAGAAACGTGTTGAAGTCAAACGCTAAGTATAAAACCTTTTTTTACTGTTGACTTGTGGCCGACGCCTCATCGATCAGTTTCTGCTCTGCGTTCCAAGCATCGTTGAACAACTCCTTCAGGGTTTTGTCTTTATCCTTCTTGGGCTTATCGGGCTCGCCGAACTTTTTGATGATAGGGGCTTCGGCCTTAATCAT
>NZ_NEWD01000011.1 GCF_002234915.1 Bifidobacterium vansinderenii | reverse complement strand
GCCTGATGCTCGCGGTTCCGCCACAGCGCNNAGCNNNNAGCCTCCTGCCGCCGCGACGAGCGCGATTACGCAGATCACGGCCGCGATGATCGCGCCCGTGTGCTTGCGCTTGGGTTTGGGGGCGGGGGAGCCGGGTGTGCCGGATACGCTTGGACCATTGGGTGTGCCAGGACCGTTGGGCGTGGAGCCGCCGGGAATTGAACCGTTGCCGTACACGCCGGTCGCAGTCGTGGCCGGCGTGGTAGGACCGCCGTAGACGTTCGTCCCGTATGCGCCGCCGGGCTGACCGGGCTGTGAGGACTGAGCGGAGCGAGCGGACTGGCCAAACTGTCCGTACGGCGTCTGCTGGCCGTTCGGTGCGAACGCCGAAGGCATGGCCATCGTTTCGGACACGTCCGTCGACGGGGCCGCCGACGATACAGGCGGCTGATAGGCCATGGTCGGCTCTACGACCGTCGCATCATTGAGGTCCTGCCTGCCGCTGCCCTTGCCGTTTTTGCCGAGGAACAGTTCGTCGTCATCCTCGTCGTCTGGCACAGCGAACTGGGCGAGTTCGTCGAGCGCCGACTGGGGAGTGGATTGCGCCGGCGTGACCGGTGCGAGAATCGACGGGCGTGTGGACGACTGTACGGTCGGCTGCGACGGATCCTGGGCGGCCGACTGCGCAGTCGACGATGCCGAACGCGCCGTACGGCCGCCCTGAGGCTCCGGCGCATTCGGAGACGGGGCGAGCACCGGCATTGCAGTGGTGCGAGGAACGTCGGCGCCATGGTTGACGGCCGACGGTTCGATCACCGTGGTCTCCTCGGTGGAGGAGACGGTGGCTTCCGATTCAGGCGTCGGCCCTGCGAGGGGCTTCGGCGTGGCTGTTTCCGATGCGGCCGCGGTCGCCGGATCGACTGCCGACGCCGCCGCGACCCCTCCGGCAACGGCTCCCGCGCCTGCGAGCAGGTTCTTGAGCTGCTTGGTGGGAATCGCCTGCGTGGCCTGCTCCTCGGGGTGTGTGGTGTTTTCCGTCGGATTGGCGGACTCCACCGGGGTTGGAATGGCCGCAGTCGGAGAGATGGGAGCCATGGCCACGGTCTCCTGACCTTCTGCACTCTCTGCGCCATTGTTCTGCGGCAGGGCGGTGGTGGGAGGAATCGCAGTGGCGGCCGGGGTCGTCGGCGGTTCGATCACCGTGGTCTCCTCAGCCATCGATGGAGCCGGCGGCATTGCGGCCTCGGCTGAAGATGCCTCAGGATTCGTGGGGGTCTCCTGCGTGGCCAATGGAACGGTCGGGGGAATGGACGGGGCAGCGGACTGCTCCTCCACCGTATCGTCGAACCACTCCAGCGGATTGAACGCAGTGGTCTCCTCCGCCTCATGAACCGGATCCGGTTCGTTTTCGGTTGCGGTTTCGATCGCATCGTGCTCGCTCGGCGCCGCAGCTCGCGTCGGGTCTGAAATCACCGTACGGTCATCTATTTCAGATGCCGACGGCACGGTATCGTCATTGACCGTCGGAGGAGACAGCACAGTCCTGTCGTCCTCGTCATCGAGCGCGGCCAACGGGTCGAACGCCGTCGTCTCCTCGCCAACGGAAGTGGCTACAGGAAGGGAACCGTCCGACGCTGCCGGGCCGGGGGACGGCACGCCGGTTCCGTTTTCGCTTCCTTCGGGAGCATGGGCGGGAACAGTTCCTTCATCATCGTTCTGTACTGGATGCTCTTCGGTCTGAGCGTGCGGGGCGGACTCCTCCTCAGCCAGAGCGGCCAGCGGGTCGAACGCCACCGTCTCCTCGCCTACGGAACCGGCTTCGGGGCCCTTCTCCTCGTGCTCGCTCTGAGGAGTCACACTATTCGGAGCCGGGCTGGGGGAAGGCTGCACCTCCGCAATAGCTCCGGATTGAGCCTGATCAACGCCTTTGGCGGCCGCTTCTTCCTCGGCCAATGCCGCCAGTGGGTCAAACGCGGCCGTTGCCTCGCTCACCGGATTGGGGGAGGAGCTTTCCACATCGTTACTGTCGTTGCCGTCGTTGCCGTGCGGCTGCTCATCCTGCGCCTCGACCTGTTCGAAGGCTTCTTCCTTGGCCCTTGCAGCGGTGATCGCCTCGGTACGAGCCACCAACGATTCCAACGGCTGCGCCTCGTACACCGGCTGCGCGGCGATGAACGGCGTATGCCTGCCATGCTGGGGCTCGGCCCCCGGCACAGCTTCGCGAGCAGCTTCCCGAGCCGCCTCCTTGGCCGCTTCCTGCGCGGCCTCACGCTCCTTCGCAGTTACGCCCCACGGCGCAATGTCACCGGTCTCCGGAGCGATCTGGAATGCACCTGCCTCCGGCTGTGGCACGGTCGGGGTCGCCGAAGTCATCGGGGTTGAGATTCCGGTGCCGGCTATTCGGGAGACACGCTCAGGCTGGATGGAGATTGGCTGCACCTGACCCTCATGCACCGCACCCGGGCGAACCGCTCCCGTGGCACCGAACTGCTGCGGAGGCATGATCTCCGTCTCGCCGAAATCCTCTTCCTTGGGTTCGGACGGCCGCGGAGTTGATTCCGCCTGCGGAACGAACGACGGCGGCATCTGCGCCGGTGCCGGCAGCGGGCCTGCGACTGCGGCGGGCAACGGCACCGGCTCCGCTCCGGGGTTCGCGCCCGGAGTCTGCTCCACCGTGTCATCCTGAATCGGCACTCCGGCCGAAGCGAACCTGTGTCCGCATTCCGCGCAGAAATTGGCGCCCTCCATACGCGGGGCCCCGCATTGCGGGCAGAACTGTGTCTTTCCTGTCTCGCTCATCGCCTTCACGCCTTTCCCTTGCGTATGCGCACCGGTGCTCTTTTCATCCCAGCCTAGTCGCTCGGGTGCTGTGTTCTCCACAACGGTATTGCCGTGCGGCTATGCCTGCACGTTTTCGCCGCAGATGGTCATGATTCGCACGATGAATGTAAGGGAATGTTCGGTTTGTTTGTCGGTCTCGGAAGACGGCGGTTCACAAAACGAAGATACCCCGCGCCGGCAAAACCGAGGAGTCCTGTAATCCTTGCAATTGCAACGATTCTCGCTGGTCATTCCGAACTCTGTCCAAGGTATCTTCGATTTGTGAACCGCCGGCCTCTGCCCTATGCTCACGCATATGAACCCCTCCACGCCGAATCCCAGTCCCACCCGCGACTTCACCCCCTTCGCGCTCAAGGCCCTCGAACGCAACTTCGGCTACACCTCATTCCGTGCCGGACAGGCCGACGTGGTCAACGCCATCATGAACCACCGCGACGTGCTCGCCGTACTGCCCACCGGCGCCGGCAAATCCGTGTGCTACCAGCTGCCGGCGATCGCCCTGCGTCTCACGATCGTCATCACCCCGCTGCGCGCGCTCATGCGAGACCAGGTGCAGTCGCTCGCCAAACGCCACATCGCCGCCGCGCTCATCGACTCGGGCACCGGCGCCGCGGAACGCCAGCGCATCTACGCCGCCGCGCTCGCCGGCCAAATCAAACTTCTCTACGTTGCGCCGGAACGTCTGCACACCAACGATTTCGCGGCGTTCGCCCATCGCGCTCCCATCGATCTGATCGCTGTGGACGAGGCCCACTGCGTTCTGCAGTGGGGTCAGGACTTCCGTCCGGCATATCTGGGCATCCGCGCATTCGTCGATTCCCTGTCCGCGCATCTGCCGGCCCGCCCGGTCGTTGCCGCGTTCACGGCCACTGCCACACCGTCCACGCGCAACGAGATCATCGCCAACCTCGGACAGGTCGATCCCATTCGAGTGACCACCACCTTCGACCGCCCGAACATCCGCTTCGACGTGCGGTTCGTCAAACGCTGGAGCCGCGAGCGCGCGATCGTGGACTGGGCCGTGGCGCACAAGGGCCAGTGCGGCATCGTGTACTGCAACAGTCGTGCACGCACGGAGGAGTTGGAGCAGGCGCTGCTTGACGCCGGCGTATCCGCCGCGCACTTTCACGCGCGCATGCCGGAGATGGACAAGGGGCCGGTGCAGGACCGGTTCCTGAGTGGCGAGATTCAGGTGATCTGCGCCACGAGCGCGTTCGGCATGGGCGTTGACAAGCCGGACGTGCGCTGGGTGATCAACGATGGTGCGACCGACAGTCTCGAGGAGTACTACCAGGAGGCTGGCCGTGCGGGCCGTGATGGCAAGGAGTCGGTGAGCCTGCTGCTGTGGGCCGACGACGATTTCGACTGGCTGCGCAAGCGCGTGGACGAATCGTTCGGCAATGAGGCGATGGACGACGAGGAGCAGAAGCAGGCCAAGGAGGCGGCGGTCGGTCGTCTGGAGGCGATGGAGCGCTACTGCGAGACGCCTGGCTGTCTGCGCGTTGAACTGCTCCGGTATTTCGGCGAGACCTTCGGAGGGTCTGTCGGTGGGAAATCCGGTTCTCGTTGCGGTGCCTGCTCGCATTGCCTCGGTTTGTACAAGACGTCGAGGTTCGGTTCGTTCGACGACGATGACGATGA
Organism: Bifidobacterium vansinderenii; assembly: GCF_002234915.1. Lineage (GTDB taxonomy): Bacteria > Actinomycetota > Actinomycetes > Actinomycetales > Bifidobacteriaceae > Galliscardovia > Galliscardovia vansinderenii. Next base: position 6,321 of record NZ_NEWD01000011.1, on the reverse strand, counting down.
GTACGGTGGCGGTCGTGGCGACCGGAGACACCGCGGTTCCCGTGGCCGCCGCGGCGGTCGCGACTTCGACGGCACCCGCTACGAGGATCTTGATGACGACTACGATTCCAGCTGTTCCGACGGCTGGGGTTCCGCCGGCGATTCACAGGACTCCCGCAGCCGCTACGGTCGGGGCAAAGGGCGCAAAAAATACGGCCGTGGTCGTAAAGGCGGTAGCTACGGCGGCTATAGAAGCTATGGTTCCGGTCGCAGAAGCTACGCCCGCGATGACGACGACTTCGACGACTCCCAGACCTCCGGCGTCAGCGGGCGCAACCTGCGCAAGTCCTCCGGTTCCGTCTATTCCGCATTGTTCGGCGCTGATTCCGACTCGGATTCCGACGACTGATTCCGATACAATCGATGGGTTTGAAAATACATACCGCGCCGGCGACTCGTGCGGGGATCAGTGGTGAGAGTCAGGAGGGACATCGGTGTCCAAGGTCATGACATTCAACGGTCACAAGGTCGATGCGGAGCGCTGCCGTTCCGCGGTGTACGCCGTGGTCGGACGCAACCGGCTGCAGACGGTCGGCTACTGGCGTGTGTGGGTCGTGCTGCTGATCGTGGTGCCGGCGGTCGTGCGGATCGCCATGCAGGCGTTCACCAATGCGAACAGCGTGCTGGCGACCGCATACATGGCCATGAGCTGGGCGCTGGTCGCGTTCTGCTGCGTGGTGTTCTCGTTGCTGGTCCTGCTATGGCGCGCGGTCGCGACCAACACGCGTCTGAAGCTCATCGAACAGATGCTGGTGAAGCCCTGCCTGACCATCCGACTGCGTATGGTCGGTGCTTCCGATGCTGCCGTTCCGACTTCCGTCGTCTCCGTTGTCATGGCCGAGTCCAAGGGCGCCGCGACCCTCGTCCTCCCGCTTCCCGCCGCACTCGATCTGCTTGACGACGGATTCCGCTCGCGTCGTCCGGTGGGTGGTGGCGCCGTCGAGTTCGTGTGCGACGACCCCGCCCTGATTCCCCTGCGTGACCGTCTCAACGCCGTCTATTCCGTACCCGAGCGCGTCTGGCTCGACACCATGGCCGACTACGCTCGTCCTGCGCTCGGCGACTGATCCGACTGATCTGGCTGATCCGACCAATTCGTGTCGCTATCGGTTTCCGGCCAGAGCTGATCGAACATGGCGACGTATGCGTCATATACCTGATCGGCGATTCCGCCGCGGTGCGCGCATGCGTCGCCAGGACCGCCGGGTGACTGTCGTATCAGCAATGCCGCGTATTCCGGATGCTCGTCCGCCAGCTCCTCAGACCAATCGTTTAATCGTTCAACCATGTAGACGAAGGCCATGTCGCGGGTGCTGCGTCCGGGATGATCACAGGCAAGATAGGGATGCCCCTGCTGCACGCTTTGCCAGTATCCGATGATGTAGTCCGCCACTTCGTCGCGCAGTTCCGTACATTGCATTCTGCGCGCATCGTCCTGCATGATCAGCCTTTCTCTTCGTCCTCCTCATAGATGTCGGCACATACGGTATCCGACAAAACCTGGAATCGTCGCGCCGGAACCCGGTATCCTGGACATGTTGATACGAGGTCAGTGAATCCGAGGAGCACATGAGCGAGAACAGCGTTCAGTCGGCAGTCGAATCGATGGGGGAGAGCCGGAAGGAGACTTCCGCCGAGCCTAAGCCGCGCAAGCAGATCCGCGTGGTGGGTGCGGCGATCGTGCGCGAAGGCAAGGTGATGTGCGCGCAGCGCGGCGGCGGCAAGCAGCTGAGCGGCAAGTGGGAGTTCCCCGGCGGCAAGATCGAACCGCATGAGACACCGCGCGAGGCCCTGCACCGCGAGATCGAGGAGGAGCTGTTGTGCGAGGTGGAGATCGGTGACGAGGTGTGCACCGACTCCTACGACTACGATTTCGGCACCGTCACGCTCACCGTATTCATCTGCCATCTGCTGTCCGGCGAACCGCGCCGCACCGAGCATCAGGAGTTCCGTTGGCTTGACCCCGCCGACATGCCCACGCTCGACTGGGCACCGGCGGATCACAAGGCCGTGTCGCTGATCTCGCAGATGCGCTTCGAACGGCGGTGACGGCGTTAGCCTGGTTACGTCGGTTGACGATTGTTCGGATACATGTGACAAAGGGGTGGCATGCAGCACGTCGACAATACGCGACAGGATGACGAGACGCGGAACGATGAGACGCAGACGATCATCGATGATCGTGATTCCGGCGACGAGGCCGAGCGTCGCAGAACCGAGTCCGCGGCCGACGCGACGTTGGCCGCTCTGGTCAGGACGGATGTGGATTCGGGTCTGATCGAGTCGGATGATGACGTGCCGGGAACGTATGCGCCGAAGCTGATCGTCAATCGTGCGGGAGCGACCATGAGGGACGAGCTCGGCGGGGAGCTCGAGCATTGCACGGATTTCGACATATCGGTCGCGTTCGTGACTCCGGGATCGGTTCGTGACTTCTTGAAGAAAAGTCTGCTTCGGCGTGATTCGCATGCACCGGTTTCGGGCCATATCATCACCTCGACGAAAGGTTATTTCAACGATCCGGGCGCGTTTAAGGAGCTCCAACGTGTTCAGGAGCTTACGGGCGTAGAAGTTAGGGTCTGGTTGGACTCCAATGAAAGCACAGGCAAGGGCGCGAAATTCCACCCCAAAGGATATATATTCACTCATCGAACTAAGCATGATGCGGCATATGTGAATCTGTACATCGGCAGTTCGAATCTCACTGATACTGCGCTTTCCGGCGAGCAACGCGAGTGGAACCTCAGAGTCTCCTCGCTGCCGAAGGGTGATCTCGTTCGTCAGGTCCGCGAGGAGATCGATAGACAGGTCAGCGAGTCCGAGCCACTGACCGATGAGTGGCTCAAACAATACGAAGAGGACTTCAAGAAGTATTCGCCGAAGCGCCGCGAAATCCTTAAGCAGGTGGCGTCGCAGGACATCCAGCCGAACGCCATGCAGCGCGAGGTACTGGAGAATCTGCAGGTGATTCGCGCCAAAGGAGAACCACGCGCGATCGTCATCTCCGCCACGGGTACGGGCAAGACCTACCTGTCCGCGTTCGATGTGCGCCGGTTCAAGCCCAAGCGCATGCTGTACATCGCCCAACAGCAGCAGATTCTCGTCAAGTCCCGGGAGTCGTTCCAGAAGGTATTGGGGTGCTCGGGCGAGGAACTTGGCCTGTTTACCGGCAACACCAAGCAGCAGGACCGCAAGTACGTGTTCGCCACCATCCAAACGCTGAGCCAGCCCGACGTGCTCGCCCAGTTCGCTCCCGACGAATTCGACTACATCCTGATGGATGAGGTGCATCACGCCGGTGCAGCCACGTATCAGCGGGTCATGGACCACTTCTCAGGCGTCAAATTCATCCTCGGCATGACCGCCACCCCGGAGCGTATGGACGGCATCAATATCTTCGAAATGTTCAACTATCAGGTCGCTGGCGACATTCGTCTGCAACGCGCGCTGGACGAGGACATGCTCTGCCCGTTCGAGTATTACGGCGTGGCCGAATACCTCGGCGAGGACGGCACCTCCATCGACGTGGCGCACGGCGGCAAGACGTGCGACGATGCCGGCCAGCTGTCCTACGAGATCAAGAATCTCGCCTTTGACGGCGACGGTGATGGTGATGACGATCAGGAGAATCCGGATGCCGAGAGAATCCGGCGGCTGACCTCCAAGGATCGCGTGCGCTACATCATCGACATGATCCAGAAGTACGGACGATACGATCAGCCGGTCACCGGTCTGGTGTTCTGCAGCCGCAACGAGGAGGCCGAACGGTTGTCCGATATGTTCAATCAGTGCATGAACCAGCAGATGGAACGGCAGTACCGTACGGCGGCCGTGACCAGCAGCAGGTATCCGAATCCGAAGGACCGCGAGCCGCTGATCGAACAGTTGGAAAACGGCGAACTGGACTACCTGTTCACCGTCGACATCTTCAACGAGGGTGTCGATATTCCCGCGCTGAATCAGATCATCATGCTGCGCAACACCGAATCCAGCATCGTCTTCACCCAGCAGCTGGGCCGCGGCCTGCGCAAGTTCCCGCACAAGGACCGCGTGGTCATCATCGACTTCATCGGCAACTACGCGAACAACTATCTGATTCCTGTGGCGCTGTACGGCAACACGGGCGACCGCGACACCGCGCGCAGGAATCTGCAGCGCACGTCGATCGGCCTGTCGACGATCAGCTTCGACCGCATCTCCGAGGAACGCATACTCAAGTCCCTGGATACGGCCAACTGGACCGAGATGAAGAAGATGGCGGACCAGTATCAGCAGGTGCGCTACGAGCTTGGTCGCATCCCTATGCTCGAGGATATATATAGGTATGATCCGTCACTGCCGCCGGTGATCGCGCTCGTCTGCAAGGGCAGCAAGAAGCGCCAGGGCGGCAACTACCTGGCCTTCGTTCGCACGCAGGAGAAGCGGCGCCACGACAGGCATAAGGATCCCGCGCGGTCCGACTTCTATGAACAGCTCGAGCCGGTGTCCGATGTCGAAAACTGCATTCTGAAGATGGCGACGGCCGTGCTGCTCCCCGGCGCGAGGCCACACGAGCTGGTGATTCTTGACGAACTGTGCCGATTCACGGATGAACGGATCGGCGACGAGCCGACCTCGTCCACATGGGAGCTGTCGGATGGCATGACTCGCGACGAGCTCGAACGACGAATCATTGCCCGATTCCCGGAAGCCCACATGGCCCCGGAGCAAATGGAATCGGCCCTTCATGTGCTTGATTTCTCCTACTTCGACGCGAGTTTCGAACGATTCGGAAGCACTCCGCTGATTGAACGAGACGGGGACGACCGATACCGTCTATCGACTGCCTTTGCACGCATGCTGCGTGAGAACCGTACGTTCCGCATCTTCTTCGCCGATATGGTGCGTGTGGGACTGAAGAACTGCCGTGACCGTTATGACCGTGCCCATCGACTCGGCCGGAGAGTGGATCATGGCTTCCTGTACGAGGAGAAGTACTCGCTTGCGGAGATCATGCGCATGCTTGGCTGGCAGCGAGAATGCAATGGGAAGGAGGTCGGTGGATATCGGCTCGATACGCCGACCAACACCATGCCCATCCTCGTGAGATATGCATCCAGCCAATACGAGGATCGCTTCATCAACCCGCAGGAGATGCTGTGGTATAGCAAGAACCAGCGTTCGTTGGCTTCTCGGGAGTTCGGATGGTTGCTTTCTCAGCCGGGCGCTGCGGCGGGCGCGGGGCATGGCGGCGACGGCGATGATTGGGATCGTTCTCGTTTCGTTCCACTGTTCGTCATGCGCCGCGAAGAGGCCAATGATCTCCGCACGAAGTCGTTCCGCAAGTACTACTACGTGGGGCATGTAGTCGAAGTGAAGGGCGCTCAGGAGATGGAGAAGCCCGATGCGAACGGTGAGCAGACCAAGGTCGTGCGGTCCATGCTGCGACTGGACCGGCCGCTTGACCCCGAGCTGTATCGGCACATCACCGGAACCCGTCCGGGTGAGGAGTGAGCCGCACGGAGCTGAAGACTGCCGTTGTCGCGCGTGACCGTCATACATGCCTCCGCCTCATGCGGAGGCTACTGTTGTAGGCGGAGGCGGTGTGATGACGGATGTGAGTGGTGTGGCGGATACGGCCAGTGGCTCTGAGCAATCTGGACTCCGGTCCGGGGGAGAAGCTGGTGCCAGCCACAAGCGCGCCGACTATTCCGCATGGGCGGTGGATATGCTGGCGCGGCTGGGTACGTCGAAGTTCCGGGCGAAATTCGTGTTGAGCGACAAGGATCGGGCCTATGCGCGGGCGAAAGGGAAGGCCGTGATCGACCGCATGCTCACGAGATGCTTGCCAAGCGCGTAGGCCCGGCGCACCCCTACAAGGATGGGAAGCAGACGCCGTGGCGGGGCCACCCGGTGTTCACCGCGCAGCATGCCACCGCCACTTGCTGTCGCGGGTGCATCGAGAAGTGGCATTACATTCCGCAGGGGCGCGAACTCACCGACGAGGAGATCGACCGCCTCGCAGCGTTGGTCATGGCGTGGATCGAGCGCGATCTGGTCAACCATCCGGTTCGATAAAGGGGCCGGGGCGGCCGTTCCGATGATTCGGCATGGCGGAAGGATCCGTTGTTCGGATTGTGATCGATCTTGTAGGGGAATGTGATGTGGAATTTGAGGCTCTGATGGGGTCTCGAGAAGCGGCGGTTCACAACTCGAAGATACCTGAAATCGGTGCTTGAGAAACCGTTGGAATTTCAACGTTCTTCATAGTTGCGACGTAGGGTATCTTCGATTTGTGTACCG
>NZ_NEWD01000010.1 GCF_002234915.1 Bifidobacterium vansinderenii | reverse complement strand
GGTCAACCATCCGGTTCGATAAAGGGGCCGGGGCGGCCGTTCCGATGATTCGGCATGGCGGAAGGATCCGTTGTTCGGATTGTGATCGATCTTGTAGGGGAATGTGATGTGGAATTTGAGGCTCTGATGGGGTCTCGAGAAGCGGCGGTTCACAACTCGAAGATACCTGAAATCGGTGCTTGAGAAACCGTTGGAATTTCAACGTTCTTCATAGTTGCGACGTAGGGTATCTTCGATTTGTGTACCGCCGCGAAAAAGCACCTCAATATCAGCGGTAACAAAAGCGCTCGCAACCCATCACAAACGCACAGAAGTGCATTATGGGGTGCGCTCTCCTGATGGCGGGGCCGTTGACACCGTCGGGGACTAGGCTGGAATCATGACGAATTCCGAGAACGAGCCGCAGATCGACGGCGTGGGGGCACAGCCGGACGACGCGGGAACGCGGCTCGATACCGTGAGCGACGGTATTGCGAGCAACGACGCGCAACTGGCCGCGAACGAGAATGCATCTGTAAACGGGGATGAATCGGCGGCCAAACACGAGCGCTTCGCTCAGGAGGACTGGTTCGACCACGCATTGTCGTCGCCGCGCGCGGAGTGGGGCAATGGCACCGCGGCCACAGGCGCCGGCGACGGCGCGGATTCTGACAAAGCAAGCAATGCCGGCAGTGCGGGGAATACAGACGGGCATAGTGCGAACGCACGCCATGCGAGCATATATGGCTCGGGTGAGTCTTCTTCCTTCTCCGCTTCGGATGCGACTGTTCGACCGGATCATTCGACCCAGCCGACTCAGGAGCAGCAGCTCGGGTCGGATTCGCCGTCGCAGACCATGCCCTCGGCGGATTCGTTGTCGCATTCCTTCGCCTCGCAGCCGGCCGCGGCAGCTTCGGGATCATCGTCGTCTGCAGGTGCTCCCGCCATGTCTCCCGGCACCTATCCGGGGTACGACCAGTCTTCCACCCAGCCGTTCGGCCAGCCCTCTGCACAGCCGTCCCCGGTGGCCCAGCCGGCTCCCGCGCCTTCTCCGGCCTCCCCGAACGACGTGCAACAGGCCGGATTCTACGATCGCAAGGGCAATCTGATCCTGCCCGACAACCCGGCTCCCACCGTTCCCATGTATTCTCCGACTTCTTCGGCCGTTCCCACCGTGCCGACCGCGACCCAGTCGCCGACCCAGACCTCGTCTGCTCCAAACCCGCAGCCGACCTATGGAAGCCCGTCCTATACTCCGACCCCGGCTGCTTCGGCACAGAACCTGCCGAATCCCGCGGGCCAATCCCAGGCGGGCCAGCAGCCGTCGACCTCGCAATCGCAGCCTGGGCCGTACGGCCAGTATGGCCGGCAGCCGTATGCGTCTTCACAGCAGTCGTGGCCATTCCAGTCTGGTTACGCGCAGCCTTCACAGCCTGCGCAGCCCACCAACCCGTATCCGTCGGCGTCCGCGCAGTCGGCTGCGTCGGTCCAGTCTGTGTCGGCTCAGCCCACGGCAGCTCAGCCAACGCCATCTCAGCCGGCTTCCGGCCAACCTGCTCCTGTCCAAACCACACAGCCCGCCGCGTCTGCCCAACCGGCTCCCACCCAGTCTGCCCAGTCTGCCGCGCCGGCGCAGCCCGCGCAGTCGCAATCCCCGCGATCTCCCTACCAGCCGCTGCCGAACTCCGCGCCCTACGCGTATGCGCCGCAGAACCAGCAGCCTCCCCGTCAGCCGTATGCCACGCCACAGCCGTATGGCCCCCAGCCATACACCGCGCCGCAGAACCGGAACCCGTACACGCCGGCTCCGTTCCCAGCCCAGCCGCCGACCCAGACCCCGTATGCGAGTCCCTATCCTCAGCAGCAGCCCAAGAGCCACACGGGCGTGATCATCGCCGTGATCGTGGTGGCGGTGATTGCGCTGATCGCGGCGGTCCTGTTCTTCATTGGAGCGATATTCGGCTCGATCGATTCCATGATGAACGACCCGTACGGTTTCGACTCCGGCGACAGCCCGTACGGCTACGACGACAGTGGATCCACGCCGGACGACAACATTCAGGCGTCGATCAGGTCCGCGTATGAGCGGATGGATGGCGTATTGAACGCATAGGGGGATGAGAACCCTCCCTCAGTCCGACTGCGTCGTCCAGCTCCCTCCCTTGGAGGGAGCACGAAGGGGTGCGGCCTAGAGGACTCGCTTGGGCGTCCCTCGTATAGCGCACCGCAACCGAGCGCGTACGCATCGTGGAATCGGACGCCAAATCTGTCTCACAGTGCGAGAACATCTGCTCTTTACAGCGCCAAATGGACGTTTCGACGTCGATTTTCGTCCATTTGGCGCTGTAAAGAGCAGAATTCGGGTATTTGGTGCCCCCAATGCCAATCCGCGCCAGCCCGCGCCATGCCACGCAGCCGGCTGCTACGCCGCGACGATCGTGGGCCAGATCAGGTTCGTCATGCGCTCCGGCCATCCGTCGTCGATCGCGCCGGCCAGCGCCTCGCAGGCGATCATCGAACCGAGGATCGTGCCGAACAGGAACTTCGCGTCGATGCCCGACCGGAACAGCCCGGCCTGCACACCCCGATCGAAGAACGATTCGAGCGTCTGTTCCTCCGGCGCGATCGCCTGCTTCACGAGCGGCTGGAAGAACGCTTCCTCCGACGAGAGGATGATGCCCACGGCCTTTACGCCGATGCCACTGACGAACCGCTCCACCATCTTGCGCATCATGAGCTCCAGATTGTCGCGCGTGGGTTCCAGATCGGCAAGTTCGGGCGACGACGACACTTCCAGTGTGCTCATCTTGCTGAGCAGGTCGGAGGTGTTCTCGTAACGGCGGTAGATCGTGGTCTTGGCCACGCCGCTGCGTCGTGCGATCTCCTCGATCGAGATGCCGCCGATGCCCTTGGTCATGGCGATCTCGAGCGTCGCCTGCATGATCTTGCGATCTGTTTCCTTTCGCGTCTTCTCTCCGCGTTGCGATGTCATCGTACCCTCCTGTTGTCACTCGCAACTCACGTATCTTTGTTTATTTTTTCGTTGAACTAAACCGTTGGTCGTTGCCGCACGCCTACAGCAGCTTGGTGCTCTCCACCTGCGCCACGTACCACGTGTTGAACTTCACGAGCGGTTTACGCAGCACCAGGCCGAGCAGCAGCGTCGGCACGATGAACAGCAGCAGCGCGCCGATCGCCCTCCAGTAGTCGTTGTCGTAGATGCCGAACATGGACGCGCGGATGGCGTTGATCGTGTGCGTGGCGGGCAGGAACGGGCTGATCGTGGTGAAGATGTCCGGCATCACGACCAGCGGGTATGCGCCGCCCGATCCGGAGATCTGCAGCACCAGGAACAGTACGCCGATCGCCTTGCCCACATTGCCGAACGACACGACGAGCGTGTAGATCATGAAGATGAACACGAGTCCGCTCAGCCATCCGGTGAGCATGTACAGGAACGGATGCTCGCACTGCACGCGCAGGAACAGCAGATTGCCAAGGAACAGACAGGTGGTCTGCATGAGCGAGATCAGTGCGAAGATGCCGAATCGTCCCAGATACATCTGATACGGCTTCACCTCGCCGGTCTTGGCCTTCCGGTTGGGTTTCTTCCCCTTACCGGTTTTCGCAGCCGCCGCGGATTCCGTCCGGCCTGTGGATTCCGGATTCTCGCCGGACCGCACGCCCCCGCCACGCACTCCGCCACGCACGCCGCCGCGGGCCAGCCCCACACGGATCCGCCGCGACACCGCCGTCTTCAGCGTGACCGCCATGAGCAGCGATCCCACCCACAGCGGCAGCGTGGTGTAGAACGGGCTGAGCGCCGAACCGAAGTTCTCCGCCTTGAACACCGCGTGACGCGTGACGCCCACGGGCGCGGCGATGTAGTCGGCCAGCTGCTCGGCGTCCGTTCCCAGCGCCTGCTTGATCATCTCGGTGTCGCCGCTGGACAGTGCGCTGCCGAGCGAGTCGTGCACGGTGCGCAGCTTGTCCGACGCGTCGGTGAGATCCTTGGCCACGTCGGTGAGCATGGTGCGCATGTTGCCCAGCTGCTTGGATGCCGATCCGCTTGCGCCCGACAGGTCCTTGACCGCGCTTTCCAGCTGGGTCGCGCCGCCGCTCAACGTCTGCGCGGCGTTGGCCACGGTGCCGGCGATCGAGTTGATCTGCGGCTTGAGATTGGTGTCGTAGTCGGTCTTCAGCGATGCGACGTCGTTCTTCGCCTGAGTGGCGAGCGCCTTGATCTCGTCGCGCTCCTGCTGCGCCGAGCTGTTGCCGGATTCGATCTTGCCGGCCGCGTCGTTGAGCTTGTCGCGCAGCCCCTGCTGCAATGCGATCACACTGTTGAGCTGGCCGATCACGGCGTCGGTCTGACGGGTGACGGTGTCGATCACGTCCTGCCCGATCTGCGTGCTCGGCTGCGTGGCGGCGATGTCGCTGCGGAACTGGCCCAGATCCTTGACGATCAGCTGGTATTCGGCGATCTGCTTGTCGATGCTCGTGGCTTCGTCGCGCAGTGATTTGGCGCTGTCGGCGGCCTGCGTGTTGACCGAGTCGAATACCGTGTCCACACCGCTGGCCACGGCCCCGTAGCTGTTCGCCGAGCTCTTCAGCGCCTTCGACAGGGATGAGGCGGAGTCCTTCAGCGCGTCGGTGATCGTGCCGCCGGCCGCCTTGGTGCTTCCCACCGCGTCCTTGGCGTCGTTCGCCGCGCCTGCCGCCTGCGTGAGCAGTTTCGACGAGTTGTTGATCAGCGACTGCGCGGAATCGGTGAGCGACGAGTATGTGGTGAGCATGGTCGACGCGTCGGCCATCTGATCGGAGAGCTTGCCGATGTGGTCGTTCACGTTGCCGAGCCGGCTCTGCACGTCCGCGTCGTCAAGATAGTCCGACAGCGACGAGACGATGTTGAGCGCCACGTCGCTGAGCGTGCTGGCGAACATGTTGTTGATCTGTGCGGCCACCTGGTCGGCGCCCTGACCGGTCACCTTGGGGGCGAGTGCGTTCTTCTTCTCGTTCGTGTAGTACGTGAGCTTTGCGTGCTTCACGTCGGAGTCGAAGAACGTCATCATGTCCTTGCTGAACGACTTGGGGATCACTACGGACGCGTAGTATTTGCCGGATTTCACGCCGTCCACGGCGTCGTCCTTGGTGGTGATCGTCCAGTCGAGCTGGTCGTTGGCGCGCAGCGCGTTGAGCACCTGATCGCCCACGTTGACCTTCAGCGGCACCAGATCGCTCTTGTATCCGTCGTCCACGCTGGCCACGGCGAACTTGAGGTTCTTCGTGTTGCTGAACGGATCCCAGCTGGCTACCACGTTGAACCAGGTGAACAGCGAGGGGATCGCCACCAGGCCGATCACGATGATGATCGACACCACGTTGCTGGTGATGCGCTTGACGTCGCCGATGAACAGTCGCCAGATCTGCCTCATGATTGCCTCCTTCTCCTGATTCCTAGTTCGCCGAATTCGTGTGGGTGTCGTTGCCGGATGTGCCATCGCCCGCCGCCGGGCCGGATGTCGTACCGGATGCCGCACCACCGCCGTGCCTGCCGCCGCCGGCCGCCGTGCGCACCGGACGAACCGGCAGACCGAACGACGGCAGCGGAATCGTCTTCAGATACTTGCGCATGGAGAACAGGTCGCGGATCTCGTCATCGCTCATCGCGCCGAGCCGCATCTGCCGTTCGATGTTGTCGCGAATGTATTCGATGGCGATCAGGAAGCCGATGATGATCAGCACCCACGTCACCCATGCGCCCAGCATCACGGCCTTGCGACTGGTGTCCTCGAACGCGGGGTTGAGCGAGAACAGCAGCGTGAGCGCGAACGGCACCACGAATCCGGCGATCAGGCCGCCGAGCTTGAGCCGCGGATAATGGTGTGCGAACCGCATCGCGCGACGGTGCACTCCGGTGCGGTAGCCGGCGTGATCGGCCATGGCGCGCATGGCCTGCGAGAAGCGGTACGTGCGGAACGGCACTTCGGCCTGCTCGCCGATGATGATGTCGCTTTCCTCGATCTCCTTGGCGAACAGTCGGTTGAGGTTCGTCAGGTACGGGCGCAGCACGAGGCCCAGAATGAAGCTCGCCGCCACGAACAGCAGCAGGTGGCCCACCGCGTTCGCGTACAGTCCGTCGTAGAAGCCGCCGATCGTCTCGCGGATCGCGTCGATGCTGTACGTGAACGGGAAGAACGGGTAGAGCCTGCGGAAGAATCCGGGCATCATCTCGATCGGATACAGGCCGGACGCGCCGGGGATCTGCACGATCACCAGCACCACGCACAGCGCCTTGCCCACGTGCTGGAACGTGACCGACAGCGCGTACGTGATACTCAGATACGTGAGCGACGTGATCACGCCGGTGCCGATGAACGCGGGCACGTTCGCCGCCTGCACGCCGATGATCAGGTCTCCCACGCAGCACACGATCGCCTGCAGCACGGCCAGGATCGCCAGCAGCAGCCAGCGGCCCATGTACGCCTGACGCACGGTGAGGCCGGCGATGCCCTCGTCGTCCACCTCGAGCTTGACGATCACCATGAGCACGAACGCGCCCACCCACAGCGACAGGTCGGTGAACAGCGGCGCCATGCCCGAACCGTACGAGTTGATCGGGTAGAGCGTGGTGGTCTTCAGCGTGGTGGGGGAGAACATGAAGTCGGAGATCTTCTCCGCGTCGAGCTTGCCGCCGGACGTGATTTTGCTCCACGCGTCGGAATCGACGAGCGCGTTCACGTCGGTGCGCACGGTGTCCACGTCGTCGCGCAGCGTCTTGATGCCGGCGTCGGTCTGGTCGAGCGCCTTGCCGGTGGCGTCGAGCGTGGACGACAGCTGGTCGAGGATCGTATCGGTCTGGTCGAGCAGATTCGACTGGCTGGTGATGCCTCCCGCGAGGTTGCCGGTCACGCCGGCCAGCTGCGTGAGGCCAGAGTTGATCTGCGGGATCGTGGTGCCGGTAAGCGTGCCGCGATAGTCGTTCACGTTGTTCAGCGTGTTCTGCACGGTCGTGTCGAGCGTGTCGGTCGCGCCGGCCACGGTGTTGGCCGTGTTCACGGTGTCGGTGTTGATCGTGTCCAGATTGTTCAGCGTCTGGGCGAGCGACTGGTTGCGCTGCTTGAGTCCGGCGCTGCCGGTCTTGCCGTTGACGATCTCGTTGAGTCGTGTGCGCAGCTGCGAGTCGGCGGGCAGCGTGTTGATGACCGATTCGAGCGAGCTGATCGTCTGCGCGTTCTGGTCGGTGATCGACTTGCCGGTCTCGATGGCGCCCGCCACCGTGCCGCTGGCCGTGGTGATGGTTCCCGCCACCTTGCCCACCGACACGTTCGCCTTCGACGACGTGGTCGAGATCAGCGACGATCCCTTGTCGAGCGTGCCCGACGCGTTCGCCGCGAACGTGTTGATCGAGTCGCCGGTGCTGGTGAGCAGCGACGACGTCTGCTTGAGCCCGTCGGTGAGCAGTCCGGTCTGCGTCTCCACGTCGGCGAGCGTGGACTTGGCATTCTGCGCCTTGGCCTTCGCCTTGTCCACCGTGTCGTGGAGGTCCTTGATCGAGTTGCGTGCGGTATCGAGCTTGTCCACCGTGCTGTCGAGCGAGCCGGACGCGTCGGTCTGCGCCTGCGTGATCTTCTGGGACGCGTCGTCGAGCTTGCCGTTGAGCTGCGAGACGATCACCTGACTCGCCGTCGACACGAACGTGTTGTTGATCGTCGTGTCAAGCGTGGTGGAGCCGACGTCGGTGATCTTGGGAGCCACCGCGTTCGCCTTCTCGTTGACGTAATACTGCAGTTTCGGCTGCTGGAAATCGCCGGACAGCAGCGTGGCCAGATCCTTGCTGAAGTCCTTGGGAATCACGAACGCTGCGTAGCTCTTGCCCGAACGCACCTCGTCCAGCGCCTGTTCTCGGCTCACGTAATGCCAGCCGAGCTGGGTGTTGCTTTTCATGGCCTGGACGATCTGATCGCCCAGATTGAGCTTGCCGAGCAGATCGTTCGTCGTGCCCTTGTCCTCGTTGGCGACGGCCACCTGAATCTTGCTGGTGTTGCCGTACGGGTCCCAGAAGCCGTAGATGTTGACCCATGCGTACAGCGATGGGATGACGACCAGGCCCACGCAGATCACCCATGCCGCCGGCACCTTGGCCAGGCGCAGCAGATCGCGTTTCACCAGCCGGAGAACATTCCTCATAACAACCCCTCGTCATGTTCGGTCGGTCATCCCGTCAAATTCCAAACCACTACGTTTACCGTAGCACTACGACATCCGTAGCGCTATGCGGTCGTTGTTGATTGTGGGGCCTTGGTTGGTGCCTGACCCCTCCCTTGGTGTGTATCCCTCCCTCAGGCCGACACGAGGTCGGCCAGCTCCCTCCCACGGAGGGAGCACACGCTCAACATCCTCGTGCTCCCTCCGAGGGAGGGAGCTGGCCGGCGCAGCCGGACTGAGGGAGGGAAGAACCGAGGGAGGGAAGAACAGTCACAAGTCCCGCAGCGCGCCCATCATGTCCCCCATAATGCGAACACCTCATTCCCCCGAACTATCCCATGCGCTTGCTCTCCGCACTACACTGGGAACAAGCATCGGCCGGCGGTCGCGAGCGCGGGCGGCCGACCGGATCAAACCGAAGGGGGCTGAACATGACGGTGTACCACGCAGGGGACTATCGCAAGCATTCACGTCGTGGAGGTCAACGCGGCAACGGCGGACGCAACAACCGCAACGGACTCGACCGCAACGGGCGAGTCTCCCTCGGACCGTGGAATCCGCTGTGCGCCATCGCCGGCGTTCTCGCCGTGCTTGCCGGCTGCGTCACCGCGGCCCGTGCCATCGCCCCCGCGCGTATGCCCGAAGCACTCGCCAACATTCCCGTCAATACGCTGATCATTCTCACCGTCGCGCTCTCCGTGGTCACTCTGATCCTGGTGATCGTGGCACGGCTGCGTGCGCGCCGTGCCGGTGTGGGACATGGCATCGCCAGCACGTGGGGCATCATCGCCCTGGTGCTGGCCCTCATGCTCGCCGGATGCGGATGGGCCGCGAACACGCTGTTCCCGGAAGGCGTGGTGGAGGAGAAGGTCGCCGACGCCGCGCCCACGTCGACGCCGACGGCCATGCAGAAGGATGTGGACAACGCATTCGGCACGTGCACGAGCGGATGGCAGGGCATGGATGCCAGCTCGTATCCCGGCGTCACGTCGATCCAGATGTGCACTGATACGCGCGTGGTGTATGCCGTGTTCGACAATTCGTCGTCCGTGGGCATCTACAAGGCGCCGATCGCATCCAAGGCAAGCGAGGTGCTCGCCCAGTATCAGGATCAGGCCGGCAGCGCGCAGTACGCCATGCTCACCGGCAAGCAGTGGATTCTCGTGGGCGAGCGTTCCGGCATCGAGAACCTGCAGAAGACCTGGGGCGGCACCATCAGCAACATCAACTAACCAGCACCCGTCTTCCAGCGTTCTCCCTCCTTGGGAGGGAGATGTCACGACAATGTCGTGACAGAGGGAGGGATCCCGTACCCCCAGAACGGGTCATAAACGTGCCGGCGGCCCGACAGCTCCCCTCACAAAGAGGGGAGCCGCCAGCAACTACAGGCCGTACACCTCGTGCGCGAACTTCTCCAGCACCGGGATCGAGCGCTTCACCTTCTCCGTGTCGATGCAGTACGCCATACGGAAGTATCCGGGCACGCCGAAGCTCTCCGACGGCACCAGAATCAGGTCGTACTCCTTGGCCTTGAGGCAGAACGCGGTCGCGTCGTCCTCCAGCGCCTTCGGGAAGATGTAGAACGTGCCGCCGGGGCGCACCACGTCGAAGCCGATGCCGGTCAGCGCGTCGTACAGCAGGTTCATGTTCGTCTCGTACACGCCGAGGTCGCTCGTCTCGTCGAGAACCTTCGCCACGCCCAGCTGGATCGAGCTCGGCGGGCAGTTGTGGCCGGTGCCGCGCGAGATCTGACCCATCATCGGCACGAGCAGATCGGCGTCGGTGGCGGCCGGGTTCACCGCCACGTAGCCGATGCGCTCACCCGGCAGGCTCAGCGACTTGGACCACGAGTAGCAGGTGAGCGTGTTTGCGTAGAACTTGGCCGGGTAGGGCTGGGTGCCGCCGTCGAACACGATCTCGCGGTACGGCTCGTCGCTGATCAGGAAGATGTCGTGGCCGTACTCCGACTGCTTGGCGGTGAGGATCGCGGCCAGCTTCCGCAGCGTCTCCGCCGAATACACGGCGCCAGACGGGTTGTTCGGCGTGTTGATGAGCACGGCCTGCACGTTCGGGTTGAGGGCGGCCTCGAACGCCTCGAAGTTGATCTGGAAGTTCTCCGTGTCGGCCGGCACGATGGTGAGCTTCGCGCCCGTGCCCTTCACGTACGGCTGGTATTCGGGGAAGTACGGGGCGAACGTGATGATCTCGTCGCCGGGCTTGGTCACCGCACGCATGGCGTGAGCGAGCGCGCCGGCCGCACCCGTGGTGGGGAAGATGTGGTTGCCGGTGTAGTCCATGTCGAAGCGACGGTTGAGCGAGTCGGCGATCGCGTCCTTCACCGAGGGGATGCCCAGCGAGGGGGAGTAGCCGTGGATCGCCACCGGGTCGCCGTGCTCGTACAGGTCGACCATCGCGTTGGTGAAGCTCTTCGGCGCGGGTACGCTCGGATTGCCGAGACTGTAGTCGAACACGTTCTCGTAGCCGATTTCGGCGCCGCGGGAGGTCGCGTATTCGCTCAGCTCGCGAATCACGGACTTGCCGCCCAGCATCGCCTTGTAATCCTCGTTGATCATTGTTCTTTCGCTCCTTTTCGCTTGATGATTGCCGTTTTACCATGACGCGGAGAGGTCCCGCACCCCCGCGCCGCAACGGTGAGACGCCTACCGCGCCTTCCCCATATCCGGCTCCCCTCTCTGAGGGGAGCTGTCGGCGAACGCCGACTGAGGGGAGCGTGCGCGCGTCTTCCCGTCATGTCGGTGAGACGCCTACTGCGCCTTCCTCGCCACCATCAGCACATGCCGTCCCCTCGCCGTGGTGGTGGCGAAGATATACGCATCGCCGCCGTCCTTGAGCTTGAGCTTCTTCCTCAGCGCCGCCACCGGCATCGGGAAGTTGCGTACCGCGATGTTCGCGCGCGTGATTCCGCTGAGTGCCGTCTTGAGTTCCTTCTTGCCCATGCCGGTGACGGCGTCGATCTCGAACGCCCGTCCGGGGAATCGTTCGATCATCGAACCAGACGTGAACAGATGACTGTTCGGCCCGATCTGCCGCAGTCCGTGCCGTGCGTATCGTCGTTCAAGCAGGTCGAAACACCCCGCCTTCATGATCGACGCGTTCGGTTCGTACAGATACGCCGGCTCGGTGTTTCCGTCGTTATCGTTCCTGCCGTCGGTGTTCCCGCTGTCAGTGTTTCTGTCGTCATCGTCGTTCCTGTCGGCTGCCGCATCGGCCGTTTCGAGAACCTGCCCGTCGGCGCCGATCCGATAGTCCAGCACATCGCTGTCGTTCACGCAGACCATGCGGATGCCGGTGCCTGTGTTGTCGCTCGGCCTGTCGCCGCTCATCACGACCAGCAGTTCCTTGCATTCGTTGCCGGTGGACACGATGTGCACCTCGCGAACGCAGTCGCCCAGATCGGCCACGGTCTTGCGCCAGTCGAGCATGGGGGAGAGCTTGACCATCACCCAGTCCGCCTTGGCGAGTAGCGATTCCTTGAGCGCGAGCACGTCCGGCGTGCAGTCGGCGATCGCATACGTGCGTGCTCCGTGCGCGTCGCGTCGCGCCGGATCGAGGAAGATCAGCGTGGGCTCAGACGAGGCGTTGGTCGTTTCGTTTGTTGGACCGCTGACCGAACCGTTCGCTGTGCCGTCCGTCTTGTCGCTTGCCGATCCGCTCTTCGTATCTCCCACCGCGCGATCGGGCAGTTCCGTCAGATACTCCTCGGCGTTCCCGTTCACGACCGTGACGTGATCCAGTCCGAGTGCGCGCATGTTGTGCTCGGCGATCTCGCACAGGTGCGGCTGCCGTTCCACGTAGACTCCGCGTCGGAATCCACTCACCATGTACGAGAAGTCCACGCCGAACCCGCCGGTCAGATCCACGAGCGTGCCGCGAGGGACGGAGGCCGTTTCCGTTTGAGCGTTCACGAGCCGTGCCGCCACGCCCGCCTTGTACTGCGCGGTCGACTGCGACGAACACTGTTCCATGGAAATATGCGGCGGGTAGATCACCCCGTCGTGCGCCGCCCACTCCGGCAGTTTGGTGCGCGCCCGCTGCCATCCGTCGATCTGATCGAGCGCGAACGGCAGATCGACCTCGTCGTCACGATGCGCGTGCAACGCCAGATCCCGCACGTCGCCGTTCCGATGCTCCCGAATGAATTCCCAAGTCTGCGCGCTGATCCTCATTCGTTCATTGTATGAACCGAAGCGGATCGTATGAACCGAAGCGGATCGCACCGCTGTTTGCGTTGTCCACCGATGCCGTGTATCTTAGAAATGTTGCCCCTCTAGCTCAACGGTTAGAGCAGCGTCCTTTTAAGTCGTGGGTTGTGGGTTCGAATCCCACGGGGGGCACCGCGAACAAGCCTCGAAACCAATGATCCCAACGGTTTCGAGGCTTTCTCATTTCCATCGCAAGCCGCGTCCGAACGATTAAAAGGACGCGATCCCGTATTTACCGAGGTGGTGACGTCCGGACGCACATCGTGCGTATGAGTCCTGTTCCCCGTTACCGTTCTCGGTGGCGGGGAACATCTATATCGCAGTACGGTCGCAGTACGGCGCGCATTTATCGTACGGGCATAGGTCAAGGACGATGGTGCGGCATTGATAGCGGCGTGAACTACACGACGCGTGAATCACACGACGTAGGGAAAATAAAAGAAAACGCCGGACCGTGAATGCGCCTGTCGGCGCAAGGGCCGCTCGCGGCGGCAAAAAATGGAGCCCGGGGCAATGCACGGCCCGACGCGGCTACTACTGTACGGCATTTTCCCCGGTCCGCCAAACCGGCCGATGCCGGTGTGTTCGCGGGCGGAGACGGGTTGGCTGTTGCGGCCGGTCCTCATCCGCGGTGTGTTTGCCGTACGTCTGCGTCAAACAAGCATCGAGGATTCTCTACAGTGCGTATTTGACGTAAGCGTGCGTCATATGAGCACCGAAGAGCTCCCCGCGGTGCTCATTTATCGCAAGCGTGCGTAAAACAAGCATCGAGGATTAACCGAACCCCGCCCGGCAGTACTTCTTCATCGGACAAACGCGGAATGTACGGACGTGCCCGATGCAACCGTTGCAGCTTACTCCAGTCGCCCCTCGCGCCACAGACGCGCGCCGGCCTTGAAATCCTTGGACGTTGAGTGCAGCGAGCGCGCGGTCTTCAGCAGATGCGCCGCGCCCGAGCTGACGATCCGGTCGGATCCGGCGCCGCCCAGCTCCGCGTCGCGCTCCTGACGGCGTCGCGCCTCGGCCACGAGCCCTGCCGAGATCACCGCGCAGAACGCGCTCGCTCGCTCCATGGCCACGGCGAAGTCGCCCACGAACGCGCCGGAGAGGATCGAGTCCGCCGTGCGCGCGATGTCCTCCGCGTTCGGCGCCTGATCCACGCCTGCGATCGCCGACGACGCGCCCGCCACCGGTTCGCCGATGCGCCACAGCCGGGAGATGGACTCACGGTTGCGGCGCATCCACGTGCGCAGCATGTACAGTCGCCACAGCACGCCGGGCAGCGAGTCGGGGTCGCCGCCGCTCCACAGTTCCGCCACCAGGTCCACGCCCTCGTGCTCCACGAGCGTGAGCACGCGCTCCACCGTCTGCGGATCCTGCGTGTGGTGCACGCGGTCGAGCAGCGAGGCGGCCGTGGTGTGGCTGATCTCGCTGAGCTGCTGCGGGTCCACGCCGCCGGAGAGGTGTTCCACGAGCGCCGGGTCGAGCTGTGCCGGCCGCGTGAATCGTCCGGACGCCGCGAATCCCGAGCCCGCCGCGCGAATGGAGGAGGAACCGTAAGAGGAGGAGCTAGTAGACAATGGGGCTTACCTTCTGAATGTCGATGATTGCCGGACCGTTGTCCGTGTTGACGATATTAAAGGCTACCGCATGTCCGGTTGCCATGTACGGCGTTTTCGCAGGCAGCTGCTTGGCCAGCGACTTGCGGTCGCACAGCGCCCGCATGTGTTCGAACACGCCGCCGATCACGGGCCGGTGCATGCATACGGCGGTGATCTGTCCGGTGCGCAGCGTGATCTCCATTTCGTGACGCAGGCATTCCCATGCGGAGTCGGGCTGCGACGCGTAGGCGTCCTCGGTCAGATCGTCGGCCATGTTCACGGGCAGTCCGGTCTGCCACGCGAACGTCTGGATGGTGCCGACGCAGCGTCGCCAGGGCGAGGTGACGAGTCGGTTCACGCCGAAGCAGGCGATTTCACGGGTGAGTGCGTATGCGGCTGCGGATCCGAGCGGCGTGATCGGCCGGTCGGCGTCGGTGCCGCCCCAGAACTTGCGTCCTTCGGCCTTGCCATGGCGGATAAGCAGGAACATCTTGGATCGCAGGATGCCTGCCTTGACCTTGCGTACGAATTCGTCGAGAATGTCGCGGTCGAGCACGTGGGTGAGCTTGTGTCGCGCGTCGGCGGGCGACATCCACAGTACGTTGTCGACCTCGTGCTTGTCGGCGTTGATCGGTCCGAACGCGTACCGGCGTTTCATGGCGGTCTCGTCGTCGATGATCGATGCGATCCAGTAGCACACGTGTTTACTGGGCTTGCGTGGATCGGTGCGGCGCTTGCCACGCTTGCCCTCGTCCTCGAGGGGGTATTCGACGTCGCCGATGTAGGCGCCGAGCGCGATTGCCAGTCCGGTCTCCTCGCCGATCTCGCGTACGGCCGCGTGGCGGTGCGATTCGTTGATCTCGAGTTTGCCCTTCGGCCAGCTCCAGTCGTTGTATTTGGGCCTGTGGATCACACAGACCTCGATGTTCTCCAGTATCAGATCGGGATCGTTCTGGGCGTCGCCCAGTAGTTCGACTCCGTCGCGCCAACGGTACACGATGCCGCCGGCTGCCTCGACGACTGTGTTCATAGTGGTTCCTTTGTGTTTGGAGTTGTGCATTTACGGCTCCATTATCGCTCGGTATGACAGATGAATGTTAGCGATGACATAAATTGCCCATGTACGAGTGCCCGTCTTTGGACATCGTCATACGTCGGGCAACGGCAGACCAGCGCTGAAATCCATCATAGACAAGGGAAACGCCGGCGTGAAAACGACGAAACGGGCATCCCGTTGAGGATGCCCGTTCCGGCTGTGTGGGTGCGGCCGGGAGTTGATGACGCTCCCGTGGCACCGTCATGCACGCGTCGATGACCCGACCGGATCGACCGAATCGATCGGACGAATCCGATCAGCTGTTGCGCGGACGACGCGTATGCTTCTTGATCAGCGCCTCCTGGCAGTCGACGAGCGGCTTGCCCTCGGCGTCGCGGGAGTGACGCACGTAGGTGCCGTCCGGCTGCATGTGCCAGGAGCTGGTGGTGTCGGCCATCTGCAGGTCGACGTACTTGATGAGCTCCTCGATCTGCTCGGGCGCGGTGATGCGGATCAGCGCCTCGACTCGACGGTCGAGGTTGCGGTGCATCAGATCGGCCGAACCGATCCAGACCTCCGG
Source organism: Bifidobacterium vansinderenii (assembly GCF_002234915.1). GTDB lineage: Bacteria > Actinomycetota > Actinomycetes > Actinomycetales > Bifidobacteriaceae > Galliscardovia > Galliscardovia vansinderenii. Next base: position 26,725 of record NZ_NEWD01000010.1, on the reverse strand, counting down.
ACCGGAGGAGGGGCCTTCGCCGATCTGAGGGCCCTGCGAGTTCGCGAAGGCGTAGATGCGGCTGTGCTCCAGGAAGCGGCCGAGGATGGAACGCACACGGATGTTCTCGCTCATGCCGGGCACGCCGGGCTTGAGCGAGCAGATGCCGCGCTCCACGATGTCGATCTTCACGCCGGCCTGCGAGGCGCGGTACAGCGCGTCGATCGTCTTCTCGTCCACGATCGAGTTGACCTTGATCTTGATCCAGGCCTCCTTGCCAGCGCGGGCGGCGTCCTCCTCGCGGCGGATGCGCTCGATCAGGCCGGAGCGGATGCCGCGCGGCGCCACCAGCAGACGGTGGAACGTGGACTTGGGCGCGTAGCCGGACAGCTGGTTGAACAGGCGGGTGAGATCCTGTCCGACCACCGGATCGCAGGTGAGCAGACCGAGATCGGTGTAGATTCGAGCGGTCTTCGGGTTGTAGTTACCCGTGCCCACGTGGCAGTAGCGACGAAGGCCGTCGGCCTCCTGACGGACCACGAGCGAGAGCTTGCAGTGCGTCTTCAGACCCACGATGCCGTACACCACGTGCACGCCGGCTCGTTCGAGCTTGCGGGCCCACGCGATGTTCGCGTCCTCGTCGAAGCGGGCCTTGATCTCCACCAGGGCGAGCACCTGCTTGCCGGCCTGCGCGGCGTCGACCAGCGCGTCGATGATCGGCGAGTTGCTGGACGTACGGTACAGGGTCTGCTTGATGGCCAGCACCTTCGGATCGGCGGCGGCCTGCGCCAGGAACGCCTGCACGGAGGTGGAGAAGGAATCGTAGGGGTGGTGCAGCAGGATGTCGCGCTCGCGGATGGCGGCGAAGATGTCCTGCGCACGGCTCGACTCGACCTCGGCGATCTGACGGTTGGTCGTGGGGATGAACTTGTGGAACTTGAGATCCGGGCGATCCACGCCGCCGAGCTCGAACAGCACGGTGAAGTCGAGCGGAGCGGGCAGACGGTACACTTCCTCGTCGTTCACGCCCAGCTGGTCGGCCAGCAGGTGCGAGAGGAACGGGGAGGTGGTGTCGGAGAGCTCAAGGCGGATCGGCGGTCCGAAGCGGCGGCGCAGCAGCTCCTTCTCCATCGCGTTGAGCAGGTTCTCGGCATCGTCCTCTTCGACGTCGATGTCCTCGTTACGGGTGACGCGGAACGAACGCGCCTCCTTGATGATCATGCCCGGGAACAGGGATTCGAGGTGCGCGATGATCAGGTTCTCCATGGTGATGAAGCCGTAGCGCACGTCGCCGTGCTCGTCTTCGGTCATGTCGTCGACCGGCACAAGACGGGACAGGTTGTCCGGGATCTTCACACGGGCGAAGTGCGACTTGCCGGACGTCGGGTTCTCCACGATCACGGCGAGGTTCAGCGAGTTGCCGGAGATGTAGGGGAACGGGTGGGCGGGATCCACGGCCAGCGGGGTGAGCACGGGGAACACCTGCATGCGGAAGAACTTGCTCAGGCGCTCCTGCTCGGCGATGGTCAGCTGGCTCCACTTGAGCAGGACGATGTTCTCCTTGGCCAGGTCGGGCAGGATGTGCTCCACGACGTAGTGGGCGTGCTCGTCCTGCAGACGGTGGGCCTGATCGGAGATGGCGCGCAGCGTCTGACGCGGGCTCAGGCCGCTCGCCGACGTGACTGCCAGACCGGTGTCGATACGACGCTTGAGGCCGGCCACGCGGACCATGAAGAACTCGTCGAGGTTCGACGCGAAGATCGCGGCGAAGTTGGCGCGTTCGATCACGGGGAGGGAGTCGTCCTCGGCCAGTTCCAGCACTCGCTTGTTGAACTTCAGCCAGCTGAGTTCGCGATCGAAGAACCGGTCCTTCGGCAACGGCTCGTAGAGGGAGGCGTTGGGGTCTTCGCGGTTGTCCTTGGGGGTCTCCGCGATATGCTCGGCGATCTGGCTTTTCAGGATCGCCTTTGAGGGTTCATTGAATATCTGGGCCATGCTTACCACTTTATTATTGTTGCGGCCAGTTTGGGGCTCCGAAACGACAGAATTCAACGGCAATTCATATTCTGTCTGTCGGCACGGTAAACCCCGTCTGAATTGTGATCGCTCACCCGGCCTTTCTCCCGGCTTCCCCTCGAGGGAAAGGCCGCATGGCGTTGGTCGCTCGTATCCGGTGATGCCGGCTTCCCCTCGAGGGGAAGCTGTCACGCGCAGCGTGACTGATGAGGTGACGATGCCGGATGATCGGGAAGGCCGGGGTCTGCCTGCCCTGCGTCGCCGATGTAACCGCCGTAGGCAATACTGAAGGCATGCAATCGGAAACCTCGGAAACCATGAATCCCGACGATCAGGCCAGCGTTGAGGCCCAGTCCGCGCCGGCCACCCAGACCGCATCGGATGCGCCGTCTGCGGCAGCCGCGTCCGCCAGCGCACAGCGCACGCTGACCATTCCGCGCGGCACGGTGGTGCTCGCCGCCACGCCCATCGGCAATACCCTCGACGCGTCCGCCCGACTCGTGGCGCTCATGGAGCAGGCCGACATCGTGGCCGCGGAGGACACCCGTCGCCTCTACGATCTCGCTCGTCGCCTCGGCGTGCACGTCAACGGACGCGTGGTGGCGTTCCACGACCACAACGAGCGTTCCAAATCCGACGGTCTGCTCGACGAAGTGGAGACCGGCGCCTGCGTGCTCGTCGTCTCCGACGCCGGCATGCCCACGATCAACGATCCGGGCCTGTCGATCGTGCGTCGTGCCATCGAACGCGGTCTGCCCGTCACGTGCGCACCCGGCCCCTCCGCCGTTCTCGACGCGCTCGCCCTGTCCGGACTGCCCACCGACCGTTTCTGCTACGAAGGATTCCTGCCGCGCAAGCACTCCGAACGTGTGCAGCGTCTGCGCGCGCTGCAGTCCGAACGCCGCACGATCGTGTTCTACGAGACCCCGCACCGCATCGCCGATTCGATGGACGACCTGCTCTCCGCGTTCGGCCCCGACCGTCCGATGGCGTTGGCCCGCGAACTGACCAAGGACTTCGAAGAGATCCGCCGCGGCGGCATCGGCAAGATCCGGCAGAGCGTGATCGACGAGCCGCCCCGCGGCGAGATCGTGCTCGTGATCGGCGGCGCGTCCGAAGACGAGGCGCGCGAGGCGTCGTCGTCCGTACTGAGCGTGGACGAACTGGCCGTACTCGCCATCGACCGTGCGCTCGAAGACGGCCTGCGCATCAAGGACGCGATCGCCGAAGTGATCGAGGAGCATCCGATGCCCGACGGCTCGCTCGCCAACCGCAAGCAGGTCTACAACGCCGTCCTCAAGATCAAGCAGTGATCCTGTCGTCCATCGCACCGAACAGCACCTCGAACCCGCGTGCCACACCCGGGCCGCCACGCTGAGCCACGTACTCAAGCAGTTCTGCGCTCGCCGACGGGTTCGCGATCAGCCACATGCGCAGCTCCGGCGCACGCTCGGCGATCGTCCACAGCACATCTTCGTCGGTATTCGGATCGCACGCCACCTGAGCGGTCAGACGCATCGGCGGTTCGGGCGGCTTGGGGCCACGTTCGTGCGGTGCGGCCGTACGTTTCACGCCGAGCCGTCGCAGTGTACGAAGACGTTTGTCGGCCTTGCGGAACCATACTGCACGTCCGGATGAGCGCTTCCGACCATGCCGTCCCCGTCCGCCGCGCTCGCGGCGCCCCATCCGGTTCCGTCGTCGTCCACTCCCGGCCATGACTTCCTCCGTCTCTTCAGCGCGATGAACGTGGTGATGCCCAGACTGTGCCGCGGCCACCGCTGGTTGCGCCACAGCATGTTCAAACAATCGTCGGGGCTGATCTCGTACTTGGTCATCAGCACGGCCAGCAGTTGGTTCACATCGCATCCCTGCCGTTCTGCGGGCTCCATGCACGCCAGATCACATGCCGTGCGTATGGGAGAGGTGATCCGCAGGCCGGCCAGCAGCACCATATGATTCGTCAGCATGCGTCGGTTGTGCACATGCATGTCGCGGCCGTGTACGCGCGCCCGATAATGCGATGTCGATATCAGATCGAAACAGGCGGGAAACCGTCCGCCCACCCATACCCACAACGCCAGTTTGCCCGCCGCCGTGGCGCCGTACGGAATCATCGGCTCCACGATCAGTGCGCGACCAAGTGGCGTATCCGCATAGTCGTTGCGATAGCCGCACGTGTCATCCAGACGGGTCAGCACGCCCATGGCGACCAGTCGGTGCAGTGCCATATGACCGGTTACGTCCGTGCTGTGAATCAGCGACGGGCCCTCGCCCGGCATAGACCGCGAGCCATTCCGAATGACCTGTTTTCTCCTCGCCCGTCGACTCTGACGAACGACCGTACCGCATGTAATGTCGCTCATGTCTTCCGACGGTAGGCCGCGACGCATAATCCCGCTCAGACGGCAACGAAAAATGTGGAAAAGTGGATAACTCGCGCTTAAAACGACACCCATGTGGACAACTCCGCGGATTGTCCACAATCCACGACAGAAAACGTCAATGCCCGTACGGATAATCGGGGTTTATGAGTCATATTCTTGTTAACGTCGCCTGGCCGTATGCGAACGGCCCCCGCCATATCGGCCACGTGGCCGGTTTCGGCGTCCCCTCGGATGTCTACGCGCGCTACGAGCGCATGAAGGGCAACGACGTGCTCATGGTCTCCGGCACCGACGAGCACGGCACCCCGATCCTGGTCGAGGCCGAAAAGGAAGGCCTGACCGCCCAGGAGCTCGCCAACCGCTACAACCGCGTGATCGCCAAGGACCTGTGCGATCTCGGCCTGAGCTACGATCTGTTCACCCGCACCACCACCGGCAACCACGAGCACGTGGTGCAGGAGCTGTTCAAGCAGTGCCTCAAGAACGGCTACATCTACAAGGGCACGCAGCAGGTGGCCATCAGCCCGTCCACCGGCCGCACCCTGCCCGACCGCTACATCGAAGGCGAATGCCCGATCTGCCACACCGACGGCGCGCGTGGCGACCAGTGCGACGCCTGTGGCAACGAGCTCGACCCGATCGATCTGATCAACCCCGTCTCCAAGATCAACGGCGAAACCCCGCGCTTCGAGGAGACCGAGCACTACTTCCTCGACCTGCCCGCGCTCGCCGAGGCGAACCTCGCATGGCTCAAGACCCGCGAAGGCTGGCGCACCAACGTCATCAACTTCTCCATCGGCCTGTTCAAGGAAGTCAAGCCGCGCGCCATCACCCGCGACATCGACTGGGGCATCCCCGTGCCGGTGGATGGCTGGATCGACAACCCGAACAAGAAGCTCTACGTGTGGTTCGACGCCGTGATCGGCTACCTGTCGGCGTCCATCGAATGGGCCCGCCGCAAGGGCGACCCGGAGGCGTGGCGCGCCTGGTGGAACGACCCGTCCACCCCCGCCTACTACTTCATGGGCAAGGACAACATCACCTTCCACTCGCAGATCTGGCCCTCCGAGATGCTCGCCTACAACGGCCAGGGCTCCAAGGGCGGCGAGACCGGCGAACTCGGCCCGCTGAACATGCCCGAGCAGGTGGTGGCCAGCGAGTTCATGACCATGGAGGGCAAGAAGTTCTCCTCCTCGCGCGGCATCGTGATCTACGTGAAGGACATCCTCGCCCGCTACCCCGTGGACGCCGTGCGTTACTACATCTCCGTGGCAGGTCCGGAAAGCTCCGACTCCGACTTCACGTGGGCCGAGTTCGTGCGCCACAACAACGAGGAGCTGGCCGCCGCGTGGGGCAACCTCGTCAACCGTGTGGCCAACCTGATCGCCAAGAACTTCGGCGCGATCCCGGCCATTGATGAGTCCAAGATGACCGATCAGGAGCGCGCGCTGCTCGAGCAGACCAACGCCGCGTTCGACACCGTGGGCAACTTCCTCGAGAAGCACCACCAGAAGGCCGCCCTGGCCGAGGCGATGCGCATCGTCGGCGAGATCAACAAGTACATCTCCGCCGTGGAGCCGTGGAAGATCAAGGACGACGAGGCTCGACTGGGCACCGTGCTGCACGTGGCCGCACAGGCCGTGTCCGACGCCAACCACCTGCTCGCGCCGTTCCTGCCGCACTCCGCGCAGAAGGTGTGGGAGGCCCTGGGCGGCGAGGGCGTGTTCTCGCCGCTGCCGCACATCGAGGAGGTCGAGGATCTCGACAAGCCCGGCTTCAGCTATCCGATCATCACCGGCGACTACAAGCTGGGCGTGAACGTGCACCCGTGGAAGAGCGAGCCGATCACCGTGGGCGCCGTGGTGCCGAAGCCGAAGCCGATCTTCGCCAAGATCCCGAAGGAGGCCGTGGCCGAGGAGCTCGAGCGCTTCCAGGCCGAGCTTGACGCCCGTCGTGCCAAGGAGGCCGAGCGCCTCGCCGCCGAAAAGGCCAAGCTCGCCTGATTCTGTTGGCCGACGGCTGTCACCTATGTGCTCCCTCCGGGGGAGGGAGCTGGCCGACGTAGTCGGACTGGGGGAGGGATTGGATCCTTGAAGGTTTCCGGTCCCTCCCTTTGTCATGACTTTCGTCATGACATCTCCCTCCCATGGAGGGAGAACGTTCTGTTCGGTCATGTCGGTCGGTCATCGTGTTCTTTCCCTTCGCGGTAAGGGGCTGTCCGATGCCAAAATGGCCCGGCATCCGCGTGCTCCCTCCATGGGAGGGAGCTGGCCGACGTAGTCGGACTGAGGGAGGGGCCGAGCTGCTTCGCCCAACGAATCCCATCCTCTCGAACCCTGCGATGTTCAACTTATGTGAGCCGTCACAAATCTCTCACACATTCTCAGGAAAGATTCAGGTTCCCGCATCATCTTTCCAAGGAACGGCTGCTTATATAAGACATGTCAGCGGTTGAACCCGCTGGTGAGATTCCAATCGAATCTGATAACTGAACCCTTCTTCTCTCTTCTCTCTCTAGCCCGGTGGTCTTCTCTCCCACCGGGTTTCTTCTTTTCTGCAGGCAAATCCTGGATTGCGGCGGTCGCGTGGCCGAAGACGGCTGCTCATATCGCGGAATCGATCGTCGGATCTGTCTCACTATGCAGGAACATCTGCTCTTTGGGGCGTCAAATGCCCGAAAATCGACGCGAAAACGGGTATTTGGCGCCCCGAAGAGCGGAATTCGGGTAGTTGGTGCCCCAAATTCGAATGATCATGTACCTGAGGCAGGCGGCTATGGGGAGAGTTCATCGGAACTTCACCTGAGCGTTCGCATTTTTAGGTAACTCCAAGGTTATTGCATCGTTGCATCCAGAAAGCGGTGGTTATATAAGAAATGTCAGCGGATGACACCGCTGGTACGGTTCCTCGGATGGCACGGCAACGTCGAGTCACTCGGTAAGCGAATCGGATAACTGAACCCTTCTTCTCTCTTCCTTTCTCTGATTACCCGGCGGCCAGTCCCCGCCGGGTTTCTCTTTTTTCGCGCATTTTCCACGCAATCGTTTTCGTGCCATCGGTCAGGCGGGCGTGCATACTGGAGCGTATGGCCAAACATCATCGCGACAGAAGCTGGGCTCCGGCGCCCGAACCCCTCAACGAATGGACGATCGACAACCATACGCACGTAAGGTCCGTTGTCCCGTTCTCCAAGGCCATGAGCCACGAGGCCGAAGTCAAGGGGCAGCCGTACGTACCCGTGTATTCCGAAGGCGAACTGCTCGACATGGCCGCCGCGGTGGGCGTCCGGCAGATCGTCGACGTCGGCTGCGAATATCCGAACCTCGCCCGTGCCGTCAGTCTGGCCGAGGAGTTTCCCGACCGCGTGCACGCCGCCCTGGCCATCCACCCCAACGAGGCCGTGCTGCACGGTCACCGCGGAGCGAAGGGGCCCGACGGTCTCGAAATCAAGTACAAGCCGTGGCACGACATCAGTTTTGACGACGCGCTCGCCGAGGTGCATCGTCTGGCCGTCGCGTATCCGGACATCGTCGTGGCGATCGGCGAGACCGGCCTTGATTTCTTTCGCACCGGCGACGCCGCGCGCGACTATCAACGCGAGGCGTTCCGCGCGCACATCGCGCTTGCCAAGGAACTCGACCTGCCCATGCAGATCCACGACCGTGACGCCCACGCCGACTGCATCGACATCCTGCTCAAGGACGGCGCTCCCGATCGGACCGTGTTCCACTCCTACTCCGGCGACGCCGAAATGGGCCGTATCGCGCGCGACAACGGCTGGTATCTGAGCTTCTCCGGCACGGTGAGTTACAAGGGCAACGAGGGCATTCGCGAATCGCTCGCCCTGATTCCGCGCGACCATATTCTTGTGGAGACCGACGCGCCGTATCTCACGTCAATGCCGTACCGTGGCCGCACGAACGCGCCGTACATGATCCCGTACACGCTCGCCGCCATGGCCGACGTGCTTGATCTGACGGTCGACGAGACGGCGGCGCTGACCCGTGAGAACGCACGCCGCGTCTACGGCATCTGATCGTTGATTGATATGACGTCTGATAGGCGGAAAACCGCGGTTTTCCGCCGAAAACCCACTAGATGAACACTTCCTGTATCCTCCCTCACATTCATCTCAACTGATTTACCAAATGCTTTTCGCGGTGGTACTGTGTGTATCTTGACTTGAAGGTCACAAGATATTCACAAGGTTTTGCACGCCTTTGACGTGCGGAATTGTTGGAGGTTCCAAGTGGCGGAAGAACTCAGGGACACCGACGAAACGCCGGTGGAAAACAGGGGGAGAGAACAGGGGAAATCGCGAAAGCGAACCGCTGAGGCATCCGAGAAATCCGTTCATTCCGAACGTCGATCCGAACGGTCGAAATCTACGACGGCCGTGACGTTGACTTCTACGACGTCATCTGATGAAACCGGTTCGATATCGACCTCTTCAGTATCGTCTTCGTCGGCGTCGTCCGCGAATGTCGAGAATTCGATCGATTCATCGGATTCCACGGAGTCCGCGGACAACGAATCCGAACGGCATAAACAGGTCGCGGAGCGGTCCGATCGATCCGCACAGCCCGAACAACAGCCAGAACAATCATCAGAACAAGCAGCGGTCCCGGTCCAGTCCAAGGCTGGGAAATCAAGGAAATCCACGGCCGTTCGGTCATCGTCGGAGGATGGGACGACGGTGACAGCCACAACGAAATCCACGGTCACGAAGACCGCAACGAAATCCACTGCAAAGTTGGCAGCGAAAATCGCCGCATCGAAATCATCGGCAAAATCGTCAACGAAATCGGCGATGACAAAGTCCACGACAAAGCCCTCGGCGAACCTCACGGACGCCGGCGACGCGATCACGACCAAGCCCGTAGGCAAGACCTCGGCCAAGACCGCAGACAAGGACCCCATGACCGCCGAGGACAGCGGCTCGCTCATCCCGCCGGTCAGCATCACCAAGGCTCCCAAGACATCCCGCCGCATCGTGCCTCCCGAGGAAAAGGCGGAGGCCGAACGCGCGAAGAAGGCCGCCGCAAAGGCCGCGCGCAAAACAACTCGTGAACCGCGCACCCGCATCGGGCGCTGGTGGCGTCGCGTGCAGTCCAGCCCCGATCGTGTGAGCTTCGCCATGTGCATCGTGGCACTCGGCGTGGTCTACGGCGACATCGGCACCTCGCCGCTGTACATGGCGCAGTCGTTCCTCTCCGGTCAGGGCGGCCTCCAGAACGCCGACCGCGGATCCGTGCTTGGCATGCTGTCGCTGCTGTTCTGGTCGATCACGCTGATCACCACCGTCAAATACGTGTTCATCGCCATGCGCATCGACAACAAGGGCGAAGGCGGCATCTTCGCGCTGTACAGCATGGTCCGCCGCTACGGCAAGTGGCTCGCCTGGCCGGCCATGCTCGGCGGCGCGGCGTTCCTCGCCGACTCGGTGCTCACTCCGGCCGTGTCGATCTCGTCCGCAGTCGAAGGCCTGCAGACCATCCCGCAGCTCAATCCGGTGTTCGACGCCAACCAGAACCTCACGCTCATGATCACCGTGGTGATCATCATCGCCCTGTTCAGTATTCAGTCGCGCGGCACCGAACGCATCGGCAAGGTGTTCGGCACGATCGTGATGATCTGGTTCTCGTTCCTCGCCGTGGTGGGCGTGTTCTCCATCGGCTCCGACTGGAGCGTGTTCGAGGCGCTCAACCCGGCCATCGGCATCGACTTCCTGCTGTTCGATCCGAACAACAAGGCGGGACTTGCCATCATGGGCACCGTGTTCCTCGCCACCACCGGCGCCGAGGCGCTCTACTCCGACATGGGCCACGTGGGCCGCGGCAACATCTACGCCACCTGGCCGTTCATCAAGATCGCGCTCGTCCTCAACTACTTCGGACAGGGCGCATGGATCCTGCGCAACCAGAACAACGAAGGCCTGTACCACATCAAGAGCCTCAACCCGTTCTTCCAGATGATGACGCCCAGCCTGCGCTCCGTGGCCGTGGTGCTGTCGGTCGCGGCCGGCGTGATCGCCTCGCAGGCGCTGATCACCGGCGCGTTCACCATGGTCTCCGAGGCCACCGGCCTCAACTGGATGCCGCATCTGCAGGTTCGCTACCCGGCGCGAACCCGCGGCCAGCTGTACATTCCGTCGATCAATCTGGTGCTGTGCGTGGCCACGCTGAGCGTGCTCGCCATGTTCCGCGACTCCGAGCACATCACCGCCGCCTACGGTCTGGCGCTCACCATCACCATGATCACCACCACGATCCTGCTCGCCGCCTACATCTGGAACGGGTGGAAGCGTCGGGCGTTCGCCATCGTGTTCGCGATCGTGTTCCTGGCCATCCAGACGCTGTTCTTCCTCGCATCCATGTCGAAGTTCCTGCACGGCGGCTGGTTCACCATGCTGCTCACGCTCGCGATCCTCGGCATCATGGTCGTGTGGGATCAGGGCACCAAGGTGGAGCGCTCGCAGCGCCGGCACATGTGGCCCAAGGAGTTCCTGCCCGCGCTCGACGCGCTGCACCGCGACTTCAAGCTGCCGTACTACGCCGACAATCTGGTCTATCTGACGTCTGACCCCGAGCTGCGCCGGCTCGACACCGACATCTTCTACTCGATCTTCGGCAACCATCCCAAGCGCGCCCGCGCATGGTGGGCGGTCTCCGTGCAGGTGACCGACGACCCGTTCACGCGCGAGTATTCGGTGGAAAACTTCGGCACGAGTTTCATGTATCGCGTGCGCATCCGTCTCGGGTTCAAGGTGTCGCAGAACGTGGCCACGTACCTGCATCAGATCATGCACGATCTGATCAACGACGGCACGCTGCCCAAGCAGTCGAGCATCTACCCGAAGGTGGACGAGGACCCGCAGATCGGCACGATCCAGTACGTGCTCGTGCACAAGGCGCTCATGCCTGAGTCCAAAATCACCGAACGCGGCTCCACGCTGCTGCGCGTGAAGTACGCGATCCGCCATCTGGCGGGCAGCCCCGCGCAGTGGTTCGGTCTTTCGGCGTACAACCCGGTGGTGGAGGTGCAGCCGCTGTTCCTATCCACGCACAAGGTGCCGGCGCTCAAGCGCGTGGCGCTGCGCAAGTCGAAGCGGCCGATCACGCTGCAGCAGATCCAGGCCGAGCAGCGCGAGGAGGCGGAGAACGCCCGCGCCGCGCAGATGGCCGCCGACGATACGCGCCAGTTCGCCGGCGTGCTCGTGTCACCGTCCGATGGCGTGCGTGATGGCGTGCGTGACGGCGTGCGCATGGACGGCACCGTCGACGGCAATCCTGACGCCGTGGGACTGCGTCCGGTCGGGCGCAGCGGCGCCGGCGAGGCGATGCGCCGGCATCGGTCGCGGCCGAACTTCGATCTGCGACCCGCTTCGAGCGTGTGACGCGTATGGACGAGTGCGTGCGCATGACTCGAACGCGGGGCGTGCGCATGACTCGGGCGCGCGCGGCGACGTTATAGCCACGTTCTATAACATCGTGGGCAAGTCGCCGACCGTACCCGGTATGGTGGAGAACTATGTGCAGACTGTTGGGATACGCTACTTCGGGTGATAATCAGAGCCTTGACGACGTGCTGACGTCTTCGCAGCTGGAAACGTTCCAGCAGATGGCGATCATTCACAACGACGGCTGGGGAGCCGCGCTCGTCACCGATCCGTACGAACCCGCCGGCACCAAGGACGGCGGCGCGCCGTCGCCGTCCGCGAACGTGAGCGTCTACAAGTCCACGTCGTCCGCGTACGCCGATCCCGTGTTCCGTTCCATTGAATGCCAGGGCGCGCGCGGCGCGCTCTACCATCTGCGTCTCGCATCATCCGGCCTGCCGCTGATCATGGAGAACCAGCAGCCGTTCTTCGCCGACGGCGTCTCGTTCATCCACAACGGCGATATCAGCGATCTCAACCAGCGCAACATCGTGCGCGCCCCCAAGAAGCCCGTCTCCGAACTCGACATGCTGCGCACGGGCGGCAAGAGCGACTCCGCCGTGTACTTCGCGCTCGTACTGTCCTACCATCACAAGGGTCTTGCGCTGCACGACGCCGTACGCGAGGCAATCCGCGATCTGCGCGCACAGTACCCGCGTTCGTCGTACAACTGCATGATCCAGACCGGCGACACGTACATCTGCGTGCACGCGGTCGGTAGTCTCAAGCCCGAGAAGGAAATCGAGGAACTGTACGCGCGCTACGGTCAGGTCGAGCATGCGGCCGACTATCGTCGCATCCGCTACCGTGAGTTGAAGAACGGCGGCGTAGTGGCGGCCAGTTCGGGCTTCGAACAGCGTGAGCGCGACGGCTGGAAGACCCTGCCGAACAACCACATGATCATCGCCTCCAACAAGACCGGGGAATACGCGATCGAAGAGCTGTGACGGCCTATCGATTATTCGTATACCCGCCGCCACATGTCGGGGGAGTGGGTTGCAGTAGGCTCAAACCATGACGATACGAGCCTTTGATTTTGCCCATCAGGGCACCAAGCCGAACCCCAAGCATGTGCAGAGCCTGCTGAAATTCTTCGAGTCCGGCATCAAAAGTCCCGACGACTACGGCTTCGGCGTGGAGATCGAGCATCTTCCCGTCCGCAAGTCCACCGGTAAGGCGGTGACCTACGCCGAACCGCACGGCATCCGCAACGTGCTGCAGGCGCTCGCCTCGCATTACGATCCCACGCGTGAATACTACGAGGACGGCCATCTGCTGGGTCTGGGCAAGCCCGGCATCTCCGTTTCGCTCGAGCCGGGCGGCCAGATCGAATGCTCGCTGGGCGTGCTGCGTCACGCCGACGATCTCGACGTGCTGTACGCCGAGTTCCGCCGTGATCTCGACCCGATCCTCGACCGATTCGACATCCGTCTGATCAACTACGGCTACCAGCCCGACACCTCCTACAAGGAGATCGAGATCATCCCCAAGCATCGCTACCACGCGATGCAGAAGTACTTCGCCCGCATCGCCCGCTACGGCTACTGCATGATGCGCGCGTCCGCGTCCACGCAGGTGAGCATCGACTACTTCAGCGAGAAGGATTCGATCGACAAGCTGCGCATCGGTACGGCCGTCGGCCCGATCCTCGCCTGGTTCTTCCGCAACACCCCGTTCTTCGAGAAGGAGCCGAACCCGTTCCCGCTGCTGCGTCAGGAGATGTGGGACTGGATCGACCCGCAGCGCACCAACCAGCTGTGGGGACTGTACGACGACAACTACGACTGGGAGCATTACGCCACCGACGTGCTCACTACGCCCGTATTCATCGCCGACCTGTCGCACACGCCCGAGTACACGGGCGACCGTCCGGTGTTCGCCGCGCCGTACGATGATGCGGCCGCGATCTACCCGGACCGTGAGCTCAACCAGGCGGAGATCAACCATCTGATCTCCACGCACTTCAACGACGTACGTCTGAAGAACTTCGTGGAGCTGCGTCACTGGGATTCGCTGCCTGTTGAACGTGCGCAGCGACTCACCGAGATCGTGTCGGGACTGTTCTACTCGCCGGAGGAGTTCTCCGGTCTGCTGACGTACTTCGACGGACTGACCGCGCTCGACGTGCGCGCCGCCAAGGCCGATCTGCAGGCGCACGGCGCCGACGCGCACCCGTACGGTCAGAGCCTCGACTTCTGGCGCGAGTTCCTGCACGCCGAGGGCACGCTCGACACCGAGCCCGGCGACCCCAAACGCCCCGACGTCTTCCAGAACTGACGCGCGTTTCCGGTTCTCTCGAGGGCTACCAAGGCCGGTCACCTCATCAGTCGGCTGCGCCGACAGCTTCTTCGGTAAGAATTGACGGGCTTCGTCCGACATTTTCCTACTCGCCTGTCGGCTCGTCTGAGTCCTACAAACGCCTCTGGCGTTTGCTTACGGCCTCAGCCTAAGGGGAAGCCCTAGCATGCGGCCTTCCCCTTGAGGGGAAGGTGGCAGCCGAAGGCTGACGGATGAGGTGATGGCGGCCGAAATACCGCCGCGACTACAGTATGGGGTATGGGTACGAAGGATACGAAGAACAATGGCATGACTCCCGTGCAGGGAGGCACCTCCGGTCACGTGCACTCGCACGGCGGCGACGTCTCTGATCCGGGTCATGCACGCCGGCTCATCGCCACGCTCAGCCTCACCGGCACGGTGTTCCTCGCCGAGGTGGTCGGCGCGATCATCACGGGCAGCCTCGCCCTGATGGTCGACGCCGGTCACATGCTCACCGACATCTCGGTGCTCGCCGCATCCACCGTCACCGCCATTCTGATGCGGCGCAAACCCAACTCCGAACGCACGTGGGGATGGGCTCGTCTCGAGGTGATCACGGCCGCCGGCGGTGCGCTCGCCCTGCTTGCCGTGGGCCTGTACGCGCTGATCGAGGCGTGCATGCGTCTGTTCGGCAACGGCGAGGAGGTGCAGGATCCGGTCCTGCTGCTCATCTTCGGCATCATCGGCTTGGCCGCGAACCTGGGATCGCTGTTCATTCTGATGAGCGACCGCAAGGCGAACATGAACATGAAGGCCGCGTTCCTGGAGGTGGCCAACGACGCGCTCGGCTCGGTGGCGGTCGTCGTCTCCGCCGTGCTGGTCATGACCACCGGCTGGGGGAACTTCGATTCGATCGCCGGTGCGATCATCGCGCTGCTCATGATTCCGCGCGCCGGTAAGCTATTGCACTCCAGCATGAAGGTGCTGCTCGAGGAGACCCCGGAGGGACTGGACCTTGAGGAGGTGCGTACGCATCTGAGCAACGTGGAGCATGTGGTGAACGTTCATGACCTGCATGCGAGCACCGTGGCCACGGGCATGCCCACGCTGAGTGCGCACGTGGTGGTGGACGCCGACACGATCGGCGACTACGAGGCGATTCTCAAGTCGCTGCAGCGTTGCGTACGCGACCATTTCCCCGTTTCGGTGGAACACTCCACCTTCCAGATCGAGCCCGAGGGATACACCAACATCCGCGACGGCGTATTCCACGACTAGCCGGTCTCCCTGGCTCCCCTCCTTGGGAAGCTGAGCCCATCTCTTTTGTTCTCCCTCCGAGGGAGGGAGATGTCACGACACATGTCGTGACAAAGGGAGGGATCAGGCACCCCTATGGATTCCGACCCCTCCCTCAGTCAGCCGTTGGCTGACAGCTCCTTCCCCGGAGGGAGCACGCACACTACCGCGGCGGGCTCTATAGCGTGTAGGTGTAGTCGCAGGACTTGGCCAGCTCGCGGTCCTCGGTCACGATCACCACGCAGTGGTCGTCCTTGCGGGTGAGGGAGCGCAGCAGCTTCATCACCTCATCGCGACCGTCATCGCCCAACTGGGCGACCGGCTCGTCGGCGAGGATCACCGCCGGCTCGCAGGCCAGTGCACGTGCGATGGCCGCCTTGCGGCGGTCGATCTCCAGCAGTTCGCTCACCGGAACGTCGTTCTTCTCGTCCGGGAATCCCACGCCTTCCAGCAGCTCCGTGGCCAGGATCGGCTTGGCCTTGAGGAAGTTGCGTCCCGACGCCTCCATCGTCATCACGATGTTCTGCACCGCGCTCAGATACGGCAGCAGCGCGTACCGTTGCGGAATCATGCCGACGAAGTGCCCGCGATACTCCTGCGGCATGAGCTCGAGCAGCTCCTGGCTCTTGAACATCACCTTGCCGTCGGTCGGGCGCATGAGACCGGACAGCAGACCCATCACGGCCGCGTGCTCGTTCTCGGCGTCCACCAGCACCGCGTGCGTCTTGCGCGCATAGAACTCCATGTTTACGTCGTGCAGCACGTCGCCGCCCTTGCGGTCCGACGCGTACGACGCATGCTTGAGCGCGAGCGTCGGATACGTCTTGAACTTGAACTCGTTCCTGTGACGGATCTCGCGATCGATGTGCTTGGCCGTAGACTCGGCCTCCACCACCTCGACGGGCTTGGTAGTGGGCTTGGCGGCCGGCTTGGCATCGGTGGATTTGGAATCGGCGGGTTCGGCGCCCGTGGCATCGGTCTTGTCCGTGTCCGTCGTCGCGTCCGTGGCGTCGGTCTTATCGTCGGCCTCGTCGATGTCATCGGAATCGTCCGAATGATCGTCGGAGGCGGCGTCGACGGTGTCGTCCGCGTCGTCGAACACGATGTCGAACTTGGTGATCACGTCGTCCGCATCGGTACCGACCGTTGTCGTCTCGTCGACCGTCTCGGTCTTCTCGAGATCCTTGCCATCGAGATCCTTGTCCGGCTTGGTCGTCTTCTTGTCGTCGCTCATCGGGTCTCCTCCATTCGCGATCCGAGCATCGTCGTCGCCGTGGTCAGGTTCGCACGCACCAGGCAGATCACCATTGTCGCCACAAGCGCGCCCAGACCGATCCACACGACCGTCCATATGGTTCCGGCGCTCACCGTGGCGTTCGTGCCGGCGGCCAGCGCGTTCGATAGCGGCTTGGCGGAGAAGAATCCGCCGGCCGCGCCGGCAAGCCAGCCGACGAGGATCGGCAGCAGGTTCTCCAACGAGAACTGCCATCCGATACGGCCGCGCGTCACGCCGACCATGGTCAGGAAGCTCACCTCGCCGGTACGTGCGCGGCCGATGCCCCACACGAGCAGCAGCAGCGCGATCACGCCACCCGCCACATACATGGCGATCACGCCCACGCGCACCTTGGCGGCACCGTTCTTCAGCGGTTCGATCTTGTCGTTGTACTTGTTGATCGTCGGCGACGTGATCATGTAGTCCTTGCTCAGGCCGGCCTTGCGCACGGCCTTCTCGAACTTCGTGTAGTCGGACGGGCTCTGCAGCACCATCGCAATGTCGAGCAGATTCGCGGTGCTGGAGGTGTCCGTGCCGGTCAGACCGGCCGACATCGTCACGGCCGTGGACGCGAGGATCGTATTGTCTTGGTCGATGCCGGTCTGCGCCTCGGACGACTTGGACTTGGTCTTATATATGCCCGAGATCTTCACCTCCAGCGTCTGGCTGGAATCGCTCGGGTTGACGAGCTTGATCGTGTCTCCCACCTTGAGATTGTTCTTGGTGGCCAGCGCCTGCGGCACGAGCACGGTGCTTGCCGCGTTCTCGTCGTTGTTGGTGTCGTAGCTGAGATCCTTGCCCTTCACCACGGTGTACGAGCCGTTGAGGCTGTCGGCGATGGCGTCGGCGTCGGAGAAGCCGGTGATCGCCAGCTGGGCGCCGTCCTTGGTGGCGCTCACGCCGTCGACGTTCACCTTCGCGGTCTCGGCGGAATGCGCGTTCGCCAGCTGCACACCGGCGTTCGTGGCCTTCTCCACGTACGTCGAATAGTTCTCCCACGACAGGTTGTACTTCGTCCAGTCCACCTTGCTGGCGTCGCCGCCCGCCTCGTTGATGATGCGCGTGCGGTCGGCGCGGAACATGACCGACGGTGTAAGCGCATTGTAGGTGGTCGTGGTCGCCGTGTTCGCGGCGTCGAGGATGGACAGACCCACGACCGAGCCGAACGATACGGCCACGGCGGTCAGGGCCAGCAGTATGGTCTGCGCCTTGTGGCGCCCCATCGCGGCCCATGTGTTCTTCAGGACGAACATGTACTTCTCCAGTTCCGTTTACAGTGTCGGGCCGGCTCGACGACGTCGCGCTCGCGTGCTGACAACGAATGGCATGCACGCGCGCGATGTCAAGGCAAAATACGGCCCCTGTTCACTATGGGCACAGTATGTGTGCGTTCACTGTTCCCTTTCTAGGCTACTCCTGTGGAAAAACTGGGAGATTTCTGAGGGTAGGGGTGGTCGGGGTCCTGCAATACCTGCTGTTAGCGTGGTCACACTACGTATGCGCGAGGGCCTTTGCGCGCATAGGTGGTTCTAATATGGGCGATATGATTCCAAGCTATGACGATATCGATGATCTGCACCGCAAGTATGCGCCCTCGCAGGAGGCCTACGAGCTGGTGTACCGCCACTGCATGATCGTGGCGAAGATGGTGCGTGAGATCTGCGTCTTCCGCAACCGTCTGTTCGTACAGGCCGACGTGCTGGGCAAGGACATGATCCAGCAGTACACGACCAAGGCCCCCACCCGTCTGCTCGACACCGACAAGGCCGTGGTGGGCGCGCTGCTGCACGACATCGGCACGTACGAGGTCATCGACAATGACGGCTCCAACGGCGAGCCCGTCTCGTTCAACCGCGACCGCTACATTCTGCACGGTCTGGCCGGCTACGACCTTCTCAAGGCGGAGGGCGTGGACGAGGAGATCGCCCAGTTCTGCCGCAACCACACGGGCGTGGGCATCACCAAGGAGATGGTGGAACAGCAGCATCTGCCGCTGCCCGTGGCCGACTACGTGCCGCGTACCACCGAGCAGGAGATCGTGATGTACGCCGACAACTTCAACAGCAAGTCCGAGCCGCCGCGCTTCGTGACCGCCGCCAAGGCGATCCAGCGTTGCGCCAAGTTCGGCGAGGCCAACGAGCAGCGTATGCGCGAGCTGGTGGGCATCTACGGCGAGCCGAAGAACCTCAAGGAGATGGCCGAGCAGTACCATATGGTGCTCATCGACGCTAAGTAGGCGTCTTTCCGCATCTGCGTGCTCCCGTCCCTCTGGCGGGACCGACGACCTGTACGCAACGCGTCTGCGTGCTCCCTCCGAGGGAGGGAGCTGGCACGCATAGCGTGACTGAGGGAGGGAATGCGCGCCGCAAAGGTAGCCAATCCCTCCCTCTGTCATGACTTTCGTCATGACATCTCCCTCCCTCGGAGGGAGAACAAAGGGCGCTCTTGACTGGATCGGCCTCCTCGGGGGAGAACATCCGATTCTGCGGTCATGTCCTCCTTTATGAGGACACGGTCAAGCGCGGCCGGGGAAAGGCCCCATGCATCTGTACAACGAAGAGAGAACACAATGACAACCAGTGAATCTGGCGAAGAAACCATAACCGAATCCGGGGGAGCGTCCAATGCCGATGCCGCCGGCGCAACCCCCAAGGGACCGCATACCCACGCCATCCACACCAGCCTCAAGCGTGGCATGGAGGCCCGCCACCTGCAGATGATCTCGCTCGGCGGCGTGATCGGCACGGGTCTGTTCCTCAGCTCCGGCTATACGATCCATCAGGCCGGCCCGATCGGCACGATCCTCGCGTATGCGATCGGCGCGGTGATCGTGTATCTGGTCATGCTTACGCTGGGCGAACTGTCGGTGGCCATGCCGGTCACCGGATCATTCCACGTCTACG
The DNA here is from genome assembly GCF_002234915.1 of Bifidobacterium vansinderenii. GTDB lineage: Bacteria > Actinomycetota > Actinomycetes > Actinomycetales > Bifidobacteriaceae > Galliscardovia > Galliscardovia vansinderenii. The sequence goes on along the minus strand of NZ_NEWD01000010.1, from coordinate 7,174 downwards.
CGGACAAGTTCATCGGACCGGCCACGGGCTTTGTGGTCGCGATCCAGTACTGGCTTACTTGGACGGTGGCGCTCGGTTCGGAGTTCACCGCGGCCGGTCTGCTCATGCAGCGCTGGTTCCCCGGCACACCCACATGGATATGGAGCGCGGCCTGCATCATTCTGATCTTTACGTCCAACGCGCTGTCGGTGCGGTTCTTCGCGGAGACGGAGTTCTGGTTCGCGTCGATCAAGGTGGTGGCCATCTGCGCGTTCATCCTCATCGGTGGTCTGGCGATCTTCGGCGTGCTGCCCGTGCACGGCTATGATTCCGCGCCGCTGTTCCACAATCTGGTGAAGGACGGCATCTTCCCGAACGGATTCATGCCGGTGTTCGCCACGATCCTCACCGTGAACTTCGCGTTCTCCGGCACCGAGCTGATCGGCGTGACCGCGGGTGAGACCCGCAACCCCGAGGTGGCGGTGCCCAAGGCGATCCACACCACGCTGTGGCGTCTGGTGCTGTTCTTCATCGGTTCGATCGTGGTCATGTCGGCGCTGATTCCGTGGCAGGACGCGGGCGTGGACGAAAGCCCGTTCGTGCTCGTGTTCAACAGCATCGGTCTGCCGTTCGCCGGCGACATCATGAACTTCGTGGTGCTCACGGCTGTGCTGTCCGCGGCGAATTCGGGCCTGTACGCCACCACGCGCATGGTGTGGTCGCTGGGCCACGAACGTATGATCCCCGTGTGGTTCGCCAAGACGAATCGTCGCGGCGTGCCGATGCTGGCGTTGTGTGCCTCCATGGCCGGCGGTCTGCTTGCGCTGCTGTCTTCCGTGGTGGCGGCGAGCACGGTGTATCTGGTGCTGGTGGGCATCTCCGGCCTGTCGGCCGTGGTGGTGTGGATCGCCATCGCCTACTGTCAGATCGTGTTCCGCAAGCGTTGGATCGCCGAGGGGCACACCGTGGACGAGCTCAAATACCGTACGCCCGGTTATCCGTGGACGTCGTGGGCGGCGTTCATCCTGTGCACGGTCTCGTTCTTCCTCGTGTTCTTCGATGTGGAGCAGCGATTCGCGCTGATCGCGGAGTTGATCTTCCTGGCCGCCTGCTACGGCATCTACTTCCTGCGCCAGCGTATTGAACGAAACCGCAAGGTCGATGTCGTCGATGTTCCCGACGACAAGCCCTGGGTCGCCAAGAACTAGTGGTCAGTTAGTGGCCGGTTAGCGGTCGTCGAGCGAACGAGCCGCCGTCGTGCTCCCTCCATGGGAGGGAGCTGTCCGGCGAAGCCGGACTGAGGGAGGGAACCTAGCGGCAGGGGCTGGAGGCGGCGTTCTCCCCTCAGTCAGCCTTGTGGCCGACAGCTCCCCTCAGCGAGGGGAGCCGACTGTATCTCTTGTCCGGTCTGGAAAGTCGCCACCGGTCACCGTCCGCACGCAAACCGGTACAGCGCCCAGCCCTGTGCGTGCTCGCCGTAGCCGCTGTAATCCTGAACCATGGTCATCGTTCCGCTTTGTACATACTGGTCGATCAGCCGCTGATCGTGGAACGGATCGTACTGCTGCTTGAACGTGAACAGCTGCAGACTGGCCGCCTGTGGGCCCATCGCCAGGAAGTACGCGCCATCGTCGCCGCCGACCGGGCAGACCGTATCCAGCACGCGTCGGCCGTCGCCCGACGCGAACGCGTCCTCCACAGCGCCGAAGATTGCGCCGTTCTTGGTGTGCTGCGGGTTGTACACCGGGTAGAGCATGTTCGCGTCGAACATCGTGCTCGCGTACATCGAACCGTTCATCGGGTCGGAGATGATCGCGGCACGGGTGCCGGTCTTTTCGATCATGCGTCGCATCACGTCCACCTTGTCGGCGGTGAGCTGCTCATACGGGTCGCTCTTGTCGTAGCCGGCGTTGCGCGTGATCTCCTCGCTCATCGTGGAGCGGATGGGATTGTATGTCTGCGCGAGCGCCATCGTCGCGGTCATCGACACGGCCAGCACGATCGCGGTCACGAAGGCGATGACGTTGCGCGTCGGTTTGTTGGCGTGTCTGCTGGCGGGCGCGGTGATATCGCCGATATGCAGGTCCCACTTGCCGGTACCATTCGGCGCGGTCGTCATCTTCGCCTCGGTCACGGCGCGTTCTACACACGACAATCCGAACGCGAGCAGCGGCAGCAGCACGAACGGGAACATCGTCACCGTGCGGGCGTCCGAACGGTACCAGGGCGCGGCGAGGATGTTCGGGATCGCGCCGGTGAGCGAGGCGCTGCACACGTACACCACGATCACGAACGCGTAGGCCATCACCAGCGCAATGCCGTCGCGCAGGCGGCTGCCGGCGAAACCAAGCGCGGCGATCGTCGCCGCGATCAGGGCGAGGAACGCGAACGCGCCGGCCACGGGATTGCCGCCGATCACGCCGTTGGCGAGCGACGACAGGTGGTCGCTGAACGCGGTCCACAGCGCCTCCGGCACGGTCTTGGTCGGTACGAACGTGTGGAACCACGCGTCCGGATCGGCGTATCGGTTCGACGGGTAGAAGCTGATCATGAACACGAGGAACGCGCCCGCACCGGCCACCATCGCCACGAATACGGCGAGAATGAACTTCCACGGCAGGCGCGTGAGAATGAACGGCAGAATGAGCAGCGCGTAGGTGAAGACCACGCGGGGATGGGCCGCCACGCACAGCAGGCCGAGCGCCGCCGTGGCCAAGGCTTCCCACAGCAGGGCGCGGATGTGCTCGATGCGATGGCCGCGAGGGGCGTGGATCAGGGCGACGAGCGCGTCGAGGAGATGCAGCGAGCGATGCAGCAGGAACGGCAGCAGCGTGCTGGCTAGGCCGAACGCGATCAGCGGGCCCGAATACAGCATGTGGAAGGGGTGCGAGGCCGAGGCCACGGCGAGCAGCGGGATCATCAGGTTGGTGAAGATGCGCGTGATCGGGGTGGTGCTGCGCAGGAAGTACGAGCAGAGGAGCAGCATGCCGGTGGGCCAGAGGATGCCGGACGAGACGAGCCACACCACGTCCAGTGCGGTGAAGACGCTGAGATGCATGCCGAACAGGGCGGTCAGCTTGACGATGACGGCGGCGAGCAGATGGAACAGCGGGGGATAGTAGCCGCCGTTCGGCAGGAGCGAGAGGGCCTTGGCCGGCCCCTGTTCCAGCAGCTCGCGGATGAAGTAGTAGTGGGCCGGGGCGTCGATGCCCTGGATCGGGCTGTTCCAGATGCCGCGGGGGAACCATGCCAGCACGATGGCGAACGCAAGCGCGACTCCTAGGATTCCCGAGATACGGGCGGCTAGGGTGAGTTTTGCCGTGGCAGCTGCCGGCTTGGTTGCTGGGTTTGCGGGTGTTGTTGCGGTGGACGCGGGTGTTGCGGGAGCCGTGGTTGTGGTTGCTGCTGCGGCTGTGGTTGCTGGCGCTGCGGGCAGGGGAATCGGCGCTCTTCCGCTATCTTCCCCGTTATGGGTGTGGACCTTGGGATCAGAGCTGCCGGGTGTCTGAAAGCTGCTGGCGGTCCGGGCGGAGGCGTCGGGGCTTTCCCCCGCGAACGGGACCTGATCGGGATCCGTGGCGCGGGAATTCGCTTGGGATGTCTCGTTCGGGATGTCTGGGATTTCGGAAGCCTGCGTCGAAGTCATACGCCCACCCTATCGTGCCCGCCGAATCGGGGGCTTGGCGTTGTTGCTGGGCTAACCTTTGGTTTGGAGGTTCTTGGAAGGTCTTGCACGAAGCTAACCTTCGATTTGGAGGTTCTTTGCTGGGAAGAGACTTAGGCGGTTGCTGCTCATTATGATCGGAATGGCTCGATAACTCTGTTTTTGAGAGTCTTATGCAGGGGATTTTGGGTGTGGGCGCCGATTCCGGGAATTGGAGCTACTTGGACAAGGACCTCCCAATTGAGGGTTAGCTCCATGCATCGTGTGTGAAGGACCTCCAAACCGGGGGATAGACCGGTCGGGGGAGTGCACGGCGGGAGGAGGGACGGCTATCGGGCCTTCCCTAGGTGGAATTGCGTGGGCGGTGCCGACATAACCACGCTTCGCTAGGTTCCTGCCCAAGTAGCCTTTGCCGTATTCGGTCACGTTTCTGCCCTGGCATGGGAGATACGGGGCATATTTGCCTGTAAAGCTAGCTTTTCATGATTCCGGCTACATTGGCGACAACCTAAGGAAGCGCGGATAGATGGTTGCGGTGATGACCAAGCGCCTAGGGAACGAGGGATACCGGATTGTTGGTGGTGAAGGAGTCTAAGGCTGAATCCAACGTCGGAACCATCCCGCCGCCGCTGCGCCAGACCTGCCGGTATGCTTGTGCTGTTCAGTTGAGGGCTGGTGGTGGAGACGCCGGAGCGGAGACATAGGAGATCGTGATGGCACGGGGCTTCAGAACGCGCAAGGAAACCGAGTACACCGGGCCTCTGTTCGCATGGGATGAAAAAACGCCCGAGGCGTTTGAGGATCCCCGCGCTTCTTCAGCTGACATTCGTGAAGGTGTCGCCATCGAAGCTGTTGAAGCCGCCGCCGCGGTTCCCATTTCCTCTCCCTCATACCCGGAGGATGCGGCGTTCGAAGTGTCTCCCACTGAAGAACCGGCGCATGCTCATTCTCACGCGCATCACGCTCACCTGCACACTCACGCGGCGGAAACCGAAGTCATCGACCTCGCCGCCGAATTCGTCGATCTCGATTCAGCTTTTCTCGCCGATTCCTCCTCTCAGGGTGGGTCGTCCGCGCGGAAGACTGATGCAGCCGATGCTGCTGCCGCAACCACTGCATCAGCCGACGCCGCCACTTCCCGCCCTGATCTTCCCCATCGCTCCCGTCGAGCGTCCTCGGGCTCGCCTCGCCGCCATCACACCGTCAATCAGGCATCCCGGCGTCGCCACGGCAAACGATTCGTCGCAATCATCGCCATCGTGGTGATCCTGGCCCTGGTGCTCATCACGGGCGGTGCGCTCGCCGGCTACCGGTACTATCGCCTCGCCATCTCCGACTGTATGCACTACCAGTACGCGTACCAGCAGAGCCGTGCGCATCTGGAGGCCGTGGCCGCCGAAATCGACAACGCAGGCGACATCACGGTCAGCGAGCCGTCCGGCATCTACGACGACTCGTCCTGCAACGCGAAGCAGCTGCCCACCACGCTCGCCGGCCGCGCGCACAAGTTCAAGACGGCATGGCAGCAGGTGGAAACCGAAATCACCGATCTTCGCAAACAGGCCTCGTCGGACTCCACGAGCACAACCTCCGGCACGACCTCGTCATCCGCCGCCGGCACGGGACTCCTTCCCATGGATCTCAACCTCTCCGGCAGCACCACGGCCTTCGCCAACGCGATCGCCACCGCCCAGTGGACGCTGGATTCATCCAAGGACACAGTGGCCGACTCGTCCACGCGCATCAAACTCCAACGCGCCATCGAATCCGCGCTCGCCGATGCCACGGCCGTGCAGGGAACGCAACTTTCCGCCGACACCGATCTGGCCACGCGAGATGCCGCGGCCGACACCGCGAATCCCGCGCTCGACGCAACGGCCGTAGCCAAATCCGCCGACACCGCCTCCGGCTCACTGCCCTTGCAAATCGAAAGCAGCGCCGTGCGAGCCCGTGCCGGCCATGTGAAGGCGTTGAACAAAGCGGTGAACGCGGTGATCAAGTCGCAGAACCGCAAGCTCGGCATCGACTGCAGCGTGCAGAAGTGCGTGGCGCTCACGTTCGACGACGGTCCGAACGAGGTGAGCCCGCAGGTGGTGCAGACGTTGCAGCACGAGGGTGTGCAGGCCACGTTCTTCGCCGTCGGCCAGACCGTGAATTCGGGTGCCGGAAGCGGTGATGACGACTCCACGATGGCCAAGGCATTGGCTACGGGCAGCGTGATCGGCGATCATACGTGGAATCACACGGATCTGCCGTCGATGAGTTCCGCCGATCGTGCGCAGCAGCTCGTCGACACAAACCGTGCCGTGCAGTCGGCCACCGGTCAGCCGGTGCGTTTGCTGCGTCCGCCGCATGGCGCGTTCGATGAGGCGTCGCGGCGCACTGCCGTGGCGATGAATCTCGGCTTGGTCGACTACGACGTGGATTCATACGATTGGAAGAGCCTGAACGCGTTGAAGACTCGGGAGAAGATTCTGGCGCAGGTGCGGCCGGGGTCGATCGTGCTCATGCACGACATTCATCAGAGCACTGCCGACGCACTGCCCGACGTGATTCACGACCTGCGTCGATTGGGCTTCACGCTCGTGACTGTGCCGCAGCTGCTCGACGGGTACCCGGCCCCCGGCGAGGTGGTGTACTCGCGCGATATGCGCGTGCAGTGGTAGGCGCCGTGCGGACGTGGCGGGGGAGGCTTCGACTGACTCCACTGCCGGCGGCTTCTGCTTGTTTGGGGCGCCAAATACCCGAATTCCGCTCTTTGGGGCGTTGAATACCCGAAAAACGGCCTGAAAACGGGATGTTGACGCCCCAAAGAGCAGATGTTTCCGCATAGTGGGCTAATGCGGGTCGTGGTCTCGGAATATGAGACGAATGCGAGACGTTGGTTCTGGATGCGGGCTCGGATGCGAGCGTGGAGCCAGCGTTGGATGCGAAGGGCTATAGGAACAAGAGTGTTGCTTATGTTCCGGGTTTGGCCTTACGGCAGTAGGCGTGTCGGGGTGTTATTTTTCCGCGTGAAAAAATAGGGGCGTTCCTCTGGTGGGCTGGATGCATGAGGACGAAATCCAGCAAGGCGAAGAAATGCCCCGTGTGCGGGTCGGCGATGAAGCGGAACGGCAGGACGAGGGCGGGAACCCAGCGGTGGATGTGCGTCGCGTGTTCGCTGACCGGGGTCATGCGTCAGCAGGACGCGGAACGTGGCAGGCAGCTCGACGCGTTCCTCGGCTGGCTGCTCGGCCGCGCGTCCCAGTCCTCATGCGACGCGCACGGCGATGCGCGGGCATTGCGCAAGCGGACAGCGTGGTGCTGGAACATCCGGCCCGAGATTCCCCCGTGCACGGTGAAGCATCACACGGTGATGGCGGACGGCACGTACATGAGCCACGGCTGGTGCCTGATCACGGCGGTCGACGGCGAAAGCGGCGAGGTGCTGGGTTCCCAGTGGTGCCCGCATGAGTCGAAGGCGGCCTACGTTGCGCTGTTCTCGCGCATCCCCTCGCCCGACGTGCTGGTCACGGACGGGCTGCGCGG
>NZ_NEWD01000001.1 GCF_002234915.1 Bifidobacterium vansinderenii | reverse complement strand
CGGACTGCCCGAGGAGCACATGAGACGCGCCTGCGAATGGGTGTGCTACATGAAAAGCGGTTCCCCGGATCCCAAATCGCTGATCAGGCCCGAACACTGGAAACCCCTGCGCCGGGCGGCACGACCGGATGACAGCGGCGACGACGGATCTCCGCAATACGGCACAGGCGTCGACTGGAACGAGTTCCACACCCACACCGAATGGAACCAAACCGACTAGAAACCGAAGGCTAAAGCAACACTTTTGTTCCTATAGGCCGGGATTGAGGCTGATCAGGCAGCTGAAGGCGATCTGCTGGTGGTGCCACCAGCACACCGAGCATCCCGAGACGGACGCGTGGCTCGCGGCCAACGCCATCACCGACCAACAGCTCGAGGACCTCTACAAGAGAGCATGGGAGCAAAGCCCCCAAGGCCTATACGAGACCTTCGGCATCCCCATGAGATACGGCACCGGCATCGACTGGAACGACTTCCACACCCGCGTCGAATGGCAGTCAAACGACTAGACCACCAGACACACAATTTGGCCTATAACCCCGATGGCGTGCTTTTGGGGCGCCAAATACCCGAATACGAGAAAACCCCGAACCGTTTTCACGATCCGGGGTTTTATTCGTGCGAGCGGGGGGAGTTGAACCCCCACGAGCATACACTCACTGCCACCTGAAGACAGCGCGTCTACCATTCCGCCACGCTCGCAGACAAGTGATTAATCTAGCATCACCTTTCCGGATTGTGCAAATCGGCGTGTCTTCGGCGTGTCGCGCCATGGGCGGATGGTTCGGATTCGCGGTCTTCGAGCGTGGGCCGCGAGTTTTGTGGTCTTTCTGAACCCGCCGGGCGATATGAGATCGAATGCGGTCCCGCAAACGGCTTGATTGCAGGTGCACCACTTGCCGGCACTTTGGAGAAAACCACAAAACTCGCATCTCGCTGGCTCGGGGAGACCATACGCTGTGAGATGCGCCGACTGGCGGAGGCGGCGCTAACGCCAGTTCACGGTGTGGTCGGAGGCGGCTTCGAAGTGGTAGATGGCGCAGCCCAAGCCCACGTGGGCGAACAGGCCCTCGGTCGCACGGGCGCTGACGGTACCGTCGGCGTGCAGCGTGAAGTGGAACGGCTGCTGGCTGAGCGACGTGGGGGCCAGCATCGCCGCTTCCATACCGGTGCGGAACCAATCGGGCATCGGGGAGCCGTCCTCCACCGTGCACAGGTCCTCGATCGGCTTGCTGCGGTGCTTGCCGCCGGGGCGCGCACCATGACCGAACGCCAGCACCCATACGATCTTTTCGCCGGGCTCCAGCGTCCACCACGGGTCCGTGGCGCTCATCGCGTCGTCGAGCACGGCCCACGACGTGGCCAGACCAAGCTGCGTGGCCTTCAGCGCCAAACGCTCGCCGTAGTAGCCCACGGTTTGCTGCAGTGCGATCTCGCCGGGATCGGTCGCGGCGGTGTCCTCCGAGCCTTCCTTCGTCCATCCCGAGTTCGTGGGGCCGCCGTCGGCCGCTTCGGAGCCCTCAGTGCGCACGCCTGCCGCCGAGCCGATAAGCGCGATCGCATTATGCACGCCCTTGAAGCGTCCGTAATGCGTTTTCAGACCAAGAAACGCGTCATCCAAGCCGGTCGCCATCTGAATGTGCAGACCGCTTTCGGCGTTGCACGTGCCGATCTCCGACTGCAGCGCGGCGATTGCATCGTCGGCGACCGGTTCGTCGGTGTACATGCGGATGGCGTGACGTGTCTCCATCGCTTCGAACAGATCCATGATCTTCCTCTTGTCGTGGTGATTGATGTGGGTGGTGTGGCTGGGGCCTCTCAGCCGCGGGAGCCGTTGGCGTAGAAGCGGGCGAGCGTCTCCTTCTTGTACTCGTCGAAGTATCCGCCGGTGATCGACTCGCGGATCTCGTCGAGCAGACGCACAAAGAAGCGTTCGTTGTGGATCGTGGCCAGCGTGCAGCCACTCATCTCGCGCGCCTTGAGCAGGTGATGCAGGTATGCGCGCGAATAATGCGTGCAGGTGTAGCAGTCGCAGCCCTCCTCGAGCGGACCGAAGTCGTGCTTGAGCGCGGTGCGGAGCACGTTCCAGCGGCCGTCGCGCGTGTAGATCGCGCCGTTGCGCGCCGTACGGGCGGGGGCCACGCAGTCGAACGTGTCGCCGCCGTTCTCCACGCCGGCGAAGATGTCGTCCACCGCGGCGATGCCGAGCACGTGGCGCGGGCGCAGTTCCGGCATCTCGTCGCAGATCCACGCGCACGTGTTGCCGAGCAGTCGCTTTTCGATCGCGCCGCCGATGCCCACGCCGTCGAAGTCGAGCGAGGCGATCTGCTGGGCCGCGTGCCTGCGCAGATCCTCGTAGTTGGCGCCCTGCACCACGCCGAACAGCGCCTGATACGGCTTGCCGAGTCGTGCTTCGGTGAGACGCTTGTGCTCGGCCACGCAGCGCTGTGCCCAGCGGTACGTGCGCTCCACAGACTCCTCCTGATAGCGGCGCGTGTTCATCAGCGTGGTGAGCTCGTCGAACGCGAACATGATGTCGGCACCGATCTTGTGCTGGATGCCCATGGAGATCTCGGCGGAGAAGCGATGCAGGTCGCCGTTGAGCGGGGACTTGAACGTCACGCCGTCCTCATCCACGAACGCGAGTCGTTCCTTGCCCTCCGCGATCACGTCGTCGGACTTGAGTCCCTTGACGTCCATGGCGAGCGTCTTCTTGAATCCCGCACCGAGCGAGAGCACCTGGAATCCGCCGGAATCGGTGAAGGTGGGGCCATGCCAGTTCATGAACTTGGCGAGTCCGCCGGCCTCGTCGAGAATGTCCTCGCCGGGGCGCTCGAACAGGTGGAACGCGTTGGCGAGCGTGCACTGGGCTCCGAGTTCCTTGAGCTGTTCGGGCAGCATGGCCTTCATGGTGGCCTGCGTGGCCACGGGCACGAACGCGGGGGTCTGGATGTCGCCGTGCGGAGTGTGGATCACGCCGCTGCGCCCGTGGCGGAATCCGTCGCGTCCGAGTCCGTCTGCGGTGGGCTCGAGTCGTCGGGTGATTTCAAAGCTGAATGCGCTACGGTCACCGGGCTTGCCGGGTTCGGCTCCGCGCGGGTGCTCCACGAGATCGATGGGGGTCTGGGTTGCGTCAACGTCTGTCATGACTACCACTCTAAACGACCTGTGATGACATGACGAGGGGGGGCCGGGAGGCGGTCCGTTCGTCTGACGTCTGTTCGGTGTCCGCTTGTTGGACATCCGATCTGTGGGATCGGCGGGCGATAGACGGCAAGAAAGCAGAGGATTCGATTGCAGCTTTCAAATAACGTTCAGGAAATATCCAGACGCGGAGCCTTAACTCTTAGGTAGTTCAAGAACGTATGCGCAGACATGTATGGCACATGCCCGCGCGAGACCTCGAGAAAGCAAGGAGCAGTAATGGCTGACACGAACAACGGTTCCACCCCGTGGGGTCAGCGGCCTGAGAACGAGCCGTGGCCTTCAGTGAACGACGACACCGTAATCAACGATCCCGAACATTCCAAGACCGGCGAATCCGCGGATTCCAATGAGCGCCCGACCGAGGCGATCAATCCCGTGGCCGCCCGCGACGAACAGGCCACGCAGGTGCAGACGCCGGTCCAGCCCGCGGCCCCGGCACAGCAGCCGGCCGCCCAGCCGCAGAGCCCCCAGGCCCAGCCGCAGCAGTCGCTGCCGCTGTATGGCGCGTACGCCCCGCAGGGCGCACCGCAGCAGTACGGCAACCAGCACTCGCAGTACAACGCGCCGCAGCAGCCGACGCCGCAGTACCCGCAGAACGCAGGCCAGAACACCCCGAACCAGCAGCAGCCGGAGTACGGCCAGTACCGTCCTGCGCCGGAGTTCGGCGCCTATGGCCCGGTTCCTCCGCAGAACCAGCCCGACGCCAACGCTCAGCAGCCGAACGCCGATAACGGCAATAACGCCAATGGAGGCAACGGCGTACCTCCGCGCGGCGGCTCTCCGTTCAACCCGTTCCGTGCCCCGCAGGGGCCGGGCAACAACGCCGGCCCCGGCCAGGGACAGGACGGCCAGAATGGTGGCGCCAAGCCGAACGGCGTGATCTCTCACGTCGTCACCGGTGCGGTGGCAGCCGTCGTGGCCGCGGCGCTGAGCCTGAGCGTGGGCTTCGTCGCCATCTCCAACGGCTGGGTGTCCAGCCCCACTTCGTCGTCGCTGAGCTCGGTGAGCAACTCCTCCGGCTCCGGCACCGCCAAGGCCGAATCCGGCGAGGCCGTCGACTGGACCGCCGTCGCCAAGAAGGTGGCCGGCTCCGTAGTGGCCATTCAGACCACGATTCAGTCCGGCGGCCAGACCGGCGTGGCCAAGGGCTCGGGCGCGATCATCTCCAAGGACGGCGACATCGTCACCAACAACCACGTGGTGTCCGGTGCCACGCAGATCCAGGTGACCCTGTCCGATGGCTCGCTGTACGAGGCCGACGTGGTCGGCACCGACGTGACCACCGATCTTGCGGTCATCAAGCTGAAGAACGCTCCGAGCGACCTGACCGTCGCCGAGTTCGCCGACTCCGACAACCTCGCCGTGGGCGAGAACGTGATGGCCATCGGCAATCCGCTCGGCTACGAGAACACCGCCACCACGGGCATCGTCTCCGCGCTGAACCGTCCGGTCACCGTGATGGACGACGAGAACAACGAGATCGTGACCAACGCCGTGCAGATCGACGCGGCCATCAACCCCGGTAACTCCGGTGGTCCGACGTTCAACGCGGCCGGTCAGATCATCGGCATCAACTCGTCGATCGCCACGTCGTCGTCCAGCTCCAGCTCGTCCAGCTCCAGCGGCTCGATCGGCATCGGCTTCGCCATCCCGGCGAATCTGGTCAAGCGCGTGACCAGCGAGATCACCAGCAGCGGCTCCGTGAAGCACGTGGCCCTCGGCGTTACCGTGAAGACCGACACCGCCACCGCGGATGGCACCACCCGCGCCGGCAGCGCCGTGCAGAGCGTGGTCTCCGGCGGCCCGGCCGATAAGGCCGGCGTGAAGCAGGGCGACGTGATCGTGGGCTACAACGGCAAGACCGTGGGCTCCAACGCCTCGCTGCTTGGCTTCGTGCGCGCCACCGCGCTCAACGACACGGTGAAGCTCACCGTGGTGCGCGACGGCAAGACCATCGAGCTCAGCGTCACCATGGATCAGGAGGAAAGCGCCGTGAACGGCTCCAACCGCTCCGAATCCAGCAATGGCAACAGCGGCAACAGCCAGAACAACAATGGCAACAATGGCGACAGCGGCAGCAACGGTGACAGCGGCAGCGGCGACAGCAACAACGATCCGTTCAACTTCGGTTGGTGATCGGCTGACTGTGCGGATCGCCGACCGTGGCTGATTGAGCGGCTGCGTCGTTCACCTCATCAGTCAGCCTGGCGGCTGACAGCTTCCCCTCAAGGGGAAGCCAGGGCCTCGGACCTTAGGGTTCGAGGCCCTTTTCTATTTGCCGCGTTTCGGCTCCCCTCAGTCGGCCCATCAGGAGCCAGACGTGACCGTCGTCCATGCGACATGACACGATCAAGGCGATAACTGAATATCTGTTTTCTTTACGCCGTGTATCACAGGCGTCGATCGTGGGAATCGCGGATCGGCCAACGCTTGGGATGGGTTAACAAGGCGTGAAACCACGCCGATTTTCGATACCGTTGTCGGCCCGTGCACAAGTGTAAGGAGAAACGATGAGTCGCATCATCGCTTTATGCAGACGAGTGCCTTTGCTGCCCGTCGTCATTCTGTCCGTCATCCCCGTGGCGCTGCTGTGGGACAGCCGTCCGTGGAATCATCCGTTCTGGTTCGTCGATCCGAGCATCGGCCAGTGGATCGTCATCGTCCTCGTCGTCTACACCGTGATCGACACGTTGCGTGGCATGATCGACGACATCCGCCACGGCCATGTGGGCGTGGACGTGCTCGCCGTGGTCGCGATCCTTTCCACGCTCGCCGTGCAGGAGTACTGGGCGAGCTGGGCCGTGGTGCTCATGATCGCGTCGGGCGAGGCCATCGAGGAATACGCGCAGGCCAAGGCGGAGAACAATCTCACGGCGCTCATGGACGCGGCACCGCAGACCGCGCATGTGATGAACCTGTCTGGCATGGGTGGGGCCGATGCGCGCCGCGATCGTGACGTGAATGCCGACCCTGTGGGTGCGGACCGCACCGACGCCGACCATCATTGGAACACCGTGCCCGTCGACCGCGTGCGCCCCGGCGACGTGCTGCAGGTGCTGCCCGGCGAGACCGTGCCCGTCGACGGTGAGCTGCTCAGCGGATCCGCTACGCTCGACCTGTCGAACATCAACGGCGAACCCGTGCCGCGCGAGGTGTTCGCCGGCGCCCGCGTGATGTCCGGCGCGGTCAACGGCTCCACCACGCTCACCATGCGCGCCACCGAACTATCGCGCGATTCGCAGTATCAGCGCATCCTGGAACTCGTGCGGTCGGCGCAGAACTCGCGCGCCGCCGTGGTCAAGACCGCCGACCTGATGGCCGTGCCGTTCACCGTGATCTCGTTCATCATCGCGTGCACCGCGTGGATCGTGTCCGGCGTGCCCACGCGATTCGCGCAGGTGCTCGTGCTCGCCACGCCCTGCCCGCTGCTCATCGCCGCGCCCGTCGCGTACATGGCCGGCACGGGTCGGCTCGCCAAGGCCGGCATTCTCATCAAGGCGCAGGACGTGCTCGAGAACTTGGGTCGCGTCTCGCACATCTTCTTCGACAAGACCGGCACACTCACCGTGAAGAAGCCGCAGGTCGTGCGCGTAGACATGCCCATCGGCGTGGTGGCCGCGGACGCCGCGCTCGCTGTGCACAACCCGAACAGGTCTGGGGATAACTCCGCCGCGCCCGCCGCTCGACCCGCGCTCGACGAGGACCACATCCTCATGCTCGCCGGCGTGGTGGAAGGCTACTCCGTACACATCCTCGCCAAGGGAATCGCCGCCGCGGGAACCGACGCCGTCGAACGTCTCCACGCGCGGTACGACGCCGGGCAGCGGCTGTGCCCCGAAAACGGCACGCCCGGTCATGGCCGCGCCTATCCGGTGGTGCGAGGCATCGTAGAGGACGCAGGGAACGGCATCTCCGGCGAGGTCAACGGGCACACGGTACGCGTGGGACGATTCGCGTACGCCACCGCCGGTATGACCGCCAGGGGAGCGGTCGTCTCACAGCTCGCCGGATTCCGCGGAACCGCCGTCGAGAACGCAGCTGCGGTGGGCGTCGGAACACCTACGACAGTGCGGACCGTGGACTCCGTCGAATCGGGTGCGTCCGGCACCGACGGTTTCCGCAACGGATCGCACAGCGGGTCCCACGATGGATTCCGCTCCACCAGCGGCTTCCGCATGACCGCGTCCGCCCGCACGTTGCACGCTGATCGTGTGGCACAAACCAACCGAGCCCGTAGCCGCGCCGTGCGCGACGCGATCTTCCCCGCCGATCACTTCGCCGCGCTCGCCCCCGACGAGATGGCCACCTACGTGGCGGTGGACGGACGTCTCGTGGCGCGTATCGTACTGCGTGACGTGCCACGCGCGAACACGCGCGAATCGTTGGAACGACTGCGTTCCCTGGGTGTGGATCGTCTGTCGATGATCACCGGTGACAAGATCGCGTCGGCGCGGACCATCGCGAGCGAGGTCGGCATCGACGATGTGAAGGCCGAGCTGTTCCCCGAAGGCAAGGTGCAGGCCGTGAAGGACGCCACGCGCGAACGGCCGAACGCACAGCCGTGGTGGGATCGTATGCTGCAGAGGTTCGTGGGCGAATCCACCACGAAATCCGTGACGATGATGGTGGGCGACGGCGTGAACGACGCACCCGTGCTCGCCGCGGCCGATATCGGCATGGCGATCACCGACGGCACGAGCACCGCCGCGAGCGAATCGGCGCAGGTGGTGATCATGAACGACGACATCGCCGCCGTGCCGTCCGCCATAGCGATCGCACGCCGCACCAAGCGCGTGATGCTGCAGGCCGTGACGATCGGCCTCGGATTGGCGCTGGTGTGCATGATCGCCGCCGCGTTCAACCTGATCCCGGTGGTGATCGGCGCGTTCATGCAGGAGGCGATCGACGTGGTTAGCATCCTGTGGGCGCTCACCGCCCTCATCGATCGGGAATAGGCGTCGTTGCGGATGACGGAGTGCGGCGGGTTTGTCGCACACGCGTAACAAACCTGTACGGGGACATCGTTTCGCTGCTTGTTTGACGTACGCGTGCGACGAATAAGCAGCGGGGACGCCATTACGGTGCGTATCCGACGTACGCATGTGTCAAACAAGCACTGTGGGGGCCTTTCCGAGGTCTATCCGACGCATCGATGCGTCAAACAAGCACCGTGGAGACGAGTACGGGGTGTGTTCGACGTACGTATGCGTCGAACACACCCCGATCAATCAGCTCACTGGGTGGAGTAGCCGATCCAGTGAACCCCGCTCACACCGTGATCTCGCCGGCGATGGATCGGGGGATCCACGCGGCCAGATCGCTGCCGGTCAGGCCCTGCGAGAGCAGGAACACGATCTTCGCGTACGCGGCCTCGAGCGTCATGTCGCCCGTGCCGATTGCGCCAGCTCGTGCGATCGCGTCGCCCGCCTCGTAATGGCCGAGCAGCACGGTCGCCTGCTGGCACTGCGACGCCACCACCACAGGCACGCCCTCCTCGAGCACGCCGGCGAGCACGTCGGTCAGACCCGGCTCGGTGCACGGCACGTTGCCCACGCCGTACGCGCGGATCAGCACCGCCTCGGGACGCGGCGTGAGCATGGCCTCGAGACGCGCGGCGGTAATGCCCGGCGCCATGTCGATCACGGCGACGTCGTGCCGCGTGTACGGCAGCGGATCGTACCAGCCCTCGCCGCGGCTCTCGTACGACTCCCAGTGCCAGGGCGCGCCCGTCTGGGCGAGCAGTCCGGCCGACGGCGCGTCGAAGCCCTCGAACGCCCACGACGACACCTTGCTTACGCGATTGCCGGCGATCAGATGATGGCCGAAGAACAGCGAGACGCCATGCGCACGACCGCTGACCACCGCGTTGAGCGCGCCGGTCACGTTGGCCGTGGCGTCGGTCTCGACCATGCCGAGCGGATACTGCGATCCGGTGAACACGATCGGCTTGCCGAACCCGGTGAGCGCGTACGAGACGGCGGCCGACGAATAGCTCATCGTGTCGGTACCGTGCAGCACCACGAATGCGTCGGCGTCGTTGCGATGCGCGCGCAGATCGTTGATGATCGCCTGCCAGCTTTCCGGCGTGGCGCACGACGAGTCGATCAGCGGATCGAGTTCCGTGTACGACACCTGATCGGGACTGATCTGCGTGCCGTCGAGCAGTCCGTGCAGCCAGCCGAGCATGTCGGCGCCGGGAGCCAGACCGTGCGGCGAGTCGACCATGCCGATCGTGCCGCCCGTGTACGTGATATGGATACGCATGACGTACTCCTTACTCCTGCTCGGTGACTACTTCGCGGCGGATTCGTCGGCGTCCACGGCGTCGGCGTCGAGCATCTCGTCCATCAGATTGCCGTCGATGCGTCCGCGCACGTAGTACCAGCCGATGATCATGGCGATCACGACGACCACGAACAGGGCGAGCGTCCAACGGCCGGACGCGCTCGTCAGGTTGGAGATCACGACAATGGCGAAGAACAGCAGCGACACGTAGTTCGTGTACGGGGCGCCCGGCATGCGGTACTCGGGACGGGTCTCCTCGCCGGCCTTGACCTTCTTGAGGAACGCCAGATGCGTCACGAGGATCGACGCCCACGTGCCGGCGATGCCGATGCCGGCCAGGTTCATGATGATGTCGAACGCGTCGGACGGCAGCACAGCGTTGAGCACCACGCCGATCAGGCCCAGCGCGGACGTGATGATGATGCCACCGTACGGGATGTGATGCTTGTTCATGCGCGCGGCGAACTTCGGTCCGGAACCGGCGATGGCCATCGAGCGCAGCGTACGGCCGGTGGCGTACAGGCCGGCGTTCAGCGACGACAGCGCGGCGGTGAGCACGACCACCTGGATCACGTCGCCCGCGTGCGGGATGCCGATGCCGGAGAAGAACGTGACGAACGGCGACTCGTTCGACGAGTACGCGGTGTACGGCAGCACGAGCGCCATCAGGATCACGGAACCCACGTAGAACACGAAGATGCGGATGATCATCGAGTTGATGGCCTTGGGCAGTACTTCCTTGGCCTCCTTGGCCTCACCGGCCGCGACGCCCACCATCTCGGTGCCGCCGAACGCGAACACCACGCCCAGCGTCAGGGCGAACACGGGCGCGATGCCCATCGGGAAGAAGCCGCCGTGCTCGGTGATGTTGGCGATGCCGGCGTGCGTGTCGCCCACCGGAGCGCCGGTGACGATCGCCCAGATGGCGATGACCATGAACGCGATGATCGTGAACACCTTGATCGCGGCGAACCAGAACTCGGCCTCGCCGAACATCTTCACGCTCATCATGTTGAGCACGAACACAAGGGCCAGCGCGCCCAGCGCGAGCAGCCACTGCGGCACGTCGGCGAACGCCTTCCAGTAGTGGAAGTACACGGCCACGGCGGTGATGTCGGCCATCACGGTGGTGGACCAGTCGAGGAAGAACATCCAGCCGGTCACGTACGCGCCCTTCTCGCCCAGGAACTCACGGGCGTAGGAGACGAACGCACCCGACGACGGACGGCGGATCGCCAGCTCGCCCAGCGCGCGCACCATCAGGAACGCGAAGATGCCGCAGATCGCGTATGCGATGGTCAGGCCGGCGCCGCCCTGTGCCAGACGGCCGCCCGCGCCCAGGAACAGGCCGGTGCCGATCGAGCCGCCGATGGCGATCATCTGGATGTGGCGGGGCTTGAGCTCCTTCGCGTAACCGGCGTCGCTCTTGTCCTGCGTGACGGTGCGGGACTGGGTCGTCTCGCCGCCGCTTCCGGAGACAGGTTCGGCCGCCTCCGTCTTCTCGGTCTTCTCACTCATAATGATTTGTCCTTCTTGTTCTTTTCGATTAGCGTTTCGGCGATCTTCCGATATCGGAGCGCCGATGCGCGTCAATCGATGCACGTCATGCGCTCTCTGCATGGCGCGATACGTGGCGCGCGTAATCGGTGAACATGATATGACGCTTAATGGTCAACCGGGTGAACACGCGCGAATCATGACGGACCTGCATCGAAACCGTGCAGACCGCGACGGAAAGCCGTTTTCCCCTCTGTTCCGTAGGGCGGAAATGCGTTACCCTGTAATGCGTGACTGACAATACGAACACCAATGAACTTCGCATCGCCGTGATCGGCTCCGGTCCGGCCGGCGTGTACTCCTCCGATATCCTGCTCAAGCAGCTCGCCAAGCGCAGCGAGGAACTGGGCCTGCCCGCCACCGCGCGCATCGACCTGTTCGAGAAGCTGCCCGTGCCGTTCGGCCTGGTCCGTTACGGCGTGGCCCCCGACCACCCCTCCATCAAGTTCATCGCCGGCGCGCTCGAGAAGACGCTCGACAATCCGAACATCCACCTGTACTGCGACGTCGAGTTCGGCAAGGACGTGACGCTCGACGAACTGCTCGAGCGTTACGACGCCGTGCTGTTCGCCACCGGTGCCGTCAAGGACAAGCCGCTCGGTCTGCCCGGCTCCGATCTGGACGGCGTGTACGGCGCCGCCAAGTTCGTCGAATGGTACGATGGCTACCCCACGGGCGCCCGTGAATGGCCGCTCGAGGCCGAGAACGTGGCCGTGATCGGCGGCGGCAACGTGGCCATGGACGTGGCGCGCGAGCTCATGCGCAACGCCGATGATCTCAAGGCCAAGACCGACATCCCCGACAACGTGTACGAGGGCATCCAGAAGAACAAGGCCAAGGTGCTGCACCTGTTCATCCGCCGCGGCGTGGCCCAGGCCAAGTTCAGCGTGCAGGAGCTGCGCGAGATGGAGAAGCTGCCCGGCGTGCAGCTGATCATCAACGAGGACGACTTCGATCTGGACGACGAGACCATCGAGGTGGCCGGCAAGGACAAGCTCGCCCGTCAGATGGTCGAGGAGCTGTTCACCATCCGCGAGATGGCCGAGGACATGGAGGACGACGGCGACGTCGACTACGAGGGCAACCCCGCCGACCGCAAGTACTACCTGCACTTCAACTCCGCCCCCACCGAGATCCTCGGCGAGGACGGCAAGGTGAAGGCCATCCGCGTGGAGAAGACCGAGACCAGCGCCGACGGCAAGATGACCCGCCTGGGCGAGTTCGAGGACTACCCGGTCGAGGCCGTGTACCACGCCATCGGCTACAAGCCCGCCACCGCCCCCGGCATCGCCTACGACGAGAAGGGCGCGCACCTGGCCAACGCGAACGGCGACGGCCGCATCACCACCGAGGCCGACGGCGGCGAGGTGCGTCCGCGCCTGTACGCCACCGGTTGGGCCAAGCGCGGCCCGGTCGGCCTGATCGGCTCCACCAAGTCCGACGCGCTGATGATCGTGAACCACATGCTCGAGGACTTCTCCGCCGCTCCGGAACACGGCCTGTTCGCCGCCGACCGCAACCCCGAATCCATCGACGAGCTGCTCGCGTCCAAGGGCATCCGTCCGATCGACTTCGCCGGCTGGAAGAAGATCGACGCGTTCGAGCGCGCCGAGGGAGCCAAGGAAGGCCGCGAACACAAGAAGGTCATCGAGCCCGAGCAGATGCGCGCGCTCGCCCTCGACTAGAACCGGCCCCGCCGCTCCGATATTCCGATATTCCGTGTGATCACACGATATTCTGGGTGTGATCACGTGGTCGCACAGCGTGATCACGTGGTGTGTTCGCACTTGGAAAGTAGGACGGCATGGCTGAACTGAACCCGCAATCGCTCGTAACCCTCTGGCAGATCGAGCGTTGCGGGTCTTTTTCTGCCGCGGCGAAGGCGCTCGGCTGGAGTCAGCCCGCCATCAGCCAGCAGGTGAAGAAACTCGAATCACAGTGCGGCATGCAGCTCGTCACGCGTGCCGTGCGCGGCGTGGAACTCACGCCCGTGGGCGCCATGCTCGCCCGTCACGGCGAGGCGATCGCCGACTCACTCGCCCAGGCGCAGCTGCAGCTGAACGACTATCAGCGCGGCAGCTTCGCGCATCTACGCATCGTGGCGCCGCCGTCGATCTGCTCCACGATCGTGGCGAAGACCGTGGTCAAGATCAGCATGGCGAACGAAGCCGACGAATCCAACGATACCGACCGTCGCGATCGACTCGAGGTCAGCCTCGCGCAGATGGAACCGCCGCAGGCCGTGGAACAGGTCAGCAGCGGCGAGGCCGACGCGGCCATCATCTTCCGGTACGGCACGCTCCCGCACTTCCTGCAGATCGACGAATCGTTGAAATTCGAACCGCTCGGCATCGATCCGCTGCGACTGCTCGTACGCAGGGCCAGCGATATCGGCCGCGCCTACGAGAAGTCGCACGAAGCCGTGGACCTGACCGCAGCGCGCGGCGAACACTGGATCGCCGGCTGCGCCACCTGCCGCGCGAACCTGCTCAAGCTCGCCAGCCGCGCCGGATTCAAACCCGACATCCGCCACGCCACCGACGACTACTGGGCCACGCAGAACCTGGTCGAAATGGGCATGGGCGTCTCACTCGTCCCCACGCTCGACACGAAACTGCACCTGCAGAGCGATCTGGTGGCATGCCCGATCGCCGACGTGAACGCCAGCCGTCAGATCGGCATCCTCACGCGCGCGAACGATACGCGCGACTCGCTGCGACGACTGCGCGAGGAACTCACGCGCACCGCACGCGGATATCTCAAGGACCACGTGACGTACGAACAGCCCGCGCTGGGGTAGACGGCGGCCTCGCGAGCGCGGATAAGCGGATTGGGGAAGTGCATAACCGGTTGGGGGAGTGTAGGCCATGCCACGGCCGGCCGATCACATGCACAATGGTCGGCATGAGCATGGTGATGAATGACGACGTACTGATCGACGACTCCGAACGCGACAAGCGCAACGCGCACGGCAACCGCGGTTTCAGCGGATTCGACGCCGAGGTGATCGACCGACAGAGCATGGCCGATCTCGAGGCCGTCGGCTCCGACAAGTGGACCCGCTTCCCCGGCTGTATCGGCGCGTTCATCGCCGAAATGGACTTCGGACTCGCCCCCTGTGTGCAGCAGGCCGTCACCGACGCCACCGCACGCGGCTGCCTCGGCTACATCCCTGACCCGTGGAAGCATCGCGTGGCTGAATCCTGCGCACGCTGGCAGCGCGAACGCTACGGCTGGGACGTTGACCCCGCCTGCATCCGGCCCGTGCCTGACATCCTCGAGGCGCTTGAGGTGTTCCTGCGCGAGATCGTTGGCGCCGGCAACTCGATCGTCGTGCCCACGCCCGCCTACATGCCGTTCCTCAGCGTGCCGCGTCTCTACAACATCGACGTGATCGAAGTGCCCATGCTGCGCGTGAACGAACCCCGCCACTGCATCAACGGCTGGATGTTCGACTTCGACGGCCTCGAACGCGCCTTCGCATCCGGCTGCCGCGCGCTCATGCTGTGCAATCCGCACAACCCGATCGGCAAGGTGCTCACCCGCGACGAACTGCTGCGCATCTCCGCGCTCGCCGAACGCTACGACGTGCGCATTTTCAACGACGAGATCCACGCGCCGTTCACGTACGACGACCATGAGCACGTGCCGTTCGCCGCGCTCAACGAGACCACCGCGCGTCAGGCGTTCACCGCCACCAGCGCGTCGAAGTCGTTCAACATCGCCGGCACCAAGTGCGCGCAGGTGATCCTGACGAACCCCGACGATCTGGACATGTGGATGGACCGCGCCGAATGGTCGGAGCATCAGACCGCCACGATCGGCGCGATCGCCACCACGGCCGCGTACGAGCACGGTGGCGCGTGGTTCGATGACATGCGCGCCTACCTTGACGAATCCGTGGCGTACGTGAACGAGCAGATGCGTACGCGACTGCAGCGCGTGGGATACGTGCCGCCGCAGGGCACGTACATCGCGTGGCTCGACTTCTCTCCGCTGGGCATCGAGAATCCCGCCGACTACTTCTACAAGAACGCGCACGTGGCGCTCACCGACGGTCGTGAGTGCGGTGAGTGCGGCGCGGGATGCGTGCGCATGAACTTCGCCATGCCGCATCCGATGCTGCGCGAGTGTTTCGATCGTATGGTCGAGGTGCTTGAGGCGGACGGGCTGATGTGATGCGGGTTGGTGTGATGCGGGGTGTGATGCGGGCCGTGCCGTTCGCAGGGGCGTTTGCCATGCTGTCCATCGTGGCTGCGGCAAGTTCCGGCAGCCGCGCATGTTCGCACCCGGTTTCCCCCGAATCTTCAGCAAACATCCAGTCTGAATAATTACGTTGAGTCCCATGGACCGTGAAATTCATGTGCGTGGTCACTTCAACGGCCTGAAAACCACGCTCCTATTCGCGCTGATGTGGGCCATCATCATGCTGATATGGTGGCTCACCGGCGGTAGCCGAGGCACGCTTGGCCTATTCATATGCATAGGCCTGGCCACTACGTTCGTGTCCTACTGGTTCTCCGACAAGCTGGCCATCGCATCCATGCGCGCCCAGTGGGTGTCCGAGCAGGAGGCGCCGGGACTGTATCGCATTGTGCGTGAGCTCTCCGCGCGCGCCGGCAAGCCGATGCCTCGCATCTACATCGCGCCCACCATGAGCCCGAACGCGTTCGCCACCGGCCGTAACGAACGGCATGCGGCGGTCTGCTGCACGCAGGGCATTCTGCAGCTGCTCAACGAACGTGAGATCCGCGGCGTGCTCGGCCACGAACTCATGCACGTCTACAATCGCGATATTCTCACCGGCGCGATCGCGTCCGCCATGAGCACGGTGATCACGTATCTCGGGTATTCGCTGATGTATTTCGGCGGCAGCAGCGACGATGATCGTGAGAGCGGCGGCGGCAATGTGCTTGGACTGCTCGTGAGCATGATCCTTGCGCCGATCGGCGCGTCCCTGATCCAGATGGCCATCAGCCGCACGCGTGAGTTCGACGCGGACGAGGACGGTAGTCGTCTGACCGGCGACCCGGAGGCACTGGCGTCGGCCTTGAACAAGATCGAGTCCGGTGTGCAGATGGCGCCCATGGCGCAGACCGCCGGCACGCAGAGTGTTTCCGCGCTGATGATCGCGAATCCGTTCACCGCGGAGGGGCTGAGCCGTCTGTTCTCCACACACCCGCCGACCAGCGAGCGCATCGCCCGTCTGATGCAGATGAGCCGCGAGCTGCGCGCCGCCGGAGCGGTTCCCGGCCAGCGCATCTCCCTGCACTGAGCGGGGTCTACCCCTTGGGTGCTTCCAAATTCGGACGGCTGCCTTGGGGGTTCCGTGACGGCGTGCTAGACTGATTCCTCGCGCCCACAAGGCGCACCTTTCGCGGATGTAGTTCATCGGTAGAACGAGAGCTTCCCAAGCTCTAAAGGCGGGTTCGACTCCCGTCATCCGCTCAAACCGAAACCGTTGGGAAACCAACGGTTTCATGCGTTTTGAGCAGGGTGCAGACGGTCCCCATGGGGCACCGATGGGACAACCGACACCGATCACAGCAACCGAAAACAAAGAATTCCCGACACGGAAATAGACAATGAAAACTCGAAGAGCGAGAGGAAGTCTTTTCTACCGTCGATGTATGGTCTTGTTCTGCTTGTATAGCGCATGAGCATCGCGATACCAGCGATATGGGATACTCGCCGAATGTAGCTGCTGCGCCATGATCGGATCCCGTTTGCCATATAACACAACCTTGGACGGTTTGAGTGTATGGAGTTTGACCGCATAGGAGAGATCACCATCGGAGGTAAGCGCGCAGCCAAGCGTGCCGGAAGCAGCCATGACTCCCTCCGGTACACCAAGCAGACAGGATAATGTCGATGGCGAACCGATGCGTAGATTCTGAATGAGCTTGATTCCGTTGACTGCGAGCACCGTGTCGAATAATTGATTGAGCAGAATGGTTGCCCGCTGCCATTCAAGATCCATATCTAGGGTAACGGTTACGTCCGATCCAATCACTCCCATGAACGGGCGATATTCGTCAAGCTCGTTGAGTACGCGCTCCCAGCGAGGGTAGATGCGTTCGTCCGCGCAGTAGAAGCACAACGCGGTACGGGATGGATCGGTGACAAGTCGTGATTTGCGTTCCCGATACGTTACTACTTGGTCTGGCCACCGATCCAGATACCATTCGCTTTGCATAGAAGGGAAACCTTGGTCATCGAAATGCACGCCATGCTGTTTCAGGTATTGCTGATAGTTTTCAATTAGCCGTATGAGGTCTAGCGCCGTACTGATCATGCGGCCAATCCCAACTCTGGCGCTTTCATCAACTTCACCGAAACGTCCGGAACCATGTCTTCCAGCAGTTTCAAGGCCTGCTTCACACGATGTCGGAAGAACAGGCATGCCGTACTTCCCTGAAAGGTTGGGTTGAAGTCATAGATCACGGCGATGCCGGTGCTGCCTGTCAGCTTTGCGGATAGGGAGTCCGCTGCATGCTGCGAATCCACCGATAATAGTTCGGTCAGCGTAATATATCGATGCTTTCCTGCAAAGTCGAATAGGCAATCGGGATGTCCGGCTTCCAAATAGAGCGGATCATAGTCGATTGGTTCCAGAGAAAGACTGGATTCTGGCCGGTGATCCCAGAATAGGCCGATTAGTCGATAGGAGGTTTTCATTCGATTGTCTCCCTACAGTTCGATGACCATACCGGTGCCGTATTCGACCGCGCTGCGAGCGAAGTCATCAAGTTTACGATAGATTTCCGCCAAGCGTGGTGTGATCGGCTGTGTAAGACGAGCTTCTAGCCAGCCGGCCAGTAACCAGCACTGTTTGGCATCGAAGAAGTCCACATCGCCGTAGCCGAGCGTCGTATCACATACTCGGTTGACGTCATCCGTGAAATCCTCGTCCAGAAGGTCTCGGTCCGATTCGCGCATCTTGTACACTTCGACATGCCCATCGGGCTGCATTGGTCGGTTGGGAATGTTGCCATAATAAGATGTGACGTTATCGAAATCGTGGAACAGAGTCGCTTCCATGAAAATCACATATCCTTTCGCTTGCGAATCTTGAAATGTGTTTCTTTGTCGTTTTTGCTGACTTTCCCATCCAATGTGACAAAGCCGCCGGCATGTTTGTCAATGATGCGTAAATAGCCTGCGATCATGTCGGCAAGGACGATGTAGTCCTTGCCGACGTACTTGATCTTGTAGCCTTTCTTGCGCCCGATGGCTCCTGGGGTGAATTTATCGGTAATGTCATTGATGTTGACCGAGCGTTCGAGCCAATCATCGTTGTGCCGAGC